>NZ_JBHSPR010000037.1:0-66925 GCF_042658085.1 Plantactinospora solaniradicis | reverse complement strand
GCCCCGCCGAGACGGGAAAGCGGACCGGTCAGTGTGTGATGCGCCGCCGGCCGTAGAAGCCGGCGACGGCAGCGACGGCGAGCGCGGCGAGCACCACCTGGATGAGGATCTCGACCCAGTCGATGCCACTGGTGTCGGACAGGCCCGCGCCACGGGCGATGGCCGTGCCCAGCAGGGCGGCCACGACGCCGATCAGCAGGGTCAGCCAGATCGGGATGTTCTGTTTTCCGGGTACGACCAGGCGTCCGAGCGCGCCGATGATCAGACCCACGATGATCGCGGAGATAATGCCGCCGACGGCCATTTGGTGCCTCCAAGCCTCGAGGGGTGCGACGCCCATGCATTTGCCCTCCGCCTGGCGCGCCGAAACGTCCCTGCCACGGCGGTACGCTGCCGCGACGCGGGGTTCGGGCCGCCGAGCCGTCGCGGAACAGCCGGCACGGCAGGAGGGGACCGAGCCCGATCCATCGACGAGCGGTAGCCGGAAGCGGCGGCTCCCCCTACCGTTCCCACCCGTGGTCGGTCGCGAGGATAGGGGTGGGTAGGGGTCCGGCCGGGCGGTATCGTGACCGGGCTGGGACCGGGCCGCCCTTGTCGCCGTCTCGGACGGCGTCCGGCGGTGGCGATCCCGGCCTGTCGTTGTTGGCGTGTCCTGTTGTAGGTGGTGGTTGTGGTGGCGGTCGGTAAGGTTCTGCGCTTCGACGAGGTCCGGGGCTACGGATTCATCGCACCGTTCGGTGGCGGGGAGGACGTCTTCGTCCACGCGAACGACTTCGGGGAGAAGCGGCACCTGGTGCATCCGGGGATGCACGTCGAGTACGAGGTGGAGGAGGGCGACCGCGGACTGAAGGTCGCCACGGTTCGGATCGTGGAGGGCCAGGCGGCACCCCGACCGGACACCCCGGCGGCCAGTTCGGAGGGGCGCTTCAGGACGGCGGTCGCGGGTGACGACGACGGGATGTGCGACGTGCTCGCGCCCCGTGAGTTCACCACCGAGGTGACGGAGACACTCCTCCAGCACGTGCCGTCGCTGACCGGCGCCCAGATCCTGCAGGTACGCCAGCGGATCGTCGATCTCGCGCGGTCGCACGGCTGGATCGAGGCCTGACAGCCGTACGCTACACGTGTTGCTCCAAGATCAACCTTGCGAACGACCTCGCGGTTGCCGGCGAGTACGAGGAGGCGCTGAGGTACACCCGGGAGGCCCTCGCCGGCCTGACGGCCATCTTCGGTGAGGAACATCCGCAGGTCGTGGTCTGCCGGAACAACCTGTCGCTGGATCTGGAGAACACGGGTGCGCCCGCCGAGGCGCACGGTCTTCGACAGGAACTCGAACAGCAGTATCGGACGGTCTTCCGGCCGAACCATCCGGAGACCCAGCTGATGCAGCGCCGGTTACGCGGGTCGATAGAGATCGAGCCGCCGAACTGGTGACCGGGATCGGGCACCCGAGGCGGCGACGTCATCCGTCGGTCACCCCGGCGGCGCCGGGACCTGCGGGATGCCCACCCGCCGCGCGCCCGACGCCGTTCGGTCGGATAACAGGTTGCCGCTCGCTGACATCGTGACTATCAACAACAGTCGATGGACGGGGGAGTGTTGTTGATGCGGCGACGTCTCACGGCGGCCTCGAGGGTGACGTCGGCACGGATCCGGTTGCTGCGCCTGCTGTCCGACGCCGGCGTCGCGCCGGCCGGGATGCTCGTGATCCTGCAGCTCATCCGTGCGGCGGTGCCGACCGCACAGGCACTGTCGGTGGGCCATCTGGTCGCCGTGTTCGGCGCCGGACACTCCGATCGGCAGGTGCTCGGGGCGGCGGGTCTGGTCGCCGGGCTGTTCCTGGTCGACCACGCGGTCTGGCTGGTGTTGACGGCCGTGCGCGCGTTGGTCGTGAAACGCATTGACGGCCGGTTGCGGGCCGGGCTGCGCACGCTCGCCGCCGACCTGCCCGGCCTCGACCACCTGGAGGGCCGGAGCTTCCAGGACCGTGCCTCCCGGGTGGTGGACGGTGGAATGGGCCTCGGCCGGGACCGGTCGGCCGGCAGCGCCGCCGCGGGCCAGCTCGAACTCGTGTTCCGGATGGTGAGCGCGCTCGCCGCCACCGCGCTGCTGGCGACGTTCTCGCCGATGCTCGCCCTCGGGCTGCTCCTGGTGTCGCTGTTCATCCGGGCGATGCTGCGCCGGCAGTGGATGCGGATCATCGACGTGCTGGACGCGGACACCGCCGGCCAGCGCAAGGAGTACTACGTCTCCGCGCAGGCCGTCATCGGTGCCGCGAAGGACGTACGGCTGTTCGGGCTCAGCGACTGGTTCGCCGGGCGGTTCCGGGCGGTGGCCACCCGCACCTACGCGCCGGTCTACCGGGAGATGCTGGCGGTGCTGCGCCGGCAGTGGTGGACCGCGCTGCTCACGGTCGCCTCGGCCACGGCGGCGCTGGCCGTACCGGCCGCGGCGGTACTGTCCGGCTCGCTGGATCCGGCCCAACTGATCACCTTCGTCCTCGCGGCCTGGGGCGTCATGTCGATCAGCAGCGTGGGCATGGAGGCGTACGACATCGAGTACGGCCTGCGCGGCGTCGAGGCCGCCGACGAGTTGGCGGCCGAGTACGGGACTTCCGGGAAGTCGGGGCACGGGACGCGGGAAAAGGCGGAGTCGACCGCGCCGGTCGGATCGTCGCCGTCGCCGTCGCCGTCGCCGTCGCCGACATCGACATCGACACCGCCGACGGTCCGGTTCGAGGACGTCGTCTTCACCTACCCCGGCACGTCCCGGCCCGTCCTCGACGGGCTGACGGTGACGCTGCGGCCGGGCGAGACCGTCGCCGTCGTCGGCGAGAACGGCGTCGGCAAGACCACGTTCGTCAAGCTGCTCGGCGGTCTCTACCGTCCCGACTCCGGCCGGATAACCGTGGACGGTGTCGACCTCGCGACGCTCGACCTGCCGGCCTGGCGACGACGCCTGGCCGTGCTCTTCCAGGACTTCGTGCGGTACCCGGCCAGCCTGCGGGACAACGTCACCTTCGCCGCACCCCACCTGGCCGGCGACGGCGCGGTACGGAACGCCCTCGACCGGGCCGGCGGCACGCGCTTGCTGGCCGAGCTGGCCGATGGGCTCGACACCTCACTGTGGAGCGAGGGGGAGGACGGTACGGACCTGTCCGGCGGCCAGTGGCAGCGGGTTGCCCTGGCCCGGGTGCTGTTCGCCGCCGCGGCCGGAGGGCGGGTCCTCGTCCTCGACGAGCCGACGGCACACCTCGACGTACGGGCCGAGGCGGAGTTCCACCAGCGGGTGGTGTCCCGGGTCCGGAACACCACGACGGTGCTCATCTCGCATCGGCTGTCGACCGTGCGGCCCGCCGACCGGATCATCCTGCTCCGCGGCGGTCGGGTCGCCGAGGACGGCTCGCACGACGCGTTGATGGCGCTCGGCGGCGACTACGCCCGGTTCTTCACCATCCAGGCCGAGGCGTTCACGATGGAGGCCCGATGACCGAGTGGCTGGGACTGCTGCGGCACGTCACGCGGCTGACCGTCCGGGCCGACCGGCGCGCCGCGACGGTGTTGTGCGCTCTCATGATCGGGCAGGCCGGCGTCATCGCGGCGGTGGGATTGAGCCAGCGGTGGCTCGTCGACAGCAGCGCCGCCCATCAGGTCGCCGCCGTCGTCGGAGCGGTCGCGCTGGGCGCCGCCGCGTACGGGATCTCGGCCGGGGCCGGCCGGGTGCAGTCGAACCTGACCATCTATCTGGTCGGCCGGGTACGGATGGCGTTCAACGGGGGGATCCAGCAGGCCGTCTCGTCGATTCCCACGATCACCCACGTCGAGTACGGGCCGTACATCAACCGGTGGGACCGGATCTTCAAGAACTCGCAGTCGATCTCCGCCATGCCCTGGGCCACCCTCGACGCCGCGGCCGCCGTGGTGAGCCTGGCGGTCACCATCGGCCTGCTCGGCTGGGTCAGTCCGGCGCTGTGCCTGCTGGCCCTGCTGGCCGTGCCGGTCTTCCTGGCCAGCAGGCACGCGGACCGGCTGTTGCGCGAGGCACGCGACGCGAGCCTGGAGATCCTGCGGCAGGAGCAGCGGCTGCACGAGCTGTGCGTCGAGCCGGAGCCGGCCAAGGAGGTGATGCTGGCCGGCAGCGGAGCGACGCTGAGCCGACGCGCATCCGAGCTGTGGGACGCGGCCGCGGCGCGGGAGACGGGTGCCCGACTCCGGGCCGCCGCCTACTCCACCGGCGCCTGGCTGCTCTACGCGGCCGGGGTGGCAGCCGCCCTGGTCGTCGTGGCGGACCTGATCCGCTCCGGCCGGACGACCGTGGGTGCGGCCGTCATGGTCGTGTCGCTGGCGACCCAGCTACAGAGTCAACTGCGTACGGTGCTGACCAGCCTCAACAACGTGGCGGAGGCGGGCCAGGCGGTGGCGCACTACTCGTGGCTGCGGCGCTACGCCGCCGAGGCGGCCCGCCCGGGTGCGCCGGCACCGGCGGCCCTGACCCGGGGCATCACGCTGCACGACGTCCGGTTCCGCTACCCGACGGCCGAGCGCGACGTGCTGCACGGCGTCAACCTGCACCTGCCCGCCGGCAGCACCATCGCGGTCGTCGGCACCAACGGCGCCGGCAAGTCGACGCTGATCAAGCTCCTCACCGGCGTCTACGAGCCGACGGCCGGGCACATCACCGTCGACGACGAGCCGCTCTCCGGCATCGCACGCAGCCGTTGGCAGGCCAGCCTGTCCGGGGTCTTCCAGGACTTCGCCCGGATCAGGCTGCTGGCCCGGGAGACGGTCGGCGTCGGCGACGTCCGGCACGTACGCGACCGGCCGACGGTCGAGGCCGCGGTGGGCCGGGCCGGCGCCACCGACGTACTCGCCGGGCTGCCGCAGCGCCTCGACACGCAGCTCGGCGCCGCCTTCGGTGGTGTCGAGCCGTCACTCGGCCAGTGGCAGCGGCTGGCGCTGGCCCGATCCCTGATGCGCGAGGTGGCCGGCGACCGTCCACCGCTGTGCGTGGTGCTCGACGAGCCCACGGCGGCGCTCGACCCGCTCGCCGAGCACGACCTGTTCCAGCACTTCGTCGAGCAGGTACGCGCGGCAACCCGGCAGGGAGCCGTCACCGTACTGGTCTCGCACCGCTTCACGACCGTACGGATGGCCGATCTGATCGTGGTGCTGGAGGACGGCCGGATCGCCGAGTTCGGCAGTCACGCCGAGCTGATGGCGGCGGGCCGCGGCTACGCCGAGCTGTACCGCCTCCAGGAACGGGCCTACCGGTGACCTCCACGCGCCAGGAAGGCCTTGGTCGAGGCGTGCAGAGCGGAGACGCACGCGGCTATCGCGGGATGGTCGGCGGCGCCCCGCCGGTAGGCGACCCGGGTACGTCGGTGGGCGGCCAGCGGCCGGAGCCGTACCCCCGGGGGTGGTTGGGTCGCGCCGAGTTGTGGTACCAGTGCGACGCCCTGACCGGCGGCGACCAGGGCGAGCACGGCGGTGAAGTCGTCGGCGTGGTGGCGGACCCTGGGCGCGAAGCCGGCGGTATGGCAGGCCCGCACGGCGACGGTGTGGCACAGCGTGCCCGGGGTGCTGACGATCCAGGCGGCGTTCCGGGCGGCCGCGATCGGATCGTCGGCCGGGTCGGGGTCCGCACCGTCGTCGGGCACGGCGAGGAAGACCGTCTCGTCGAGGAGCGCCGTCGAGTCCAGGGCCGGGTCGGGCGCGATCGGCGCGATGTCGTAGTCGTGCAGCAGGGCGACGTCCAGGCGCCGGTCCCGTAGCGCGTCCGGCACCGCGACCGGGTCGAGTTCGGTGACCATCAGGTCGAGTCCGGGATGGTCGCGGCCCAGCGCGACCAGGGCCGGGGGCAGCAGCGTGCGCACGGCGCTGGGAAAGGCGCCGATGTGGACGGTTCCGGACAGGCCGGTGCGAGCGGCGGCCAGGGTGGCGGTCGCGGCTTCCAGGGCGGCGAGAACGGCCTCGGTGTGCTGCGCGAGCGCCGCCCCGGCGGGGGTGAGCCGGACGGTTCGGCCGGTGTGTTCCAGCAGCGGCACGCCCGCCTCCCGTTGCAGCGCGGTGAGTTGCTGGGACACGGCGGACGGGGTGTAGGCGTGGGCCTGGGCGACCGCGGCGATGGTGCCGAGCTGGGCCAGGTCGCGGAGCAGCCGGAGCCGGCGAACATCGAGCATCAGTTCACCTTACGCTTTCGTGAAGAAACGTGAACTGGTCCTACTCCGGTAGCCCGGGAGAGGCTGGGACCATGACGCTGACCGGCCTGTACGTTCCGTTGATCACCCCATTCGACGACTCCGGGGCGGTGGCTCTCGACGCCCTGGAGGGCCTCGCGCACCAGGTGCTCGAATCCGGAGCCAGCGGTGTGGTGGCGCTGGGCACCACCGCCGAACCCGGCTCGCTCAGCAGGGCCGAGCAGGACGCGGTGGTCGAGGTCGCCGCGCGGGCCTGCCGCGAACGCGGCGCGCAGTTGCTGGTCGGCGCCCACAGCCCGGAGGCGTTGCCCGGGCTGGCCGATCGGCCGGAGGTGGTGGCGGCGTTGAGCGTGGTGCCGCCGTTCGTCCGCCCCGGCACGGCCGGGGTGCTCGCCCACTTCGCCCACCTCGCCGCGATCAGCCCCGTGCCGCTCGTCGTCTACGACGTTCCGCACCGGACCGGCCAGTACCTGCCGGCGGAGACGCTCCGGCGGCTGGCCGAGCTGCCCGGCGTGGTGGGCCTGAAGTACGCCCCGGGCGGCGTCAACGCCGACACGGTCGCCCTGTTCGCCGATCCGCCCGCCGGCCTGGCGATCCTCGGCGGCGACGACCCGTTCATCTCGGCACTGCTCGCCCTCGGCGCGCACGGCGGCATCGTGGCGTCGGCGCATCTGGCCACCGCCGACTACGTCCGGCTGATCGCGCTCTGGCAGGCCGGCGACGTCGCCGCCGCCCGAGCCCTCGGCGGGCGGCTCGGCGTCCTGTCGACGGCCCTGTTCGCCGAGCCGAACCCGACGGTGATCAAGGCGGTGCTGCACGCGCAGGGCCGCATTCCGAGCGCGGCGGTGCGACTGCCACTGCTGCCGGCCGGGCCGGACACCACCGCGACGGCGTGCGGCCACCTCGACGCGCTGACGTCGCCCGGTTCCGGTGGTAGTGCGAATCCCCGCGAACCGGCCGTGGCCGGGTGAGTCGGATCCTCACCCGGCCACGGTCCGACTCAGAGCCCGGCGGCGTGCGCGGCGGGGGTGCCGCCGACGATCGGCAACACGATGTGGCTGGTCTTCAGCGCCACGTCGATGGTGGCCCGGTTCGGGTCGGCCTGGCTGGAGTACTGCGGGTAGCTGCCGACGATGATCACGCCGATCCGGTGACCGGCCTGGAAGACGTAGTCCTCGGGCAGCAGCGGGAAGTCGAAGTTGTACAACTGGCCCGGAACCAGCGGGGTCGGCGTACGGATCGACTGCCGGTTCTGGGCATCCAGGATGCCCTTGGTGACCAGTTCGAGGTCGGCGGTGGCCACCCGCTTCTGGGTCTGCTTGTAGCAGCCGTCGTCGGTCGGGCTGGTCTGCCCCCAGCAGTCCTGGCTCTCCAGCGTGATGATGCCCTCGCCCGGCATCCGGTGCGCCACCCGCTCGGCGGTGCCGTAGTCGACCAGGATCGCCCCGAAGTTCGTGTCGGTCTTGTCCGCGCCGGCCCGCAACTTCACCACCGGCGTGCCGGAGACGTGCAGCGGCGTACGGAGCGGCACCGACAGGAAGGCCAACCGGCTCGGCTGGACCGTGTCCGGGTTGAGGATCATGGTGTTCTGGCTCTGCGCCGGATCGTCGGCGAGGCGCACGGTGGTCGGCTTGACCACCGGTACCAGCTTCAGGCCGCCCGCGCCACCGGTACCCGGCTGGAGGAAGACCTCGGTGTCGACCTTGTCCGGCAGCGGCCAGTCGGCGTGCGTCTCCCACACGTCGGCGGAGCGTTCCAGGTCGACCCGGGGCTCCTCCATGATCCCGTTCTGCACCTGGTGCAACCAGAAGTCGAACCAGCGGTGCAGGGTGTTCACCCAGACCGTCCGGCGCGAGTCGAACGGGTCGACGTGGCCCTCCTGGGACAGCCACAGTTTCCGGGGCACGTCGTGCTCGGCCAGGGCGTACCAGAACTTGCTGAAGTGGTCCGGCCGGACGTTGTCGTCGTTGAGCCCGTGGTAGAGCAGCACGCTCGCGGTGACCTTGTCGACCTTCTTGACGTAACTGCGCTCGTTCCAGAAGGCGGAGTAGTCGCCGGTCTCGTCGCCGTCGGCCGCGGACATCGCGTCCCGGACCGGTTTGCAGTAGTCCCGGCGTTCCGGGTTGGTCACGGTGTTGGCCAGCGATGCCACGTAGTTGTTGCCCCGGGTGATCAGCCCGTTGCTGCGTACGTAGTCGTAGTACTCGCTCGGGCCGCTGATCGGCACCACCGTGGTCAGGCCCCGGACGCCGGTCACCGCCGTCGCCATCGCCAGCGATCCGTCGTACGACTTGCCGATCATGCCGGTCCGGCCGTTGTGCCAGTCGGCCTCGACGACCTGCCCGGCCGCGTTCCGGGCGGTGGCCCGACCGTTCAGCCAGTTGATCGCCTGCTTGGCGCTCAGGTTGTCCTGGTTGGCGTTGGTGGTCGGGCAGCCGGTGGAGTTGTTGGTACCGACCATGTCCAGCAGGATGACCGCATAGCCGCGCGGTACGAAGTAGTTGTCGTAGAAGAGCGGCCAGCGGTCGAGCAGGCCGTCACCGTCGAGGTCCGCCTTGCACTCGGACTCGTTGCCCCGGCAGACGGTCGAGTAGTACGGACTGGCGTCCATGATGACCGGCACCTTGAGCCCGTCGGCGGTGGCCTTCGGCCGCATCAGGTCGAACGCGATGATGTCGCGCAGCCCGTCGAGGTCGCTGTCGAACGTCGAGTCGATGAACAGCCGTTCCCGAATGGCGTCGGCGTAGCCGAACACCGGCTGCGTCACGCCGTCGGAGACGACGATCGCCGGTGCCGGCGCGGCGAGCGCCGGTGGCGTCACGCCCAGGACGGCCACCGCCACCACCGGGAGCAGTGCCATTCCGACCCGCCACATCCTGCTGAGCCCACCCATTTACCCTCCTTGATAGGTCACGGGTCTGGGTAGGCTACGCACAGCGCCACGGATCGGACAATGTGCACCTGTCGGAAGCCGGCCCGCTCCGGTTCGACGTGACGCGGAGCCGGGAGGTCGAGGATGCACGCGGGCTTCCAGGTCCTGCCGGGCGATGCCGGCAGCGGCGTCATCCTGCACGTTCCGCACGCCGGGCGGCTGATCCCACCGACCGCGCGGCGACGGCTGCTGCTCGGCGACCCGGAACTGGTGGCGGAACTGGACCGGATGACCGATTCGCACACCGACCTCGTCGCGGCCCGATCGGCGGCGACCGCCGGGCGTACGCCGTGGACGTTCGTGAACCTGCTGTCCCGGTTGGTCGTCGACCCCGAGCGCTTCCCCGACGAACGGGAGTCGATGCGGGCGGTGGGGATGGGTGCGGTCTACACCCGTACCAGCGATGGCCGACGGCTGCGCGAGGACGATCCGGCCGCCGAGGAGGAACTGCTGGACCGCTGGTACCGGCCGTACGGCAGGGCGATGACGGAACTCGTGGACGCCCGGTTGGCCTCGGCGGGGCGGGTGACCATCGTCGACGTCCACTCGTACCCGAGCGCGCGGCTGCCCTACGAGATCGGTGGCGCCGCGCGGCCGGCGATCTGCCTGGGAACCGATCCGGACCACACGCCCGGCTGGCTACTGTCGGCCGCGCGGCAGTCCTTCGCCGGCCACGGTGACATCGAGGTGGACACGCCCTTCGCGGGCTGCTACGTACCGCTGCGGCACTACCGCCGGGACCGTCGGGTACACGCCCTGATGGTGGAGATCCGTCGGGACCGCTACCTGGTCGAACCCGGCGGGCCGCCCACCGGGGGACTCGCCACTCTGGGAAGCGCCCTGGCGACGCTCGTCGACGCGGTCGACGCCCGTACCGACTGATCCGGCGCGACGATCCGGCGACGGCGACGGGACATCCGGCCTCCGACACCATCCCGAGCGCCCGTCAGGAACGCCGGCCGCCGGCCAGGCCCTGCAACGCGTGCTCCTCACCGCCACCGACAGTCGCCTCGCCGTCTCGATGCTGTCCCAACCCATCGAGGTACCCCGGGCCCGCGAGCAGCTGCGGCTGGCCCTCGGCAGGTACGGCACGCCGCAGATGGTCATGCGGATCGGGTACGGGCAACGAGGCTGGCCGTCTCCCCGCCGCGACGTCGACGACGTGATCGATCTCGCCTGATCGCCGGACCTCGGAGTCTTCGGGCCCCAGCCGGCGTCGGTCCGTCCCCGCCACTGCCGGGGGCGCTTTCCGCGGCGCGCGACGCGCCCGGGGCAAAGCAGTGATCCACGTGGATGGATCCGGCGGCGTTCGCTCGGTATAGTCCGTTCAGTACCCCTTGAACGCCGACAGGTGTGTGTGATGGTGGAGCCGTCGCCGGGCGAGCGTGAGTTCATCGAGCGGATCGGCATGTTCTTCGAGACGCTCGGCACTGCCCGGATGATGGGCAGGATCTACGGCTGGTTGATGATCGGCCCGGAGCCGCAGCAGTCGATCACCGAGCTGGCTGCCGCGTTGCAGGCGAGCAAGGCGTCGATCAGCACGATGATTCGGCAGCTGGAGCTGGGTCAGCTGGTGGAGCGGGTGCCGGTGCCCGGTTCACGGCAGCATCACTACCAGCTGAGGTCGGGTGGCTGGACGCAGATCCTGCGGTCGAGGGTGGACCGGTTACGGCCCGGGATCGAGACGGCCGAGTTCGGCCTGTCGATCGTCGGGAGTGATCGGCCGAACCAGCGCGAGCGCCTGTACGAGCTCATGGACTTCTTCGACTTCGTCGGCGTGGAGTACGGCGAGGAGCACGTGCGGCGCTGGGAGGCGTACGCCGAGCGGGCGCGGGCCCGGCGGGCGGGGGAGCGGTCATGACCGCGGTGGCAGGCACGCCCCGAGGGCGGATGCGGTGCTCGTGTGCCGCGGCACGCAAGACGGATTCGGACCCGCCGCGCCGACGGCGCAAGTACCTCTTCACCGACGCATCGTGACTGGCATCGCGCCGTGATGCGTGATGCCCACCGCTTGAATTCTTCTTCCCTCGTCACAGAGGAGCATTTCGTGGGCGCACAGAACGGGGCGGCGATCGAGATCGCCGGCCTGACCAAATCCTTCGGCCCTGCCAAGGCCCTGGACGGGCTCGACCTGAGCGTGGAGTCCGGCCAGGTGCACGGCTTCCTCGGCCCGAACGGGAGCGGCAAGACCACGACCATCCGGATCCTGTTGGGGCTGCTGCGCGCCGACGCCGGCACGGTCCGGATGCTCGGCGGGGACCCGTGGCGGGACGCCGTCGCCCTGCACCGCCGCCTGGCGTACGTGCCCGGCGACGTCAACCTGTGGCCGACCATCACCGGCGGGGAGGTGATCGACCTGCTCGGCCGGATGCGCGGTGGCCTGGACCGGCGTCGGCGCGACGACCTGCTGGAGCGGTTCGACCTCGACCCGCGCAAGAAGGCCCGGACCTACTCGAAGGGCAACCGGCAGAAGGTCGCACTGGTCGCCGCGTTGGCCTCGGACGCCGAGCTGCTGCTGCTCGACGAGCCCACGTCGGGGTTGGACCCGCTGATGGAGGCGCAGTTTCAGCAGTGCATCCACCAGATCAAGCAGGAGGGGCGCACGGTGTTGCTGTCCAGCCACATCCTGGCCGAGGTGGAGGCACTGTGCGACCGGGTGAGCATCATCCGGCTCGGCCGTACCGTGGAGAGCGGCACGCTCGGCGAGTTGCGCCACCTGACCCGTACCTCGATCGCGGTGGAGACGGCGCAGCCCCTGACCGGCATCGACGCCCTGCCAGGAGTGCACGACCTAGTCCTCGAGGACCATCACGCCCGGTTCGATGTGGACACCGCCGAGCTGGACGCGGTGGTCCGGCAGCTGGCGTCGCTGGGGGTGCGGAGCCTGACCAGTACGCCGCCGACGCTGGAGGAGATGTTCCTGCGGCACTACGGCGAGGAAGAGACCTCCGGAGCAGGGGCGGCGTCATGACCGGGGCCGGTGGGCTGCTGCGGTTCATGCTGCGGCGGGAACGGTTCGCGCTGCCGTGGTGGCTGCTGGGTACCACGCTGCTGGTGCTCGTCCAGTCCACCCAGAGCCAGGAGCTGTACGACTCGGCCGAGGACCTGGCCAAGCTGCGCCAGAGCATCGGCGGCAACACGGCGGTCATCGCGATGAGCGGACCCACCCGCCTGCTGGACACCATCGGTGGCGAGGTGGTGTTCGAGATCTTCGCGTTCACGTGCATCGTGGTCGCGCTGATGAACATGTTCCTCATCGGGCGGCACACCCGCGCCGACGAGGAGTCCGGCCGCGCCGAGCTCGTCCGCTCGGCCCGGGTCGGCCGGCGAGCCACGCTGGCCGCCGCGCTCGCCCTGGCCGGCCTGGCGAACCTGGCCACCGGGCTGCTGGCGTTCGCCGCGGCCACCGGCACCGGTCTGCCGGTTTCCGGGTCGGCCCTGTTCGGCGCGGCGTTCGCGGCGGTGGGGATGGCGTTCGCCGCGATGGCCGCCGTGGCGGTGCAGGTGTTCGAGAACGCCCGGGCCGCGTACGGGGCGGTCGCCCTCGCCCTGGGCGCCGCGTACGTGCTGCGCGCCGCCGGCGATGTCGGCAACGGCGCCCTGTCGTGGCTGTCGCCGATCGGCTGGGGACAGCGCACCTTCCCGTACGTCGACAACCGGTGGTGGCCGCTGGCCATCCCGGTCGCGGTGACCGCCATCCTCGGCGCGGCGGCGATGGTGCTGCTGGGGCGGCGGGACTTCGCGACCGGGCTGGTACGCCCACGGCCTGGGCGGCCGACCGCCTCCGCGGTGCTGGGGTCCCCGCTGGGCCTGGCCTGGCGGCTGCAGCGTGCGTCCCTGGCCGGCTGGGCCGCCGGCCTGTTCCTGCTCGGCGCCGCCTACGGTTCGATCGGCGACAGCATCCAGCAGTACGTGGCCGACAACCCCGAGGTGGCCGAGTTCCTGCCCGGTGGCGCGGCGGACATCGTGAACTCGTACCTCGCGCTGACCGCGATGACGCTGGCGTTGACCGCCGCCGCGTACGCGGCGGTCGCCACGCTGCGGGCCCGCAGTGAGGAGACGTCCGGGCGCACCGAGCCGGTACTGTCCACCGCGACCAGCCGGGCCGGGTGGCTGGCCAGCCACCTGACCGTGGCCGCCGTGGGCAGCGCGGTGGTGCTGACCGCGGCCGGCTTCGGCGAAGGCCTCGCGTACGGGCTCACCGTCTCCGACGCCGGCCAGATCCCGCGCCTGCTCGGGGTCGCGCTCGGCTACCTGCCGGCCCTGTGGGTGGTCACCGCGGTCGCGGTCCTCGGTATCGGCTGGGTACCCCGGGCCGCCGCCGGGCTGGCCTGGGCGGTGTTCGGGTACTGCGCGGTCATCGCGTTGTTCGCCGACTCGTTCGACATCCCGGGCTGGCTGCAACGCGGCTCTCCGTTCGCGCACACGCCACGAGCGCCGCTGGACTCGTTGAGCCCGACACCGCTGTTGGTCCTCGGGGTCGTCGCCGTGGCGATGGCCATCGGCGGGTACGCCGGCTTCCGCCGCCGCGACCTGGGCTATTAGTACGCCGGCCGTCGCGGGCCGGCGAGGCGGCCCGCGGCGGTCTCGGCTCAGCGGCGGGCGTCGAGCAGTTGGTCGAGGCCCAGCGCGGCGCTGATCAGTGAGAGATGGCTGAGCGCCTGGGGGAAGTTGCCGGTCTGCTCGCCGGTTGGCGCGATCTCCTCCGAGTAGAGGCCGAGCGGGCTGCTGTAGGTGAGCATCTTGTCGAAGACCAGCGTGGCGTCGTCGAGGCGGCCGGACTGTGCCAGGGCCCGGACGTACCAGAAGGTGCACATGGTGAAGGTGTTCTCCCTGCCGGGAAGGCCGTCGGGCGAGGCGGTCGGGTCGTACCGGTAGACGAGGCTGTCGGAGACGAGTTCCGCGTCTATGGCCGCCAGCGTCGACTGCCAGACCGGGTCGGTCGGTGCCACGAATCCGACCGCCGGCATGGCGAGCAGCGCGGCGTCCAGGACGTCGCTCGAGTAGTGCTGGACGAAGGCGCGGCGTCCGGGGTGGAAGCCACGGGCCATGATCTGTTCGTAGATCTGGTTCCGGTTGTCCACCCATCGGCCGGTGTCACCCGGTCGTCCGCGTTCCTGGGCGAGGCGGACAGCGCGGTCGAGGGCCACCCAGGACATCAGGCGCCCGAAGGTGTAGTTCTGGCGGCCGCCGCGCGCTTCCCAGATCCCCTCCTCGGGCTGGTCCCAGTTGTCGCAGAGCCAGTCCACCATCCGTACCGTGTTCGACCACTCCTGGTGCGAACTCATCAGGCCGTGACTGTCGGCGAAGTGGAGAGCGTCGAGCGCCTCGCCGTAGATGTCGAGTTGCAGTTGGCGGGCCGCGCCGTTGCCCACCCGTACCGGTGCTGACCCCCGGTACCCCTCGAGGTGGTGCAGCACCTCCTCGGCGAGGTCCGGTGAGCCGTCGACGCGGTACATGATCTGGAGCGGTACGCCACTCTCCTCGGCGTCCCGGATCCGGTCGTCCACCCATCGCCGGTAGTGCCACGCCTCGTCGGTGAAGCCCAGGCTGAGCAGCGCGTACACGGAGAACGACGCGTCCCGAATCCAGGTGTAGCGGTAGTCCCAGTTCCGTCGCCCGCCGATCTGCTCGGGCAGCCCGGCGGTGGGGGCGGCGATCACCGCGCCGGTCGGTGCGTACGTCATGAGCTTGAGCGTCATCGCCGACCGTTCGACCATCTCCCGCCACCGGCCGGTGTAACGGGAACGGCCCATCCAGCGCTTCCAGAAGTCGCGGGTCCGCACCAGCATGTCGCTCGCCTCGGCGGGGGAGTAGATACGCGGCCGGTCAGGTGCCACTCCGGTTTCCAGTACCACGCCCGCCTGCTCGCCCTCGCGCATCGCGAAGGTCACAGACAATCCCCCTTCCTCGGTTCGCTGGAGTGGCCGCTCAGCGATCCGGGACTCCGGATATTGAATAATGCTGATCGTGAGGGAAAACGCGGGGCTGCGGAAAACCTGCCCCTCGTAGTACATGTCGAGTTCGTGCGGATCCCGGCCGTAGTTGAAGCGGGGCTCGCACTGGAAACGGAACCGCATGACGCCCCGGACAACCCGCAGTATCCGCACCAGGCGGTGGCGGTCGGTGGGACGGTCCCCGGCGACGGGCATGAAATCGATGAGTTCCCCCACGCCGTCCGTGCTGAGAAAGCGGGTGATCAGGATCGGCGTTCCCGGCAGGTACAGCTGTTTGGTCACGTACTCGACGCCGTCGGGCGACACCTGGCAGTAACCGCCCTTGTGCCGGTCGAGCAGGCTGCCGAACAGACTGGGCGAGTCGAACCGGGGGGCGCAGAACCAGTCCAGCGTCCCGTCCGTCGCCACCAGCGCCGCGGTCTGCAGGTCGCCGATCAGGCCGTGGGCCTCCACCGGAGGGTACGAATCCACCAGACCACCCCACCTCGTCCGAGCAGCCGGATACCCCGAGCCTGACGCAACACACGGCGTTGCCGCTGATTTGGTGGAACCCGGCCGGATCGAACCGGCGACATCTCGCTGACAAGGCGGCAATTCGGGCCAACTGAGCCGGACGAAGCGTACGGACAAGACTCGAAGTTCCGCCTCGGCCCCCGACCGGTTTCCGCGAGCCGGACATCGCTGTGCGGGGCCCGAGGTCCCACGGGACAGGGATTTTGTCCCGCCGTGTCGGTGTCCTCTGGTCCTACTGGCGCCGTGTCGTCCGCGGTGAACTGTAGTTGAGCGCCGGCCGACCGGTCCGGCGGCGAAAAATTGGAGGATGCAATCCCCACCATCGTCTCCCCGCGTCACGACAGGGCCCCCCGCAACGCGTCGGGGACCGGTCCGGTGGCACGGAACCTCCGCACTCCGGCCACTGGCGCGGTCATCGACGACCACCTCGTCCTGGCCGTGCTGCTGATCGGGATCGCCGCCGCCGGAGCCGGCGCCACCCTCGGCCTCGGTCGCTGGTGGACCAACACCAAGCTGGTCAGGAGACTGCCCTGGCTCACGTAGAAACACCCGGTAACAAAGGGCGGTACGCCACCAGGGCGTGCCGGCCCTTCCGTGCGTCCTGGTGTCCCGGGCGCCGGCACACGGGTGGGACCACGGGAGCGCCTGTCTTCGCGGGTTGGTGCGGGACTCAGGCGTCGAGGGTGTCGACGACCTGTGCCGCCGGCAGCCGCGGGGTGTGTGGCGGGCCGGCGTGTTCCGGGTCGGCGATCCCGAGTCGGAGCACCAGGTAAGGGTGGCCGAGACCGGCCAGCACGACGCGCAGGGTCTGTCGGGTGCTGGCCACCTCGATGACGCCGCTGAGCGGTACCACGGACACCCCGAGTTCGGTGGCCCGCAGCCATCCGGCCGAGAGCGCCTCGCCGGCGCGTAGCCAGTCGCGCGGTTCGTCCTCGTCACCGTAGAGCACGGCGTAGACAGCGGTCCGGTCATGTCCGGGGCCGATCGGCAATGTTCCGGGTCGGCCGAAGTCCCGGCCGGGGACAGTCGTCTCCTGCTCGCGCTCGGGCAGTACCTCCGCCGGCAGGCCGGTGCCCGCCGGTGGGGTCCGTCCGGTCCAGTACTCGAGCTCTTCGTGAACCTCCGGCTCGGCACCCTCCACCGCGCCGGCCCGGGACGCCACGGCCGCCAGTTCGAGGACCTGGTCGGCCGACAGCACCCGGATCCGCGCTTCGGCGGATACCGCCTTCTCGATGGCGCGCAGTGCGTCCGCCGGCACCGTTTCGGCGCTGACGGGCCGACGGTCGGTGTGCCGGACCCGGATGGTCTGCGCCAGGCGCGTCGCCTCCGGGGTGACCGGTGTCCTGCCGGTCAGCCGAAGCTGGGCGAGGAGATCAGGCTGAGCGGGATCGGGTAGCCGATCCGTCTCGGCAGTCCAGCCCTCGGCGGCGAGGGCGACCCGGGCATGGTGCAGCGCCGCCCCGCAGCTGAGCAGCAGAAGGTGGCCCGGTGAGTCGGTCGCGCTCAGTTGCCTACTGTGGTCGGCGAACAGTTCGAGTCGGTCTGCGGACCCGCCACCGCCACGGCTGGGTGTTGTGCACCGACGGTGCGTATCCGGCCGCCGTGGCCGCGTTCGCGAGGGCGACCGCGCTCCGTTCCGCGGTGTTGTCCTGGTTCATCGTCGCCATCCTCCGGTCGGTCCGAAACTCCAGCCTCGCGCCGTCAACCAGCCGCTGACAATGGCCAACGTCCCCCGGCGGCCGGGACCAACGGCCCGGATCCCTGCCCCGGGTTCCGCCTTCCAGACCGCCGGGTTCCGTCGGCCGGCATGACCTAGGCTTCGCTGAAGGGGCCATCGTGATCGCGCTCGGGGATCCGGGCGGTGACTTCCGCGACTGAACGGCGATCGACACGGAAGGTCAGGTGAGTCGTGGCTCCCAGTGTGTACGTCGCCGGGGTCGGCCCGAGCGCGGGCAAGGCCACCGTCGCCCTGGGGCTGGCCGAGATGCTGTCCCGGCGGGTCGCTCCGCTGGGCATGTTCCGCCCGGTGGTGCCCGCCTCGCGCGAGGATCCGGTGCTCGCCCTGCTCACCACCCGCTATCCGGTCGCCGCCGGCTACGCCGACTCGTACGGCGTGACCACCACCCGGGCGGCGGCGCTGGCGGCGGACGGGCGTCAGGAGGAGCTGATCGGTCGCATCGTCGAGCGTTACCGTGAGTTGGAGCGCCGCTGCGACGCCGTGGTCGTCGTCGGCGGGGACGTCACCGACCCCGACGACGGTGCCCCGGGCGGGCCCGACCGGCTGCTGGCCTTCCACGCCCGACTCGCCACCGAGTTCGGGAGCCTGGTCGTACCCGTGGTGGACGGCCTGGGCGGGACGCCCGAGGCGGTGGCGGCAGCCGCCCGGACGGCGTACCACGGCGTGGTCGAGGCGGGCGCCACGGTGCTGGCGGTGATCGCCAACCGGGTGCCGGCGGGCACGCCGGCACCGACCGGCCTGCCCGTGCCCGCGTACGCGATCCCGGAGGTGCCGGCGGTGTCGGCGCCCACCGTGGCGGAGGTGGCGACGGCGCTCGACGCGACCGTCCTCTCCGGCAGCCCGGCCGCGCTGGACCGCGACGTGCTGGATGTGGTGGTCGGGGCCGCGCATGTGCCGGCGCTCCTCGACCATCTCACGGACGGCTGCCTCATGATCACTGCCGGGGACCGGGCCGACCTGCTCGTCGCGGCCAGCGCGGCGCACGCCGGAGGAGCCGTCACCCTGGCCGGACTGGTGCTCACCCTTGGCGACTATCCCGACCCGCGTGCCGTACGGGTGATCGAACGCCTGCACACCGGGCTGGCGATGCTGGTGACGAAGAGCGACAGCTTCCATACGGTCGCCGCGGTCGGTCGGATCGAGGGCCGGCTCGCCGTCACCGCGCCTCGGAAGGTCGAGGCGGCGCTGGGCGCCTTCGAGGCCCATGTCGACACGGCCGAACTGTCCCGCCGTCTAGACGTGACCCGCTCGCGTCGGGTCACCCCGTTGATGTTCGAGAACGGTCTCCTCGACCGAGCCCGCGCGCGGCGTCGGCACCTCGTCCTGCCGGAGGGCACGGAGCAGCGGATCCTGCGGGCGGCGGAGACCCTCCTTCGCCGGGGCGTCGCCGACCTGACCCTGCTGGGAGATCCGACGGAGATCACCCGCCGGGCGAACGAACTCGGGGTCGACGTCAGCGCGGCGCGGCTGGTCGACCCCGAGACGAGTGACTGGCGCGACGACTTCGCCGCCCGCTACGTGGAGCTGCGCCGGCACCGGGGTGTGACCCTGGACCTGGCGTACGACGTGGTGCGCGACGTGAACTACTTCGGCACCCTGATGGTCGAGGCCGGGTTGGCCGACGGCATGGTGTCCGGCGCCACCCACACCACCGCGGCGACGATCCGACCCGCGTTCGAGATCATCAAGACCGAACCGGGCGTCTCCGTCGCCTCCAGCGTCTTCTTCATGCTGCTCGCCGACCGGGTCCTGGTGTACGGCGACTGCGCGGTCAACCCCGATCCGGACGCCTCCCAACTCGCCGACATCGCGCTGTCCAGCGCCGACACCGCGGCCCGGTTCGGTATCGAGCCGAGGCTCGCCATGCTCTCCTACGCCACCGGCAGTTCGGGCGTCGGCGCGGACGTGGACAAGGTCGCCCAGGCCACGGCGCTCGTCCGGACCCGCCGGCCCGATCTGCTGGTGGAGGGGCCGATCCAGTACGACGCGGCCGTCGACCCGACGGTCGCGGAGACAAAACTGCCGGGCAGCCCGGTCGCGGGCCACGCCACTGTGCTCGTCTTCCCGGACCTCAACACCGGGAACAA
Organism: Plantactinospora solaniradicis; assembly: GCF_042658085.1. Taxonomy (NCBI): domain Bacteria; kingdom Bacillati; phylum Actinomycetota; class Actinomycetes; order Micromonosporales; family Micromonosporaceae; genus Plantactinospora; species Plantactinospora solaniradicis. Next base: position 47,502 of record NZ_JBHSPR010000037.1, on the reverse strand, counting down.
CACGTACAAGGCGGTGCAGCGGTCGGCCGGTGCGGTCGCGGTCGGCCCGGTACTCCAGGGACTGCGTCGTCCGGTCAACGACCTGTCCCGGGGTGCCACGGTCAAGGACATCGTCAACACCGTGGCCATCACGGCGATCCAGGCCGCCGGGGAGGAAAACCCGTGACGAGGGTACTGGTGATCAACTGTGGCTCCTCGTCGCTCAAGTACCGGATCTTCCACGACGGCCGGAGCGTGGACCGGGGCCTGGTGGAGCGGATCGGTGAGCCCGGCGGTGGTGCACCGGACCACTCGGCGGCCCTGCGCGACGTGCTGGCCGAGGCGGACCTGGAGAGCCTGGATGTCGTCGGCCACCGGGTCGTGCACGGCGGCACCGAGTTCACCGGTCCGACCGTCGTGGACGACGAGGTCGTATCGGCCATCGAACGCCTGGTTCCGCTGGCGCCGCTGCACAACCCCGCCAACCTGACAGGGATCGCGGTGGCCCGACGACTGCTACCAGGGGTGCCGCAGGTGGCGGTCTTCGATACCGCGTTCCACGCCATGTTGCCCCCGGCGGCCGCGACGTACGCGCTGGACACCGACGTGGCCCGGCGCCTGCACATCCGGCGCTACGGTTTCCACGGCACGTCGCACGCGTACGTGGCCCGACACACCGCGCGGCTGCTGGGTCGCCCACCGGAAGGGCTTGACCTGATCACTCTGCACCTGGGCAACGGGGCGAGCGCCTGCGCCGTGTCCGGCGGGCGCAGCGTCGCCACCTCGATGGGGCTCTCGCCGCTGGCGGGCCTGGTCATGGGCACCCGAAGCGGCGACCTGGACCCGGCGGTGCTGTTCCACCTGCACCGGGTGGGTGGCCTGTCCGTGGAAGCGATCGACGACCTGCTCAACCACCGCAGTGGACTGCTCGGGCTGGCCGGCGACAACGACATGCGCGCCGTGCTGCGCCGCCGTGCGGCCGGCGACCCCGCCGCAGGTCTCGCCTTCGACGTGTACTGCCGACGGATCAAGGAGTACGTCGGCGCCTACCTCGCGGTGCTCGGGCGGCTGGACGCGGTCACGTTCACCGGTGGCGTGGGGGAGCACGCCGCCCCGGTACGCGCCGCCGCGTTGGCCGGGCTCGAGGGTCTGGGGATCGTCGTCGATCCTGACCGCAACGAGCGGTCCGAGCCCGTCATCTCGCCGCCGGCCGCGCCGGTCGCGGTGTGCATCGTGCCGACCGACGAGGAACGGGAGATCGCCGAGCAGGCTCTGGCGGTGCTGAGGATCCCCCGTACGGATCGGTAGGCACGGGCGTACGTCGTCGAGCACCTGGCGGACTTGCGCTCTGAGGTGCGGCAGGGTCGGCGGTAGCATCGCGTGGTGACCGAGCCGCCGCAGGTGCCGTCGGACGAGACCGGCTTCGCGGCTCCGTCGCTGGGGGATCACCCCGCTGTCCCGGGTCCGTCTGGACGAGTTGCTCCAGGAGATGCTGGACCGGGTCGGTGAGGTGATGACCAGCCGCGAGCGGCTGCGGGCGCTGCTGGACGCGGTCGTCGGGCTCAGCACCGACCTGGATCTGCGCAGCACCCTGGAACGGATCGTGGCGGCGGCCTGCCAGCTGGCCGGAGGCCGGTACGCGGCCCTCGGCGTCATCGGGCCGGACCGGCAGTTGACCGAGTTCATCACGCACGGCATCGACGCGCGGACACAGGCCCGGATCGGGGACCTTCCGCACGGCCGGGGGTGCTGGGCCTGCTCATCGCCGATCCACGTCCGGTACGGATGCCGGACATCACCCGGCACCCGCAGTCGTACGGCTTTCCGCCGAACCACCCGCCCATGCACTGTTTCCTCGGTGCGCCGGTACGGATCCGGGACCAGGTGTTCGGCAACCTCTACCTGGCGGAGAAGCAGGGCGCGTCGGAGTTCACCGACGACGACGAGGAGATCGTGGTGGCGCTGGCCGCCGCCGCTGGTGTGATCATCGAGAACGCCCGGCTGTTCGCCCTGGCGCGTCGGCGGGAGCGCTGGCTGGCCGCCACCGCCGAGATCACCGCCGTGCTGCTCGGCGAGGTCCGCCGTACCGGCGCGCTGCGGTTGATCGCCCGGCGGGCCCGCGAGGTCGCCGAGGCGGACGTGGCTCTGGTGCTGCTCTACGACGACGAGGCCGGTCAGTTCACGGTCGAGGTGGCCGACGCCGGGGACGGCGGAACTGCCGGCGACCTGGTCGGCGCGGTCCTCGCCGCCGCCGACACCGTCTTCGTCGAGCCGGTGACCCGCCGCCGGCAGGCTGTGGTGGAGAGCCTGGCGAAGGCGGCGCCCTGGCCGGTTCCGGTCGGCGCCGGCCCGGCGCTGGTGTCGCCGCTGACCGCCGGCGATGCCCTGCACGGCGTGCTCGTGGTCGCGTATCCGGCCGGTCAGCGGGCCGAGAGCGACGTCGAGGTCACCCTGCTGGCGACCTTCGCCGGCCAGGCGGCGTTGGCCCTGGAACGCGCCCGGGCCCAGGAGGAGCGGGAGATGCTGGTGGTCCTGGAGGACCGGGAGCGCATCGCCCGCGACCTGCACGACGTGGTGATCCAGCGGCTGTTCGCGATGGGGTTGCAGTTGCAGACGGTGGCGCCGCTGGCCGGTCGGACGGAGGTGCGGCAGCGCCTCGACACCACCGTCGACGACCTGGACTCGACGATCCGGGACATCCGTCGGGCGATCTTCGAACTCCGTACGCCGATGGCCTCCGCGCTCCGGGCCGAGATCCGGGACGTGGTCGCCGGCTGTGCCGAGGCGTTGGGATTCCGTCCCGCGCTGGAGATGTCCGGTCCGGTCGACAGCGCCGTACCCGACCCGCTCCGCCCCGACCTGTTCGCGGTACTCGGCGAGGCACTGTCCAACGTGGTGCGTCACGCACGGGCGAGCCGGGTCACCGTGGGGGTCGACGTGCGCGACGGTGAGCTGGTCGTCCGGGTCGCCGACGACGGGGTGGGCACCGATCCGGCGTGCGCCCGCAGTGGCCTGGTCAACCTGCGCGAACGCGCCGAGCGGTGGGGCGGTGCCCTGGACATCGGTCCGGGCGCGCCGACCGGCACCACGATCGTGTGGCGGGTGCCGCTGCACGACTAGGAACCGCCTCGACCGTGGCGGTGCGGTGCCGGCGGACGGGGACGACAACCGACGCACGGGCATGCCCCGACCGCGCCCTCGACGATGCTCGTCGATCCGGCGGATCTGCGGTCCGGCGGGCGGAGCGACCGTCGATCCGGGCTCTCGGACGGCCGCCTATAGTGGGCGACCGGACGCTACGGGGAGGAACGTTCATGTGGCCCTTTCGACGCCGCCCGAAGGTCGAGCGACTGACGACCGACCCGGCGATGGGTGATCCGGTCGGCGCGCGGTTGGTCACCGCCGCGAAGCAGGGCGACTGGCGTACGATCCGCGACACCCTGGCCGCGGTCGAGCACCCCGACGACCACACCTTCTATGTCCGTACCGCGGCATACAACAGTGGTGTGGAACGGTGGATCGACGACTGGGTCGCGGCCGAGCCGAGGTCGGCGCTGCCGCTGCTGGTGAAGGGTGCGCACGCGATCGACTGGGCCTGGGACGCCCGTGGCGGTGGGCGGGCGAGCACGGTCGGCGACGAGGCGTTCAAGCTCTTCTTCAAGCGGCTCAAGATCGCGGAGGACTGCCTGGACGAGGTCACCGAGCGGGACCCGGACAGCGCCACCGCCTGGTCGTTCCTGGTCATCCTCGGCCGGGGCAGGCAGCTCGGGGTCGACGAGACGCGGCGGCGCTTCGAGGAGGTCCGCCGCCGTCATCCGTGGCACCTCGAGGCGCACGACCAGATGCTGCAACAGCTCTGCCGGAAGTGGAGCGGCTCGCACGAGCAGATGCACGACTTCGCCCGGCAGACGCTGGCCGACATGCCGGCGGGTTCTCCGCTGGGCCGGCTGACCGCGATCGCCCACCTGGAGCACTGGCTCGACCTGCCCAGCGGCGAGGACTCGGCGTACATCAGGTCGCCCGAGGTCGGTGCGGCACTGCTCGCCGCCGCGGACCGTTCGGTGCGGCATCCGGACTACGTACGCCGGCCGGGTTGGCCGTCCGTGGCCAACTCGTTCGCGCTGGCGTTCACCCTCAACGCGAACTGGCCCGCCGCGGGCGAGCAGTTCGACCTCCTCGGTGACCTGGTGACCGAGTGGCCGTGGCAGTACATGCACCAGCTGCACGACATCTACTTCCTCCGCTTCCGCAACCAGGTCTACAGCCAACTGGGTCGCTGACGCGGCGCTGCCCGAGGCGGAGGTGAACCGGTCGACGTGGGGATGATTCCCCACGTCATCCGGTATCGTCCGGTGGTGATCTTCCACATCGCCGAGGCGTCCGACTGGCAGGCGGCACAGGTGTCCGGGGACTACCGGGTGTCGACCCGGGGCCGGACGCTGGCCGACGAGGGGTTCATCCACGCGGCGCGGCGCGGTCAGGTCCTCGGCGTCGCCCAGGCGTTCTACGCCGACGCCGGTCCGCTGCTGCTGCTCAGCATCGACCCGGCCCGGTTGTCCTCGCCGGTACGGGACGACGAGGTGGCGCCCGGAATCGTCTTTCCACACATCTACGGACCGATCAACCTCGACGCGGTGGTGGCCGTGGCCCCGCTGCGCCGAGAGGTCGACGGCAGGTTCGTCCTGCCCTCGTGACGGCGGCGGGTTTCGGAGGAGACGTGGCCGAACACCGGGCCCGGCGGTTGCGCGCCGGACCCGGTGTCGACGGTCAGGGCAGGGACTCGATGCCGAAGTGGTAGTCGCCGGTCCGCCCGGCCTGGGACCAGACGATGAGCAGGTACGGCCGGCCGGCCGTCAGCGTGGCGAGCGTCTCCGCGAAGCACGGCGAGTACGGGCTGTAGACGTGCGGCGACGGCTCGTCGTCGACGATCGCCAACGCGATGTCCTCGCACGGGCCGCCGCCCGACAGCGCCACCCTGGTGTCGGCGTCCACGGAGAGCCGGTAGAGATCGACCCGTCCCGGTACGTCGAGCCGGCCGCCGACCTGGTCACCCACCTTCGCGGTGAGCCGGCGTTCCTTTGCGGTGACGAGCCGGAAGCCGAACTCCCCGCCGGTCGTCACCCCCTCCGGGTACGACACCTCGAGCTGGTAACTGGCTCCGGGCCGGACCATCCACTGGTAGGGCGAGGTGACCGTGAAGCCGGGGAGGTCGTCCGTACCGCCCGGTGACGGGCCCACCATCGAGACCCGTACGTTGTCCGGCACCTCGTACAGCCGGACGACGGTGGCGTCGCCCAGTTCGAGTGGGAACCGGACCACCTGCCCCGGCCCGGCCAGCTCGCCGCTGGCGGTGTCGCCGTCCCGCAGGACGTCGCCGGGCGTCACCGTCCGGCCTCCGGCGGCCGGCGGTGTCCCGCCCGAGCCGGCCGGGTCGGTGCCGGTCGGAGGGTTACCGGCGGCGCCGATGCCCTGGCTGGCCCCGGCAGCGACCGCGAAGGCGGGCTGCCCGGTCAGCACCACGTCCAGCACGCAGGCGTCGAGGAGCGCCGGCCCGCTGACGCCGACGAACTCGCAGGTGGTCCGCGCCGCCGTGCGGACGTTCTCCGGCAGGTCCGCGACGGTCACGGCCCGGTCCGGGAAGGTCGGGTCGGCGAACGTTTCCGGGTCCGTTCCGGGCTCGTAGTCGAACAGCGAGGTGGCCGCCGTCACCGCCCAGTCGTCCCCGAACGTGCGGTAGAGCTGCGCGTGGTCGGGATCCGGGGGGAGGGTTTCGCCGTCGGAGCCGCGCAGGTCGTTCTCCGGATCGCCGTCGAAGTTCCCCAGCAGGCCGGCGACCTTGCCGCGCCGGTCCGGCGCGAGTTGCAGGTAGAGCCGGAGCCCCCAGCCGCCGATCGGGTCCAGCCAGGCGGCCGAGCCGTCCGGCCAGTCCACCGTGTACCCGTGGCCGCCCAGATGCATGTCCGCCTCGCGGCGGGTGACCGCGCCACCGCCGGCCAGCGGGCTGGGCCGGTCCGACAGGTCGAGCGTGGTGCCGTTCAGGCGTACGCTGACCGCGCCGTCGGTCTGGTAGAAGCCGAGCCGGTCCGGCCCCACCTTGAGTGCGACCGCCGAGTTCAGGCTGGCGAGGCGGGAGTGCGGCACCGGCGCCTGCCGTACCTGCACCTCCAGGTCGCCGGTGGCGGCGCGTACGGCGACGAACTCGCCGACCGCCTGGAAGTCGTAGTTGTGCTGGTCGAACGTTGTCAGGTGCGGGTCGCCGTTGGTCGCGGCGCAGGAGTCCTGGTAGCCCTTGCACCTGGTGGCCGGCCCCTTCCGCTTCGGCGGGTTGGGCTTCTTCCGGCAGTCGTCCAGGCTCTTCGGCAGCTTCTTCCGGTTGTACGTGGTGCGCGGTGCCCGCTTGTGGGCCTTGAGGTAGGCGTTCTCCGCGAACACCGCCTCCACCTCGTCGGTCTGGATGCCGGTGTTGCCGCACCGCTGCGAGTTCGAGGTGTCCTTCAGGTATTCGTAGGCGTGGAACAGTTCGTGGTAGAGGTCGCTACAGGCGTCCCAGTCGCCGTCGTCAATGTGGACGAAGTCGACGTTGTGGTTGAACAGGATCGCCGAGCTTCCCTTGCCGTTCGGTCCTCCCGAGTTGTCGAAGGTGCGGTGCCCCTGCTGCGATATCTGCGGCTGGATCGTCACCAGCGGGCTTGCGGGGTCGTTGATCGCCCCGATGATCCCCGCGGGATCGTGTCCCGGCAGGTAGTAGCTGGCGAAGCAGTCGTTGACCACCTTGTCGAAGGCCTCGTTGCCGTTGACGATCTCCCACCTGGCCTCGGCCGGGGCGGCGCCGGGCAGGACGGCCAGGCTCACCGCCAGCAGGGTCAGCACGGCGCCCGCGACGACCCGCGCGCCGTTGCCGTGACCGTGGTGCCGGCGGCGCCGGCGTTGGCGCCGGAGCCACCCGCCGAGCAGGACGAGCAGGGCGAGCAGCAGGAGACCCAGGACCGCCCCGGCCACCCACCAGAGCTGGGTCGGCGGTGCGTCCCGGCCACCGACCCGGAACGAGACGTCCGCCGCGCCGGTCATCGGGCACAACACGGCGTCGTCGACCGGTAACGCGGGCGGCGCGTAGACGAAGGACATCCGGTACGCGCCGTCCGCGCCGATCGGCCACATCGAGGTCACGGCCGCGCCGTCGCCGGGCATCGGGTACGACACCGGAACGTTCCCGGCCACCACCGTGATCGGGAAGGTGACCATCCCGCCCGGCGCCAGGGTCCGGAGCTGGGCGCGTACGGCCCCGTCGTAACCGCCGGTGTAGTAGCTCCGGGTCGGTAGTGGGCTGATCGGGGTGTCGTCCCGGATCAGCGACGTCACCGTGAGCGCACCGTCCGAGAGCGCGGCGACCTGGCACGGCCGGTCGGAGGAATTGGTGAGGGTGGCCCGGAGTGCCGCCACCTCGCCGGACCGGTAGCTGGCCTCCGCCGTTCCTATCGTCAGGCCGGGCGGTGGCAGGTCGGCCCGCGCGGGCGCAGGTGCCGCGCCGACGGCGACGCACAGAGGCAGCGTGAGCAGGGGAAGGACGAGCAGAAGGAGGCGGCGGACGATCATGGGCTCAAGGTAGGTACCGGGCCGGGACGACGCCCGTCTTGATCGGCTTTCCGACGCTCGGCTCCGGGACGCCGGCACGGATGCTGCAATCGGTGGTTTCGTCGGCGGGCGCGGGGGCCCGCCCGACTCTCCTCCAGTCGCGGTCCAGTGGCGGTCCAGTCGTGGTCCAGCGGGTGACACCAGCATTGGGGTCCGTGGTGAGACACCACCCGCTCGTTCCGCAGATGGCAGGCGTACCGGCGATCAGCGGGACGCGCGTCGACCACGATCGCTCATGCCCAGATCACCGGCCGGTTGGCCGGCGCGCGAACCAACGAGAGAGGAGCCGCCATGCGGTGGGTTCGACAGGCAAGTGCGAGGGTCCGTGGTCGTCGTGACGGCGGGCCCGGGGCGGTCGCGACCGTCGATCCGGTTGTCGCGCCGGCCGCCCGGAGGGCAGGGCGGTCGGGCCGGAGCCGGATCGGCGTCGTGGCCGCACTCGGTGCCCTGCTGTCCGGCATGGTCGTGACGGCGACTCCGGGCGTCGCGAACGCGGGTGCGATCGTTCCGTGTCCGGCCGGTATCACCGAATGGAAACTGATCTCCGGGTACTACCCCGGGTACTCGGCCGGGTCCCGTTCCCCCGACACCGACGGAATCGTCCTGCCGATCAACGTCTGGGAGGGGTACCGCTACACCCTGATCTCCGCCGTGCCGCAGTTCCTGGTCAGTGACGGCCGGGCCCTGGACAACGGCACGGACAGCCCGGTCACCTACACGATCTCGTCGTCGGTGGCGAAGACGTACAAGATCTCGGCGACGGTCGGGATCTCGGCGACCCTGGTGAAGGACTTCCTGACCTCCAACGTCAGCACGACCATCGAGTCCAGCGTCACCACGACCATCGGCGTGATGCTCTCCACGACGGTTCCGCCGCGTACCCGGCTCGTCGCCGAGTACGGCACGGATGTCTACCAGGTCAGCTACTACATCGAGGCGTGGCGGTACCGGGTGCTCGGGCGGGTCGGGCCGCCTGCCGCGGGCACGGCGGGCTGCGAGGAGTGGGGCTACTACCCGCAGAACACCCTGGCGCCGACCCGTCTGGAGACGTGGCGGCTCAGGACGGGCTGACCTCGCGACTCCGGCACCGGCACCAGTTACCGCACCTGGGCCGAGGGCGGTGGCGTCGAGCCGGGGCATCGGTCATCCGACCTGCGCGCGTTGCGCTCGTCGGGTGACCGATGCCGGCGTTGGGGACGAACTCCTCCATCCCGCTCTCCTTGATCCCTTGAATATCGGCAGCTCTGGATGTTAGGAAGAGTTCATACATATCGGTCCCTGTGCGGATCTGTTGAGATCCGATGGGAGGATGTCGATGCCGGGACGTGGACTCCTCGCTGCGTTCACCATCGTCACGCTGCTGGCACCCGCCGGCGTACCCGCCACGGCGGCCTCCGGGTGGGAACGGGGCGGTGTGCCGCCGGGCGGTGGTCCGGTGACCGCCGACGACGTCCACCGCTACCTTGAGGATCCCGGCATGACCGGCGAGGGGCAGGAGCCTCCGCACGCGATGCTCCGCCCGTACCCGGACGCCCGCAGCGCCGCGGCCGACATCACCGAGCACAGTGCCCGTTCGCCGTGGATCGCCGCACTGAACGGCGGCTGGCGGCTGACCATCGCCGCCAGGCCCGACCTGGTGCCGGCCGGTTTCCACGCCGAGGACTTCGACGTCTCGGGCTGGCCGACCGCCACCGTGCCGCACACCTGGCAGTCCGACTTCGTCGACCATCCGATGTTCCGCAACATTCCCGAGGAGATCTGGCCCGACGACCCGCCCCGGGTGCCCCGAGACGTCAACCCCACCGGTGCGTACGTGCGCTCGTTCGAGGTCGCACCGTCCTGGTCCGACCGGCGGACGGTCCTCCGCTTCGAGGGCGTCACCAGCGGCTACTTCGTCTGGGTCAACGGCCGCTACGTCGGCTACGACCAGGGCGGCTACACGCCGGCCGAGTTCGACGTCACCGACGCACTGCGTCCGGGGACCAACCGGGTCGCGGTGCAGGTGCACCGGTGGGGCTCGGGGGCGTACCTGGAGGACGTCGACCAGTGGCGCTACAGCGGAATCTTCCGCGACGTCTGGCTGTACGCGACACCGCGGACCTACCTGCGCGACGCGTACGTCAGCACCGACCTGGACGACCGGTACACCGACGCCACCCTGACCGCCCGGATCGGGCTGGGCGGCGCGGCCGACGGGCACACCGTCCGGGGCACCCTGCTCGACGCCGACGGCCGGCGGGTCGCCACGATGACCGCCCCGAGCACGCCCACCGGCCAGAGCACGCTCACCGCCACGGTGCGGAACCCGGCCAAGTGGAGCGCGGACGCGCCCCGGCTGTACGCGCTGGTGCTGGAACTCCTCGATCCGCACGGACGGGTCACGCAGACCAGCGCGCAGGCGGTCGGCTTCCGCGAGGTCGAGGTGCGCGACGCCCAACTGCTGGTCAACGGCGAACGCATCCTGATCAAGGGCACGAACCGCGCGGAGACCGACCCGGAAACCGGCCGGCACGTCAGCCGGGCCGCCCAGCGCCGCGACGTCACGCTGATGAAGAGCCTGCACATCAACGCGGTCCGCACCTCGCACTACCCGTCGGACCCGTACCTGTACGACCTGGCGAACCGGCACGGACTCTGGATCGCCGACGAGGTGGACATCGAGACCCACTCCCGGGAGAACTGCCCCGCCAACTGCCTCGCCTCCCGGCCGGAGTGGCAGGCGGCGTTCGCGGACCGGTTCCAGGCGATGGTGCACCGCGACAAGAACCATCCCAGCGTGATCATCTGGGACACCGGCAACGAGGCCGGGCTGGGCACGGCGCACTACGCGATGGCGGAGTGGGCGGACGCGAACGAACCCACCCGGCTGCTCTACCACCAGTCCAACAGTCCGAACGGCGACGCGCCGTACGCCGACGTTTGGGGGCCGCGTTATCCGACGCCGGGCTACGTCGAAACCATCGCCCGCACCACCACCCGGCCGGTGGTCTTCGGCGAGTACGCCCACGCGATGGGGAACAGCGTCGGCAACTTCGACCGGTTCTGGGAACTCGCCCGCCGGTACCCGTCCCTACAGGGCGGCTTCGTCTGGGACTGGGCCGAGGCGAACCTGCGCCAGCCGCTGGTGTTCACCCCGGACTCGTCGCCCCACCGGATCCAGGCATTCTTCGTCGGCAAGCCGAGCCTGGTCGCCGGCCGTCGCGGCCAGGCGGTCTCCCTGTCCAGCCTGGACGATTTCGTCGACGTGTTCCGCGATCCCCGCCTCGACTTCACCGGGGCGGCGGTGACCCTGGACGCCTGGGTACGCCCCGGCGAGTGGGCAGGCAGCTTCCCGGTGGTCACCAAGGGGCGGGCGTACGCCCTGCAGATGCGGGACCGTACGACGCTGGAGTTCGGCGTCACCGCCGGCTCCGGCTGGACCGCAGTGACCGCTGGCGTACCGGCCGACTGGTACGACGCCTGGCACCGGGTCACCGGCGTCTACGACGGCACCGCGCTGCGGCTCTACGTCGACGGCGTCGAGGTCGCCACCGCCGCCCGCTCCGGCGCCCTCGACCCCGGCCTGTACGAGGTGAACGTCGGCCGCAATGCCGCCACCCAACAGGACGACCTGCGTACCCGGCTCGCCCGGGGTCTGGTCGACGACGTCCGGGTCTACGGCGCGGCCCTGTCCGCGCAGGAGTTGGCCGCCGACCCGGTCCACCGGGCCGCGTTGGCCCTGGACTTCGACCGCACGCAGCGGCGGGGCGAGTTCGACAGCCTGGGCATCAGCCTCTCCGGCACCGACGGGCTGGTCGGCACCGACCGGTACCTCCAGCCGGAGACCGTGGAGGTGGCCTGGGCACACGCGCCGGTCCGGTTCAGCGCCGACGACGCGTCGACCGGCCGGGTCCGGATCCGCAACGAGCAACCGGCGGGCGCCCTCGACGTCCGGTTGCGCTGGTCGCTGGTCGAACTCGACCGCACGCTCCGCTCCGGTACCCGCCCGCTGCGCCTCGGCCCGGGGCAGACCGTCGACGTCGACCTCGGCGCCGCGCCGGCGAACCCGCAGGACCGGCAGCGCCGGCTCCGGCTGGAGGCCGTGGGCGCCGACGGCTCCCGGTACGGCTGGGACGAGTTCGCCGCCGGGGGCCGGGTGGTGCCCGGTGTCCTGCCGGCCGTTCCGGGTGGCACCGCTCCGGGGCTGACCCGCGACGACAAGACCATCGTGGTGTCCGGTCCCGGCTGGCGGTACCGGTTCGACACCTCCAGCGGCACCCTCCGCTCGATGTCCTCCGACGGGCGGGAACTGCTGCGCACCGGCCCGGAACTCGACGTCTACCGCCCGCCGACCAGCAACGAGACCTACGGCTGGGGCACCGCCGACCGGGAGATCTGGCACGCGCTCGGCCTCGACCGGCTGCGTACCGAGGTGACGGGCGTGTCGTCCACGGTCGAGGAGGGCGCGGCGGTCGTCGAGGTGCGCAGCGTCGCCCGGGGCTCGGCGTCCTTCGAGATCGACCAGACCATGCGCTACCGCATCGACGGTCGCGGCACCATCACCCTCCAGCACCGGGTCACGCCGCGCGGCTCCGGTGTCAGCCAACTGCCGTACCTGCCCCGGCTGGGCGTGCAGGTCAAGGTGCCCGAGGAGATGCGGCGGTTCGCCTGGTACGGCCGGGGGCCGCACGAGACGTACAACGACCGGAACAGCGGCGCGTTCACCGGCGTGTGGCGCAGCAGCGTCGACGAGGAGTACGTGCGCTACTCGCGTCCGCAGGCGTACGGGAACCACACCGGCGCCCGGTGGGCGACCCTGACCGACGGCCGGCAGGGACTGCTGGTCGGCAGCAGCTCCGCCACCACCGACCTCGACGTCAGCGTCACCCCGTACGACGAACTGGCCCGCGCCGAGTACGACTTCCAGCTTCCGCTGGTCCGCAACCGGGGCTGGGTCACCCTGCACGCGGCGGCCGGCGAGACCGGGATGGGCGAGACGCCCAACTCGGTGCTGGACGAGTACCGGGTCCCGGCGAACCGTTCACACGAGTACACCCTGACCCTGCGCCCGCTGACCGGGCGGGAGATCCGGGCCGGCGGGGTGCCCGACTCCCGGGCGCAGGCGCCCTGCCCACCGGACGTCGCGGTCACCGCCGGTGCCCAGATCCGGCCCGGCGAACCGCAGCGCGTCACGGTCACGGTCGGCTCCCGTTGCGCCGACGGTCTCGGGAACGCCGTTGCCAGGCTGGCCGCGCCGGAGGGCTGGACGGTCACCCCGGCCACGGTGTCGCTGGACTCGGTGCGGTACGGCGCCCCCGAGGAGGCGGTCTTCACCGTCACCGCACCGCCGGAGACGGACTACGGCGGGTACGACCTGACCGCGACGGTGGACGCGGTGGGCAACGGTTTCCCGACGACCGTCGAGGCGACCACGACGGTACGCGCCCCGCTGCCCCCGGCCGACCGCTGGGTGAGCGACCTGCCGTTCCTCGTCGCCGAGAACGGCTGGGGGCCGGTCGAACGGGACATCAGCAACGGCGAGCAGGCGGCCGGCGACGGGCAGCGGCTCCGCATCGGCGGCACGACGTACGACAAGGGGATCGGCGCCCACGCGCCGTCGCGGATCGTGGTCGACCTGGGCGGTCGGTGCACCTCGTTCCGGGCCGATGTCGGCGTCGACGACGAGATGGGTACGGGCGGCTCGGTCGGCTTCGAGGTCTGGGTCGACGGCGAGCGACGCACCGCGAGCGGCGTCCTGACCGGCGCCGCCGGCCCCGAGCGGATCTCCGCTGACGTCAGCGGTGGCCAGTTGTTGGAACTGCGCGTCACCGACGGCGGCAACGGCAACGGCGCCGACCATGGCGACTGGGCCGGGGCCCGGCTGACCTGTCCCTGAGCCCGGGCCCGGTGCCGGCGTCCGTGAGGACGGACACAAAAAGCGCGTTCCGGCCGCGCCCTTGTGGACGTCAACCGTGCCTGAGGTCTTACCCTCTGCTGCATGGCCGTCATCCACGGGGATCGAAGGACTTTCTACCAACTGTTGGTCAGCACCCTGCTGGTGTCGGTCATCAACTTCACCGTCTGGTTCGCGATCACCTTCTACGTGTACATCCAGACCCGCTCGGTCTTCGCCACCGGTGTGATCTCCGGGATCTTCCTGGTGATGACGGCGCTGACCGGCATCTGGTTCGGCAGCCTGGTCGACCACTACCCGAAGAAGACGGTCATGCAGGTGTCGGCGGCGGTGTCGTTCGCGCTGTACGCCGTGGCCTTCGTCGTCTACCAGTTCACCCCGGAGGAGTCGTTCACCGATCCGACGAGCGTCGCCCTCTGGACGCTGATCGTGCTGCTGATGTTCGGCGTCATCGCGGGCAACGTCCGGACGATCGCGCTGCCGACACTGGTGACCGTGCTGATCTCGGAGGACACCCGGGACCGGGCCAACGGGCTGGTCGGCACCACGTCCGGGGTGAGCTTCCTGGTGACGTCGGTGATCAGCGGCGTGCTCGTGGCGATCGGCGGCATGTTCTGGGTGCTGGTCCTGGCGCTGGCGGTACTCGCCGTCGCCGTGCTGCACCTGGCCGTCGTCCCGGTACCGCACCGCGCGGCGGCCCCGACGGCCTCGACGGGTGGCACGTCGGGACCGCTGGACGGCACGGCGGCCTTGACGGACGGCACGGCGGGACCGGCGGACGGCGCGGTGGCGGTCGCCCCGAAGCGCAGGGTGGACCTGCGCGGCACCATGCGGGTGATCGGCGAGGTGCCGGGGCTGAGCGCCCTGATCCTCTTCTCCGCGTTCAACAACTTCCTGGGTGGCGCGTTCATGGCCCTCATGGACGCGTACGGGCTGTCGCTGGTCTCCGTCCAGACCTGGGGCCTGCTCTGGGGAGTGCTGAGCACCGGCTTCATCGTCGGTGGGCTGCTCATCGCCCGGACCGGCCTGAGCCGGAACCCGCTCCGGCTGCTGCTGTTGATCAACGTCGTGCTGTGGACGGTCACCATGCTGTTCCCGCTGCGGGCCTCGATCATCCTGCTCGCCGTGGGCATGTACGCGTACATGCTGCTCGTGCCGTACGCGGAGGCCGCCGAGCAGACGATCCTGCAGAAGGTAGTGCCGTACGAGCGGCAGGGCCGGGTCTTCGGCTTCGCGCAGAGTGTCGAGCAGGCCGCCTCGCCGCTGACCGCGTTCCTGATCTCGCCGATCGCCCAGTTCGTGTTCATCCCGTTCATGACCGACGGCGCGGGCGCCCGGATGATCGGCGGCTGGTTCGGCACCGGCCCCGACCGTGGCCTCGCCCTCGTGTTCGTGCTGACCGGCATCCTCGGCCTGATCGCCACGATCGTCGCGCTGCGCAGCCGACCGTACCGGCGGCTGAGCCACCGGTTCACGGCGGGCCCGGCGACCGAGCCCGAGCCGAGCCCGGCGGAGCTGCGCCCGGTCGAGACCTGAGGGGTGTCGCCGCGCGGTGGGTTCGACCGTCGTGGGCCGGAGCTTCGCGAGGCCCCGGCCCACGACGATGGTGCGGGCCGCCGGTTACGGGGCCGGGTACTGCGCGACGAAGACCGGGGCGCCGACCCGGGTCGTGTCCGCCGCTTCACCCAGCCCGTTGACCACGTGGTCGATCGTGCCGGCGCTGAGGTTCACCGTCATGATGTGGTGCAGCCTGACACCCGGGGTCACCGGCACCTCGAAGCCGTTCTCGGTGTGGATCGACGGGTTGTTCTGGTTGAAGACGTACACGCCGCCGCCGTGCAGGGTGTGGTGCCGCACCCGGTCGCCGACCTTGTAGCCGGCCCAGCCCTCGACGTCGCCGTTCATCCAGTCCGCCTGGGTCGGCGGGTCGTACGGCAGCTCGTTCTGGTACAGGATCGTCGTGCCGTGCTCACCGTTCCAGACGGTGTTGTACCGCTGGAAGTGCTCGACGAACAGGCCGGTCGCCGTCACGTGGTCGCCGTTGATGACGGCGCCGTACCGGCCGGTGTTGGTGTTCCAGCGGTCGGTGTCGCCGTTGACACCGGTGGTGAAGCCCTCGACGCCGTGGTCGCCGCGCCACACCCAGGTGTGGTCGATCAGGACGTGGTCGCTGTTGACCTCGAGCGCGATGTTGGTGCGGCCGATGTGTGGGCCGCCGACCCGGAAGTACACGTCGGACAGGGTCGTCGGGTTGTGCGGGGTGCTGGCGTTCCGGCCGTGCCTGCTGCCCACCCGGAGCAGGACCGGTGACTCCTTGAGCCCGGCGTCGATCGTGACGCCGGCCACCACCACGCCGGGGACGCCGGCGACGTCGAGCGGGATGGCGCCGTTCACGGCGGTGAGGGTGGCGTGCCCGATGCCGAGGACGACGGTGTCGGCGCGCCTGACCTCGATGCTGCGGGCGACGTCGTACACGCCGGGGGTGAGCAGCAGGTGCTTGCCGCGGGCGAGCTGGCCGTTGATGACGTGCACCGGATCGGACGGTTTGGCGACGAAGAAGTCCCGGATCGGGATCGTCCGGCCCGGCGTCACGCCGTCCCCCCAGGAGATGCCCCGGCTGTCCCGCCGCACGGCGGGGACGCGGACGTTGTACCGGCCCTGGCCGTCGAGGAACAGGTACGGCTTCTCCCGGCTGAGCGGGGTGGTGTCGAGCGTGGTGTACGGCGGGTCGGGGAAGCCGGCGTCGTCCGGAGCACCGACGACGCCGGCGAAGACCTGGTTCCACACCGCGTTGGACCAGCCGGCGACCTCGCTGTTCCGGGTCAGCCACTGCTGCTGGGAGCCGTTGGTGGTGGCGGGCAGCCGCGAGTCGGCGATGAAGCCTCCGCTGGCGTACTGCGGGCCGGCGGTGCAGTAGTCCATCAGGGACAGCCCACCACCGCTGATGTCGAGACGGCGGAGCGACACCGCCTGGGACACGGCCCAGAAGTTCGCCGACGCCCGGCAACTGTCCTGGCCCGCCGCGTTGATGTTGATCGACAGGTTGGACAGCGTACGCCAGAAGTTGACCAGGGCGAGGCAGTTGCTCGTGCCGCCACCCTCGAGGCAGCGGTTGTAGGCCTCGACCTTGCCGTTGATGACGACGTCGGTGGGCGAGGCGCCCAGGCCGGAGATCTCGGTGTAGTAGCCGACCTTGATCTGCAATGGCTGCTCGGCGGTGCCGTAGGTGCCCGGCTTGAACAGGTAGGCGTACCGGTCGGTGCCCATCTCGTTTCCGACCTGCCTGGCGTGGGTCGCGTCGAGCGTCGCCTGGATCTCGCCGACCGGCATGCTCGGGTCGAAGATCGTGACGTGGCGTCCGAGGTCCGACGTACCGTGCCGGGGCGGACCGGCGACGACGGGCGTGCTGGTCGCGGTGGCGGCGGTCGTCAGCACGAGGGCGAGCGCGAGCGCTCGGCCGAGTCGCCGGTGAACGGGCCGCCGTCGCGGGCCAGGGGACTGGGTCGTCATACGGGTCGTCCTCTCCGCTGGCCGGAACGTGCTCCAGACGCAGCGACGTAAGAATGTGCGGGATGCTCCGACAGAGCGTGCTCGTCCGCCGGGGTGTTCGTGATCGCCATCGACCTGCCTCTTCGGACGGTGGCGGGACGCCGACGGTCGCTGAGAGCGCTCTCTCGGCCGCCGGAGCGGTGCCGCGCCAGGAAAGAAGGGGTGAGATGTTTCTACCCTGTGCGGCGGCGGTACGCCATGGTCCGGAAGACCCGGTCGGGGTCCGGGCCACGTACCGGCGCCGCGCTACGGGCGTCCGGTCAGGACGGTAACCGCCGGGGTGTCCCGCGGCCCGTCCTGCTGTCCGGGCAGGTCGCGGCGGCTGCGGAGCGGAGAGAGGAAGACCGGCAGGAAGGCCGTCGCGAGGAAGGCCGCACCCAGCCAGAGCGTGTTCCGCACGCTGGTCAGCTCGCCGACCAGGCCCGCGACGGCGGCGCCGACGGCGAGCGCCCCGGTGAGCAGGAACCGGAAGGTGGCGTTCATCCGGCCGAGCATGGGGTCGGCGGTCATCCGCTGTCGCAGGCTCACGCCGAGGACGTTGTCCATGCCGGTCTTGAACATGGCCAGCATCCAGCCCGTTCCGGCCAGCCACAGCCAGGGACCCCGGTCGAGAAGCGGTACGAGCAGTCCGGCGGGCGCCAGGCACAGCCCGACGAGGCCGAGCGTCCGGCCGTAGCCGAGCCGACCGGCGACGGGGCGGGCGCAGCGCGCTCCGAGGAGCAGGCCGGCGCCGCCCGCCGCCCAGAACAGCCCCAGCGCGCCTGCCGGGAAGCCGAGGTCGCGGATGAACACCACCGGAAGCAGGGTGTTGACGATCTGCGACCCGACGTTGTTCAGGGCCGCGGTGAGCGCGAGAGCCCGTAGTTCGGGATTGCCGAAGACGTGCCGCAGCCCCTCCGCGATCTGCGTCGCCAGTCGGCTGGTCGGGGCGGGACGGGGCGGTGCGGGCGTACGGTGGACGGCGGCGAGCCGAAGGGCCGAGGCGAGGTAGCTCACGGCCGCCCCCGCGATGGCCAGCGGTGCCGTGAGCAACTGGACCAGCGCACCGCCCGCGCCCCTGCCGGCCACGTTGCCGGCGGCGATCAGGCTCACGATCGCGGCGTTCGCCGGGACCAGGCGGTCCCGCCCGACCAGCCGGGGCAGCACGCTCTGCGACCCGACGTCGAAGAAGACGGTGGCACAGCCGTGCAGCAGGACGACGACGTACAACTGGCCGAGGGTGAGGACGTCGAGCCACCAGGCCAGCGGGATGGCGGCGAACAGGGCGGCGCGGACCAGATCCGCGACGATCAGCACCCGCCGGTGGCGCAGCCGGTCGAGCCACGCCCCGGCGGGCAGACCGATGAGGAGGAAGGCGATGGTGCTCAGCGTGGCGAGCGCGCCGACCTGTCCCGGGCCCGCGTCGAGCACGGACACCGCGATCAGCGGTACGGCGACGTAGCCGATGTTCGTGCCGAGTTGGCTGAGGATGCTCGCGGTGAACAGGACGCGGAAGTCGGAGATCCGCCACGGGGAGTCAGGTGCCATGATCCGTTCACTTGGTGGGTGGAGCATCGGGCCGGATCTCCTACGGTGTCCCGACCACGGTCGTAAGACAAGCGAAAAGATCTGCACGCAGCGTTAAGCTCCCCTACATCCCCGCCGTGGGCCTGACCGGGGTCATGCCAGCGGCTCCTCTGCTAGCCGTCGACCCGCCTCCGTACCGGTCAGGCCGAGATCTCGACGGGCGCCGGTACGGGTACGACACCGGCCCCGGAATCGTCGGCCGGCCTTCGGCGACCGAGGCCGAACGCGGTGATGACGGCGGCCAGCACGGCGACGACGACCGGAACGAGCAGCGCGGTCCTGATCGCCTCCAGTTCGACCCCGGCCGGGTTGCCGTCCGGCATCGCGCCGACGCTGACGGCGGTCACCGCGGAGATGCCCAGGGCCGTGCCGAACTGCATCGACGTGTACAGCAGACCGGCGGCCAGGCCGTGCTCCTCCTCGTCGACACCGTCGGTCGCGGCCATGGTCAGCGGGCCGTAGGTCAGGGAGAAGGCCACCCCCAGCAGCAGCATGGTCGGCAGCATGGCCGCGTACGTCCAGTCCGACGCGACCGGCAGGAACAGCGCGTAGCCCAGCGCCGCCGCCACCAACCCGCCGAACAGGACCCGGACGTTGCCGAAGCGATTCACCAGCAGTGGCGTCAGGGTCGGAGCGATGATCATGTCCATCGCGATGACCAGCATGGCCAGGCCCGTCTCCAGGGCGCTCCACCCCCGCAGCTCCTGGAGGTAGAGGGTGACCAGGAGCTGGAAGCCGGCGAACGAACCCAGGAACAGCAGTGCGCCGAGGTTGGCCCGGACCAGGGGCCCGGAACGGAGGATGCCCAACCGCACCAGCGGGTTGGCCGACCGCCGCTCGATCACGACGAAGGCGGCCACCAGCACCGCCGCCGCGGCGAACACCCCGAGGGTGGTGGCCAGCCCGTCACCGGTGTGCTCCAGCCGTACCACGCCGTAGGCGAGCAGCAGCATCGCGCCGGTGATGCTGAACGCACCGGCCAGGTCGAACCCGCCGGACCGCGGCGTCGGCTCGTCCCGCTCGGTGAGCAGGGGGACGGCCGCCAGCAGGATGATCCCGGACAGGACGACCGGCGCGAAGAACACCCACCGCCACCCGATCGCCGTCAGCAGGCCGCCGGCGACGAGACCGAGTGAGAAGCCGCCGGACGCGATCCCGGCGTAGACGCCGAGCGCCCTCGTCCGCTGCGGGCCCTCCGGGAAGGTGCTGGTGAGCAACGCCAGCCCGGCCGGCGCCATGAAGGCGGCGGCGACGCCGGTGACGAACCGGGCCACCAGCAACATCCAGCCCTCGGTGGCGAATCCGCCCAGGCCGGAGAAGACCAGGAAGACGGTGAGCCAGAACAGGAACATCCGGCGGCGACCGAGCAGGTCGGCGACCCGGCCACCGAGCAGCATGAAGCCGCCGTAGCCGAGCACGTACGCACTCACCACACCGCTGAGCGTCCCGGTGGAGAGTCCGAGATCGGCCCGGATCGCGGGCAGTGCCACATTCAGCATCGCCACGTCGATCCCCTCCAGGAAGATCGCTCCGCACAGGACGAACAACACACCCCACGCCCGTCCGTCCATGCGGCCGCTCGACGCAATCATGATCGACTCCTCTCGGGGAACCGTCGGCTTCCTGGTTCCTCCAGTGCATGCCGGTTCCTTCTTGTAACCAGCAGCATCGTCAGGCACCATCGGTAGCCATGGAAGAAGGAACTTCGCGGTCCCTCGGTCACTGCGCGGATACCGACGCCGACTACGACGTGCTCCAGTGGGACACCCGGGAGGACTGCGAGGTCCGGCAGATCCTCGACCGCATCGCGGACAAGTGGTCCCTGCTCGTCATCGCCCTGCTCGACCGCCGGAGCCTCCGCTTCACGGAGTTGCGCCGCAAGGTCGACGGGATCAGCCAGCGGATGCTCGCCCGTACCCTGCGGCACCTCGAACGCGACGGGCTGGTCACCCGCACCGTGTATCCGACGGTGCCGCCCCGGGTCGACTACGAACTCACGCCAATGGGCGCGACCCTGCACGAGACCATTCGTGCTCTGGTCCACTGGACCGAGACGCACCAGAATGCGATCGCGACGGCGCGCGCCGCGTACGACGTCCGGATGGCGGAAGAACAGCGGCAGGCCGAGCGGGAGGCCGAACGCCGCGAAACCATGGGCCGGAGCGTGTCGGCCAGCCGAGGCTGAAACGGCCCCCGGTGGCGGAACGCCGCGTCGCGCCCCGCCTGTCGATCGCCGATTCGACCCGCGGTCCCATTCGCGTAGTCACAAGATCATGCAGGGTTCACATGTTCGGCTACTAGTGCTGCGGCCGGCCCTGACGCGGCGGGAGGCGGAGCTCTATCCGGAAGGGCAGCTGATGGGTGGCAGTTGACGGCGCGGTCAGCGTGCACCTCCGGCAATGGTGCGGGGCCGGAACGGCCCTCCGGGTTCACGGCGGTGCCAGGCCGGCTTCGTAGCCCAGGATGATGGCCTGCGCGCGGTCGCGAAGCTGCAGCTTGCCGAAGATGCGGTTGATGTGGGTCCGGACCGTCCCCGGCGTCAGGTGCAGCTTCCGGGCGATCTCGGTGTTGGACAGGCCCCACGTGATGAGCGTCAGCACGTGGCGTTCCCGGACGGTCAGCGGCGCCAGCAGTTCGCGCCGTGCCGGGGTGGGCGGGGCGGAGCTGACGTAGTGCGCGATGAGGCGCGCGGTGATCGTCGGCGCGGTGACCGCGTCGCCGGAGGCGACGGTCCGCACGGCGGCCAGCAGGTCCTCGGTGAGCGCGTCCTTGAGGAGAAAGCCGCTGGCGCCGGCCCGGAGCGCGGCGTACACGTACTCGTCGAGGTCGAACGTGGTGAGGATCAGCACGCGCGGTGGGTCCGGCAGCGCCCGGAGCCGGCGGGTCGCTTCGACGCCGTCCATGCCGGGCATCCGGATGTCCATCAGCGCGACATCGACGCGGACCCGCTGGACGAGGTCCATGGCCGCGGCGCCGTCGGCGGCCTCGCCCACCACGGTGATGTCGTCGGTCTCGCCGAAGGTAGCGCGGAATGCCCTGCGCAGCAACGACTGGTCGTCGACGAGCAGGACCCGGATCGGCTCGCTCACGCGCCCACCGCCGGTTGGTCGAGGCGCAGGGACGCGCGGACACCGAAACCGGCATCGGGGCGCGGCCCGACCGCCACCTGCCCACCGAGCAGAGCGACCCGCTCGGTGATGCCGCGTAGACCGTTGCCCCGCGACGGCGTGGGCGTCACCAGGAGGCCCGCGCCGTCGTCGGTGACCTCGACGTCGACACGGTGGGCGGCGAACGCCAGCCGCACCTCCGCGCGGGCGCCCGGTCGGGCGTGCTTGATGGTGTTGGTGAGGGCTTCCTGCACGATGCGGTAGGCGGTCAGGTCGACGGCCGGCGGCAGCGGCACGAGCTGGCCGTCGATGCCCAGCCGAACCGGTGTCCCAGCTGCCCGGACCCGGTCCAGCAGCTCGGACAGGCCGTCGAGGCCGGGCCCCTGACCGTCGGAGGGGCCGGCGACTGTACCGAGCAGGCGGCGCATCTCGGCGAGCGCGGCCCGGCCGGTCGTGACCACGTCGTCCATGGCCTCGGTGCTGAGCTCGGGCCGACGATGCTGGGTGGCGCTCGCCGCCTGGGCCTGGGCGACCATGACGGTCAGGCTGTGCGCGACGACGTCGTGCAGCTCCCGGCTGATGCGTGCCCGCTCGGCCACGGTCGCCAGCTCGACCTGTCGACCGCGGTCCCGCTCCAGGTCCGCGGCACGTTGCTCCGCGATTTCATGGTACTTGCGCCGAGCGCGCGCGCCCTCGCCCAGCGCGGCGGCGGAGGCGAGGACGAGCATCATCCCCATCCCGTTGCCGGCGGCCCCGGCGAGGAGGCCCAGGACCGGTTTGCGGTTTCTCTCCTTTCCCACGGTGTTGACCAACACCGCACTCCGCTGTCCACCCTCGAGACCGCCGGCCCTCGCACTGAGCAGGACGAAGAAATTCGTCACGACGACGCCGGCCAGGAGCGCACCGGTGACGGCGACGGTGGTCCACCGGGCGCGGGCCCGGTTGGCGACGGTGTACAGCGTGATCGCCACGACCAGGTCGACCAGCGAGACGACCTCCAGACGCGCGTAGTACAGATGCCCGGCCGCCCCGACCACGGCGAGCGCCAGCGCGGGCAACGGCCACCGGTGCTGCAGGAACAGGGCGACGAAGAGCGGGACGGCGAATAGCCACCAGTACCGCACCATGTCGACATTTTCGCCGGAGCGGCCGACGGTGGTCCCACCGGACGGCGGCAGGTAGGCCGCGGCGGCCAGCAGCACCACAGCCAGGAGCGCCGACAGCAGGTAACTGCGCCCGCTGTGGACGAAGAAGTGCCAGCCGGCTGGGCGACGCATGGCCTTGATGCTAGCCATGGGGGCGGCCCAAGACGTCCAACCGTGCTCGTACCCGGGACTACGAGCACGGGCAGACGACGGCGGACCCGGTCCGGGCGCACCGTGAACCACCATGAGAACCCTTCATCGCGTCCGGATCGTCGCGGTACCCGTCCTGCTGTGCGGGTTCTTGCTGGCGACCGCCTGCACAA
The DNA here is from genome assembly GCF_042658085.1 of Plantactinospora solaniradicis. Classification (NCBI taxonomy): domain Bacteria; kingdom Bacillati; phylum Actinomycetota; class Actinomycetes; order Micromonosporales; family Micromonosporaceae; genus Plantactinospora; species Plantactinospora solaniradicis. Next base: position 24,308 of record NZ_JBHSPR010000037.1, on the reverse strand, counting down.
CGCCGGCCAGCGGGCCCAACTCGGCGAAGGCGGCCAGCGCGTCAGCGGAGGCCGCCGAGGTCGCCAACGCGCAGCTGAACTTCGCGAGATGCATGCGGGACCACGGTCAGAACGTGCCGGACCCCGATCCGGCGACGCACGAACTGCGTCTCCCCACGCCCTCCTCTCATGAGCGGGGCTCTGCCTGGGACGTCGCGGTCCAGGCCTGCCAGCATCTCTTGCCGGGCGGCGCTCTCGTCCCGCCCCTGAACACGCAGGAACTGGAGCAGTTGCGCGCGTTCGCGGTATGCATGCGCGCCCATGACGTCGATATGTCAGATCCGGAGACGACCGGCGCCAATCTCGGCAACATCGTCATCCGGGGTCGGCTGGCGAACCTCTCCAGGACCGAGCTCGACAACGACCCCGTCTACAAGGCTGCGATGGAAGCCTGCGAGGACAAATTGCCCCGCGGCGAAGGCGGTACCAAATGAACCGACCGCTACGAACCGCGCTGGTGATCGGCACATCGGTCGTGGTAGTCGGCGCCATGGTGGCCGCCGCCGTCGGATTCGGCGGCAGAAATCCGGCCACATCACCAAACACCGCCGACCCGTCGGCGACGACCGCCCCGGTCACCCGGACCACCCTGATCAGGACCCAGCAGGTGAACGGCGTGCTCGGCTACGGGGCACCGGTCAGGCTCAACGCCCTAGGCCATGGCACCATCACCTGGCTGCCGGCTCCGGGCGCGACGATCATCCGAGGTACGCCTGTCTACAAGGCGGACAACCGGGCCGTACCCCTGTTGTACGGCTCCCTTCCGCTCTACCGGTTGCTGCGATCCGGCGACACCGGCGATGACGTGAAGGAGATCGAGCAGAACCTCGCCGCCCTGGGCTACACCGGATACACGGTCGACAAGAGTTACACGTCGACGACCGCGGCGGCCGTACGGCGATGGCAGAAGGATCTCGGGCTCGTCCAGACCGGGGTCGTCGATCCGGCCGCGGTCGTGCTCGCACGCGCCGCGCTACGCGTCACCGAGGTGATCGCGCACCTCGGTGATCAGGCCGGCGGCCCGCTACTGACCTACGCCGGTACCACCAGGGTCGTCACCATCGCCCTTGATGTGGCACTCCAGAGTCTGGTCGGCCCGGGCCTGCCCGCGACCATCACGTTGCCGGATGGCAGTACGGTCGACGGCACGCTCACGACAGTCGGTGCCGTCGCGACCCCCGGCGAGGACGACCAGCCGGCCACGATCGACGTGACGGTCACCGTCGCCGACCAGTCCAAGCTCGGCCGGCTCGACCAGGCTCCGGTGGTGGTCCGCCTCGTCTCGTCCAAACGGGACAACGTGCTGGCTGTTCCGATCGCCGCACTGGTCGTGCTCCCCGGGGGCGGCTACGGGGTACAGGTCATGACCGGCTCCAGCACCCACGACGTCGCCGTACAACTGGGCATGTTCGCGGACGGCAAGGTGCAGATCACCGGGGACGGCATCGCCGAGGGCACACTCGTGGTGGTGCCCTCATGATCACGCTCGAGCGGGTGGGCAAGACCTACCCGGGAGGGGTCGAGGCACTCCGCGAGGTGTCGCTGACGATCGACCCGGGCGAGCTGGTCGGCGTCGTCGGCCCGTCCGGCTCCGGCAAGTCGACGATGCTGCACCTGATCGGGGCGCTGGAGTTACCGACCACGGGTACGGTCACCATCGCCGGAAACGACCTGTCCCAACTCTCCGACAACCGGCTGGCAGCGCTGCGCGGTCGAACCATCGGCTTCGTCTTCCAGCAGTTCCATCTCGCCGGTGGTGTGCCCGCCGTGGACAATGTGGCCGATGGCCTGCTCTACGCCGGGATCGGCCTGCGCGAGCGGCGACGCCGTGCCGGCAACGCGCTGGAGCGGGTGGGAATGGGACACCGGTTGACCCACCGCCCGCATCAGCTCTCCGGCGGTGAGAAGCAGCGGGTGGCGATCGCCCGGGCGGTCGTCGGCGATCCGAAGCTGCTGCTCGCCGACGAACCGACCGGAAACCTCGACTCCGCCTCCGGCGCGGAGGTCATGGACCTGCTACGGGAACTGCACTCCGGAGGCACGACGATCGTGGTGATCACCCATGACCGGGACATCGCCGCTGGCCTGCACCGTAGGGTGTACGTGCGGGACGGCCGGGTGACGGCATGAACGCCCCGTCACGCCTGCTGCCCCGCGACGTGGTCCGGGTTGGCACCGCCGGACTGCGGACCCGGCCGTTGCGGGTCCTCCTGTCTGCCGTGGGCATCGCGATCGGTATCGCCGCGATGGTCTGTGTGGTCGGCGTCGCCAGTTCCAGTCGGGAGAGCCTCGATCGGCAGCTTGCCCTGCTGGGGACGAACCTCCTGACGGTCGGACCCGGTCACAGCGTCGGCGGCGAGTCGTCGCATCTGCCGGTGGACGCGGTGGCGATGATCGGACGGATCGGCCCGGTCATCTCGGTCACGGCCACGGCGACTCTGGCCGGGGCGCACGTGTACCGCAGCGACCGCGTACCGCCGGCTGAGACCGGCAACATAACGACGCTCGCCACCCGCAACGACCTGCTCGACACGGTCGGCGCGACGATCGCCGACGGCGCCTGGCTCAATCCCGTCACCGCGCGGTACCCGGCCGTGGTCCTCGGCGCCGGCGCCGCCAAACGCCTCGGTGTCACCAGCGTCGCCCCCGGCGTACAGGTTTGGCTCGGCAGCCGGTGGTTCACCGTCATCGGTGTGCTCAACCCCGTCGTGCTCGTGCCCGAGCTGGACTACGCGGCCCTGGTCGGCTGGCCGGTGGCAGTGTCCGAACTGGGCTTCGACGGCTATCCGACCAGAATCTTCGCGCGCACGCTCGATGAGGCGGTCGCTGCGGTGCGGACGATCCTGGCCGCCACCGCCAACCCGGAGCACCCCAACGAGGTCGCCGTGTCACGGCCATCGGACGCGCTCGTGGCGAAGGACGCCGCCGACACGACGCTCAGCGCACTGCTCCTCGGGCTGGGCGCGGTGGCGTTGCTGGTCGGCGGGGTGGGCGTCGCGAACACCATGGTCATCTCCGTCCTTGAACGGCGCCCGGAAATAGGCCTGCGCAGAGCTCTCGGCGCGACCCGTCACCACATCCGCCTGCAGTTCCTCGCCGAGTCCCTACTGCTCTCGACGCTCGGCGGGGTGGGCGGTGTGCTCCTGGGAATCCTGGCCACGGCGGCGTACTCGAACTACCAGGCCTGGCCAGTCGTCGTACCGGCCTGGGCCACCATCGGCGGTGTGCTCGCCACCGTGTTGATCGGTGCCTGCGCTGGTGTCTATCCCGCCTGGCGAGCCGCCCGCATCGTCCTCACCGAGGCGCTCGGAGCAGCGTGACATACGCCATTCATAGTCGACGGGGCCGGCACTGGTGCGTGCCGGCCCCGCCAGATGGCCCTTTGTACCGGTCAGCGGATCGTGATGTCGGACGGACTGTAGAAGCAGTTGACGCCGTCGGCTCCCTCACCGATCTTCTCGGGCTCATTGCCGCTGGAGACACCGCGGTACTTCTCGCAGATGACCGCCGAGCCGTACACGGTGATCCGGGTGAACCGGGCGGTGTCGCCCCAGTTGGTGTTGATCCCGGCGAGAACCTTGGTGGAGCGTACGACCACGTTGTCCATCACCACGTGACGCTGGTACGAGCTGCTGCAGTTGCCGCAGGCCCGGTACAGCTTGCCCACGTTCTCGGCGTAGAAGCCGTTGATGTGCACGGTTCCCGAGCCGTTGTGCTGGAACACCTTGTCGGATGCGGACCGGGCGCCGCCGCCGATGACGTAGTAGTTGCTGCCGCCCCGGAAGGTGGCCGCGTCCTCGCCCACGTCCTCCCACCACACGTTGCGCAGCGTGCAGTTGCCCTCGCAGTGGACGCCGTCACCGGCGGGTGCGCCCAGGATGACGTTCTGTAGCGTGCCGCCGGCCGCGATCTCGAAGACCGGGTCCTGGCTCTCGCCCTGGCCGCCGTCGCCGATGCAGCAGTAGCGGCGCATGCCGCCGTCGAACGTGCCGGACACCTGGATGGTGCCGTTGTTGACCGGGGAGTTGCCGGTCGGGGTCGGGAAGCTGGTGCTCGGCGGGTTGCCGGTGGGTGGCGGGGTCGTGGGGCCGCCGCCGCTGCCGACCTGGACGATTCGCCACTGCTGGTTGGCGCCGTTGAGGTCGTCGAACTGGGAGATCCGGGCGCCGTTGGCGGTCGACCACTCCCAGACCTCGAGGGCCAGCCCGCTGTGGCGGTTGATGAGCTGGATGTTGTCGCCGATGTTCTGCACCGAGAACTGCTGGTTGTATCCGCTGGTGATCGGCCACTGCCGGTACTCGGCGCCGCCCGCGGTGTTCCACTCCCACAGGTCGAGCGCCTTGCCGCTGTGCCGGGCGACGACCCGCCACCAGCCGGTGCCGGCGGACTCGAACCGGAACTGCTGGTTCTGCCCGCTGCCCACCGTCTGCTGCACGACGGTGGCGGCGTCGGCGGTCGAGCCACCGGAGATCTCGATGGCCTTGCCGCTGTGCACGTTGATGATGTTGTACCAGGCACCGGGGGTGATGGTGGCCGCCTGGGCGGCGGGCAGCGTGACGACCGCCGCGGCGCCGATCAGCACCATCGAACTCGCGACCACTACCGCCGCCCGCCATCTGGCTCGGCGAGCAGTGGGGCCGCGCAGTGTCCTACCGAGAACCGCCATGTGATCGAACCTCCCGATCGGGCTGGCCCGCGACGGCAGACCGGCCGAAACCACGGACGACGGCCCATGCGCGTCATCCGGCAGCGCCCGGAAAGCGCTTTCCGATTTCAGGTTAGGTTCGGACTGTGGCGAACGTCAATGGATCGCGCCGGGGAATCGTGCGAGAAAGTGGATCTGCTTGCGACCAGGGTGGGGATACTTCGTTTGCAAGCACGACAAACTGGCGACAGTCCGGCTCAGCCGGCGACGATGCCGGTCCGGAGTGGACTTCCGGCCTCCCGGCCGTCCACTCCGGACCGGCGAAGCAGCCAGGACGAGGGGTTGTGCCGGACCCGGTCGATCGAGGTGAGCGCGCCGCCGATCACCGCCGCGTCCGGTCCGAGCAGGGCCGGACGTACCTCGACCGGGGCCCACCGGGTGCTCAGCGCCCGCTGTGACAGCTCGGTCCGGATCCGGTCGGTCAGCCAGGAGGCCAGCACCGAGTAACCGCCGCCGAGGAGGATGGTGCCGACATCGACGAGGTTGACCAGCCCGGCCAGGGCGATCCCGAGGGCGGTGCCGGCCCGGTCCAGCGCGGCCAGGGTCTCGGGCGAGCCGGCGTCGGCGAGGGCCAGGGCGTCCGCGACCGGCGAGCCACCGGACGGCTCTGCGGCGGTCGCGAGAATCGCCTCCATTCCGGCGTACGCCTGGAGGCAGCCGCGCGCCCCGCACGGGCACCGTGCGCCGTCGGGGAAGACGGTGACGTGCCCGAGTTCGCCGCCCCAGCCCCGGGAGCCGCGCAGCAGCCGCCCGTCCAGCACGATGCCGGCGCCCAGCCCGAGCGCGCCGGAGACGTAGGCGAAATCGGTGAGTTCCTCCCCGCCCGCGTACAACTCGCCGAGCGCCGCGAGGTTCGCCTCGTTCTCGACCGTGACCGGCAGTGCCGCCGCCGGCAGTGCGGTCACCGCCGGTGCCCGCGCCGTCCGGGTGGTCGCGCGCGCGCCGATGCCGTGGCCGAGCAGTGCACCGACGTCGACGTCGCGCCAGCCCAGCGGCGGCGCGAACCGGACCAGGGTGTTGGCCTGCACCGCGCCGGGGACGGCGAGGGTGGCGCCGACGACGGTGAGGTTCTCGATGGTCGCCGCCCGGATCGCCGACCAGGCCATCGCGGCGAGGTCGGCCAGCACGTCGTCGGCCGGTCGGTCCAGTCCGGGGTTCGGCACGAACGCGAGGTGCCGGACCGTGCCGGTGAGGTCTACCACGCAGGCCGCCAGGCAGTCGGCCCGGATGTCGAGGCCCAGACCCGCCGGCCCCTGCCGGCAGAGCACCAGCCCGACCCGGGGGCGACCAGCCCCGCCGTAGGGCGCCGGGCCCGCCTCGGTGACCAGCCGGCCGGCCAGCAACTCGTCGACGATCCGGGAGATGGTCGGCCGGGTCAGCCCCGTCTCGTGGGCCAACTCGATCCGGGAGATGGGGCGGCCGTCGGCGGCGACGATCTGCCGGAACACCAGCGCCAGGTTGTGCGCCCGGAGGCTCTCCTGCCGGACCGGTGCGTCGGTCGTCGGTGCCGGTCCGGTACGGCGTACGTGCCGGGTCACGGACCGGACCCCGGACCGGCCGCGAGGTCACGGATCCGTGCGGGCCGGAGGATGCCGTCCGCGATGACGGTGACGATGCGTCGCGTCGTCGCCTCGGCCGGTGCCAGTACCAGCGGTCGGTCCCAGGCCAGCGAGGAGCCCACTCCGATGTAGTCGCGGATCCGGACGAACCACCGGTCCCGTCGGGTCCGCTCGGTGGCACCCGCGAAGATCAGCGTCCAGTCGCGGTCGCCGGTGCTGCCGGTCAGGGCCAGCCAGTCGGCGGTGGCACCGTGCAGGTCCGCCAGTTCGGCACCTCGTGGCCCGATCGCGCGGGCCGGCCGGGCTCCGGTCGGGGCGCGCCAGAAGAAACCGCCGTACCCGGCTCCGGCCCGGCCCTGCGTCGCCGGGCTGCGGATGGCGAGCGGCTGCCCGGTCAGGTTCGTGAGGGTGAAGTCGACGTCGAGGGCCCAGGCGTCGTCGTGCACCGGGCGGCAGGCCAGGGTACGCCGCTCGGCGAGCAGGACCTCTCCGTCGATGGTTGCCCAGTGCAGCGAGTGGGCGAGTTCGGTCGGCTCGCGTCGCAGCCACTCCCGGTGCTGCTGGGTACCGTGGTTGTCCAGCCACATCGGCCCGTGTCCGGGTACGAAGGTCCGACCGCCCCAGAAGTTCGCGCCGCCGACGTCCGGCACCGCCAGTCCTGCGCCGAGGTGGTGTCGGTGGGAGGCGGGCATCAGTTCGGTGACCGGGGTGCCGCCGATGGTGCGTACCGGATGCAGGTACGGCCGGGGAGCCAGCGCGTCGGCGAGACCGGCGCCGGTCCCGTAGTGCGCGACGGGTGGCTGACCCGGGGACAGCGCAAGCGTGGCCGCCTCCGGCGCGGCGTCAGCGGGGGAGGCGTCTCGCGGGTGCCGGTTGGGCGATCGGCCTGCCATGCCATCGCCCCTCTCGTCCGTCGATGTCCTCATCCGTCCGTGGCGTGCGCGGTGGCGGCCGCCGCGAGCCGGACGGCCCGGTCGACGGTCAGGGTGCCGTCGGCGACGATGGTGATGATACGGCGCCGCAACGTGCCCCCGGTCGGGACGACCAACGGGCGTTCCCAGGCCAGGCAGGAGCCGACGCCCGGGTAGTCACCGGTGCGGACGAACCAGCGATCGGCCCGCGCCCGCTCGTCCACGGGTACGAACACCAGGGTCCACCGGGCGTCCGGTCCGGTGGCGCCGGTGAGCGCGAGCCAGTCGCCCCGGCGCCCGTGCAGGTGTCGTACGCCCCGGCGGCGCGGGCCGAAGACAGCCGTACGGGCCGTGCTGCGGGGAGCACGCCAGAAGAAGCCGCCGTATCCGGCATCCGTCCGGCCGTTGGTCGCCGGGCTGGCGAACGCCAGTGGCTCGGCCGTGACGTTGGTCAGCTCGAAGCTGAGGTCCAGCGCCCAGCACTCCGGCGTGAGCGGCACCGCGGCCATCCGGCGTCGCTCCCGCAGCAGGACCGTTCCGTCGGGTGCGGCCCAGGCCAGTGCGGCCACGATGGACTCCGGGGTACGGCTGACCCAGCCGTCGTGCCGCTGCGTGCCGTGGTTGTCCAGTCGGGTCGGTCCCTGGGCGCGGACGAAGGTACGGCCGCCCCAGAAGTTGTGTCCGGCGAGGTCGGGTACGGCGATGCTGACCCCGAGGTGGTGCGGGTGGTCGCTGGGCATCAACTCCGTCACCGCCACCCCGTCGAGGGTGCGTACGGGATGCAGGAACGGGCGGGGCGAGACGTGTCGGGGCAGGTCGACGGGCTGCCAGACGTACTCGGCGACTTCCTGGTCGACGTGCCGGAGCCCGACGGCGCCCCGTACCCGGGTCTGTTCTCCCGGCATGGACCTCAGCTCCCGACCATGGTGAACCGGCTGATCTCGGCGTGACCGGCCGGGCCGTCGCCCGGTGGGGCCGCAGCGAACAGTCCGACGGTGGCCCCGACCCAGTGACCGGGCAACGCCACGAACGGCGTGCCGAGCGGCACGGGCGGGTCCTGGCCCGGCGCGGCGGCGAACCGGCACACCGCGCCGGGTCCGAGGTGGATCCGCAGGGTGGCGGCCCGTTGGCCGGTCGGCAACGGCACCGGGCGGGCCAGGTCGGTCTCGGCCGGAGCCGGCCCGGGAACCGGCGCGAAGCCGCCGACGCCACCGCCGGAGCCGGTGGTGCGAGCCCCGGACGAGGCTGCGCCGGGCGCGGGTGCGGTGCGGTGGACCAGTGCGATGCCCGTCGCGGTACGTTCGAGGCCGATCCAGGCGTAGCCGCGACCGAGAATGGTCAGGCCGGCGCGGGCCCCGGGCACGTCGCTGTGCAGGGTCACCGTGGTGCTGACCGTGCCCGGGTCGGCCGGAAGCCGCTGCCCGAGGACGTTGGGCAGTTGGCGCAGATCGGCCAGGGCCGCCGAACGGACGCAGGCCAGCCGCAGCGCTCCCGGAGGACCCGGACTCCACCAGGACGACCGGGGATTGGCCGGCCAGTACCACTGTGGTCCGAGCCGACCGGTCGCGAGGTCGCCGCCGGTCGCGGTGCCGTCGGCGTCGTCCGCCGGTACGTCGGTCGCGGTGTCGTCGCGGCCGACCGCCGGTACGGGGTGGCTGCGGACCGGTGTCCCCGGCCCCGCCCCGGTGCCGTCGCCGATCCGGGGCCAGTCGTCCTCGGCCCAGCGCATCGGCTGGAGGTATACGACCCGACCGTGGGCGCCCCGGTCCTGGAAGTGCAGGAACCAGTGCTGCCCGGCGGAGGTGTCCAGCCAGGCGCCCTGGTGTGGTCCGTTGACCTCGGTGTCGCCCCGGGCCAGCACGATCCGGTGTTCGTACGGGCCGTAGATCCGTCGGGCCCGGAAGGCGTACTGCCAGCCGTCGGCGACCCCACCCGCGGGCGCGAAGATCCAGTACCGGTCGCCCCGGCGGTAGGCCTTCGGCCCCTCCAGGGTTCGGCAGCCGGGGATCCGGTCGCCGTCGATGATGGTCCGCCCGTCGTCGAGCAGTCGGGTCGCGTCCGGACTCATCCGGTGGCAGGTGATCCGGTTGTTGAACCCGGCCCGGCTGCGGGCCCAGGCGTGCACCAGGTACGCCGTACCGTCGGTGTCCCACAGCGGGCACGGATCGATCAGTCCTCGGCCGGACTTGAGCGGCTGGGGCCGGCGCCACGGACCGGTGACCGCCGGGGCGGTGGTGACGAAGATGCCCCGGTCGGGGTCGGGATAGAAGATCCAGAACAGGCCGGCGTGGAACCGGATGGCGGGGGCCCAGATTCCCCGGCCGTGCTGGGGCGTGGCGAACTCGGTGGCCGGCTCCAGCCGGTCCAGCGCATGCCCCACGATCGTCCAGTCGACCAGGTTCCGGGAGTGCAGGATCGGCAGGCCCGGAACCCGATGGAAGCTCGATGCCACCAGGTAGAAGTCGTCGCCCACCCGGATCGCGTCCGGATCGGACCAGTCGGCCGCCAGCACCGGGTTGTGGTAGAGGCGCTGGGTCACGCCGACACCTTAAATCGACTGCTTTGATTACGTCAACTTCTGTAACTAACCGGCCGGTCCGGCTCCCATATCGATGATGACCACAGGCTTGACAAAGTTTCACGGCGAAACTTATTGTCGCCTGACTATCTCTGCCGGGGTTCACAAGGGAGCCACGGACCTCGTCAGCGGAGTCGGGTGCGCCGCCGGGCAGCGTGCGCACATCCCTGGCGCGGACCGTCCCACCCGAGTCGTGCCACTCCCGCGAAGGGACAACCTCGTCATGCCCATCTCCACCCGCAAGCGGATCCGGCGCCGGACGATCCTCGCCGCCACGGTGGCGGCGACGGCCGTGTCGACCGGGCTGATGGTGCCGGCCGCACCCGCGTACGCGGCGACGGTCGACCCCGCCGCGTACTACGTGTTGACGTCGCGGCACAGCGGCAAGGCCGTCGACGTGTACAACCTCGCCACGAACGACGGCGCCCCGATCGTGCAGTGGGCCCGCAACGACGGCTACCAGCAGCAGTGGCAGTTCGTTGCGGTCGGTAACGGCTACTACCAGGTACGGTCCCGGCACTCGGGGAAGGTCCTCCAGGTCGCCTCGGCGGCGGACGGTGCGGAACTGACCCAGCAGGCGTCGAGTTCGGACACCCGGCAGCACTTCGGGCTGGTGGACTCGCCGGACGGATACGTCCGGCTGGTCAACCGGAACAGCGGCAAGGCGCTGGACGTCTGGGAGTGGTCCACCGCCGACGGCGGCCGGATCTCCCAGTTCACCGACCTCGGTGGCACCAACCAGCAGTGGCAACTGGTCCGGATCGGCGACACCTCCGGGCCGCCCGCCGGCTCGATCGTCGTGGCCGCCGACGGCACCGGCCAGCACCGTACGGTGCAGGCGGCGATCGACGCGGCACCGGCGAACAGCGCCAGTGTGGTGACGATAGCGATCCGGCCGGGCACCTACCGTGGGGTGGTCTCGGTGCCGTCGAACAAGACGAACCTGCACCTGCTCGGCCTCGGCGCCGCTCCCGGCAACGTGGTCATCGTCGAGAACCACTCCGCCGGAACCCTGCGCCCCGACGGCAGCACCTACGGTACGAACGGCAGCGCGACGGCCACGGTGACCGGCCGGGGCTTCGCCGCGACGAACCTGACCATCTCGAACGACTTCGACGAGGTGGCCAACGCCGGCCAGGCCGGGCACCAGGCCGTGGCGCTCTACCTCAACTCCGACCGATCCGTGCTGACCAACGTACGGCTGCTCGGCGACCAGGACACCTTCCTGGTCGGCGCCGCCGCCCGCTCGTACGTGCGGAACTCGTACGTCGAGGGCACCGTCGACTTCATCTTCGGCGACGGCATCGCGGTGCTGCACAGCACCCAGGTCCACGAGAAGCGGTCCACCGGCGGCCCGCTCACCGCCGCCCGCACCCCGGCCAGCCGGGCGTACGGCTTCCTGTTCTACCGCTGCAGCCTGACCAGTTCCGCGGCGGCGGGCTCCAGCAGCCTCGGCCGACCGTGGGGGCCGGACGCCCAGGTGCTCTACCGCGAGTCGACCCTCGGCGCGCACATCAACACCGCCCAGCCGTGGACCAACATGTCCGCCAACACCTGGCAGAACGCCCGCTTCTCCGAGTACCGGAACAACGGTGCCGGTGCCGGCGTCAACGGCAACCGGCCGCAGCTCACCGACGCACAGGCCGCGACCTACACCCCCCAGCGCTACCTGGCCGGCTCGGACGGCTGGAACCCCGTCTCCTGACCCCCGACCACCACCACATCCGGAGGACATCCAGATGCTCACCAGGATTCTCAGACACCGGCGCCCGCCGGCCCTCGCCGCGACGATGGTGGCGGCGCTGGCCGTGCCGGTCGCGCTGGCCGTCTCGACGACGCCGGCCCAGGCCGCCAACGTCGACACCGGCGCCTACTACGTGCTGACCTCCCGGCACAGCGGCAAGGCGATCGACGTGTACAACCTCGCGACGAACGACGGTGCGCCGATCGTGCAGTGGGCCCGTAACGACGGTAACCAGCAGCAGTGGCAGTTCCTCGACGTCGGTAGCGGCTACTACCAGCTCCGGTCCCGGCACAGTGGCAAGGCGCTGCAGATCGCCTCGGCCGCCGACGGCGCGGAGCTGACCCAGCAGGCGCCCAGCAGTGACACCCGGCAGCACTTCCGGGTGGTGGACTCGGCCGACGGCCACGTCCGGTTGGTCAACCGCCTCAGCGGCAAGGCGCTCGACATCTGGGAGTGGTCGACGACCGACGGCGGACGGGTTTCCCAGTTCACCGACCTGGACGGCGTCAACCAGCAGTGGCAGATGGTCAAGATCGGTGGCTCGTCGGGACCGCAGGTGCCGTACTCGTCCGTGCCGGACGGGTTCGCCCAGGGTACGACCGGTGGTGCGGGTGGTCAGACGGTCACGGTCACCACGCAGGCGCAGCTCAACCAGTACGTGACGGCCAGTACCCCGTACGTGATCCGGGTGGCCGGGACGATCAATATCAGTCCGAAGGGTACCGAGCTGCGAGTGGCGTCGAACAAGACGATCATCGGGGTCGGTACCAGTGGGCACATCGTCGGTGGCGGGTTCTTCCTCGGCACCGGGGTCAGCAACGTCATCATCCGGAACCTGACCATCCGCGACACCCTGATGCCGGACGACGACCCCGACGACGACGCGTACGACTACGACGCGATCCAGCTCGACACCGCGAACCGGATCTGGATCGACCACAACCGGCTGTCCCGGATGAACGACGGTCTGATCGACAGCCGGAAGGACACCACGAACCTGACCGTGTCCTGGAACCACCTGGTCGACAACAACAAGACGTTCGGGATCGGCTGGACCGAGAACGTCACCGCGCGGATCACGATCCACCACAACTGGTTCCAGAACACCAGGACCCGCAACCCCAGCGCGGACAACATCGCGTACTGCCACCTGTACAACAACTACCTTCAGAACTCGACCTCGTACGGCAACTACATCCGGGGCCTGACCAAGGGTGTGGTCGAGAACAGCTACTTCGAGAACGTCCGTAACCCGTACTACGTCGAGGCCGGCGAGCTGGTCAACCGGGGCAACGTCCTGGTCAACAGCCCCTGGGACTCCGGCAAGGTCACCTCCAAGGGCTCGGCGTTCAACCCGAGCAGCTTCTACTCGTACACCCTCCACCCGGCCTCGGGCATCCCCGCCATGCTGCGGACCTACGCCGGCCCGCAGGCCGGCATCGGGAACTGAGGGGAGCCCGCAATGCCGCCCGATACCCACACCGCCGTGTTCGGCCGCCGCGCGGCGCTGAAGGCCGCCGGCCTGGCCGGTCTGGCTCTCGGACTTTCCGCCTGCGGCCGAGGCTTCGGCGGTGGCGACGACGGCGCCGACCAGGGCAGCGTCACCCTGAACATGGTCTGGTGGGGCGACGCGAAACGCGCCCAGAAGACCCAGGCGGCGCTGGACCTGTTCCAGCGGAAGCATCCCGGCGTCACCGTCCGGGTCGAGTACCAGGACAGCGGCCCCTACAAGGACAAACTGGCCACCCGGTTCGCCGCCGGCGATCCGCCGGACCTGATGGCGATGCGAGTGGACAGCCTGCGCGAGTACGCCGACCGGGGCACCCTGCTCGACCTCGGCGCGCACGGCGACGCGCTCGACCTGACCGGGTTGGGCGAGAGCGCCCGCACGCTGGCGACGGTCGGTGACAAGACCTACGGCGTGCCGTCCGGACTGAACAGCATCGGCTTCGTCGTCAACCGGACCCTCACCGACCGGTACGGCGTGCAGGTGCCGAACGGCGACACCTGGAGCTGGGACGACCTGGCCGGATTCGCCCGGCAGATCACCGCGAAAAGCGGCCGGAAGGTGTACGGCACCGGATTCGAGCCGCAGACCATGGCCAACCTCCTCGTTTTCACCCGGCAGCGCGGTGAGGACTTCTTCACCGCCGACGGGGCGCTCGGGGTCAGCGAGGGCACCGTCACGGCCTGGTTCGAGATGGTGCAGCGGATGCGGGACCAGGGCGGTTTTCCGCCGGCCGGGTTCTTCGAGGAGACCGGGGCCTCGGCCGCGCAGTCGTATCTGGCGAAGGGCACGCTCGCCTCCCAGATCATCCCGACGAACAACTTCCTGTCCTACAACGAGGCGGCCGGCGGCAACCTCGCGCTGTTGCGGATGCCGGGCGAGGTCCAGGGCCGGCGGCGTGGACAGTCGATCGACACCCCGGCGCTGTGGTCGATCGCATCGGCGTCCAAGCACCGGGACGAGGCGCTCAAGCTGCTCGACTTCCTCGTCAACGACGCCGAGGCGGCCAGGGCCACCGGCACCACCCGGGGCGTACCGGCGAACCAGCGGATCGCCGAGACGGTCAAGCCGACCCTGGAACCCGACGACCAGACCGCTACCGAATACCTGATCAGGCTCCAGGGGGAGAAGCTGCCGAGGTCGTACACCTATCCGCCGGGTGGCAGCGCGATCGCGGCGAGTCTGGAGACCATCGCCACCGAGGTGGAGTTCAAGCGGCGGAGCGCGGCCGAGGGTGCCCGTGCGTTCGTCGCCGAGGCACGCAAGGCGCTCACGAAGTGACCGGACCCACCGGGGTCGTCGCCGCCACACCGGCGACGACCCCGGGACCACCACGCCGCCGGGGCCGGCGGGACCGGGCCGGCTACCTGTTCCTGCTGCCCTGGTTCGTCGGGATGCTCTTCACGGTCATCCCGTTCTTCGCGTCGCTCTACCTGGCCTTCACCGACTACAACCTGCTCACCGCGCCCCGGTGGATCGGCCTGGACAACTTCCGGGAGATGCTCGGTGATGCCCGGCTGCGCCAGTCGCTCCAGGTGACCTTCGTCTACACGTTCGTGTCGGTGCCGCTGTCGCTGGTGGCGGCGCTGCTGGTGGCGATGGTGCTGCACCGGGGCATCCGGGGCCTGCCGGTCTACCGGGCGGTCTTCTACCTGCCGTCGCTACTGGGCGGCAGCGTCGCGGTCGTGCTGCTCTGGCGCTACATCTTCGGCGCCGAGGGCATCGTCAACGACTTCCTCGGCTGGTTCGGGGTGCAGGGGCCCGCCTGGACGACCGATCCGGACCATGCCCTCACCACGCTGATCATCCTGCACGTCTGGACCTTCGGTTCGCCGATGGTGATCTTCCTGGCCGGGCTGCGGCAGATCCCGGTCGCCTACTACGAGGCCGCCGCCGTCGACGGCGCCTCCCGGTTCCGCCAGTTCCGATCGATCACGATTCCGCTGCTCAGCCCGATCATCTTCTTCAACCTGGTCCAGTCGCTGATCGCCTCGTTCCAGACCTTCACCCAGGGCTTCGTGCTCAGCGGCGGTACGGGCGGCCCGGCGGAGTCGACCCTGTTCTACAACGTGTACCTGTACCTGCGCGGCTTCACCCAGTTCGACATGGGCTACGCCTCGGCGATGGCGTGGGTGCTGCTCGTGCTCATCGCGATCCTGACCGCGGTCAACTTCCTGGCGGCCCGCTACTGGGTCTTCTACGACAACTGAGTCCGGCCCGGACGGAGAGGATGGCGTCAGCATGTCGGACACCGACAGCCGCGTCGAGCGGATCGGCAGCACCCGTCGGTCCCGGTTCATCCGGCACGTGACGCTCTGCCTGATCGGCGCGGTCATGATGTACCCGCTGGCCTGGCTGGTCTCCAGTTCGTTCAAGCCGAGTCGGATCGTCTTCACCGACCTCGGGCTGTGGCCGACGGAGTGGGACCTGACGAACTATCCGGGCGGCTGGTCGGCACTGGAGCATCCGTTCAGCCTCTACCTGGCCAACTCGCTCGTGATCGTCGTACTGAGCATCGTCGGCAATCTGCTCTCCTGCTCGCTGGCGGCGTACGGGTTCGCCCGGTTGCGGTTCACCGGCCGCCGGCTCTTCTTCGTGCTGATGCTCGGCACGATGATGCTGCCCGGTCACGTCCTGCTGGTGCCGCAGTACGTCGTCTTCGCCAAGCTCGACTGGATCAACACGTACTATCCGCTGTTGGTGCCGAACTTCCTGGCCACCAACGCGTTCTACATCTTCCTGATGGTGCAGTTCATGCGGGCCCTGCCGACCGAGCTGGACGACGCCGCCCGGATCGACGGCTGCGGGCCGTTCCGGGTCTTCTGGAAGATCATCATGCCGTTGAGCATGCCGGCGTTCGCCACCACGGCGATCTTCACGTTCATCTCGGTCTGGAACGAGTTCTTCGGCCCCCTGCTCTACCTCACCGACTCGGAGCTGTACACGGTGCCGCTCGCCCTGCGGCAGTTCGTCGACTCCGAGGGACAGAGCCAGTGGAGCCAGATGTTCGCCATGTCGGCGGTGTCGCTCGCACCGGTCATCGGCTTCTTCATCGCCGGTCAGAAGTACCTCGTTCGGGGCATCGCCACCACCGGCCTGAAGTAGTGGTTGTCTGCGGCCGCCGAGTCGACTTCAGTCGGACCCGCCCGTCTTGCTGTGACCCGAACCTGGGTCAACCGTAATGGGGCCGAACTCCAGGTGCCGGCAGGCTTCATCGGCTTTCCGCCATACCGGGTCGTCATTCTCCAGAAACCTGCTCGGACGGAAGACAGCGTCGGCCTCCGGGTCGGGCCAGTCGGGCACACCGTTCGTGCGTATGCAGTCCGCCCACTTACGCAGCTTGCTCATCTCGTCGGCGGTCACCGCTCGAGCCGTAATCTCAGGGATGGCTCCGGCCCTCCGGAGCAGCTGATCACAGTCTGGATTGGGCTGCCGGAGTATGTTCGGTGCGGGGGCCGGGTACGCCCAGCGTCCATCGGTTTCGACCGGATCGGGAAATTCGGGGAATCCGTGAGCGCGCATACATGCCGCGGCCTCGATGAGCGCTGCTTGGTTGGTCACGCCGGACGATGCGGACGGCTTGCCGCTGCCGTCGTCGGTGCACCCGGCCAGGACGATTGTCGCTGCTCCTGCTGCGGCGAATATTCGGAGCTTCATGCCTCAACGGTGCTGGCCAGTGCCTAATCCAGCTTCCCCCAAATGTAGGGTGCCGCCACCTGAATTCGAGGGCCCTGAATACATTGCGCTCGTCCAGATTCGTATCCACGGTCGCGCAGCGCCCGGACCCGCCTGCCGTACACGTCCGCGCAGGCCGGCAGGGTCGGTTCGGAAGCTGACGCTGCGGGTGGTCGCGGTGGACGGCCGATCGACCTACCACGGGTTCGCTTCCCGCTCCGTCACCCTGAGGGCGTTCGCGTGCGTCAACTGGTTGCGGGTCCTCAGGCGGCGCAGCAGTTCTGCACGGGGAACGGGGAAGTAGAGCAACCGCCACCGACCGCCGGCCGATCACGAGGATCGCTGGACGACGTCCCCGATCGCCATGACCACGGCGGGACCGTCGGTTCGCCGCCGGAGATTCACGCCGGCTTGTCCTGGATCCTCCTAGCGGCAGCCATCGATACGTGGTAGGAATTTTCCAAGGATCTACGCCGCGTGTAAAAATTCCTCCAAAGGAGACCTGGATGAGAAGGATCATGGCGGGCCTGACCGGCCTCATGATCGCGGTCGCCGGAGCATCGGTGGCCGCCATGCCCGCCCAGGCGGTCGACGTCGGCTCGTCGTCGCTACCCGACGGCGGCTCGACGTCGCGACTCTTGCCCGGGGCGGCGCCGCTGGCGGCGGCCGGTCCTCAGCCGGGCACCTTCACCGGACGGGGCTTCGACACCTGCACGGCCCCGTCCCAGTCGGTCATGAACACCTGGCGAGCGAGTTCGCCGTACCGTGCGGTCGGCATCTACATCAGCGGCGCCAGCCGCTCGTGCGCCCAGCCGAACCTGACCGCGACCTGGGTGACGAACCAGACCAACAACGGCTGGCGCCTGATTCCCATCGAACTCGACAACCAGGCCCCGTGCGGAACCAGGCTGCCCAAGATGTCCGCCGACCCGACCACCGCGCGGTCCCAGGGCGCGAGCCGGGCGACGAGCGCGGTGAACGCCGCGCGGGCGCTCGGCATCCCCGCCGGTAGCACGATCTACAACGACATCGAGCAGTACCCGTCGAACGCGTCGTGCAAGGCCGCCGTGCTGTCCTACCTGTCCGGCTGGACGGAACGGCTGCACACGCTCGGCTACCTCTCGGGCATGTACTCCAGCGGATCGTCCGGGGTCCGGGATCTGTGCAGCGCGTACAACGACCCTGCCTACACCCGCGTCGACCACCTCTGGTTCGCCTGGTGGAACAACGTGGCGGACACCGACGCCGGCCCGTACTGCCCGGCGGAGTACTACGCCGACCGTCAGCGGTTGCACCAGTACGCCGGTGACGTCTACGAAACCTGGGGCGGCGTGCAGATGCGCATCGACCGCAACTACCTCGACGTCGGGACCCCCGACCAGCCGGAGCCGCCGGAATGGAGCACCACGGTCGACAACACCGACAGCCGGTTCACCGCCAGCGCGAACTGGGGAACCTCGGCCTACTCCAGCCAGCGGTACGGCACCGACTACCGGTTCGCCGAGCCGGTGACGAGCAGCGACGTCGCCTGGTACAAGGTGAACATCCCGGCCACCGCCAGCTACGAGGTCTCGGTCTGGTACGCGGCCGACCCGGGCTACAACGACTCGACCCCGTACATGGTGGCCACCACCACGGGCAACCAGACCGTACGCGTCAACCAGCGCGCGGGCGGCGGCCAGTGGGTGTCCCTCGGCGTCTTCACGCTGGCCGCCGGGGACGGAGACAAGGTGGGGGTGAGCCGCTGGACGTCCGGCACCGGCTACGTCATCGCCGACGCGGTCCGGGTCACCCGGGTCTGATCAGCCGGTAGGGTCGCCGGCCCGATCGGTGGGCCGGCGGGTCGTCGGCACCAGAAGAAGGGCCGGCAGCAGCACGAACGGCACGATCAGGAGGCCCCGCAGGACGCCGACCCGGTCGCCGAGCAGCCCGACCAGCGGCGGCCCGGCCAGGAAGGCGGTGTAGCCGATCACGGCCACCACGCTGACCCGGGCCGCCGCGCGGTCCTCCTGATCGGCCGCCGCGCTCATCCCCACCGGAAAGCCGAGGGAGGTACCGAGCCCCCAGAGGACCACTCCGGCCAGCGCCACCGGCCACGGGCTGGCCAGCACCGCGGTCGCCGCACCGAGCGCGGCCAGCACGATGGTGCCGAGCAGCACCGGTACCCGACCCCAGCGGTCCAGCGCGACGGTGCCGACGGTCCGACCCACCGTCATCGCCGCCGCAAACATCCCGAAGGCCAGCGCGCCCAGCGCCTCGGTCAACCGGTGGCCGTCGACGAAGGCCACCGCGATCCAGTCGTTGGCGGTCCCCTCGGTGAAGGCCATCACCAGGACCAGCAGCCCGATCAGCAGGGTGCGCGGCTCGCGCCAGGCGGCCAGCGCGCCGCTGCCCCGGGCCGGAGTGGTTCCGGTGTCCGCCGGCTTGCCGGTGGCGGCCGGCAGGAAAGACCGGACCGCGACGAGCGTGCCGGCCAGCATCACAACGGCGGCCAGGCAGAGGTGGACGCCGATCGACAGCCCCACCCGGGCGGTGCCGGCACCGACGATCGCCCCGGCCACCGTGCCCAGGCTCCAGGCCGCGTGGAAGCGGGGCATGATGGTGCGCCCGAGTCGCCGTTCGACCGCTGCCGCCTCGACGTTCATGGCGACCTCGCAGGTGCCCGAGCCGTAGCCCAGGGCGAAGAGGCCAACCGCGACAACCGGTACCGCGTGCCAACTGCCGGCGGCGACGCCGGCCAGGGCCACCCCGCCCGCAGCCAGCGCGGTCGCGCTGGCCACCGTGCGGGCCGGGCCGAGCCGGTGCGCCAGCACCCCGGCGGTCGGCAACGCGAGCAGGGCACCGGCGGAGAGTGCCAGTAGCAGCAGGCCCAACCGTCCCGGCGTGAGCCCGAGGGCGTCCCGGGCCGCCGGAACCCGGGAGAACCACGAGGCGACGGCGAGCCCGTTGAGACCGAACACCACGGCGACGCCGGTCCGGGCCGCGAGGACCCGCGCCGGTACGGTCGGTGGTCGGAGCGTGCCTGCGGCGCCGGTAGGAGGGGTCACCGGTGCGGCCTCCGCTCTCGACTCTTTCGACGAACGTCGACTCCTCGGGCGGGGGAGTCGCTGACAAGATCGCACCCCTGAGAACGCTCCCAATGCAAGCGGTGCCGGTGGAAGACCGCCGGCGACCGACCGGTGCGATTTCGGCTCGCCGCAGCCCGCGCCACGGGTGCATCATTTCCCCATGCGCCACCTTGATCGTGCCACCGCGCCGCCACCGTGCTCGGATCAGTCTCCGCGCGGGGGCCGGCATGGCTAGGCCGCTTTCACAGCAGGCCACCCTGGAGGACGTCGCCCGGCTCGCCGGGGTCTCCCGGTCGACGGCGTCCCGGGTCCTCGCCGGGTACGGCGCCGCCTCCCCCTCGGCCCGGGACCGGGTCGCCGCCGCCGCCGAACAACTCGGCTACGCGCCGAACCCGGCGGCCCGGGCGCTCGCGACCGGTGGCGGGGTACGGCTCGTCGTGGCGGTCGCCGGCACGGAACCGGGCGTGCTGCACGACCCGTACGTCGACCGGGTGGTGCGGGCCGCGGCCGAGGTCTGCGCGCTGCGGGAGGTCGGGGTGTCCCTGGAGTGGCTGCCGCTGCACGCGCCGGAGCGACTGCGACGGTTGGCGGAGGACCGCAGCGTCCGTGGGGTGCTCATCGTCAACACGACCGAGCGGATCCTGGCGGCGGTACCGGCCGCCCTGGGCGGCAGGGCCGTGTCGATCGGCATCGGTTCTGCCGCCGTGCCGTCGTTCGACGTGGACAACGGGGGCGCGGCGAGCACGATCGTCAGCCACCTGTACGACTCCGGCCGGCGCCGGATCGCGATGATCACCGGTCCGGACTGGATGCCCTGCACCCGGCGGCCCGTCACGGCGTACCGGCAGGTGATTCGGGCGGCGGGGCTGCCGATCCGGCTGGTGCCGGGCGATTTCACCGCTGCCGGTGGCCAGGCCGCGATGGTGACGATCCTGGACCGCTGGCCGGACACCGACGCGGTGTTCGCGAACAGCGACGCGATGGCGTTGGGCGCGCTCGCGGTGCTGCGTCGGCGCAGTGTCAGGGTGCCGGACGACGTCGCCGTCGCCGGTTTCGACGACGTGCCGTTCGCCGCGCTGAGCGCCCCGGCCCTGACCACCGCGAGCCACCCGGTCGAGCGGATCGCCACGGCGGCCGCGACGGCCGTGCTCGACCGGGCCCGGGTGCCGCCGGCCACCGCCTATCCGTCCCAACTGATCCTCCGGGAGAGCGCCTGACGGAAGCCGCCGGAAGCCCACGGTCAGCGGGGCGTCCGGCGGGCTTCGGGCCCATGGGGCTCAGTGGTAGTAGCCGTCCACCGGTTTGCGGGCCTCGTCGAACAGCGCGGGACCGCTCTGCGGTACGGGTGGAAAGCCGCCGGAGGGCTTGAGGGTCGCCAACTGCTCGCCGGAGAGCGCGAACACGACCCGGCCGAGGCCGGAGCGTTCGATCGCCCCGGTGCACATGTTGCAGGGCTGGCAACTGGTGTACATGACGGTCCGGGCCGCGGTGTCCGGATCGAGTTCCCTGGCCGCCCACCGGGCCAGCTTCTGCTCCGGGTGCGCCGAGATGTCGGCGTCGGTGATGGTGGTGTTGCGCTCCTCGGCCAGTACGGCACCGTCGGGGCCGACCAGCAGTGAGCCGAAGGGCGGGTTGCCGGCCGCCCGCGCCTCGGCGGCGAGTGCGATGGCCCGGCGCAACAGGCGTTCGTCGTCGGATGTCATGGTCGCTCCGTTCGGTGTGCGGTGTTCGGTGTTCCGGCCCGGTGGGCGGCGATGGTGGCGAGCGCCTGCCACGCCACCTGCGGATGTCGGGTCTCGGCCGGGTTCCCGCCGAACGGGTCCAGCACGACGGTTTCGGCGCCGAGCAGGCGCAGCGCCTCGATGTCGTCGAGCACCTGGTCGAGGCTGCCCTCGCCGGCCAGCCGCTCCGGTCCGACCAGTGGTGCGTCGGTGATCCGCAGGATGATCCGTGGTGCCAGGGCGGGCACCGGGCGGCCCTGCTCGTTGGCCGTGGCCTTCAACCGGTCCACGGCGGCGGAGAACCAGTCGAGGGTGAACCGCAGCGGGTGCCACGCCTCGCCGAGGCGTACCGCGCGGCGCTGGCCGGTGTCGCTGTTGCCGCCCACCCAGATCGGAATGTCCCCGGCGCGGTAGTCGCCGTCGTCGGCCCAGGCCGCCCGGATCGTCTGGAGGTGCTGGTCGGTGAGCCGGCCGCGCTGCGCGAACGGTACGCCGAGAGCGGCGAACTCCTGCCGGGCCCAGCCGACGCCGACGCCGAGGACCAGTCGTCCACCGCTGAGTTGACTGAGGTTGGCGGCCATCCGGGCGACGAGCAGCGGGTGCCGGTACGGCACGATCAGCACCGTCGTGCCGAGCCTGACCCGGGAGGTGATCCCGGCCAGCCAGGCGAGCGCGGTGAACGGTTCGTAGAACGGCGCCGGGTACTGCTCGGCGACGTCCGGGGTCACCGCGACGTGGTCGGAGACCATCAGCAGGTCGAAGCCGAGGCCCTCCACGGTCTGTGCCCACTGCCGCAGCATGCCGGGATCGGTGCCGGGTCCGAAGTTCGGTACGTTCACGCCTATCTGCACCGGAACAGGCTAGTCAGCAGGCTCCCCGGGTCGGAAGGGACTTCTGCCCGCGTACTCGGGGATGTGCCGTGGATCTGCCGGTACTCTGGTCCGGTGGCCGAGGATCTTGATCTGACCGACTGGGCCATCCTGGCCGAGTTGCAGCGGGACGGCCGGGTACCGCTCACCGAGCTGGGCCGACGGGTCAACCTCAGCGCGTCGGCGGCCACGGAGCGGGTCAGGCGGCTGGAGCAGCTCGGGGTCATCACCGGCTACCGCGCCGAGGTCGACCTGACGAAGGTCGGTTACCCGGTGCTCGCCGTGGTGCGGCTCAAGTATCCGGGCAGCCAGCACCAGCCGCTGCACCGGCTCCTCGACGAGCGCCCGGAGATCCTGGAGTGCCTGCGGACCACCGGCGAGGACTGCTACCTGCTGAAGGTG
This sequence comes from Plantactinospora solaniradicis, assembly GCF_042658085.1. Taxonomy (NCBI): domain Bacteria; kingdom Bacillati; phylum Actinomycetota; class Actinomycetes; order Micromonosporales; family Micromonosporaceae; genus Plantactinospora; species Plantactinospora solaniradicis. Next base: position 1,530 of record NZ_JBHSPR010000037.1, on the reverse strand, counting down.
ACCGCCGACAGCATGGCCCACCTCGAACAGCTCGTGGACGAGCTGGCCCAGTTCGGGAGCACCACCACCAACGTCGTGTACCGGCAGACGTTGCCGTACCGGGGGCCCCGGCGAGGGTTATAAGTACATCGGTTTGATTTAAGGTACCGTCCTCTGTGGCGACCGGCGTACCGCAGGTCGGGTGGGCCGCCGCCAGCGCGTCCCCGCGCGGGGCGACGTCGGGTCCGGACCGGTGGCCGGGCGGTTACCCTCAAGGCACCCGAAACAGGGAGTACGGGCGTGACGATCGACCAACCGACCGTTCGACGTGGGACGAATCTTCCCCGGATGGGTGACTTCAACGAGTCGGTCGTGCTCGACGCGATCCGGCGTGCGCCCGACGGGCTGAGCCGGGTCGAACTCGCCGCCGCGACGGGCCTGTCGGCGCAGACCGTGTCGAACATCTGCCGTCGCCTGCTCGACCGGGGACTCGTCGTCGAGGCGGGCAAGAAGGGCGGGCGGGTCGGCAAGCCTCGGACCGTTCTCCAGGTCAGCCCCGGCGGAAGCTTCGCGATCGGCGTACACCTGGATCCGGCCGTGGTGACCTATGTGGTGCTCGACCTGGTCGGCGCGGTGGTACGCCGGATGCGGCAACCGACGCCGCAGGTCGTCGACCAGGCGCAGACGCTGGCCGATATGAGCGCCGCCGTCGAACAGCTCGTCGAGGACTCGGGCATTCCCCGCGACCGCATCCTGGGCCTGGGCGTCGCGGTTCCGGGGCCGATCGACGCGGTGGCCGGCGCGGTCGTCGAACCTCCGCAGTTGGCGGGCTGGGAACGGGTGCCGCTGCGCGACCAGCTGTCCCGGGTCACCGGGTGGCCGGTGGTGATGGACAAGGACGTCATCGCGGCGGCGATCGCCGAACGGTGGGCGGGCGCCGCCGTGCACTCCGGCAACTTCCTGTTCTTCTACCTCGGTACGGGTTCCGGGATGGGCGTGGTGGTCAACGACGTCGTCCTGCGTGGCGTCTCCGGCAACGCGGGCGAGATCGGCGGGCTGGACGCCAACTGCACGACGTACGCGCTGGTCAACGAGGCCATCGAGCGAAGGATCCTGGGTCCGGAGAAGGCACCGGTCGGGCCCGGCGAGGCGGAGCGGAGCCTGCTCGACCTGATGGCGCTCGCCGACGCCGGGGACAGCACCGCGCAGAACATCATCCACGGCTGGGCCCGGAGAGTGGGGCTCGGCGTCAGTGCCGCGGCCACCCTGGTCGACTCCGAACTGATCGTCTTCGGCGGTCCGATCTGGCCGCACCTGTCCCGGCTGTTCCTCCCGGTGATCAACTCCATCGTCGCGTCGTCGCCGTTCGTCGGAAAGATGCACGAGACGACGGTGACCGGTACGGCCCTCGGCGACGACGTCGGCGCGCTCGGTGCCGCCTGCCTCGTGCTGGACCAGGTCCTGTCGGCGCGGCCCCAGTCCCTGCTGCTCGCCTAGGGCGTGTCCTGTCGATCATGCATCGGCAGTCCTGCTCATGACATGCTTCGGTCG
>NZ_JBHSPR010000036.1:0-7293 GCF_042658085.1 Plantactinospora solaniradicis | reverse complement strand
GCGGACCGGGTGCTCGGCCCGTTCATCAACACGTTGCCGGTACGGGCCCGTACCGGTGGGATCGGTGTCCACGACGCGGTCGAGGCGATGCGCTCACAGCTCGCGGCGCTGTTGGAACACGAGCACGCGCCGCTGGCCGTCGCCCAGCAGGCCAGCGGGGTGGCGGGGAACCTGCCGCTGTTCACCAGCCTGTTCAACTACCGCCACATCACCCGGACCGACACGGCACCGCGCGGTGAGCGCGGCGGTATCCGCAGCCTGATGAGCCAGGAGCGGACCAACTATCCACTGGACGTGTCGATCAACGACCGCGGCGACGACGGGCTGAGTATCACGGTCGATGCGGTCGCGTCGATCGATCCCCGCCTGGTCGGTCACCTGGCATGCACCGTCCTGGAGAATCTGGTCACGGCCCTCGATGAGGATCCCGGCACCGCCCTGCGCGAGATCGGTGTTCTGGACGCCGGGCAGCGGCACCGGATCCTGCATGAGTGGAACGACACCGCCGCGGACACCCCTGCGGTGACCTATCCCATCGTCTTCGAAGGCCAGGCCAGGCGTACCCCGGACGTAGCGGCGTTGTGTTCCGGCACGCTCGCGGCGCCGTTGACGTTCGCCGAGGTGAATGCGCGGGCGAACCGGCTGGCGCGGCACCTGGTCGAGCGGGGCGTGGGACCGGAGCGGGTGGTGGCGCTCGCGTTGCCACATTCGGAACAGATGGTGGTCGCGATTCTCGCTGTCTGGAAGGCTGGTGGCGCCTACGTGCCCGTCGACTCGGGCATGCCGGCGAGCCGTGTCGCGTTCATGCTCCGCGACGCGGCTCCGGCGCTGGTGGTGACCACCTCGACCGCCGGGGACCTCGGGGCCGAGGCACCTCGTCTTGTCCTCGACGACCCGGCGACGGCCGAGCTGCTGGCCCGGTACTCCGGCGATGACCTGACCGACGCTGACCGGCTCGGCGTCCCGCTCCCCGGCCACGCGGCGTACCTGATCTACACCTCCGGTTCCAGCGGTATGCCCAAGGCGGTGCTGGTCGAGCACCGCAACTTGGCGGACCTGCTGTCCCACCATCGGGTGGCCACCGCCGATGCCGGCGGTCGGCTGCGGGCCGCGCTGAGCGCGTCGTTCTCCTTCGACGCCTCGCTGGAAGGGATGCTGTTCCTGGCCCGTGGTCACGAGCTGCACGTGCTGGACGACGACGTCCGCCTGGGTCCGCGGGCGTTCGCCGCCTACGTTGCCGAGCACCGGATCGACTACCTGAACGTCACTCCCTCCTACGTCCGGGAACTGCTGTACGCGGGTTTGCTCTCGGACGAGCGGCACCGTCCGAAAATGCTGGACGTCGGCGGCGAGGCGATGGACGAGCCGCTGTGGCTCGAGCTGGCGGCCGCCACGGACATCACCGTCTACAACCTCTACGGGCCGACGGAGTGCACCATCGACGCGCTCGGCTGCCGCGTCAGCGACGCGGAGCATCCGGTGGTCGGCCGCCCCTTGCCCAACTTCCAGGCGTACGTGCTGGACGACATGCTGGCGCCGATGCCGGCCGGGGTCGAGGGTGAGTTGTACCTTGCCGGCCCCGGCGTGGCCCGCGGCTACGTCGGGCGGGCGGCGCTGACAGGTGAGCGGTTTGTAGCGTCTCCGTACGCAGCCGCGGGTCAGCGGATGTACCGCACCGGCGACCGGGCGAGGTGGACCGCTGACGGGCAGCTCGACTTCCTGGGCCGGGCGGATGCGCAGGTGAAGGTCCGCGGGTTCCGGATCGAGCCCGGCGAGATCGAGAACGCCCTGCGTACCTGCGCGGGCGTGGCTCAGGCCGCGGTGGTCGTGCACGACGGGCGGTTGGTCGCGTACGTGGTCGCCGATGGTGACGTGGGCGACCTGCGGGGTTTGCTGGGGGAACGGCTTCCGGAGTACATGGTCCCGTCCGCCGTGGTGCTGTTGGCGCGGCTGCCGATGACCACCAGCGGGAAGCTGGACCGGCGGGCCCTGCCGGACCCGGAGTACGGCACCGGGGCGGGCCGAGCACCGGCCAGCGTGCAGGAAGAGCTGCTGTGTGCCGCGTTCGCGCAGGTGCTCGGCCTGGAGTCGGTCGGTGTCGACGACAGTTTCTTCGAGTTGGGTGGACATTCGCTGCTGGCGGTGCGGCTGGTGTCGCGGGTCCGGGTCAGTCTCGGTGCGGAGCTGCCGCTGCGCACCCTGTTCGAGGCCAGCACTCCGGCCAGGCTGGCGGCGCGGCTGGCCGCCGCCGACACGGTCGGGCCCAGGCCGGCGGTGCGTCCCGCCGATCGCCCGGAGCGAGTGCCGTTGTCGTTCGCACAGCGGCGGCTGTGGTTCCTGGCCCAGTTGGAAGGCCCGGGCGCGACGCACAACATCCCCTCGATGATTCGGCTGTCCGGAGAGGTGGACACGTCAGCGCTGGGAGCGGCGCTCCGGGACGTGATCGGCCGGCACGAGTCGCTGCGCACGATCTTCGCCGTCGCCGAGGGCGAGCCGTACCAGCGGGTCCTGACCCTCGACGAACTGGCCTGGGAGCTGGAGGTCGTTCGGGTCGAACCGGGCGAGGTGGCCGCGGCGGTGGGCGAGGCGAACCGGTACGCGTTCGACCTGTCGACCGAGGCGCCGATCCGGGCCACGCTGGTCGAGGCGGGGCCGGACGAGCGGGTCCTCGCCCTGGTGGTGCACCACGTCGCCACCGACGGCTGGTCCACCGGTCCGCTCACCCGTGACCTGGCGGTCGCTTACGAGGCGCGCAAGGCAGGCGCGGCGCCGGCGTGGGAGCCGCTGCCGGTGCAGTACGCGGACTACGCGCTGTGGCAGCGGGAACTGCTCGGCAGTGACGACGACCCGGACAGTCTGCTGTCGACCCAGGTGGACTACTGGCGGGAGGCCCTGTCCGGCGCGCCGAAAGAGCTGGCGCTGCCGCACGACCGGTCCCGCCCGGCGATAGCGAGTCACCGCGGGCACGTGGCGCGGCTGGCGGTTCCGGCCGGTGTGCACCAGCGGCTCGCGGAGCTGGCCCGCGAGGAGGGCGTCACGCCCTTCATGGTGGTGCAGGCCGCCCTCGCCGTCCTGCTGTCGCGGCTGGGTGCGGGCACCGACATCCCGATCGGGTCGGCGGTGGCCGGCCGTACGGACGAGGCCTTGAATGATCTGGTCGGGTTCTTCGTCAACACCCTGGTGATCCGTACGGACCTGTCCGGGGGTCCGGAGTTCCGGCAAGTCCTGTCCCGAGTGCGGGCAACGACTCTCGGGGCGTTGGCGCATCAGGATGTGCCGTTCGAACGTCTGGTGGAGGAGTTGGCGCCGGACCGGTCCCTGTCGCGACAGCCGCTGTTCCAGGTGATGCTGACCCTGCAGAACACCGAACGTGCCACGAACCCGCTGGCCGTCCCGGGGAGCCGTAACGGCCGGCCCGCGGCGGCCGGCTCCACGACGACGGCCGCACGTTTCGACCTCGACCTGACCCTCACCGAAACCTTCGACCCCGAGGGGCGGCCGAGCGGCCTGCGCTGCTCGGTGACGGGTGCCGCGGACCTGTTCGAGCCGTCGACGGTGGAGCGGATCGCGCAGTGGTTCGGCCGGGTGCTCGGCATCGTCACCGCGGCGCCGGAGCTGCCGCTGCGTGCCGTGGGTCTGGTGGACCGGTCGGAGCGGGGCCGGTTGCTGCACGCGTGGAACGACACCGCCGCGCCGATTCCGGACGGTACGGTCCTGGATCTCTTCGCCGGACGGGCGGCCGCGCATCCCGATCTGCCGGCGGTGACCGCCGACGGTGTGACGCTGACGTACGCGCAGTTGAATGCGCGGTCGGACGAGCTGGCGGTGGGGCTGGCCGGTGCCGGTGTGGGCACCGACTCGCTGGTCGCGTTGGTGTTGCCGCGTGGTGTGGAGATGGTCGCGGCGATCCTGGCGGTGTGGAAGACCGGCGCGGGGTACGTGCCGATCGACCCGGAGCTGCCGGCGGAGCGGATCAATTTCGTCCTGGCCGACAGCGGTGCCCGTGCCGTGATCTCCGATGGGGATGATTCGGGTGCCCTGGACGTTCCCGTTCTGCGGGTCGACGACGTCCGAGGCGGCGATCCGTTCCCGACGCGGCCGGTGAATTCCGCGGGGCTGGCGTACGTGATCTATACGTCCGGTTCGACGGGCGCACCCAAGGGGGTAGCAGTCTCGCACGGTTCGCTGATGAACCTGCTCTCCGTTTTCGGGCCGTTGCTGGGTGTGGACACAGGTGTGGGGGTGTTGCAATTCGCGTCGTTCGGATTCGACGCCTCGGTGCTGGACGTGGGCGTGGCGCTGACCCGGGGCGGCACGCTGGTGATCGCCGGCGATCGGGAGCGCGCTGAGCCGCAACTGCTGGCCGACCTGCCGGTCCGGGTGGCCAGTGTGGTGCCGTCACTGTTGTCGGTGCTGGCCCCGGAACGGCTGCCGGTGGAGTCCCTGGCGGTGGGTGCGGAGGCGATCGGGGAGCAGACCGCTCGGGAGTGGTCGGCCGGTCGCCGGTTGGTGAACACGTACGGGCCGACCGAAGCGACAGTGATGGTCGCCGCGGGTGAGGTCGATCCGGGCCGGACGGGTCCGGTGCCGTTCGGCCGGCCGATCGCGAACACCCGCCTGTATGTCCTCGACGATGCGTTGAGCCCGGTCCCGGTCGGGGTCCCGGGCGAGTTGTACGTGGCGGGCGCGGGGCTGGCACGCGGCTATGTGGGCCGGTCGGGGCTGACCGCGGAACGGTTCGTGGCCTGCCCTCACGCTGGCCCGGGTGAGCGGATGTACCGCACCGGCGACGTCGCCCGCTGGACCGACGACGGTCAGCTCGTGTTCGTGGGCAGGGCGGACGAGCAGGTGAAGATCCGGGGCTTCCGGATCGAGCCCGGTGAGATCGAGACGGTGTTGGCCGAGCATCCGGGCGTGGCGCAGGTGGCGGTGATCGCCCGCGAGGACACGCCGGGGGACAGGCGGCTGGTCGCCTACCTGGTGCCCGCCCCCTTCGGCGTCTCCGACGACGAGCTGACGGCGTTCCTGGGTCGGCGGCTGCCGGACTACATGGTCCCGGCCGCGTTCGTGACGCTGGCGGCGCTGCCGCTGACCGTGAACGGGAAGCTGGACCGGCGGGCGTTGCCGGCACCGGAGTACCGCGGCGGGGCGGGCCGGGCTCCCGCCAGCGTGCAGGAAGAGGTGCTGTGCGCGGCGTTCGCGGAGGTCCTCGGCCTGGAATCGGTGGGCGTGGACGACAGCTTCTTCGCGTTGGGCGGGCATTCGCTGCTGGCGGTGTCGCTGGTGGAGAGGCTGCGGACGGCGGGCGTGTCGGTGTCCGTGCGGGCGTTGTTCCAGTCGCCGACCCCGGCGGGACTGGCGGCCTCCGCGGGCGCGCCGCCGGTGGTGGTGCCGGAAAACCTGATCCCGGCCGGCGCACAGGTGATCACGCCGGAGATGCTGACCCTGGTCGAACTGACCGAGGCGGAAGTCGCCCAGGTGGTGGCGTCGGTCGACGGAGGAGCGGCGAACGTCGCCGACATCTACCCGCTGGCGCCCTTGCAGGAGGGTCTGCTGTTCCATCACCTGCTTGCCGAGGAGGGTGGGCAGGATGCGTACCTGACCGTGCAGGCGCTCGAGTTCGGCTCGCGGGAGCGTCTGGACAGATTCGCGGCCGGACTGCAGACGATCGTGGACCGGCATGACATCTACCGCACGGCGATCGTGTGGCAGGGATTGCGCGAGCCGGTGCAGGTGGTGTGGCGCCGGGCGACCTTCCCGGTGATCGAGCATGTGCTGGAAGCCGCCGGCGTCGAGACGTTGACCGGGGCGGCCGGTTCCGGAGTCACGCTGACCCGGGCGCCGTTGATCGATCTGCATGTGGCTGAGGCTGGTGACGGCCAGTGGCTCGGTGTGTTGCGGATGCACCATGCTGTTCAGGACCACGTCGGTATGGACGCGCTGTTGCACGAGATGAGGTTGATCCTCGCCGGTCGTGCCGACCAGCTGGCTCCGGCCCTGCCGTTCCGCAACTTCGTGGCGCAGAGCCGAGCCGTGCCGCGGGCGGAACACGAGCGGTACTTCACCGAACTGCTCGGTGACGTTGACGGGTCGACCGCGCCGCTCGGCCTGTTCGATGTCCGCGGTGACGGGACCGGGTCGACGAAGGCGTTGGTACCGGTGCCGGATGAGGTGACCGTCGCTCTTCGGGAGGTGTGCCGGCGGTTGGGCGTGTCGCCCGCGACGGTGCTGCACGTGGCGTGGGCCCGGGTGCTGGCGGTGTTGTCGGGTCGTGATGACGTGGTGTTCGGGACCGTGTTGTTCGGCCGGATGAACGCCGGTGAGGGCGCGGACCGGGTGCTCGGCCCGTTCATCAACATGCTGCCGGTACGGGCCCGTACCGGTGGGGTCGGTGTCCGCGACGCGGTCGAGGCGATGCGTTCACAGCTGGCGACCCTGCTGGAACACGAGCACGCGCCGCTGGCCGTCGCCCAGCAGGCCAGCGGTGTGCCCGGCGACTCGCCGCTGTTCACCAGCTTCTTCAACTATCGCCACATCGTCCGGTCCGCTGGCGGAGGCGGCGACCAGAACCAGGGGATTCGCAGCCTGATGACCCGGGAGGGGAGCAACTACCCCCTGGGTGTCTCGGTCAACGACCTCGGCGACGGCGGGTTGAGCATCAGCGTGCATGTCGTCACCCCCATCGACCCGTCGATGGTCGGCGAGCTCCTGCGTACCGGCACGGAGGGCGTGCTCGCGGCACTGCGCCGGACACTTGACGGCGGACCGGACACTGCCCTCCACGCGCTCGACGTGCTGGATCCGCAAGGTCGTGACCTGGTGGTCCGGCAGTGGAACGACACGGCGGTGCCGGTGTCGGCGGGGTCGGTGGTGGAGTTGTTCGGGCGTTGGGTGTCGGAGACGCCGGACGCGGTTGCGGTGGCCGCCGATGGCGTGGAGCTGTCGTACGCGGAGTTGGATGAGCGGGCTGGTCGGTTGGCCGGTCATCTGCGTGGGTTGGGGATCGGGCCGGAGTCGGTGGTGGCGGTCGTGTTGGACCGTGGTGTCGACCTGGTGGTGGCGTTGCTGGGTGTGTTGAAGGCGGGAGCGGCGTATCTACCGGTGGATGTGCGGTACCCGGCGGAGCGGATCGAGTTCATGCTGGCCGACAGCCGGGCGATCGTGGTGCTGGGTGTGTCAGACGTCCTGGATGAGTTGCCGGTGCGTGGTGTGGTGCCGGTGGCGTTCGACGATCCGGCGGTGTGGCGGGCCCAGCCGGTGACGGCGGAGGTCGCGCCGCAGAGCTTGGCGTAT
>NZ_JBHSPR010000035.1:0-1873 GCF_042658085.1 Plantactinospora solaniradicis | reverse complement strand
ATCTGACCGCCCCTCCGGCACGAGCCTGACGCGTTTCCGATGCCGCAACGCAACGGCGCCTGTCCGGCTGCGCGTAGCTGGCGCGCTCTGTCGAGGTAGCTGCGGGCGGCTTCTAGGTTGAACGGTGTCCGTAGTGGAGTCCAGCGGTCCACTTCCGGCTCGTCGAACAGCTCGACCATGGTCGGGAGGTCGTCGTCAGTCCATTCCCGCAGTACCAGCCCGTGCCCGTCGATCCTGATGCGGTTGGGGAAGCGGTTGTCATGTCGTGGCGCGGTCACGGTCGTTCAGGCCCCTTTGCTGTGGTGGAGGTGAGGGGCCGCCAGGCGGCGTCGCGCAGCAGCCGTAGGCCGTTGAGGCCGACGATGATGGTGGAGCCTTCGTGGCCGGCGACGCCGAGTGGGAGCGGAAGGTGGCCGAATAGGTCCCAGCCGACCAGGACTGCGATGAAGGTGCCGGCGATGGTCAGGTTGGCGGTGACCAGGCGGCGGGCTCGGCGGGATAGGTCGATCACGCCGGGGATGGTGGTCAGGTCGTCGCGGATGATGACGGCGTCGGCAGTGGCGACGGTCAGGTCGGCGCCGGAGCGGCCCATGGCGATGCTGGTGTGGGCGGCCGCGAGCGCGGGTGCGTCGTTGACGCCGTCTCCGACCAGCAGCAGCCGGTGTCCGGCTGCGGCTTGCCGGTGAACCTCGTCGACTTTCTGCTCCGGCAGGAGTTCGGCATGGACGGTGCGGATGCCGGCCTCGTCGGCGATGCGGCGGCGGCGGTGTGGTTGTCGCCGGTCAGCAGCAGCGGTCCGGCTGCGGTCAGGGCGCTCAACGCGCTGATGGTGGCCGACCCGGCCGCCGTGATCGGCGGGCTACCGCCCGACCCGCGGCCGCTGCCCAGCGTCGCCCACTACGACGAACTCCTCAAACTCCGACGACCACCGTCCCCGCCCGTCAGCGGGCCGCCCGCCAACCCTGGAAGAGTGTCATGACCAGCAGCCTCGCCCAACGCGGACGCGCCCTGACCGAACAGGCCGCCGACGCCGCCATCGACTCCGCCTGCCGCGCCCTGCGGCTACCGACCCTGCGCAGCCGGTTCGCCGACGTCGCCGACACGGCGAAACGCCAGCAGTTGACCTACCGAGGCTTCCTCGCCGAGCTTCTCCTCGCCGAGTGCGACGATCGAGACCGGCGCCGCTCCGAACGACGCATCAAAGCCGCCGGCTTCCCCCGCGAGAAGTGGCTGCAGGACTTCGATTTCGACGCCAACTCCACCGTCAACCCGGCAATGATCCACACCCTGGCCACCTGCGCCTGGGTCCGCAACGGCGAACCGCTGTGTTTGATTGGCGACTCCGGCACCGGGAAATCGCATCTTCTGATCGGTCTTGGCGCCGCCGCGATGGCCGGACACCGGGTCCGGTACGTCATGGCCGCGAAACTCGTCAACGAACTCGTCGAAGCCGCCGACGACAAGCAGCTCACCAAGACCATCGCCCGCTACGGCCGGGTCGATCTGCTCTGCATCGACGAACTCGGCTATATGGAACTCGACCGGCGAGGTGCCGAACTGCTGTTCCAGGTCCTTACCGAACGAGAAGAGAAGAACAGCGTCGCCATCGCCTCCAACGAGGCCTTCTCCGGCTGGACCAAAACCTTCACCGACCCACGGCTGTGCGCTGCGATCATCGACCGCCTCACCTTCGGCGGCAACATCATCCAAACCGGCACCGACTCCTACCGACTCGCCCGCACGAAGACTCAACTCGTCACACAGGCATCAACACGAGACTGACCGGCGCAGCAGCGACGCATCCCATACCCAGGCTAGTGCCTCGTCATGCAGCCTTGAACGGGTAATCCGGGTGTCGGATCTTGGAGTTGAT
>NZ_JBHSPR010000034.1:0-17978 GCF_042658085.1 Plantactinospora solaniradicis | reverse complement strand
TGGCCGCACCCGTTCCGGCAGGACCCGAGGTCACCTCACGAACGGCGACTGCCGTACTAGGCGCAGCACCAGCCGGCGGAGTGACTGGACGGTGCGTGGCCGTCCGGCCCGCTGGGGTCGGGAGATCCTGGTGTGTCGGCGGGCGATCAGGTTGCGGTGCCAGCGCGGCACGGTCTCCGGGCGGACCAGCAGCCGCAGGTTGCGAAGGACGTCGCGGGGCAGCCGGTGTAGAAGCGCAGCCAGCCACGCCCGGTCAGATGGGCTGAACCGGACCTTCTCGCCGTGCAGCTGCCGCCGCAGGACGGTGATCTGGTGGCGTAGCGCGAGGATCTCGGTGTCTTTGTCACGGTCGCTCATCGGCAGCATCCGCAGCAGCGCGAGAGCGTTGGTCACACCGAGGTAGGCCAGTCGCAATAGCACAACAGGTCATCCTCGCGCACCGCTCAACGTCGATCACCGGCTGCGTCCAGGCCGAGCGGGCTTGAGGCTGCACCCGTGTTCTGATCTCAGTGATCAAGAGGATTGTGAACAGGACGGATGGGGTTTTCGGCACCCGCAGCGCCGACGCGGTCGGGAAGGCTCGTGCCACAACACTGGCCGCAGCCTGGGCATGAGTAGTCGAACATGGTCGTCAGTATTACGGTGACGACCGCCGGCTCCAATCGGATAGCGACTGCTGACTCTCGCACCGCTTGATCACGTTTCCGGACATGCCGCCGAGCGGGCGCGCCGGATACCGGCGTCCCGTCACTCTCCGTACTCCATCGTTCAGCTTGTCAGACGCACGCTCGTGCCGAAGAGAGCGCACCCTCGTGCTGTCGGCCGGAGTTGATCGGCTGCGAGGGGCCTCTGACGACGTCATGGGTCGGGTGAGCCGTTGCGACAGGAGGACCCGGTGCGGCCGCCTTGTACTCTCCGGCCGGTCGACGTTGATCTGACGCTTCTGATGACTGTCTGCAGCGAGGCCACGGTGGCATCCGGCCGTGCCGCGGGCGGGGGCCGTGAACCAGATCGGTCTCCCGGGCGACTGTCATGGTGCGGCAGGTCGAACGGATGGGAGGCGACGTGGATCGGGTCGGACGTGATGCGCTGCTGGTGGTGCGCGCGCAGCTCGGAGACCGGAGGGCGCTGGCCGAACTGGTCGGGCAGTGGCACGACCCGGTGTGGCGGTATGTGCGGCGCATGCTCGACGGGCCGGGCCAGGCAGACGACGTGAGCCAGGATGTGTGGGCGGGTGCGCTGAAGGCGCTGCCACGTCTGCAGCAGCCGGAGCGGTTCGCCCCGTGGCTGTTCACCATCGCCCGGCGTTCGGTGATGGACCACCTGCGGGAGAAGTACAGCCAGGCGGACCCAATCGACGGCGACGGGGCCGGCGACGACGATGTTTCGGCCGTGTTGAACCGGGCGCAGGTGGCCGAGGGTCTGGCTGGGTTGCCGGTCCGAGAACGCGAAGTTCTTATCTTGTTTTATCTCCATGACCTGGCATTGGAGGAGTGCGCGCAGGTGCTGCAGATTCCGCCGGGAACGGTCAAGTCCCGGTTGTTTCGGGCACGGCGACTGTTGCGTGACTCCCTGGTCGAGAAGGGGTATTCGTCATGACCGAACGACCTGGATACACCCCGGACCAAGTCGTACGGGCGATGTCACTGCCGCGCCGCGTCGGTGTCCTCGTGGCCGGACTGGGCGGCCTGGCCGTGTCCACGACCATCGGCCTGTTGTGGGCCACCGGGCCCAAGGCGTTGCCGGCGGGGACCCAGCTCGCCTTCGCTGCGATGATCCTCATTGGCGTGACCTGGGCGGGCTTCGCTGGCTGGGCGCTGGTCCGCCGCCCACTGTTCGCGGTGGATCGGGTGATCACAGGCTGGCTCGCGGTCATCTTCAGCACACTCACGACCGTCGGCACGGTCGCGATCGCAGTCGCCCGCGCGAGCACCGCCGGTGTCCTGGCCGCTGGGGGCCTGGGCCTGATCCTGATCGTCGTCTCGAGCGCGATGCTGATCCGCGCCCGCGCCTACCGTGCGGCCCTGCTCGCCCGCAAGCGCGAACTGGAAGGCCACCAGCCGTAAGCGAGCACGCCATCGATGTTCAGCCAAGCCAAAATCACAACTCACCACACCGGAGAGGGAGAAACCATGAACGCACGCAAGCCCGCCCCCATCGGCCCGCTGGCCCTGGCCCTGCGCCATCTTCGACCCGAGTCCGCCGGCCGCCGTGTCGCCGTACTCGCCGCGGTCTTCGCCGTGGCCCTGCTGGCCGGTATCGCCCTACTCCTACGCTGATCACTGGCGACAGCCACTCAACGGCAGCGGCCATCTCCGACAACGACTCACTGGAGTGTCGTCGGGACGTCACCACTCGTCGGCGCCACGCTTGTCAACGCCGTCCCAACCCTGGATCTGGATCTGGCCCAAATTTCGGATGCTGTTGGTGATCTTGGTTTCAGTCCTCAGTCGGTGTGTGGAAGAGTTGTTGCAGGCGGCTGCGTGGTCGTCGGCGTTGGTTGGGTCGGTGTTGGGTGAGTCGGACGATGTTGGTGCCGGCGGCGGTGAGGATGTGTTGGACATGGGTCTTCGCGAGCCCGCGGTATCGGCAGTGGCGTAGGCCGTGTGCGTGGACGGTTTCCGAGACGGTGGCCTCGCATCCGGCGCGTAGGGCGTAGCGGCGTTTCCACTCGGGGGTCTGCTGCAGTGCGCGGGCCCGGGTCTGGATCTCCTGGAGCGGTTCGGGTAGTAGGAGCAGGTGTCGGCCTTTGCCGTCGACGTTGCCGGTACATTGCTGCCGGGCGGCGCAGGCGCGGCAGTCCGCCCGCCGGAACAGCACCGACAGTCGTGGTTTGCCATCTGCCATCGTGGGTTTCCACCGCGGGCTGACCGTTCCTTGCGGGCACGTCATGGTTTCGGTCTGCCAGTCGATGTGGAAGTCCTCTTTGGCGAAACCGGGCCGGTCGCCGGCGCGCGGGTCCTGGCGGACCGGCCCGACGACGGTTATCGCGTGAGCGGTCGACGCGCGGTGAACTGTTTCGGGTGTGACGTAGCCGCTGTCGAGGTAGTGCTCCGCTGGCGTGATGCGCCGCTCGGCCAGCGCGGTGTGGATCGCCTCGACGACGTCGACGTCCTGTTCCGGGGCCGGAGTCGTCACGACGTGCACGATGAGGTTCGGACGCTCCTCGTCACAGGTTTCGGTCTGGTGGTCCTTGTAGCCGACCCATTCGACCTTGCCCGGCTTGTGGCTGAACCGCGCCTGCGGATCATGCGGCGACACGACCTCCACCCGAGACCACGGCACTCTAGCGGGCTCCGCATCATCATCGACCGTCGTGCCGCCCGAACGCCGCCGCGTGGTGCCCTCCCGGCTCTTACGAGCTCGGGACACCTTCGCCTCCCGCCACCGCAGCTGCCCGAACTCGTCATACCAGTACTGCTGGACCCAGACCTGACGCAGCACCTCGACAGCGCCCACACCCGGTCCAGCGGCGGGCGCCGTCGCCCCGTAGACGGCCCGCAGCAACGCGATACCGTCAGCGCCGACCTGCTCGACGTACTCCCGCGCAGCAGCCGCACCGGTCGGCTGCCGCTCGTGACGCGCCGACCGGCCGTAACGCCCGGCCCAGTCCGTCGGCATGACACCGGCCAGCCACACCTCGTCCAGCTTCGCCAGGGCCTCCAACGCAGCGCGCATCGTCTCCGCGACCAACTCCACTCGACCGAGCCGGCGGACCGCCGCGAGCACATGCGTGGAGTCCGTGCGCTGCCGGCCCCGAGCCCGCACCAGCCCCGCCTCCGCCAGCCGATCCACCATCACCGCAAGAAGCTGATCAGCACGGTCACCCTCGGCAAGCCGGTCCCGGAACTCGCTGAGCACGGAATGATCGAACCCGGGCTCGGTCAGCTCCATTCCCAACGCGTACTTCCAGTCGATGCGACACGCCACCGCCCGAGCCGCCTGCCGATCGGTGAGGTTCTCCGCGTACTGCAGCACCGACACCAACGCCAACCGGGCCGGCGACACCCCACGCCGTCCGTCGGCGGGAAACCACTCGCTGAAATCGTCGTCGACGAACAGGTCCTGCAACCGATCCCGCATCAACATCGCCGGCGTGCCCTTCGGGCTCGCCGCCCACGCCACCCGCGCCGTCTCCACCGGAACAGCCGAACCCGAACCACGACCCATCGACATCCCGCTACTTCAGCACCGAGGTGCCTTCGCCTCGAGCAGCGACGCGCCCAGACCGATCAAGCACCCAAGATCACCAACAGCATCCGAAATTCGGGCCAGATCCAGATCCAGTTTTCAAGCGGAGCCGACAACGCTCGGAGCGTCACGATCCACGGCATCCGCATCTAGCTGTACTGCCCAGGCAGGTTGGTTAAGCGGCTGATGGGTGGGCGGTTGCCGATCGCGGTGTGGGGCCTGTGATGGTTGTACTCGTGTAGCCAGGCGGGTAGGGCGTTTCGGCGGGCTGACTCGCTGGAGTACATCCGTTTGAAGGCCCAGCCCTGGATCATGGTGCGGTGGAAGCGTTCGATCTTGCCGTTGGTTTGTGGGCGGTAGGGGCGCGTGCGTTTGGCGGTGATGTCGAGTTGGGTGCAGGCGTCGCGCCAGGCGTGGCTGCGGTAGCAGGCGCCGTTGTCGGGAAGCACTCGGTGGGTGACGACGCCGCGGGGCGCTGTTGCATTGAACGATCGTCAAGATCGTCTGTCGCAAGATTTCCTGCAAGATCAAAGTCGGCCACTCCGTCTGGCCTGGCAGGCTGGGAAAAAAGTGCCATACCGTTGGCACTGTCAAGCGTCTGATCGTCGAACCTTGGCTCATCTGGATCTTGTGACGGGAAGATCTGCGCCATCGAGGACGCGGGATGGCTCAATGCAACAGTGCCACCGAGCGGATCCTCGTCGTCGGCGAACGGCACCTGGCTGCGGTACTGAATGAATACAGCCGCCACTACAACCAGCACCGTTCACACCGAAGCTTGACGCAGCGACCACCAAACCCGGTCAAACCAGCCCTCAACCGCATCACTGGGATGATCCAACGACATCCAGTCCTCGGCGGACTGATCAACGAATATTCGCAGGCAGCGTAGCCCGAACCGAGTTATCGAGCCCCACACCGGAAAGTGGGACGTGGACGCCAAGCGGTCGTTCATCGGTTGGGCGCGGTGGCATCGCGGGCACGCGGCCCATCCCTGCTACCGGCCTGAGGTGATCACGGCCGCCGGATACGAGCGGATGAGATGGGCTCGGTGGAGCGACTGGCCCAGCAGTGATCATCGCTGGGCCGTGCAGGTTATCGATACGACCGGACGCTCGGTGGAGCAGTCGGCGGCCGACGTCAGGCAATGGATTGCCGGCGCACGCTCCAGCCTTGCCATCGGGCAACTTGGCTTGGCAGCAGGCAGGTGGGGTAGCGCTTCCTGACCGGGGGTGACATCCCTTGCGGATCGTCGCGGTACCCGCTACACGGCCGGTTCCGCCTCGGACTCCGCGGTTCGCTCAGCGGTCGCTCGGGTGGCCGGCACCCATCGGCCACGCAGCGGTCGTCGCGCGGAGTGTCTCGTCGGCGACGTTCGACGCCCGTTGGCGTGGTACGAATGCGCCAAAACCGGTGTGAAGTCGACAGAGCAGGGTGAATCAATGAGGAGTAGGGCAGCCACGCTGCTGCGCGGACCTGAGGACCCGGGCCGGGCCACGTTCCTGGAACTGTTCTTCGACCTGGTGTTCGTCTTCGCGCTCTTCCGGCTCTCGCAAGGGTTGCTGGAGCGTCTGACCTGGAGCGGCGCCTTCCAGACGGTGGTGGTGCTGCTCGCAGTGTTTTGGGTGTGGGGCCACACCGCGGGGGTAGCCAACAGGTTCGACCCGGCCCAGCCGCCGATACAGGCGCTGGTCATCGGTTGCATGTTCGGCACCTTTCTGCTCGCAGTGGTGGCGCCTGAGGCGTTCGGTCCGCGCGGTCTGGTCTTCGCCGGCGCGTACGTCGCCGTCCAGGTCGGTCGCAGCTTCTTCCTCGTGCTCGTCACACGGGGCCACGAGCGGCAGCGCTTCGAGCTACGGACGCTGTTCTGGTTCGGGGTGTCGGCGCCGCTGTGGCTCGCCGGCGCGCTCGCGCACGGTTGGGCCCGTGGGGTGCTGTGGGCGGTCGCGGTGGCCGTGGACTCCGCGGCGCCCAGACTCGGCCTTCCAACGCCGGGGCTGCCCAGCGCGAGACCGGCGGAGTTTTCATTCTTGAGCGAGTTCGTGGCCGAGCGGCACCGGCAGTTCTTCATCATCGCGCTCGGCGAGTTGATCGTGGTGTCCGGGCTGGCGTACGCCAGCGGCGGCCTCGTGGCCGACCGCACGGCGGCGGTCGTGGTGGCGTTCGTGACCACGGTGCTGTTGTGGCGCATCTACATCTACCGGGCCGGTGAGGTGTTGGGCGCGGCCGTCGCCGCGGCCCCGGATCCGCTCCGCGTTGTCAACTCCGTGTTGTACGCCCACGCGGTGATGGTCGCCGGTGTTGTCGCGATTTCGGTCGGCGACGAGCTGGTCATCAGGCATCCGTCCGGGCACACCCGGCCGGCGTGGATCGCCGTCGTCCTCGGCGGGCCCGCACTGTTCCTCGCCGGCCGGGCCATTCTCGAGTACGCGGTGTTCGCCCGAGTGTCCCGAGACCATGTGATCGGAGTGCTCGTACTCGCTGTCATTTCGCCGGCGATGATCCTCGTGCCGCCACTCATCGCCGCCGCCGCCGCTGCCGTCGTCCTCGCCGGAGTAGCGGTCGTTGACGCGGCCCGTGCCCGGCGGCGACTCTCCGCTGAGCCGCCCTCCCCGCCAGGCGGACCATCGTGAGCTGAGACGGGGTCACAACGCGCGCAAGCTGTCCGGCGTCGCCGCGTTAGTGGACGCCGGGCTTCATGCTGCCCAGGGTCCGTGCGGGCTGGCCGGGGTCGGCACCGAGGGTGAAGCGGCAAGGCGCCGCGCCCCGGACGAGAGCGCACAGCGGCGGCTTGCGATGCTAAGAACTACCAGTAATGCTTTGTCATGATCTGAGCGTATAGTGGGGTTTCCGTTTCGGGAACGGTGTTTTGCAGGTAGGGCAGGCGCCGGCCAGGCGAACGAGTAGGCGTTGCATCTCGCGGAATACCGCGTAGAGGGTCAGGCCGGCGCTGCGACTTTTGGGTTGAGGCGGTGCAGGGTGCAGCAGGCGTGGGCGGCGGATACGAGGATGACGTGGTGGTGCCAGCCTTGCCAGGCGCGTCCTTCGTAGTGGTCCAGGCCGAGTCCGTCTTTGAGTTCGCGGTAGTCGTGTTCGATGCGCCAGCGGAGTTTGGCTAGCCGGATCAGTTGGGCGCGGGGTGGCCATCCTCCCGTTACACCACGCCGAGCACCCGATCTACAGAGGATGAAAAGGCTCATTGATATCCGACATCAGCGAGTCGGTGCTCCATCAACCATTGTCAGGGCGCACGGCTCCTTGTTCGCCGACTGCTCGGCCCCGGGGCTCAGCCGGTGAATTCGTTGACGCCGAGGGCGAAGTCCCAGTGGCCGACCCCGTTGCCGGCAAGGCCCACCGTGACCACGCCCATTCCTTCCAGCCAGTGCGCCATTTTCAGGGCGCCGACGTCCAGCGGGCGCAGCCCGAGGCTCTCGATGAAGGCCGCCACGCCCGCCTTGGCCTGCGCATCGTCGCCCGCGATGAAGACGTTGGGCCGGCCCTTCTCCAGGACATTACGGAAGATGGTGTTGAATGCCTTCACCACGCTGGCGCTGGCCGGGGCCACCTTGGCGACTTCCTGCGCGATCGAGGTCTCCTCGCTGTGGGCCAGTCCGTCGAACGTGGCGTTGAAGGGGTTGCTGATGTCGACGATGACCTTGCCCGCGAGGGCGTCTCCGTACTCGGCGACGACCGGAACGACACCGTCATACAACAGGGCCGTTATGACGATATCCCCGGCCGGGACGGCGCCCCACTTGCCCGTCGTCGCGGCGCCGCCCAGAGCCCTCGCCAGGTCATCGGCCTTGGACTGATCGCGTCCCATGACCTCGACAGTGTTGCCGCCCGCCACCGCGAGCGTGCCGATGGTACGCGCCATGTTGCCCGTACCGATGAGGGTGATGCTGTTCACGAGGTGTGCTCTCTTCCTGTTCTCGAGGTGTCGCTCTGTCTCGTTCGTGCCGGGTCAGGCGCAGGGCGTCGGCCGCGACGTTTCCGGGCCAACTGCCGTGCCTTTCCCGGCACCTCCGGCTCGTCGTCTTCCGCCGGGTGGATTGGGTTGTTGTGGGGTGTGACAGCGGCATTCCTGATCTTGTGGCTCAGATGGCGGTGGTGCCGCCGTCGGCGACCAGTTCCAGGCCGTTGACGTAGCTGGAGTCGTCGGAGGCGAGGAACAGGGCGACGGTGGCGATTTCTTCGGGGCGGCCCATCTGGCCGCGGGGGATGAGGGACTCGAACTGGCGCTTGGTGGCCTCGTCGAACAGTTCTTCCTGCTTGGCGGTGGCGACCTGGCCGGGGGTCAGGACGTTGACCCGGATCTTGCGGTCGCGCAGTTCGTTGAGCCAGACGCGGGCCCATGCCTGCTGAACGGCCTTGCTGCCGGCGTAGAGGCTCCAGCCGGGGAAGGCGCCGAGGGAGGCGTTGGAGCCGGTCATGAGGATGGAGCCGCCGTCGTTGAAGAGCGGGAGGGCCTTCTGGACAGTGAACAGGGTGCCCCGGGCGTTGAGCCCGAACCAGGTGTCGAACTGGGCCTCGGTGATCTCGCCGAGCAGGGCGGGCTCGCCGCCGCCGGCGCTGGCCCACAGTACGTCGAGGCTGCCCTTCTCCCGCTTGACGGTGTCGTACAGGCGGTCCAGGTCGTCCAGGTCGGCGGCGTCGCCCTGGACGCCGGTGACGTTGCGGCCGATCTGCTCCACGGCCTCGTCCAGGGCGTCCTGGCGGCGGCCGGTGATGAAGACGTGCGCTCCCTCGTCGACGAACAGCTTCGCGCCGGCCAGCGCCATGCCGGTGGTGCCGCCGGTGATGACCGCTACCTTGCCGTCAAGCTTTCCCATGATCACTCCTTTGGGTCGGTGGTGCCGTGCGCACCTGGGGCAACGATGTTATGTACACCGCCCTGTGTGCTTACGGTACGGGGCGGGCGGCCGAGACGCAAACTATGTACACCGGTCGTTACCCGGCTGGGGTACCATGGACCCATGACGGAACTGGAGAAGGGCCCCCAGGGCCGCCGCCGCGGCCGGGGTGCCCGCGAGCGCATCATCAGCGCGTCCCAGCAACTGTTCCGCGCGCAGGGCATCAACCGCACCGGCATGGATCAGCTTTGCGCGGCGGCCCAGGTGTCCAAGCGCACGGCCTACCAGCACTTCACCGGCAAGGACGAACTCGTCGCCGAGTACCTGCGCCGGTTCGACCCCTCCGTTCTGTCCGGCGTGTTCGACCGCACCGACCTCACGCCCCGCGAACGGCTCCTCGCCGCCTTCGACGTCCCTCCCACCACCCCCCTGTGCCCCTACATCGGCGCCGCCGTCGAACTCCACGACCCCCAGCACCCCGCATCCCAGTACGCGCGCGACTACAAGAAAGCCGTCGCCGCGCGGCTCGCCGACACCGCCCGGGAAGCCGGCGCCGCCGACCCTGAACAGCTCGGCGAGCAGCTCGCGCTGCTCATCGACGGCGCCGCGGCCCGGACCCGGGTTCTCAACGCCGACGCCTTCCCCACCGCCGCCGCCATCGCCGCCGTCCTCATCGACAACGCCATCCCCGCGTCATCTCCTCGGCAGCCCAGCGATGACCGCAGAACTACCGCGTCTGCTCCCGTTCCGGTGGGAGGCCAATGACGGCCCGACCACGCCTTGTCGCCCGGAAGACGACGTCGAGTTCGGCGCGGCCGGAGCGGTAGATCACCCCGTACAAGGGCAAGAACAAACCCGACTCGCAGAAGGACGCCAACCGGGCTCATGCCCGGCTTCGCGGGCCCCGGCGAACGCGGCCAACGCCCAGACAAGTACCGGCCTATCCTGCTCAAAGTCCGCGTCAGCCCCCACGGGGCGGTGAGCCAATCGCAGCTGGACGCCTGGGTGCGGGAACTGCCGGGCCATCAGGCGCCGCTGCGCGCGTTCGTCAGCTGGGCCGTCAGCCACCACTACCTGCCTGCCACCAGCTCTCCCGTGCGGGCAATCGGCAGATCAACCGAGTCCTGCACATCATGGCTACGGTCCAGCTACGCAACCCCACTGAAGGCCGCGCCTACTTCGACCGGAAGAAAGCCGCCGGGAAGACGTCGATGAAGCGATGCGGGCGCTGAAACGGCTCGTCTACCGACGGATGATCGACGACGCCAGAGCTGGCCAGGTGACGGGCCCGGGAGGACAACGAGGAACGGCTACTGACTCCAGCGTGACCAGCTCACATCCCCATGCCGGCTCTTCGGAGAAGTCACTTCCCGGACCCGCCGCCACCCAGCTTAGAACCCCGCTCCCGACGATGGCTTGATGGCATGAAGGAGCGGGGCCTCGCTCCTCGTGACTCCCGGCGGGATGCTCGGGGTGCTCACGTCAGACGACGAAGGAGGCCCCACCATGGAGGCAGAGTACGACGGTCAGCAGATCGTGGGTATCGATCTGCATCGGCGTCGGTCGGTGATCGTGCGGATGACCGAGGCGGGCGAACGACTGGACAACGTCCGGATCGACAACGATCCGATGGCGCTCGCGGCAGAGATTGCCAAGGCCGGCGAGCATCCCCAGGTCGTGCTGGAAGCCGCTTATGGCTGGTACTGGGCGGCCGATGTCCTGACCGATGCCGGTGCCCAGGTGCACCTGGCGCACCCGCTGGGGGTGAAGGGGTTCGCCTACCGGCGGGTCAAGAACGACGTCCGGGACGCGTCCGATCTGGCGGATCTGCTGCGGATGGGCCGGTCACGTCCACGGGAGTGGTGTACGACTTGCCCGTGATGGGCGTGTTGCGTAGATAGGAGACGGCCACCGCGCGATCCTTCGAGACGGCTAAGTCAACAACGAAGGAGACAACGCGATGGCCGCATCTGAGAGTGTGAACCCTGCTGACCTGCTACGCGAGCAGGTGGAGTCCGCGTCACCGGACATGTTGCGGACGATGGTCCAGACATTCGCGCAGGCGTTGATGTCCGCCGAGGCGGACGCGGTCTGCGGCGCACCGTACGGGCAGCGCAGCGATGATCGGATCAACTCCCGTAACGGCTACCGGGTCCGGGAGTGGGACATCGGACGGAACAGGGCAGCCGGCAACGATCTTCCAAACTGACGGTGCGACATCAGATCCAAACGGCCAATCCGCCACCAGGCTGGCATACGACGCGGAGGGTGCCCACATCCCTGGCGCTCCACGCCTCGTACTGGGCATGTGGCTTGACGTTGAGGTGCTGGCCGGTGCCGAAGACCAGCCGCAGTGCACCGGACTTGAAGGCGACCGCAGAGAGGATGTTGGCCCCGAATAGCGAAAGTGCCGGCGCGACTTCTTGCCGTTCGGGAACGAGTTGAACTGGGGTAGCGCCCGTAGCCCTCGCAGGACCGCTGGTTAGACGGATTCCAGTGATCGTCGCAACATTGCTGTGGTCAGGATGCCAGAGCGGAGTGGAAGACGTCGTGAGGTGTGCACCATCCCAGGATTTTCCGTGGTCGGTGATTGAGGCGGTCTTCGACAAAGCGGAGCATGTCCGGGCCGTGCGCGCCGAGGCTGCTTCCCTTGGGGAAGTACTGGCGCAGCAGTCCGTTGGTGTTTTCGTTGGTGCCGCGTAGCCAGGGGCTGGCCGGCCGGGCGAAGTAGATGCCGTCACGGAAGTAGGCGGCCAGTTGGTCGTGGTGGGCCATTTCGGAGCCCTGATCCCAGGTCAGGGGCAGCCGCGCCGCCTCGGTCAGCTGGTCGAGGACGGTGATGAGCGCGTCGCGGAACTGATCGGCGCGGTGACCGCCGGGCAGGTGTACCAGCCGTAGATAGCGGCTGGTCCGGTCGACGAGGGTGCCGATCGCGGTCTGACTCATCCGCCCGACGATGAGATCCCCTTCCCAGTCTCCGATCCGAACACGGTCCTCCACGACGGCGGGCCGCTGGTCGATCAGCAACGCCGGTGCGAGGAACCGGCACCGACGCTGGTCGGCACGTCGACGCCGACGTCGCAGCGGCCGCCCGGTACGTAGTCGTTTAGTGAGCTGCCGACTCAGCCCGCCCCGGCCGCCGTGGTAGAGGGCCTGGTAGATGGTCTCGTGGCAGATATGCCAGTCCGGGCGGCCCGGGTGGGTGCGCCGGAGGTCCTGGGCGACCTGCTCCGGGCTCCACTCCAGGTCCAGCTTGGCCTGCACGAATGCCCGTAGCTCGTCGTCGAGGTTGAGTTTGCTACGGCGTGGTCGGTGGGTGCGCTCCCGGGCGCGGGCATGGGCCAGGTCGCCGTCGTAGGCCTTGTCGTGTGGCCGGGTGTTGCGGCGTAGTTCCCGGCTCACCGTTGCCGGTGACCGGTCGATCCGGCGGGCGATCTCCCGAACTCCGAGGCGTTGACCTCGTAGGGTTGCAATCCGCTTCCGCTCCATCAGCGACAGGTACCTGTTCGACCGGGCTGCCTCGTCGATCCGGGTGGGCGGGACACCGCCGTTCTCCGCCCGCCACCGGTAGCCGGTCTTCCGGGTGATCCCGACCATCCGACACGCCTGTACCGTCCCGATCCCGGACAGCAGGAGCTGCCAGTACCGAGCCTCGACGTCCAACTGCCGCTTGCGCCCACGCCTTCCCATCAACACACCCCACACAATCAAGGAGGTGTTGCGACAAATACTGGAACCCAAGCGCCGATACGGGGTCCATTTTCATGCGTCGCCGACAGTCGGTCACAAGGCGTGCCCAACAGCCGAGGCGCGCGCACGGTCGGCGGCTCCTTATCTAAGGGTGGTACGACCGCAGCCCGGCCAGGTTTGGTCGAGGTGACCGGCAGGATCGCTGTTTCGGCGGCTGCCCACCGGGGTTTGGTGTGGCGATCGTGGCGTACGGAGAGTGACAAGGCGGCGCTGCCCGGCGCGCCCGCTTGGCGGCAGATTCGGATGTCATGGCAGCGTGCGTCAGAAATCGGCGCGCTGTTCGATCACGCTGGGATCTTCCGGCACACCGAAGCGGAGTACCACGTGAGCCGGCCGTAAACGAAACGCTCGCAGATAGAGTTTCCAGCACTACGACCTTGTCAGTGCTGTGGGATCAGTGAGCGGTTCGGGTAGCGGTAGCAGAGGTCGGGCGTTGGCGATGCCGCGATGAACAACCGCGCACCGCTCAACGTCGATCACCGGCTGCATCCAGGCCGAGCGGGCTTGAGGCTGCACCCGTGTCTCAGTGATCAAGAGGATTGTGAACAGGACGGGTGGGGTTTTCGGCACCCGCAACGTCAGGCACTACAACGATCACCGGCCCCATCAGGGCCGAGCCCAGCGCCCACCGAACCGCGACGCGCCACCTCCGCCGGTGGTCGACCTGGCCACGATCCAGGTACACCGACGGAGGATCCTTCACGGCATGATCAGCGAATATTCGCAGGCAGCGTAGCCAGAACCGGGTTTACGAACGGCACACGGCAGGTCACGCCACGCTGCCCCGGCGCGGATCTTCCACACGATCCCGTTGAGTACCCGCCGGTCATCACCACGGGGACGACCACCCGTCGCCACCGACGGCAGGTACGGGACCAGCATCTCCCACTCAAGATCGGACAACTCGTAACGACGAATCACGTGCTACATCATCCGATACCCAAGATCCTTTAAAGACAGACCCTAGCTGGCAGCGCCATCATCCTTGGTTGGGGCAGGCCGTATAGGATCCGCCGTCGTTCAACATACTGTCGCTAACCCAACCTCTCTTGCTTGGGTTCGGAACGCTGACGACGTAGGTCCAGGTTTCAATCCCGTTGATGTCGACCGCGAAGCAGTGGTAGTCGAGGTTTTCATTGGGACTGATCGTGTGTGCGGTGGCGCAGCGGGCACTGGAGCCGACCCTGGCGGAGGTGGAGGCGGTGGTACTGCCCCAGCTGGTTGTGATGTCGTCTGGTGCTGCCCGCCCGCAACTCCAGTGGGCAGAGGCTGGCGACGCAATGGTGATCGTGGCGGCGGCGAGCGCGAACGCCGACGCGGCCGAGGCGAGCGTGCGGGCGGGTAGTCTGGTCATTTCTGAACCTCCAAAGCATCGACCTGTGGATTGGGTGCGTGTCGGATTCCCGTCAATTGTCTTGTGATCTCCGTTTCTCCTGCTTTCCCCGCTTACTGGGCGTCCAGCATGGACGAATACATCGCCGGCGGCAGTATCGCCGGTGCTCTGAGATATACCTTCGCCGCGTACCCAGGTGTACTCCAGGTTGATAGCCCTTCAAATGCCCTCAGTCGGCCATCAGCTTCGGGAGTCAGGACGCAATGACGGAGGATCTGGCAGGCCGGGCGGCTGACCTGGACGCGCAACGGAGTCTCGGTCCGCTGCTTCGTAGGTTCCGACGGCGCGCACTGTTGACGCAGGAGGAGTTGGCGGAGCGGTCCGGGGTCAGCGTCAGCACGATCGCTGGCGTAGAGACGGGTCGGGTACGTCGCCCTCGCGGAAGCTCCCTGCGGCTGCTCGCCGACGCACTAGGGGTCACCGACGAGGATCGTGCGCAGCTGATCGGGGATGTCCGGCTCGCCAACCCAGAACCCGAGATGAGCAACGTGGCGATCATGCCCGTACCGGCGCAATTGCCTCCCGCAGTCGCCGGGTTCGCAGGCCGTGGCTCACACCTTGAACAGCTAGGCGTGCTGATGAGCACCGTGGCCGACGACGATGCCGGCTCGACGCGGATCGCGGTTATCAGCGGGACCGCCGGTGTCGGCAAGACCGCCCTGGCCGTGCACTGGGCGCACCGGATCGCGGACCGGTTCCCGGACGGGCAGCTTTACGTGAACCTTCGCGGGTTTGATCCGGACGGACAGGCGATGGAGGCCGCAGAGGCAGTACTCGGGTTCCTCGACGCGCTGCGAGTACCGCCGCATCAGTTGCCGCCCACCCTGGACACACGGGTCGCGCTCTACCGCAGTCTGATGGCCGGACGGCAGATGCTGGTCCTACTGGATAACGCGCGCGCCAGCGCCCATGTGCGCCCACTGCTGCCCGCCTCCTCCGGCTGCCTGGTGCTGGTGACCAGCCGGCACCAGTTGTCGGGGCTGGTCGCGACGCACGCCGCACACCAGGTGGCACTGGATCTGCTGACCTTCGCCGAGGCCCGCCAGATGCTGGTGAACCGGCTGGGCGCCGGACGGGTCGACGATGAATCCGACGCAGTGGAGCAGATCATCGAATGCTGTGTCCGACTGCCGCTCGCCCTGGCGATCGTGGCGGCGCGGGCCGCTGCCCGCCCCGGGTTCTCATTGGTCACGGTTGCCGGCGAGTTGGCCTGCGCCGATCGGCGCATGGACAGCCTGACCACCGATGATCGGCACACCGACGTACCGGCCGTGTTCTCCTGGTCCTACCGGGCGCTCAGCCCCGAAGCGGCGCGACTGTTCCGGCTGCTCGGCCTGCATCCCGGTGCTGACATCAGCGCTCCGGCGGCGGCCAGCCTCGCTGCCCTGCACATCGCGCGGACACGTTCGCTGCTGGCCGAACTGACGAACATCCAACTGCTCACCGAGCACCTTCCTGGCCGGTACACCTTCCACGACCTGCTCCGCGTGTACGCCGCAGACCTCACCCGGCGGACCGAGCCGTCCCAGGAACGAATAGACACGACCAGACGGATCCTCGACCACTACCTGCACACCGGGTACACGGCAGCCCGACTCCTTCAACCGTCCCGACAGCCGATCGCCCTCGCGTCACCATCATCCGGGGTGACACCCGAGCGGCTCGCCGATCATCAGGCTGCGCTGGACTGGTGTGACGCGGAACGCGAGGCCATACTTTCGGTGCTCAGTCACGCCGAGCGGTGCGGGTACGACCGGCAGGTGTGGCAGGTGGCCTGGACGGTGTTCGACTACCTGGACCGGCGCGGGCAATGGCAGTACCAGGCCAGCACGCAACAGTTCGCGATGAACGCCGCCGCCCGCTGTCACGACCGGCAAGCGGAAGCACTCGCCCACCGGTTGCACGCTCGCGCGTTGATTTGGCTCGGAGATCTCGACGACGCGCACACCCACCTGCGACACGCACTCGACCTGTGCGTCCAGATCGGTGACCAGACTGGGCAGGCGGACACCCTGCTGCACCACGCGAGCCTGCACGGACGCGCAGGCGATTTCGTCCAGGCTCTACATCGGGCCCAGCAGGCCCTCGACCTGCACCGGACCACCGGTCATCGGGCCGGCTACGGACTCGCCTTGAACGCCGTCGGCTGGTACCACGGCAGACTCGGCGACTACCCGCGCGCCCTTGCCTACTGCGAAGCCGCACTGATCGAGTTTCAGCAGATCGACGATCCCGACGGAGAAGGCGACGCCTGGGACAGTCTCGGTTACGCGTACCACCACCTGGGCGACCATGCCCAGGCGATTAGCGCCTACCGGAACGCAATTGAGCTATACCGAAGCCTCGGCAACGAGTTCAACGTGGCTATCGTCCTCATCCGACTCGGCGACACCCGGCACGCCACCGGCGACCTCGACACCGCCCGTGCCCACTGGCGTGAGGCACTGGGCACCCTCGACGAACTGCAGCATCCACACGCCGACGAGGTTCGGGATCGGCTCGCCACCGATACCCCATCCCGGACAGCTCCCACCCCCTGGGGGGAAACACCTCCGGTCCCAGTCGGCGTTCCGTCGAACACGGTCGCCGCGGAGTAGAAGGTCCGCCAACGAGATCCCGGTCAGCTCCAACGGCTTTCGTAACGAGACCACTCACCCCGACCGATCAGTATCAACTCCAACAGAGCTTTCATCGGCCGAGGTCTTTGCACTGCTCAGATATACGGCTGCCCGGCGTCTGACCACGCTGCAATCCCGCACGGCGGAACCGCTACGCTCGCGATGCCGATCCGAAATCAAGACAATGATCAATTTCTTGACGTCTCATGTGGGGTTGCGGTATCGATCTCCCACCGACACAACCCCCACGCCGGCTGCAAGCGTGCCGCGATGGGTAGGCGCAAGTTGGTCGTCTTATGACGGGCGCGCCCTGGTCGTGGGGAGCGGGCCTGCTGCCGCTTGGAAGCGTCCTGGCGGTGGCCCCCGTTTACCCCCCGAAAACCCCGGCCCGACGATGACAAACAGTGACAAGAAGCGATCATCGGCTAAGCATGTTTGTGCAGCTCAACGCCTACTTTTGACAAAGAGTGACAAGCTCAGGGTGGCTACGGTTGGTAACAAGGGGTCGTCGGTTCGAATCCGGCCGTCCCGACAGCGAGAGGGTTTCCGCAGGTCAGAGACTTGCGGGAGCCCTCTTTTCATAGCTCGGCATGAATGCCCGGTCTAGCACGCCGCTGTTGGACTCCTTGACTCGGGCAGGTTGCCATGCCACTACTGGATCTTCACAAGCTCACCGCCGGCCTGCCGCGGGGCTGGGCCGGGTTCCTACGGGACTGGGACCGGTCACTGCGCGCCGGGAACTACCCACAGACCACCCGCTACAACTACCTCCTGGCCGCCGCCCAACTCGGCCGGTACCTGGGGGAGCACTCCCCGGACCCGGACGCCGAGGACGCGGCCGACGACCCGTGCGCGGCGACACGGGCACATGTGGAGGCGTTCCAGGCCTGGATGATCGAGACCAGATCCGCGTCGACCGCACTGAACAAGCACAAGGGACTACAGCAGTTCTTCAAGTGGCTGCTCGTCGACGAGCAGGCCATCGACCGATCGCCGATGGAACGGGTCCGGCAGCCGAAGACACCGCGGAAGCTGATCCCGGTCATGCGTGACGAGGACACCGGCAAGCTCCTCGACACGTGCAAAGGCAAGGGCTTCACCAACCTGCGTGACGAGGCGCTGATCCGGTTGTACTGCAACACCGGTGCCCGGCTGTCCGAGGTCGGCAACCTC
>NZ_JBHSPR010000033.1:0-48639 GCF_042658085.1 Plantactinospora solaniradicis | reverse complement strand
ACACCTGGGGCGGAGTAGGCGACGTCCCTCTCGTTCCGAACGCCGCCACCCGCGGCATCCAGATCTGACCCCTTTCCATCCCGTACGTGGCGGCGGGGATCCACCCCCACACCTCTCGCACCACCACGAATCCCCGCCGCCACGGACGGTGCACGCCGAACTCGATCAGGGCGCGCACCGTCCGCCGGAACTCGTCCGGCCAGTACGTCGGCAACCCGCGCTCGGCGACGAGCCCTCGCCGTCGAGATCCGCCCCGGTGTACGGCGCGCCGTCCGGCCGGGGCAGCCCGGGTGACGTCACGGACGTCGACGCCGCGCCGTCCGGTGTCGAGCCCCGGCTCGCAGCCCCGGACGGGGTGGTGCCGATGTTGTCCACGACCGCTGTGTGGCCCGTGGCAATTCGCAGGGAACGGAGATTTCGGTCCGTGTTGTCGTGCCGGTCGGATGGAACTGTCACACTCCACGCCGTGGATTTCCTGGTGAACCGTCGGCAGTTGCTGACCGGTGCGGCCACGGCCGCTGGCACGACGGTGCTCGCGGTGGCCGCGCAACGGGCGGTGCCCGCCCGTGCCGCCGACACCACGGAGCCGTTCCTGTTGGGTGTGGCAAGCGGCGACCCGTTGCCGGACGGTGTGGTCCTCTGGACCCGGCTGATCCGGGACCGGTACGCGGCCTGGTCCGGCCGCCCGGTGCAGGTCGGCTGGCAGGTCGCCCGGGACGAGCGGTTCCGCCGGGTGGAGCGTTCCGGCGTCGCGGTCGCCGACCCGCGGCTCGCCCACTCCGTGCACGTGGACGTGCGGGGGTTGGAACCGGGGCGGGAATACTTCTACCGGTTCCGCGTGGCCGGGCAGGTCAGCCCGGTCGGTCGCACCCGGACCGCTCCGCACCCGTTCTCGCGGCCGGACCGGTTGCGCTTCGGGGTGGCGAACTGCCAGGACCTCCAGAACGGCTACTGGCCGGCGTACTGGGCGCTGGCCGACGAGGACCTCGATGTGGTGTTCCACCTCGGCGACTACATCTACGAGTACGACCCGAACAGCCGGTTCCCGGACCGGGCCCATGTCGCGCCGGATACCCTCGGCCTCGACCAGTTGCGCACCCTCGACGACTACCGGAACCGGCACGCCCAGTACAAGAGTGACCCCGCGCTGCGCGCCGCACATGCCGCCGCCGCGTTCGTGGTGACCTGGGACGACCACGAGACCGAGAACAACTACGCCGATCTGGTCGACGAGTCGGACGACGGCCCCGCCCACCAGAACCCGTACGAGTTCGCCCGGCAGCGGGCCGCCGCGTACCAGGCGTACTACGAGCACATGCCGATCCGGGCGCACCTGCGCCCCGGCAGCGACGGCCTGCGCATCTACCGCCGGTTCGACTTCGGCCGGCTCGCCCGGATCAACGTGCTCGACACCCGCCAGTACCGCACCGACCAGCCCGGCACGGGCGATCTAGGCCCGGAGCAACCGGGCCGCGACAACGTCACCGGTACGTTGACCGGCGACGCCCAGGAGCGGTGGCTCACGCAGGGACTGGTTCACTCGTACGCCCGGTGGAACGTGATCGCGCAGCAGGTCATGATGAGCCGGATCCGATTCCCGAACCCGACCGGGCCGGTGCCGCCGTCCCTGGTCAACCTCGACCAGTGGGACGGTTACATGCCGCAGCGCGACCGGCTGCTGCGGCTGCTGACCGACGCGCGGGTCGCCAACCCCGTGGTGTTGGCCGGTGACATCCACTCCACCTGGATCAGCGACCTGAAGCTCGACTTCGACGACCCGGCGTCGCCGACCGTCGCCACGGAGTTCGTCGGTACGTCGATCAGCTCCGACTTCCCGGCCGAGTTCGACGCCCCGATCAAGCAGGCCAACCCGGTCCTGAACCCGCACGTGCGCCACTTCGACGGCCTCGGTCGCGGCTACCTGCGGTGCGACGTCCGGCCGGACTCCTGGCGTACCGACGTGCGGGTGGTGGAGACCATCGAGCGGCGCGAGTCGCCGGTGCGCACCTCCGCGTCCTTCGTGGTGGAGAACGGACGGCCCGGCGTCATCGCCGTCTGACGACGCCACCGCCGCCAGGTTCTGCTGACCCGGTCATCATCGCCGTCCTGGTTCCGGTCAGGACGGGGCGAGGACGCAGAACTCGTGGCCCTCCAGGTCGACCAGGCACGTCCACGGGACGTCGCCCTGGCCCAGGTCGAGGTCGGTGGCGCCGAGGGCCCGCAGCCGGGCCACCTCCGCTGCTTTGTCGTCATCGGGGTACGGCAGCAGGTCGAGATGGACGCGGTCCGGCACGGTCTTCACGCCAGGCGTGCGGAGGAACTCGAGATAGGGGCCGACACCCTGGGCGGCGCGCAACACCGCATGATCGTCAGTCACCTCATGCAGGGTCCAGTCGATCGCCTCACCCCAGAACCGGGCGATGGCCTGCGGATCCGCGCAGTCGACCACCACCGCGGCGATCGGCCCGCTGTCCCGGTGGACCTCCCGAGGCTCCAGCACGCAGAACTCGTTGCCCTCCGGATCGGCGAGGACCGTCCACGGCACCGTGCCCTGGCCCACGTCGGCGGGCGTCGCACCGAAGGCCCGGAGACGCGCGACCAACTCCGCCTGATGGGCCGCAGAGGTGGTGGCGAGATCGAGGTGCAAACGGTTCTTGGTTGTTGTCTTGCGTTCCGGGACGGTAATGACGTTGATGCCGACGACGAGCGGGTCCGGCCAAACGAAGTCGCCGACGGGTCCAACGTAGGTGGTCACGCCGGGTCTGAAAACACTCCAGCCGAGCGCCTCCGCCCAGAACCGGCCGACCGCCGATTCGTCGAGAGCCTTCATGTTCACCTGAACAGGTCGCAGCGCCATGCCGGCGATCATATGCACCTGCTCTGCAACGACATCCGCACCGTCGACGAACAGAGTTCAACTCGCGCACCGGCCGCAATGCCAGCCCCTACGACACACGAGTTCAACCTCACGGTCGAGTGGCTTCCGTTCCGATAGCGGCGGCAACGGTAGCCCCCATGCCGGATCATCGAGCCCGCCCGCGATGCAGGTGAAACCCCGCCGCCAGGCCCACCGTCTCCTACGGTCGGGGCCTGGTCGGTGGGGTATGGCCGGCGGGTTCAGGTCAGTTGGTGTCGACCGAGACGTTGTCGAACGATGCCGTGGTCCACCTCGTGACCAGTCCGGCCAGGCCGGTGGAGAGGAAACCGTCCGAGGCGGTCAACTGGGTACCGTTGACGCGTCCGGTGAGACGCTGCCCGGTGACCTGTAGCGTGAGGGTGTACGGCGTGTCCTCGGAGACCGCCAGTCGGGTGGCCGCGAGCGTGTTCGTCGTGCCGTTGACGGTCCGGACCAGCGCGAGTGTCTCGTCGGGGCGGAGCACCAGCGCGTAGTACGAGCTGCTGGACGACACCCGGGCCGCGACTCCGGTGAAGCCCGGCATCCCGTTGAACGAGTCGGGGGTGACCGTGGCGGTGACGTTGTAGTCCCGCCAGCCGGGCTGGCCAGTGCGGGCGAGCGCGCCGGCGCTGAGACTGGACTGTCGCAGGACCCGGGTGTTCTCCCGGGTGACGATCCAGGTGCCGCCGGTCGTCACCCAGCCCGCGGCGTTGCCGTCCTCGAAGTCGTCGTGGGCCAACGGCGCGGCCTGGGCGGTGCCGACGCCGACGGCCGTGAACAGCGTCGTCACCAGCGCGACCGCCAGCCCTCCGTGGTACCACCGTCTCGCAGCGCGACGAACCTGCGAATGCTCTGTTCCTCGCATACCTACCCCTTCCTTGTCCTTACATGCCTTACATTGAAGTCTGACTATCTCCATTTCCCTATGTCAATAAACTTGCGGGCGCTGTCGTGTTGCTGGTTCCCTGCGCGGGTGGAACCGGTCTCGAGCGTGGGGTCAGATCATTTTGGCGATTTCGTGGTGGCCGCGCCGGAGGTTCTGCATGAAGACGTACCCGGCGATGATCGTTTGCGCTCAGATCAGCCGAGCGCCGCCGGGTAGACCCGGGGGCGTCGTGCCTGGAATTCGATGGCCGGGACTCCGCTGGGTTTGATGGACCTCCGGCGACGCCCCGAATATTGTGTAGATCACCGGAAGTCGTGAGCTTGCCGGATCGATGTGGAGCGCGTTGAGTGTCGCGCCAGTTCTGGCTGATGGGCGAAGTCGCGAGTGGTCCAGGCGCTGGGCAGGGCCGCTGCACTGCGCCATGCGGGGCGGTCCGTTGGGACGGCCTGATGTGGAGGATTGGTGATGGTGTCATCCCGCACGGTGACGGTTCGGGTGCCGGGGTCGAAGTCCGTGACGGCTCGGGCGCTGTTCGTGGCGGCGCTGGCGGATGGTACGAGTCGCCTGGTCGCGCCGCTGGAGTCGGCCGATACAGTGGCGTTCGCCAACGGACTCGCCGCGCTGGGCTTTCGTGTCGAACGGATGCCTGAGGGGTGGAACGTCACCGGCAGTCCGGCTGGTCCGCCGGCTGAGGGGGCGACGGTCTGGTGTCACGACGCCGGTACCGCGGCGCGGTTCCTGCCCGCGCTGGCATCGCTCGGAACAGGCCGGTTCGTCATCGACGCCAGTGAGCAGATGCGAGCCCGGCCGATGGCGCCGTTACTGCGGGCACTACGCGCTCTGGACGTGCAGGTGCACGCCGCGGAGGGGGACCGACTTCCGTTGCGCATCGAGGCCGATCGCGTGGCCGGTGGCACGGTGCAGGTCGACGCCGGCACCTCCAGCCAGTACCTGAGCGCACTGTGCCTGATGGGCCCGGGCACCCAGAATGGTCTGACTATCGAGGTCCTGGACGAGGTGTCGGTGCCGTACGTGGAGCTGACCCTCGCCATGATGCGCGAGTTCGGCGCGGACGCCACGCGTGAAGGATCGTGGATCACCATCGCCCCGGGTGGATATGAGGCACGGGAGTACGTCGTCGAGCCGGACGCCTCCACCGCCTCGTACTTCTTCGCCGCGGCCGCGGTGACCGGCAATACCGTGACCGCGCTCGGTCTCGGCTGCGGTACGAGGCAGGGTGACCTGCGCTTCGCCACCGAAGTGCTGCCCGCGATGGGTTGTGAGGTGAGGGTGGAGGACGACCGAACCACCGTGACGGGCCCGGCACGGCTGCGCAGCCCCGGTGAGGTTGTCATGCGCGACATCAGCGACACGATGATGACCCTGGCCGCGATCGCCCCGTTCGCCGACGACTCGGTCCGGATCACCGACGTCGGCAACTGCCGCGTCAAGGAGTCCGATCGCATCGACGCGATGGCGACGGCGCTCGGCGCGTGCGGCATCACCACCGACACCGGGCCCGACTGGTTGATGATCAACCCCGGCCGACCGCAGCCAGCACTGGTGGAGACTCGGGCGGATCACCGCATCGCGATGAGCATGAGCGTTCTTGGTCTGCGGACGCCGGGAATCCGCTTTGACGACCCCGACTGCGTACGCAAGACCTTCCCCGACTTCCACCAGGAGTTCAGCCAGTTGCAGGCAGCCTGGCGGCACGGCTGAGCGGAGAGGCGACGCTTCCGTCGCCTCCGGCATCCTTGGCCTCGCTCCGGAGTCGTCCTGACCGTCTGCCCGAGACGCGGCAGTTACACCGGCGTCGTCACCGTGGTCGCGGGCTGTTGGTCCCGCCGGTCGACTCTCCTGCGTGTTCGACGCACCCCGCCATGCCCGCGGCTTCTTCGCGGCGCTGATCGTCGACCACCTCGACCTCGGCCGACCCCACAACGTCGAGATCATCTTTGGCTCGGTCAGGGCCGCGTCCTCGCGAGCCCAGCCGTTTGAACGGCTTGCGCACTGCCGGACGCTGCTCGCCGCAGCGACCGGTCAACATCGCCCGAGCCGCCCTACGCGCCAACCACCGGCCGCACGGCCTCGTCGATGCCGCGACGACCAGGTGCAACCCGACAGTGCGCCAGCCCCGGACGCCCTTGACATCGGAAAGCGCGCCCAGCCACACTACCCCTTGCTAATTCGATTTAGCTGAGCACTAGGTCCCTAGGGTGCCGAAGCGGGGTCCTCGACGGGCAAGGGAGCCCACGTGGCCCAGGAGGGGGCTCTTCACGTCCAACCACCACACCGCGTCCCGTCCCGCAGGCATCTCCCGGCGGCCTCCGCCGCCATGCGCTCCGCGGTACCCCCTCGAGGCGTTCTGCGAGCCGGACCGGCACGGCGGCAGCGCCGACGTACGAGGAGGCCTCCATCCGTCGGTGGCTCCTCCGGCAGTGATCCGAATCAAGAAATGATGAGTCCGACCTTGGATTCGTCAGCATCACCCGCCATCGATCGCCACACCACATGGGGCTCGGTTGGAGGTGAAATAGGGAGGCCCTCAGTTGCCAGTGTCCGAATAAGACCAGATATCCGAATAAGGCCACGAGAAGAGACCACAGAGGAGTATCCTCAGATGAGGAAAGAGATCGGAAGACGCAGGCTCAGGCGTGCGATCTCGTTGCTCGCGTTCGTGTCACTCGGTGCGGGCGCCATCGTCTCCACGCCAGCCGCCGCCGCAGGCAGGCCCCCGATTGTGAAGGGCGCGACCGTCACGGCGGATCGCAATTCACCTACCGGATACACCGTCAAGTTCGTCTACCACAATCCCAATGCCACCCAGGTCCGCCTTGCCGGGGACCTGACCCTGCTCGACGTCAATACCGGCAACACGCGGTATCAGCCGGAAGCGTGGCAGCCGGGGCGGTACCACGCTGGAGGTACCGAGTTCCTCAGGGACATGACCAAGGATTCGAAGGGATACTGGTCGGTCTCGGTCCCGCTGCACGCCGGAAGTCTCAGCTACTGGTACCGGGTCTGGGACCCGACCCAGGGTTGGGAGAACAAGCGCATCTGGGATCCGGCGTCGACGAACCCTCGACCCCCTGGCCAGTCCTCGTTCCGGGTCAGGAACAACGATGTTCTCGATGCCGTGTACGTGCCGTACGCCAAGAAGCAGAACGACCCGGTGCTGAAGGAGCGTGCGGAGTACGAGCTGCCGATGGCGGACCCCTCGCGGCGGGGCACCGTCCAGTACATTCCCTACACCACGATCCTGGGCGACAGTGGCCATTACCTCGGCGTGTACCTGCCGGCCAACTACGATGCCAACCGCGCGGAGCCGTACAAGGTTGCGTATCTCGCCCACGGCATCTTCGGTGACGAGACCGACTTCATGGTCCCGGCGAATGTCCCGAACATCCTGGACAACATGACGGCTAACGGCGAGATCGAGCCCACGGTGGTCGTCACCATGGGGAATCACTTCACGGGCACCAGCCTCGGCTTCGCCTCCTACAACCAGACCAACGCCGCCAACAACCTGGTCCGGACGATCCTTCCCCTCATCGAAGAGAAGTACAACGTCTCGACCGAGCGTGAGGGGCGCGCCTACGCCGGGTTCTCGTACGGCGGGATGACCGGCGGGGTCGTCATCAGGAACTACCCGACCACGTTCGCGTTCTATGGACACTTCTCCGGAAATCCGTCCCTCACCGCCCAGGACTACGACAACATCGCAGATGCGGTCGGGGATGACGACCTCTTCGTGTTCCTCGGCAATGGTGTCTTCGAGGGTAACCTCGACGCCCAGGACGCCATCGCGAACAACTTCAGGGCTCGAGGGTTCACCGCCGAGACGACCCAGGTGCCCGGCGCACACGACGGGATGACGGCGGGCCAACTGTTCACGATCTTCGCCAGGGACCACCTGTGGTCGGGAGTCGACTCCGTGTCGGTGACGCCCGCGACCGAGAACCTGACGAAGGGCTGGAACTGGGTCAGGCAGTTCGGCGCTCAGGTGACGACCAACGAAGGTGTCAGCCCCGCGGTGACGTGGTCGGTCAGGGGAGCGACCTCGGCGGGCACGACCATCTCCGCGGATGGTCTGCTCTCGGTGGCCGCTGCCGAGACCGCGTCGTCGCTCAACGTCGTGGCGACGTCGGTGGTCGACCCGACCAAGGCGAGCTCAGCCCAGGTCACCCTGAGGCCTTCGGGTACGGCGAGAGTCGTGGTGACGGCGAAAGCCGCACCTGCGTCGATCGTCCGTGGTGGCACGTTCAAGCTGAACGTCGATGTGAGGGCACTGTCCCAGCACAAGAAGGCGCCGAAGGCGACCGGTGAGATCGCCGTCACCTTCGGCGGCACTACGCAGGTGGTTCCGCTGACCGGCGGCGCGGCCGTCATCAAACTGCCGACCGCCGGACTGTCGGCAGGGGTGTACCCCGTCCATGTCGCCTACTCCGGTGACCCCACCTACGCTCCCGCCGCGGCAGTACATCAGCGGCTGCGGGTTCGGTAGCCAGCAGGCATGGTGGGCCGGCGAGATCCCGTCGTCGGCCCACCGTGAGCGGTCCCGGGGCCGTCGGGTCCGAACTCACCGGACCCACCCACCGAAGTTGAGTCCCCGATAGTCCCCGTCCAACGCAACAGACCAGGTGGAACCTCAGAACCTCACCCGTGCGGTTCGGATTCGGGTACGCCACGATGTCACGGTGCAGCTTTGGCGACGGAGGTCGCGCTGGCGGAAGGCAGGCAGGCAGCAGCAGTACCGGCTGGGGGCGGACCACGTACCCCAGGTGACGGTGGAGCTGGATCCTGCGTGCGTGGCGCGGTTCGACCGGTTCAACGCCTTCCGGCAGGAGTTGGCCCCCGGCACCTCGCTTCCGGTGGAGTTCATCGTGCTGCTTCGGCTCGACCAGCCAGGCACGATCACCGTCTGGACTCCGCCGTCCGAGTGGACCGAGGCAACCCTTGTCGGTCGCTTGGCGGGCCCTGCGGTCGCCGCCTACGAGACGGTGTTGGACGGGCTTGCCCGCGACCGGGCGGCCACCGCCTGGTGCACCGCTCACCAGTTGGCGCCGGGCCGGTACGGAGCCCTGGTTGAAGGGTGGCCGCGGGACTGGCCCGAGGACCCGGATGTGCGCTGAGGCCGCGGTCGAAGCGAACCGCCTCAGGGGCACGCGGACCAGGCGGAGATCCGGTGGCATCGGGAGCAGAAGTTGGTCCGGAATCTTCGGCCGAGGATCGCGGGCCGTCCGCGCGTCAGGCTGCGTGACGCGCGGATCGCGGCATGTCGGCACCTGCGGGCGTCCGACCGGAATCCGGGTACGCAATCAGTTTCAAGATCCGATTCGGGATTACCCGTTCATCGCACTAGCCCTCGGTCTCACCTGGGTAACCACGCCCATCAATCCGGAAGACGCAGCGATGAGCGACATGATCATATTCGGTGACCGCCGCCTTTCGGCGAATGTCCACTACGGTCAGTAGCGACGGACGTTGTATTGTCGCCACCCGGCACCCGTGATAACTTACGACCCGGCACAACGCAGGGTGCAAAGCTCGCACCTTGGGTGCGCATTTCTCGGATTCAAGTCGGTGCTCAAACGGGGCGAGTAGAAGCGATGGCGACCGGAACTGTCGGGTGGGGCGAATAATGGCGCCACGGATGTTGGCAGTGGTGCTGTCGTCGGCTTCCCGCAGAGTTCGCCGGTGCCTTATGTGATTCAACGGCGCCGACCCGTATGTCATCGGCACCGGGACGCACCTCGACGTCGGCGCGGTCAGCGGCCCCGTGGAGGGTCTCGAACCCGCCGGGCAGCCGCCCTCTCCGATACGCGATGAACTCCAGAGTTCGCGCCGCCGATCGACCTTCGCCAGTACACGGGAACGAGGACAGCCAGTGAGGACATCCCGCGCAGCCGAGCCCGCGCTGGACAGCGACTTGACGGTGCTGGGCTCACCCATCTACCGGGCCGTCAAGGTCCTGGTCGTCAGCCTGGGCGTGACGTACGCGCTCAGTACGCTGATTCCGTTCGGCGGTCAGCGACCTGCCTTCCTGGATACCTGGTTCTATTCCGCGGTGCTGGTCGCCACGTCACTGCTGGCGCTGGCCCGGCCGGTTCTGGTGCGGCGCAACCGCCTCGCGTGGACCTGCGTCGGGGCGGGGGTCGCCTCCTGGTCGGTCGGCGACATCTACTGGTCGGCCAGTTTCGCCACGGTCGAGGCCAGCCGAATCCCAGTTCCGTCACTGGCGGACGTGTTCTACGTGGGCCTGTACCCGCTCGCATATGTCGGATTCATCCTATTGGCCCGCGTGACGGTGCGCCGCCTGCCCGCTTCGGTGTGGCTCGACGGCGTGGTCACCTCGTTGGCGGCGGGTGCCGTGCTCTCCGCCGTGGCGCTGGCCGATGTGCTGTCCGCCAACGCTGGTAAGGCGTTGGGGGAGACAATCACCAATCTCTCCTATCCGATCGGCGACCTGGTGCTCATGGTCGTCGCGGTTGCGGCACTGGCCATGGTGCGGTGGCGTACCGACCCGGTGTGGTGGCTGCTCGGGCTGGGCGCGGCCGCCTTCGCCGTCGCCGACACGGCGTACCTGTTCGGGCTCGCCAACGACACGTACGACGACGGCACCTGGATCGACGGCATGTGGATGATCGGCCTAGCGCTGATGGCGCTGGCCGGTTCGCTGTTCCGCCGCCGGCCCGTCGACGAGGTCCGGGGCTTTGTCGCGCTGCTGGTCCCGATCCTGTTCTCGCTCTGCGCGCTCGCGGTACTCATCGTCGGCACGTTCGTACCGCTACATCCGATCTCGATCATCATGGCAAGCGGCTGCCTCGTCGCCGCTGGCGTCCGAACCGCCCTCACCTTCGAGCAGACCCGCGAGTTGACGCGCACCCGCGTCGAAGCGACAACCGACGAGTTGAGCGGCTTGGGCAACCGGCGTGTACTCGACTCCGCGCTGCCCGGCATGCTCGGCAGCCTTCCGCCGGGCGCGGCGTTGCCACTCACCATCGTGAGCGTCGACCACCTACAGGAGATGAACCGGATCCTCGGTTACACAGCCGGCGACATGATCCTCAAGGCTGTGGGCGCCCGGTTGCGTGCGGCCCTGCCGGTCGAGGCAGTCGCGGTCCGCCTCGGCGGCGCCGAGATCGCCATCCTGCGGACCGTCACCACGGGCACGGCCGAGAGCGTCGCTAGGGACACCGAGAACCTGCTACGCAGCCTGGGGCGCCCGGTCGTCGCCGGTCCGGTGCCCGTACAGATCGAACTGAGCGCTGGCGTGGCCATCGCACCGGCACACGCGACCACGTCCGCCGAGCTGATCCACTGCGCCGCCGACGCACTGCACGCGGCGAAAGCGAACTGCTCGGAGGTCGAGATCTACGACCCGGGCCTTCGAGGTGACCTGTACTCGCACCTTCTGCCGGACCTGTTACGCGCTGCGGAGAACGAGCAGTTCTTCGTGTACTACCAGCCGAAGATCGACCTGACGACACGCCGACCGGTGGTTCTGGAAGCCCTGCTCCGCTGGCGCCATCCGACGTATGGCTGGATCGAGGCCGCCCCGCTCCAGCGGCTGGCGGCGCAGGTCGGGCTGACCCGCCAACTCACCAGGATCCTGCTGCTGTCCGCGTTGCAGAGCTGCGCGGCCTGGCGACGGAAGGGCTATGAACTCGGAGTGGCCACGGATGTTTCGGTCGCCGATGTGCTCGACTCGCACCTGCCCTACGACGCGGCCAAGATGATCAACAAGGTCGGCGTACCGCCGGGCGCGCTGACCCTGGAGATCGCCGAGGAAGTGCTGCTCATCGACGTCCGCCGGACCGCCACGGCGTTAGGCCAGTTCCGCCACTTCGGCGTCCGCCTCGCGCTGGACCACTACGGCCGCTCCGCCCCGTCCCTCACCCGGCTACGTAGCATGCCGGTCGACGAACTGAAGCTGGATCCGTCGTTCGTCGAACCCATGCTCGACAGCACCCAGGATGCCGTCGTGGTGCGCTCGACCGTGGAGCTGGCCAGGTCCCTGGGCATCACCACGGTCGCGGAAGGGGTAGCCTCGCACACCCTGCTCGACGCGGTGACGCTGTCCGGCTGTTCCGGCGCGCAGGGCAGCCTGTTCAGCGAGCCGATGAGCGGGGACAGCTTGCACAGCTGGTTGGCGTCGTTCCACCGAGCGCCAGTCGAGCATCAGACGGTCTCCGGACAGCGCCAACCCGGCCAGCCGACCACCAGTGGGCGGGGCGTTGACCCTCCCATCGGACGTCATCGCTAGTGGTGCTCCGTCGGGTGCCGACGCCAATGTGACGCTGACAAGCGGTTAGTGAGCCGAGTTGACCGTGCCCTGACTGCTCCACATAGGATCCGGGTACGGCGCGTGACCGGTGTAGGGTCGCCTGCACGAGTGACCACACCGTTTTACGGAGGCCTTGGTGGAACGTCGTGGCGAAGATGGTCGCGAGGTCGATCTGCGAACCGACCGGGCGCACGGCGCACGGATCTACGACTACATCCTGGGCGGCAAGGACAACTTCGCCGCCGACCGCGAGGCCGGCGAGAACTCGCTGCGGATATGGCCCGCGTTGAGGGTTCACATGGAGGCCAACCGGTCCTTCATGCACCGGGTGGCGCGTTTCCTGGCCTCCGAGTGCGGGATCCGGCAGTTCCTCGACATCGGTACCGGACTGCCGACATCGCCGAATCTTCATGAGATCGTGCAGTCGGTCGACCCGACCGCACAGGTGGTATACACCGACAACGATCCGCTCGTGCTCGCGCACGCGCATGCTCTGATGGTCGGGACGGCACGGGGACGCACGGCCTACGTGGCGGCGGACATGCGCGACCCCCAGACGATCATCTCCGCGCCGGAGTTCCTGCGGACCCTCGACCTGAATCAGCCGGTTGGGTTACTGCTGATCGCGATCGTGCATTTCATCGAGGACGACGCGGAAGCACTGCGGGTCGTACGGCAGGTCTTGGACGTGCTGCCGGCGGGCAGCTACCTGGCGATGTCCATTGCGACCGACGAATTCGACCCGATCCCGCTGGCCGAGGTCCAACGGGAGTACAACAGACTCGGTGAAACCCTCGTCTTCCGCGACCGTGCCAGGGCGCGGGGGTTCTTCGACGGCTTGGAGATGGTCGAGCCGGGGCTGGTCCAGGTTCACAAGTGGCGCCCGGACGGGTCCGAGGATCCAGGGATCGCTGACAAGGACATCGCCATGTACGGAGCGGTCGCGCGTAAGGCCTAGTACCGCAAGGGATAGCCGTGTCGTCGGTAGTGGCAAGCGTCCAGCCGTGTCCCGACACCCGCCGAGCGAGACGGCCACCGTCCGGCCCTGCTCTCTCTGACGCCTACGGATCAGGTCGCGCGTACGAGAAACGCTGACCCACGGGCGCCGTACGGTCAGCGCGGGTCGCCCAGGTCCAGGCGGTCAGCCAGCCCTGCCGCGTCGAAGGCGGCGACGAGTTCTTCGCGGCCCTCGGTGAAGTGGGCCCAGCTGTCGTAGTGGACGGGAACCACTCGGCGGGCGCCGAGGATCCTGGCGGCCTCGGCGGCTTGGGCGCTGTCGAGGACGATGAGCGCGCCGTCGAAGAGGACGCCGGGGAAGCGGGGGGCGCCGGCGAAGAGGATGGCGGTGTCTACCGGCCCGGAGCGCTCCGCGATCTCCCTTACGGCGTCGAGCGAGGCGTTGTCGCCGCTGACGTAGACGGTGGGTAGACCCTGCCCGGTCAAAACGAATCCGACGACCTGGCCGGTGAACGGCTCGACGTCCTCGCGTGCGCCGGGTCCGTGGATGGCAGGCACACCCGTCACGGTGATGGTGCCGCCGCCGGGGCGAT
The DNA here is from genome assembly GCF_042658085.1 of Plantactinospora solaniradicis. Taxonomy (NCBI): domain Bacteria; kingdom Bacillati; phylum Actinomycetota; class Actinomycetes; order Micromonosporales; family Micromonosporaceae; genus Plantactinospora; species Plantactinospora solaniradicis. The sequence goes on along the minus strand of NZ_JBHSPR010000033.1, from coordinate 35,017 downwards.
CCAGCTCGATCGACTCCCAGTCGGCCAGCCCTCTGGCCCTGTCTCCCAGGCGCTGTTCGCCCCCGGGCGTGGTGAGGGTGAGTGGGATGTCGGCGAGCAGGGCTCGGCCGGTGTTGTCGAGGTGGTCAGGGTGCTCGTGGGAGAGCAGGACCACGTCGATGCGGCCGAGGTCCGCAGGGGTGCCAGCGGGGGGCGCGGTCTTGGTCAGACGAACCTTGTGGTGATAGTCGCCAGGCGCGTCGAAGGTCGGGTCGGTGAGGAACCGCAGCCCGCCGTATTCGAAGAGGGCGGTCGGGCCGCCGAAGACGCGGACGGGGATCCGCCCGGTGGTTGTGGCAGCGAAGGTCATGAGATCTCCTCACGGATGAGAACTTATCTATCCGTGAGGAGACGATAGCTCGTTCTCACGGATGGCTGCAAGTCGTACCATGAGAGGCATGAGGAGAAGCCTGACCGCCGAGCCTGCGCTGCCCCCTTCGCCGGGGGCGGAGCATCACCTCGCTCTCGACTTCGTCAACAGCGCCATCGCACTACCCGGCGGGCAGTTCATCGATCTTCTCGGCACCCCCGAAGCGGCGAGTTCCTGGCTCAGGGAACGCGACCTCGCTCCGGCCGGTGCCGAAGTGCAGGAGATGTGCGCGAGCCAGCTCCGCTCGCTGCGCGAACACGTCAGGGCGTTGTTCGCCGCCCACACCGCCGCGCTGCCCGTCCTGCCCGCCGCGCTGTCCGCCGTCAACAACGCACTGAGCAGGGTCCCCACGGCCGCTCTGCTGCTGTGGGACGACAAGAACGGCCCCTACCGGGCGGCCCCGTGCCCCACCAACGAGATCCTTGACCACGCTCTGGCGCTCATCGCGGCCAACACGGCCGACCTGCTCACCGGGCCCGACGCCGGCAGCCTCACCGCCTGCGATTCCACTCCCTGCAACCGCTACCTGCTGCGCCGGGGCCGCCGTCACTGGTGCTCCACCCGCTGCGGCGACCGCGCCCGCGCTGCCCGCGCCTACGCCCGGCGCACCCAGCCCAAGGCATGACCTCGCCCGCCTTCCTCGCTTGCGAGCAACGATCCCGTGTCCTGCCGATGGCACCAGAGGTATCCGTGCACAGGCGGGCGCTGGATCAGGTCCCGGTGCCAGCGCAGCACGATCTCCGGGCGGACCAGCAGCCGCAGGCCGCGCGCGGCGGCAAGGACTACGACGGCGGGACGCAGGGGCTTCCACGTGACCCTGCGTAACGTGCGGATCGGCCAGACCCGGATGCCGGTTGGTGGTGCGGATGGCGTCGAGGGGTATGCGATGGTGGATCACCCGGAGCTAACCGATAGCGAGGCCTTTGACGAAGCGGGCCTTGGTCGCACATCGGTCCTCGTATCCGAGTCGTTGGTAGAACTCGTGGGTTCTCGTCCGGTAGCGACTGCTGGTGATCTCCATCTGGACGCAGCCGGCCGCACGTGCCTGCTCTTCGGCGGCCGTGACCAGCGACTGACCGACGCTTCGGCCGCGGTACCGGTCGTCGACGACCAGCGCGAGTAGACGCCCGAGCTTCCCGGTCACCTCAAGCATCGGCAGGATATGCAGTCCCGCGACACCGATCAGGTCGCCGTCGTCGTAGGCGCCAACGAGCCAGCTTGAAGGGTCGTCCAGCCAGTAGTCGAGTCGTTCGTGCACGGCTGCCTCGTCGGCCGGATACCCGAGTTGCGCTAGCAAATCGGCAAGTCGTGGCACGTCCTGTCGCTGAACCGGTCGAAGCTGTACGGCCATGCCGGGCATTCTGACATTATCCTCGCGCCTCCGCCTGGCCCGGATCGGCCGATGTTTCCGGCGATGACCTGCTCCGCGATCGGTGACACACCGGCACGCCTTGGCGCCGTCGAACAGCGCCCTGATCCGTTGCCGGGTACGGCCGGCCCAAGAGGGGCGCCCGGTCAGGTCACCCTCGCAGCCTCGGCGGACCGGGCGTGGGGCAGCAGGTCGACGCGTCCGGGCCGTCGGCATCTGGCGGGTGTGCCTGTACGAGCGGACCGGTGACCAGCAGCGGGTGCGGGGCGAGGAGTTGCGGGCGTACGGGCATCGGCCGCCACCCGCTTCGACAAACTCGCCGGCCGGCACCGAGCCACCGTCCACTTCGCCGCGATCAAGGCGTTAACGCCTGCTCACCTGGTGCCCGACCATCAACAACCGACGGTGCCGGCGCGGCGGAGCCCATGTGGCAGCCCATTCGTCAAGTGCGCCGATCAGCAATATCAGGGCGGACGCGCGGCCGGAGCTGATGACGAGTGAGCGAGCCGGAAGACGACCGACTCGCACGCGAGGAAGCCAGCTGGCAGCGGGCGAGCGCCCGCCGCGACACTGCTACCCGACGGCAGCGGCCGCGCCGTGCCCCGGACCGCCGTCCGGCTGCGTGGCGATGGTGACGGCGAGCAGCAGCACGACGGCGGCGGCGATCGCCGCCACGACGCCGGCCACGCCGATCCAGGACGTCGCCAGCGGGAGGAGCAGGACGACGGCAACGCATCCCAGGACCGCGGTGGGCCGGGTGACCGGCACGGCCACGATGGGCGCGTGCACCATCCAGAGCAGCCCGAGGAAGGCCGCGGCCGGAATCGCGACACCGTAACCGACGGCGAGCGGTGACGCCGGGAGGTCGTGTCCGGTCTGCTCGGCCGCCACCTCTAGGCCGGCGCCGAGCGCGGCCAGTGCCGCGAAGATCCCGTAGTGGGCGTATCCCCACCGGAAGGACCGATGGCGACGGCGGTCCAGACCCTCGCCGGCCGGGGTGAGGAAGTACAACCACCAGAAGGCGAACAGCAGGACGAGACCGGCGAGGGCCACCACGATCAGCGGTCCGCTGGCCCGGCCGGCGTCGAGCGCTCCCTCGACGCCCCGGGTCGCGGCGAGGACGCTCTCGCCCAGCAGGATGATCGTGAACAGTCCGTAGCGCTCGGCGATGTGGTGCGGGTGCCAGTTGGTGGACCCGGTCCGTTCCGCCCAGCGGGGCACCACGAGCTCCAGCACGACCAGGACGGCGAACAGCGGTACCCGGGCCGACGGCGACACCGTACCCGTTTCGGTGAGGACGAGCTGGAGCACCCAGCCGGCCTGCACGGCGGTGATGCCCCCGGCGTAGCGCAGCGCGGTACGCCGGCTCGCCGTGTCCTCGATACCGACCCGCAGCCACTGGGCGACGAGCGCGATCCGCATGACGAGGTAGCCGAGCAGGATGGCGCGGTAGTCGTCGTGATCGGCCGCGGCCGGAGTACCGGCGGCGAGGACCAATACGCCGGCCATCTGCACCATGGTCAGCAGCCGGTACGCGACGTCGTCGGTGTCGTACGACGAGGCGAACCAGGTGAAGTTCATCCAGGCCCACCAGATCGCGAAGAAGACCTGGAGGAACGGGACAATCCCGGCCAGACCATGTCCGTCGGCGATCTCGTGCGCGAGCTGGGCGGTGACGGCTGCCACCGCAACCACGAAGGTGAGGTCGAACAGCAGTTCGAGCTGGCTCGCGACGCGGTGCGGCTCGTCGATCGCCCGCGCGCTCATCCGGATCCGGTACCTACTCGCTGCCCGCAAGATCTCGCTCCCGTCGTTCCTGGGTCCGTCCCGTCGAAAAGGTATGACAGGACAGCGCCATGATCTGTGACGCCTCGGCGCCGCCGTCGGCGACCTGCGGAGATTTTCCGGGGGACTGTCACAGGCCGACCGGCTGCCCTGTCATAGCTGGCGACCGGAGCACAACTGATGTCCCGGCGACAGGAAGGCAAGTCATGAAGATCGTGGTAATCGGCGGCACCGGGCTGATCGGGTCGAAGCTCGTGACCCAGCTCGGCGAGCACGGCCACCAGGCGGTAGCGGCGTCGCCGAACACCGGCGTCAACACCCTCACCGGCGAGGGACTGGCCGAGGCCCTGGCCGGCGCGTCCGTGGTGGTCGACGTGTCGAACTCGCCGTCCTTCGAGGCGTCCGCGGTGCTGGAGTTCTTCGAGACCTCCACCCGCAACCTGCTCGCCGCGGAGGCGGCGGCCGGGGTGGGCCACCACGTCGCGCTGTCGGTGGTGGGGACCGAACGGCTGCCCGAGAGCGGGTACTTCCGGGCGAAGATCGCCCAAGAAAAGCTGATCGAGGGCTCGGCCATCCCCTTCTCGATCGTGCACGCCACGCAGTTCTTCGAGTTCGTCCGGCGCATCGCCGACGACGCCACCCAGGACGGCAAGGTCCGGATGGCGCCGGTGCTCTTCCAGCCCATGTCCGGCGACGACGTGGCCCGGGCGGTCGGCCGGATCTCGGTGGGGGCGCCGTCGAACGGGCGGGTCGAGATCGCCGGGCCCGAGCAGACCCGGATTGACGAGTTCTTCCGGACCACCCTGGCAGGGATGGGTGATCCACGTGAGGTCGTCACCGACCCGCACGCCCGTTACTTCGGCGCTGAGCTGACCGAGCGGAGTCTCGTACCGGGCGACGGCGCGATCCTCGGCGAGATCAGGTACGCCGACTGGCCGGGCCGGGCCGGACCGCGACCGGTCGATGATCGCGGGTCCCGGACCGGGAGCCAGCAAACCCATCGATCAAGGAGAACGGAGAGAAGATGAGCATTCCCGGCGGAGCGGACGACGCGCTGCACGAGCTTGAGGCCGTGGTCGTGGCCGAACTGGCCATGTCCGAGGCGAGCCATCCCGAGCAGGCCGTCGACCTGCCGATGAGCGAGTGGCTGTTCGATCCGGCCGACGCCCAGCGGGAGGCGGTCGGCCTGCGCAGCCTGCTCGGCGCGGTCGAGGTGCTGGAGGGCGATGCTCCGCTCGGTGACCAGCCGGGCGGACGGGCCTGAGTCACCCGTAGGCACCGGGATGTGTGAGAGTTGACGGCGACCAGTGGAAGGCGCGGGATGACCATGCGGCCACGGCCCTGAGGCAGGCAGAAGCGCTCGAACAGGCTGTTTCCGCCTTTGTCGACCTGCGACCGGCGGGACCTCGCGGGCAGCGGAACAGAGGCATCACCATGCGCGGAACCGAGTCGGCGAAGCACCCCGCCCGGGAGGAGCTGGACCAGGCGGTGGCGGTCTTCGCGGGCGTACGACCGCGCCTGTTCGGGATCGCGTACCGGATGCTGGGCAGTTCCACCGAGGCCGAGGACCTGCTGCAGGAGGTTTGGCTGCGCTGGCAGGCGTACGACCGTGCCAGCGTGGCCGAGCCCGCCGCGGCCACCGCCGAACAGGGCCCGCTCAGGCGGCTCGGGGTAGTCGCCGGTGATCCCGAAGGCGACCCGGGCGTGTCGGATATGCGCTCGCCCGGATCTCCGGTCGACTGGTCTACTTTGCTCGAACTTAGTGCAGCACCGCCTGACGGGAGGGTCGATGCTGGAGGTGTTGGTCACCGGCGCCGCGACCGCGTTCGTCGCTGCTATGGCCACCTCGGGTTGGCAGACCGCGTACCAGGGCATCGTCGCGCTTTTTCAGCGCTTCGCCACCCGGGAGCAGGCCGACGCGGCGCAGCGCGCGCTGACGGAGAACGCGGCCCAGGTCGGTGATGCGGTCGACCAGGACCGCAGCCGACAGCGGCTGCGTGGTGGCTGGGAGCAGCGGCTCGAGGAACTCCTGGTCGCGCACCCCGAGGCGCGCGACGCGCTCGGCGAGCTGGTCGCCGACATCCAGCGCGGGCTACCCGCCGCGCAGCAGCAATGGGTACAGACGGTCGTGGCGAGCGCCAGCGGCGCGATTGCGGCAGGCGCGATCCACGGCAACGTGATCATCCACCGGCCGGGCCACGACTCCCCGGCCGGCGACGACGTCACCCACCGGCCATGACGGGCCCGGCCTCGCGCGATCCGGCAGACGCTTCGCCGCGTGTGGCCCAGAACGTCTTCGCGCTGGCCGGGTTCGCGTACGGCACGGTCTACGGCGACATCCACATCCTTGGCGACGGCCGTCCGATGTACACGATCGAAGTGCATCGACCCCGCGAAACACCGCCGACGAGCTGGCTTCTCGACCTACCGAGCCGGCTGCTCGACGCCCGCCACGAGGTCGTACCGTTCATCGGCCGCGAACGCGAGCTGGTGGATCTCACGCAGTGGCGTGACGACGGCGCGCGCCTGTCCGTGCTGTTCCTGCACGGTCCCGGTGGGCAGGGCAAGAGCCGCCTCGCGCACGCGTTCGCCGAGCGGTCGGCGCGCGACGGTTGGAAGGTCGCGTACGCCCGTCACGGCGGGGACACGCTGACCGCGCCGGAGGACAGCCAGGACGTCGGCACTGGTGACTCGCCCGGCCTGCTGCTGGTCGTGGACTACGCCGACCGGTGGCCGCACGCACACCTGGAGTGGTTGCTGCGCAACCGCCTGCTGCACACACCCGTACCAACCCGGGTCCTGCTCATCGGCCGCTCCACGCACGGATGGCCGGCGGTGCAACACGCGCTGGAGGAGGTGTACGCCACCACGCGGGACCTGGCGCTGGCGCCGCTGGCCACCGATCCCGACGGACGGTCGGCGAGCTTCGCCGCCGCCGCCGTCCGATACCGCGAGCTGCTCGGTGTCGAGGGAGCGGGTCCCGACGTACCGCACGCGGTCCGCCACGACGCCGCCTTCGAGCTGGTCCTCGCCCAGCACATGGCCGCGCTGGTCGCGGTCGACGCGAAACGCCGGGGGGCGCGGGCGCCGACCGACCCGGTCGGCCTGTCTGCCTACCTGCTGCGCCGCGAGCATGCCCACTGGGCACGCCTGCACAGCCGCGTCGAGCAGGGCGGGACGCTGCGGACACCGCCGACGGCGATGGCTCTGGCCAGCTTCGTGGCCGCGCTGACCGGTCAGCTGCCCACCGCTGTGGCGCAGAGCCTGCTCGCGACCGCCGCCGACTGGCCGGTCACGGCGGCTCAGCTGGTGGCCGACCACGCCGTCTGCTACCCGCCGGCGCCGGGGATGGCGTTGCAGCCGATGTATCCCGACCGGCTCGCCGAGGACTTCCTCGCGATGACCCTGCCCGGCCACGGGTACCCGGGATACCCGCCGGACGGGCACGCCGCCGACGTCGTCGCACTGCTACTCGCCCGCGGACCCGATGCCGGGCTGCCCTCCTACCTCCCGCGGGCGATGGTCTTCCTGGCGTCGACCGCGCAACGGTGGCCGCATGTCGCCGACCGGCTGGCAGGGGTGGTGTCCGGCGACCCGGCTCTGGCGGTGGCCGCCGGCGGAGCTGCCCTCTCCGCGCTGGCCCAGGTGCCGGAGATGCCCACCGAGGTGCTGGAGGGGATCGAGCCACTGATCCCCGAAGCGTCCGATGTGGATTTTGACGCCGGGCCGGCCGACGTTGTCGCCGTGCTGACCGAACGCCGTCTCGCCACGACCGACAACCCGGTGATCCGCGCGGAGCTGTACGCGGTCTCCGGGCGGCGTGAGCACCTGGCCGGTCGCCAGCCGGAGGCGGTCGCCCGGCTGCGCCGAACGGTGGAGATATACCGCGAACTCGCGGAGTCCGCCCCGGGCGTGCACGACCTCGCCCGAGCCAAGGCTCTCAGCTACCTCTCGGTCGTACTGACCGGGCAGCCGCGCGAGGCCATGCGGCCGGCAAAGGCCGCCGTGGATATCCTTCGCCCCCTCGCGGAACGTGTCCCGGACGACCGCGACGTCGCCGTGACGTACGCACAGGCGCTCAGCTCGTGGGCGGTGGCCAGCGTCGACGACGACTCGTTGGCCGGGGCCGCAGCCGCCATGTACGACAACGTGCCGGCGCTGCGGCGCATGGCGGATCGGCTGCCCGACGACCCCGAGGTGCTGCGGTCGCTTGCCAACGCGCTGAGCAACTCCGCCGTTTGGCAGGCGGTGAACGGCGACGGCGAGGCGGCCGAGCAGCTCTCGGATGAGGGCCTTGGCGTCGCCCGGCGGCTGGCCGGGCTCGACTTCGCCGAGTGGGGTGTGCTGGAGGCGCTCGTCCTGAACGGTCGTTTCCTGGTCCTCCAACTGCTGGAGCGGGAGCGGGAGGCGGTGCCCGTGGCGCGGGCGATCGTCGACGTCGTCCGCCGGTTGGCCGCGGTCAGACCCGCCGCCTACGAACTCGAGCTGGCCAAGGCGCTGACCCGGGCGGCCGCCCTGCACGCGGATCTGCGGCTCGGCAGCGAAGCGCTGGCGTTCAACGAGGAGGCCGAGCAGCTGCTCCGCGAGCTGGTCGCCCGCCAGGCGATGCCCGAGTTCCAGCACTACCTGGCGATGGCGGTGGCGAACCGGGCCGCGGTCCTGCGGGTACTGGGCCGCGACGAGGACGCCGTGACCGCTGCGGACGAAGCAGTGCGCATCCACCAGGAGTTGACCGCCGTCACCGGTCACCGCTTCGAGGAGGGCCAGGCCACGACCATCGGCATCTACGCCGGCCTGGCCGCCGCCGACGGCCGGCTCGCCGAGGCGGTGCCCCAGCTGAAGCAGCTGTTCGACATGAGGATGGCAGCGCCATTGCGCGGGCTTCCCGACCAGCGAGCGCTGGCAGACCTGCATCAGGCGACGCAGTACCTCTACGCCGGCATGCACGCGGCGGGCCGCGACGACGAGATCCTCGCAATGACGCACGCGTACCTCAGGGAGATCGAGGCAAACCCGTTCAGCCGCATGATGGCCAAGACCATGTTCCAGGACCCCGCCATGCAGGCGGAGTTCAAGCGGCTTGGCGGGGAGGACCTGTGGGCGCCGCGATGGCGACAGGTGCTGGCCAGGCTCCGCAGGAAGGCGCGCGGCTTCCGGGATCCCGCCATGCTCCGTGGGCTGGTGCCTAGCTTCCGGGTACAGATGTCGCTGCTCGGCGCACTGACGCTCGGTACCGGCACCGGCGTCTGGGCCTTACTCACCGACCACGCCCCTCGCAGAGCGCTGGGACTCGCGGCGGTCGCTGCCGCCGGCTGGCTGGTCTTCGACCTCTTCCGGCCACGGCCGTAGCGTCGGTCGCGTCCATGGTCGTGGTGGCCAGCCGTGCCAGAACCAGCCGGCGGCCTCAGGGCTGGATGTCGGTCCGGACTGCAGTAAGGCCCCAGGTGGCGTACGGCAGCGTGACGGTGCCGCCCAGTTCGTCAACCGCCCTGCCCACGGCCGCCAGCACCTCCGCTAACCGGTCCGGCGGCAGACTGGCGAGGCCGCCCGAGGTCGGCACCAGGTCCAGGAGTTCGTCGCAGGTATACGACCGCTCCCAGTCGTACCGCCACATCTCGGGCTCGCCGAACCTGTCCGCCTCGCGGATCCCGTCTGCGGCTCTGGCGTACAGCGCCTGGTACGCGTCCAGGATCGAACCCTCCGGCCGGCCGGTGAAGTTGATCGGCGAGTCGGGGGCCACGCGCCGGTACGCCGTGATGAGGGCGTCCGCCACGGTGGGCGGAAGCTGGTACACGTGTCCGAACGGTGCCAGTAGGCCGCCTGGCCGCAGGATCCGGGCCGCCTTCGCCGCCCCCGCGATCGGGTCCACCCAGTGCCAGGCTGTACCGGAGACGACCGCGTCGAAGGTGCGCCCGGCCGGCTCCCATGCCTCGAAGGTCGCGACCTCGACCTCCATGCCGGTCGCCCGCGCGAAGTCGGCCATCCGCGGGTCGGCCTCGACGCCGAGAACTGTGCGGCCGGCGGCCAGGAACTGGCGGGCTTCGATGCCGGTGCCGCAGCCGACGTCGAGGAAGTCGGCGCCGGGACTGGCGGCCACGATCCGCTCGATCATGGCTTCCGGGTACGGGGGCCGGTTCCGGTCGTACCGTTCGGGGTCGATCCCGAATGACTCCGCCATGCGACGGTGCAGGTGCGGCTCTGGCCTGGGTGAGGACGGTATAGTGACCATGCGCCCACTCTAGTGGGCGCTTGCCCACTACTGCAATCACGCGCGCTCAGTGAAGATTGGGGTACCCGTTGCCGACCGGCGTAGCGCTGCAAGACCCACGCCGACAACTCTTCGACGCCGCCGTGCGGGTGCTGGTCCGGGACGGCGTCACCGGCCTCACCAGTCGGGCGGTCACCACAGAGGCGGACGTCGCCAAGGGGGTCCTGCATCGGCACTTCGCTGACTTCGACGCCTTCCTCGCCGAGCTGGTGCTCGACCGCATCGCTCGGATCGAGGCTCAGGCCACCGCCCTGCAAGACGCGGCCGGGACCGGCACCGTCGCCGACAACCTGACCCGTGCCCTCATGGTCCTCTTCGAGCCGGTCATGGTAGCGATCGTGGTCCTCGTCATCGCCCGTGACGAGCTGCGCACGCGGCTGCGTGCCGCCGGCACCGCCCGGTTCCCGCTCGTCGGCGAGGGCGCGGCCATGATCGCCGGGTATCTGACGGCCGAGCGCGACCATGGCCGGATCGCGTCCGACACTGACGTCGACACGCTTGCGCCCACGCTGATCGGCACCGCGCACCTGCTGTTCACCGAGTGGAAGGACAGCCCTCCAGAGCCTGTGGCCGTCCACAAGGTCGTGACCACGGTCCTGGCCAGCGCCCTGCGGTAACCGTGATCCCACACCCGAACTCGGCGGTCAAGGAATCCGCTCATCGGCAGGTGCGCGCACTGGCGACGGCAGCCCGGCCAGGCGCGGTCGAGGGTGGAGGGCGTGTGGCAGGTGTGCCTGGTCCCGGATCAGTGTCCGGTCGAGTAGCTCATGGTGGCAGGCTTGGATCCACCTCTCCATGATCGAGTCCATGCGCGGCATCCGTACCCCAGCGTCACCGCGGTCGCCGAGATGGCGGCGCGCCGGAACCTCCAGGTGCTGCACCGCGAAGACCGGAGTCTTCGATTGACATATATCCGTCGCGGATATAGTTTCGGCTCATGGCGAGCAGCAGAACCGGCGGGCCCCTCACTCCGGCGGTGCTCCACATCCTGCTCGCGCTCTCGACTCAGGAACGCCACGGCTACGGGATCATGAAACAGGTCGAGTCCGACTCCCGGGGAAAAGTCAGGATGGGGCCAGGGACGCTCTACGGCTCGATCCGCCGGATGACCGAAGCGGGCTTGATCTGCGAAAGCGACAAAAAGATCGACCCGAACTTGGACGATGAGCGCCGCGTCTACTACGGAATCACCGCGCTCGGGCAACAGACGCTCGCGGCGGAGTTGCAGCGGTACCGCCAGGTCGTCGCGGTCGCCCATGAGCGATCCCTGCTACCCAAGGCGATGGGTGTCTAGCCATGGATGGACAGCCACGATATCGGCGCTGGTACCGGAGGCTACTCGGCCTCTATCCGAGGCCGTACCGCGAACGCTTCGCCGACAGCATGGAGCAGACATTCACCGACCTCTGCCGTGAACGGGCCGGAGCCGATGGCCGTGGAGACCCCGCCTTCATCCTCTGGATTTTCATCGAAACGTTCGCGGGCATCGTCCGGGAGCGTGCGACAGACCTTGCGAGGTTGGCTATGGCCAGGAATGCAACCGATGTCTTCAGGATCGTCAAATACCTCGCGCTGGCCGCCGGCGGCTTGATGCTGGCGGGGATCGCCACGGTCATGGTGCTGGCCCGCGGAACCGGCGAAGACATCACAGGTGTCGTAGCGCCGGCGTTGCTGCTCACAGTCCTCTCAGTGGCGGCTGCCGTCGTCGCGGCCATCCTGCAAGGCGCGAGCGATCGTCGCAGGCACAAAGCGGGCGACGATCTGGCTGGCTGACGCTGCTTCGACCCTTCGCCGGGCAGCCACCTGGACAACTCGCCCGGCGTGGGTGAATCCGAGCACCTGCGCCTCGCGGCGCGGACGTCCGTAAGTACCACCCTCCCGACGAGCGCGCCGATGTCGTCGAACCGCGTGGCGGCGTTGGGCGCTAGGCACCAGTCCCGCTCGTTACAGCCTCCGTATCGGCTCCCGGTCCCGAGCGTCCGCGGATGGCTGGACCTGCTGGCCTCGCCGGGGACCCATCCGCTGAGATCGCGGACGCGGTCCGGCATGCACTGCGGGCACGTACCGCACCCCGCCCGTCAAGGACGCCGGCCCGGCCCTTGCGGCGTGAAGCGGAGGTGATGTCACCCTGCGCGACCGATCGATCCGCGTTTTTCGATGGGACTTCTCCCCGTGAGGGGCGGGATAGGCTGAGGTTCGTCCTGCCGTCGATCGCGCTGGGAGACGACATGTGGTGGTCGGGCGCCGGCATCCTGGCGGTCATCTTTCCCGCCGTCACGGTCGCCCTGGGTTACCAGCTCGGCGGCTACCCCGGCGTACCCCTCGGCTTCCTCGTTGCCGGCATCGCGACGTGGTTGGTAGGACGCAGGATGAACCGCACCAACGACCCGAGGATTTACCACAACGAACACCGCTTCTACTCGATCCCTATGCAGTACTGGGCGTTCCTCTGGGCGTTCTTCGCGTTGACGCAGACCGTTCTGGGGCTCCTGGGAGAAGCGGGCTGGCAGCAGGAGTGACGGATGGCTCAGAGGTCGCTGGCCAGACCGGCGATCGCGCGGCACACTCGCCGCCTGGAGCACACCCGGTCAGTGTGCAGCATCCGGTCCGCGAGCGGGATCGCCCCTTCCTTCTTCACCGGGTGGTAGCCGTTGGAGGGGAGGTTGTCGTACTCCGCGTTCACCCCGGAGAACAGTCCCCACTCCAGGTCGACCATGGTCCACGGAGGTGGTAGAGGGCCAAGGCATGCGGAGTGCGACACCGAGGGGGATTGCTGAGCCACGGTCGAGCGGAGCGGCCGCTCTTGGTCCCGGGGAGCGGGTGGTGGTTCCGCGATATGCCGAAACCGGCGCGTGAGAGGTAGTAGGAATAGGGGTTATGGGGCGTTGAAGGTGGGAGGGTGTCCGTGTCAGGTCGTCGTGACGCCTCGTTGACGGGGGAGGACAGCCGACCCGATCTGGACAGCACGACTCGGGGGCTGGTCGCGTCAATCGACCTGGCACATCTGGGCGTTCCGCCGGCGACGCCGGCTGTCGTCTCGTTCACGCTGAACGTCCCGGAGAGCGTGCTCGATGACTTGCGTCGGCGACTTACGGCGGCACGTCTGCCGGATCAGGAGACGGGTACCGGCTGGTCCCAGGGGATGCCCCTGGATCGGCTGCGGGATCTGGTGGAGTACTGGCGGCGGGACTACGACTGGCGGCGCCTGGAAGGGGAGCTGGCCGGCCTGGGCCAGTTCCGTACTCTGATCGACGGGCTTGGCATCCATTTCCTGCGCGTACGTTCCGATCACGCTGACGCGGTCCCGATCCTCCTCAGTCACGGCTGGCCGGGTTCGGTGGTCGAGTTCCTGAAGAGCATCGGCCCGCTTACCGATCCGACGGCCCACGGCGGCAGTGCCGAGGACGCCTTCCACGTCGTCATTCCCTCTCTTCCCGGGTTCGGGTTGTCGGACAAGCCCACCGCTGTCGGTTGGCACCCGTCCCGGATAGCCAAGGCCTGGGATGGGTTGATGACGCGCCTCGGTTACGACCGCTACCTCGCCCAGGGCGGAAACTGGGGCGGGATCGTGACAACGCGCCTGGGCGAGTTGCGACCGCCTGGGCTCGCCGGGGTGCATTTCACCCTGCCCGAGTTCCCGATCGGCGCGCCGCCGCTGGAGGGGAAACCGACCTGGGAGGAGGAGACCGCCCTGGCGCAGATGCGGTCCCTGGACACCGGCTCGGCGTATGCCAAGCAGCAGTCGACGCGTCCACAGACCATTGGGTACGGACTGGCCGATTCTCCGGCGGGGCAGGCCGCCTGGATCTATGAGAAGTTCGCGGAGTGGACGGACACCGACCATGACCCGGAGCAGGTCCTGACCCGCGATGAGCTGTTGGACAACATCACGCTCTACTGGCTCACCAACACGGCGACCTCCGCAGCGCGGATCTACTGGGAGTACGCGGCCGCGCGTACCACGACGGTCAAGCTCGATCTGCCAGTCGGAGTCAGCGTGTTCCCCCGCGAGATCGTCCGTATTCCACGGATCTGGGCAGAGCGCGCGTTCAGGAACCTCGTCTACTTCAACGACCAAGTCCCCGCGGGCGGCCACTTCGCCGCGTTCGAGCAGCCCGGGATCTTCACCGAGGAGATCCGGAGGTTCGCCCGCCAGCTCAGGTGACCGCCACCCGACCGGCTCGTCGAGGGCGGAGCGCGAGGCTGGGCAGGTTGGAGCGCGGCGCGGCGCGTGGCTGGGTCCACTGCCGGGCGGTGAGTTGGCGGTGCCAGCGCAGCGGTTAGCCTGCCGTCATGACGAGCGCTGACCTGGATGAGTTGATCGTCGCGGACGCCGACGAGCTGCGCGCGTGGTTGTCGGCCAACCACGCCACGTCGCCCGGCGTCTGGCTCGCCCTGACCAGAAAGGGCGGCACACTCACGACGCTGACCTGGCAACAGGCGGTCGACGAGGCGCTGTGCTTCGGCTGGATCGACGGGCAGGCCCGTAAACGGGACCAGGAAGCCTCCTGGATCCGGTTCACTCCTCGCAGGCCCCGCAGTTCCTGGTCACAACGCAACGTCGCCCACGTGGCCCGGCTGGAGGCACAGGGGCGAATGCTGCCTCCAGGCCACGCCGCGGTAGAAGCCGCGAAGGCGGACGGGCGGTGGGCGGCCGCCTACGCCCCGCCGTCGGAAGCCGAGGTGCCGGCCGACCTCCTCGCCGCCATCGCCGCCGAACCCGCCGCCCAGACCATGTTCGACGTACTCACCAGTACCAACCGCTTCGCTCTCATCCACCGCGTCAACGCCGTCAAACGGGCGCAGACCCGCGAGCGGAAGATCGGCGAGTTCGTCGCCATGCTGGCCCGCCACGAGACGATCTACCCGCAGAAGGCCAAGCCTTCGAACTCGCCGTAATCGACATCTTCATGATCAGGTGCACTGACCTGCCTCCCAGGGGGCGGCGGCTGCCCCCGAAGCCACTTGTACCCGTCGGTCGATCGGGGGCCATTCGACGGATGGCCGTGAGCAAGATCGGCTCGCATCCCGTGCTGCCGCACGCCGCGCGGGCGATCGCACACGCCGACTTGCAATACGAGTACCGCGTGGGCATCCACGCGACTCCGTCGTATGGCATGAGCCATTGGTGACGGTGCACTCACGCCGCGAACTGCGTAGCCAGGCGTACCAGGGGTCGTCGCATGGGGTTGAGCACCGGCCCGAGTCGGTCGTGCTGACGCAACTCACCGCGGGCCGAGCACGGGGAACGCCGTCGGCGTGCGCCGGCTCCCGCTCAGCGGAGGCGGGCCGCGCGCCGGGTCAGTCCGGCCAGGACCGCGTCCAGGGACAGGTCCGCGGCGCAGGGGAGCAGCAGGTCCGCGGCCGTGAGGCGGGCGTTGTCCGCATGCGGGTTCGGTACTGCCACACAGCACAGCCCGGCCGCGTGCGCCGCCGCCACGCCGTGCGCGGTGTCCTCGAACGCGACCGCCTCCTCCGCCGGCAGCCCGAGCCGGTCCAGCGCCAGCAGGTAGACGGCCGGATCCGGCTTGTGCGCGGCCACCTCCTCGCCGGTCGCCAGCACCTCGAACCGCGCCCGCAGCCCTGCCTGATCCAGCATCGGACCCACGTGCGTGACCGGAGAACTGCTCGCCACCGCCAGCCGCAGCCCCAGTTCCGCGGCCCGGTCCAGCCAGCCGACGATGCCAGGCGCCGGCTCCAGCGCGGCATTCAGTTCCGCCCGGTGCGCCATCCGCAGCGCGTGGCTGGACTCGCGGTCGTAGGCTGGGCCGACCACCGCCGCGAGCGCGGCGTAACGTGGTTCGTTCGCGTCGCCGCCGTGGTCGGCGAAGAAGCCGGCCGGGTCGAGCTCCAGGCCGTGCCGCCGCCACTCCCAGCGCCAGCTCTCCAACAGCGTGGTCTCCGTGTCCATCAGCAGGCCGTCGAAGTCGAAGATGAGCGCCTTGACCGTCACGGCGCCAGTATCCCAATCCTGGTCCCGGCGACCGGCGACCGGCGACCAGGCCGGGGCCGGGGCCGGGGCCGGGGCCGGGCGAGTGAGGTCACAGCCGAAATGGATGAGCAACCCTGCCCGGCGCCGGTACCGGCCGTCCGGCCCGATCAGGAGGCGGCCGGCTCCCAGAGCAGGATCTGGCGGTGATGGCTGAAGCCGTTGCGCAGGTAGAAGTCGACCGCGCGGCGGCCGGAGTGGACGGTCACGTGCAGCAGCCCCCGCGTACGGGCCTCGGTCAGGATCGCGGCCATCAGCGCACTGCCGATGCCGCGGTTGCGGTACTCCTCGCGGACTTCGACCGACTGGATGTCGCCGTACCACCGGTCCAGTGACTCGTTACTGGGCACCCGTTCCGCGACGAGGAGCCAGGCGGCGCCGACCACGTGCCCGTCGATCTCGGCGACGAACGGCAGGTGCGTCTCCGCATGGGCGGCCACCCAGCCGGCGTACGCCCCGAGCTTGTTCCCGTCGATGCCGCGTAGTTCCGCGAGCACCGCCACGTCCGCCCCGTTGGCCCTCCGCACGATCACCCGGCGGAGTCTAGGCGAGCCCGTCGCAGGCAGTGCCCCGACCGGCCCGGCTACCAGGGGTTGAAGGCCGAAGTCTGTCTACCAGGGCAGTTAGGGTCCGAGGGTCGTGCCGGTCTGGGCGAGGAACGAGGCGAGGGGGCCGGGCTGCTGTTGGCGGGCCCGTAGTCGTTGTTTGACCAGGCGGGCCAGGTGGTCGATGCCGTGGGCGGTTGATGATCAGCAGAGTGTTGAGTCCTCGTAGCCCGGTTTGAAGCAGCGTGGCACAAGTCGCCTGACCCCAAGACGACGGAGGCCTTGGTATGACGACGTCGGCGAGATCTGTGGAGCCTCGCCTGCCCGCGGTTAGTGCGCTGGTGTCTTCCATACCTGTTCGGCGATGCGACGGAAGTTGCCGCTGACGATGGCTTGGATCGCGTCGGCCGGGTAACCGCGCTCGTGGAGCGCGGTGCTGACGTTGAGCAGGTCTTCCGGCGGCATGAACTCGATCGGTCCCCAGCGGGTGTAGACGTCGGGGAAGAGATGAGGGTTCGTGGCCAGTGCGCGGTTGAGGTCATCGAGGTCGAACGAGAAGTCTGTGGCGAGGCCGACGTGATCGGGGCCGACGAGGTCGACGGCGTAATCGATGTGCCGGCACAGGGCTTCGATGGAGGCGTCGTTGGGGCCGAGGAAGATACCCACGCCGGTGATGCCGATGACTCCGCCGGTGTCGGCGCAAGCCCGGGCCTGATCATCGGTGATATTGCGCGGGTGTTCCCACAGCCCGCGCATGCAGGAGTGGCTGTAGATCACCGGGTGACGAGACGTCCGGCACAGGTCAAGGCCGGTGCGGGCCCCGCAGTGGGAGCCGTCGACGACCATCCCGACCGCGTTCATCTCTCGGACCAGGGCCCGGCCGTAGGCGGTGAGGCCGTCGTCGACGGGGTCGAGGCAGCCAGAGCCGGCAGCGTTGCGCTGGTTGTAGGTAGGCAGCAGGGTGCGTACACCCAGGTCGTAGAAGAGTTGGACGCGGTCGAGTTGTCCTTCCAACGGTCCGGCGTCTTCGAGGTCGAAGCCGACCGCGACCCGGTCACCGGCGTGCGCCCGGTCGATGTCGCCGGTGGTGTCGGCAAGCAGGTAGCGGCTGTCGTCGGCTACCCGCCGTCGGAAGGCGTCGAGCAGACCCAGGACGGTCGCGGTGCTGTGCGGGGCGTATCCGACGTTGACCGACACGTAGCTACCACCGGGCCGGAGGTATCGGGCCAATTGGTCGACATCGGCTTGCGGCGACAGGGGGAGGCAGCAGTGCTGCTCCCATAGCAGCGGCGGACGGGGCGACGCGGGTGGGACGTCAGGCATGGCATCGATGATTCCAGCGTCGCTGCCGTTGCGCCCACCGTCCGAGTGGACCTTGTGCGACGGCGCTGGTGCATCTCCACTGGTGGCTACCGGGACGCTGCCTCATCGCGGGCCTGGCAACTCGACTCGGCGGGTCGGACGATCGCCGGCGACGCCGGAGGCCGGCCATGGAGCGTGACGACTCCGGGCTGGGTGGCGCGGACGGGTGGCGGCAGATTCGGCTACCGGCAGGGTCCCGCGCGCCCGGCCTGATGGCCACGCAAGGTGACTGACTGATTCCCAGGGGCGCTGAAGATGACGGTTGATCGGCCGCTCAAGGCAGAGATGCCCGACGATGACCGGACCGTGATCGACATGCGCCTGGTCCTCGGTGAAGCTGCCAGGATAGTCAAGGGCTTGCTTCTGGACTTCTACGGCACAGTGGTGGAGGAGGACATCCCTGCCGATGCACTGATCTCGGCTGCTCAGGATGCCGGGCACCCGGCGCGATGCCGAACACCGGGCGTGATGGCTCCCAGTCTGCCTGCGCGCACGGACGGCGGCTACCTGTTGGCCGGTGGTGCGACCGCAACCCGGCCAGATGAGGGCGTCTCCGATCGGCGGTGGGAGGTCATTGGCGGCGATCGCCGACAGAAGGAACTGCTACCGGGGTGCCACTCTCGGCATGATTCTCTGTTCACCGGTGGCGGCCATCGAGTGCATCGCGCCGCTGGCGAGCGGGATCAGCCGGGCCAGGCCCGGCTGTCCGTTGCGTCGGGCCAAGTCGGGCCCGAGGCGAGTCATCAGCAGCGTGAGCGCCGGCAAGGGCCGGACGTAGAGGGTGATGTCGCTGATCAGACCGTCGGCGCCCAGGCGCAGCCGCTGAGCTTCGTAGAGACGCGTCGTGCCGACCTGCGCCTCGTAGAAGAGCGCCACGGTACGGCCCTCGGCGACCTGGTCGGTGTAGGTGATGTCATCGATCGCGGCCAGGGCCACTTCGAGCAAGGTGCGTACTTGCCGGTGGCCTTGGAAGGTGAACTGCTCGGTGATCGGCGAGACCAGAGTGACATCAGGGCTGAGGGCGGCGACCGCACCGGCGGCGTCACGGGCCTCGCCGGCGGCCCGCCATGCGGCGACGGCGTCATACGACTGATCCACGGATACTCCCATGTCTGCTGTGGTTGTCTGGGCTCTGGTACCGCAAGACTGCTGTCACATCATGACCGCTTTCGGGAAACGGCTGTCCCGCCGCCGGCAAGTTCGCCGGCAGCGTCATAGTCACAGTCGGTGCCATCACCCGCCAGGCGGCCAACTGAGGATGACTCACCGAGACGGGTCCAGTGATCTTCCTTGCCAGCCTTCCCGGGATCGGCGAGCGTAGGAAACGGTTGTCGCAACCAGCAACACCGCCCCGGCGAAGAAGTAGGTGTTGATTCCGATCCCTGTCCAGAACTCGCTCGTGGAGATGTCCTGGGTCCCCATGAAGCCGCCGCGACGGATACCCGTGATCGTCAGCAGGTTCTCGGCCACTCCTGGGACGCCCCTGACGACGAGCAAGACGCTCCCGAACCACAGTGGCGTCAGGAGCACCCACCGAGGGAGATACTGAGCCCGCGGGCGGGCTGTAGCCACAACAACGGCTGCCCGACGGCCGACATCGAGATGAGTACGACGTTGAAGACGACGTAGGCCGTCCTGCCCCAGGGGCCGTCACCGGTCGGATCATCACCGGGAAAAAGCACCAGGACCACGTGGGACATCACGAAGAAGAGCAGCCATGCCAAGGCGCCGTGCGTCCAGCGAGAACCCCTTAAAACGGACATACCAGTACCATCGCCGGGTCAGCACGATAACGCCTCCCCCCGTAGTTGAGTTCGGCTTCCCCACCAGAGGGAGGCAGGGTGGTCTCAACGCACTCAACCCTGTTACTTGTTCCGTTGCGGTAGGACCGTGGCCCGGGCCATGGCTGGTCGAGGTGACCGGTGGGATCGCTCTCATCGCGGCTGCCGGATCTGCACACTCCTCGGTCACTACGCCGGGGGCCGCCTGCAAGAAAAATTTCCGGGATGGTGTCGTATCAGGGCGCGGCCGTTCGTGGAATCTGTGTGCGGCGGCTGGTCGGGCCGCCGGACACGAGGAGCCGGGACAGGCCCTCACGTCGGGACCAGGAGGAGACGACCATGACGGAGTACCTGATCACCTTCAACGATGAATGGGTGCCTGAGCATACGGCGGAGGAACTGCGCGAGAAGGGTACGGCCGCCCGGGCCGTGATCGAGGAGATGCTGGCGGAGGACGTCCTGATCTTCACCAACGGCGGGCTCGACCGCTCCACCGCGGTGTGCGGTGTCGAGCCGGTCGACGGCAGGCCCGTCTTCACCGACGGGCCGTACGTCGAGACCAAGGAGCACCTCGGTGGCTTCGCCGTCGTCGACGTTCCCGACGACGAGGCGGCGCGATACTGGGCCGGCCGGCTCGCGACCGTGCTCGACTGGCCGCAGGAGGTGCACCGGTTCCGAGGTCCCGGGCAGGCCCGGCGTAACGGCTCCGGGGAGAAGTGAGCCCGGTGCCCAGGTACCTGCTGTCCGTCCACGGGACGGCCGAGCGCACCGAGTCGGGCACCTACCCCTCCCAGGAGGCAGCGCCGCAGGCGCCCGCCGACACCGGTGCCTTCAACGGGAGGCTTCGGAGGGACGGTCACTTCGTCTTCGCCGGCGGGCTCGAGCCCGCGACGACCGCCACTACAGTCGACGGGCAGGGCGAGAAGCCGGCCTTCACCGACGGGCCCTACCTGGAGACGCAAGAGTGCCTCGGCGGCTTCTGGGTCATCGAGGCGGCCGACCTCGACGTGGCACTGGCGCTCGCCGTGGAGGGGTCGAAGGCGTGCCGCGGCACGGTCGAGGTGCGACCCTTCCGAACCGCGGAAACCGTACGAACGCTGCCGGAGCCGTGACCGGTCCCACCGTCGAGCAGGCGCTTACCCGTGCCCACCACCAGGAGTGGGCGCGGGTGGTCGCCGATCTCGCGCGCCGTTTCGGTGGCCTCGACGTCGCCGAGGAAGCGACGGCCGAGGCGTTCGTGGTGGCTGCGGAGCGGTGGCCGCGCGAGGGTGTACCGCCCAATCCTGGCGGTTGGCTCGCCACCACCGCGACCCGCAAGGCAATCGATTGGCTCCGTCGCGAGTCGCAGCGCGACGCCAAGCACCAGGCGGCCCGCATCGTGTACGACGACACCCCTCCCGAGCCGACCGGCCCGGTCGAGGACGACCGGCTCAGACTGGTCTTCACCTGCTGCCATCCGGCGCTCGCGATGGAGGCCCGGGTGGCGCTCACCCTGCGCTTGGTCGGTGGCCTCACCGTCCCCGAGATCGCCCGCGCCTTTCTGGTGCAGGAGACGACGATGGCGCGACGAATCACCCGCGCCAAGGCGAAGATCAAGGCGGCACACATTCCCTACCGGGTACCCTCGGCCGACGACATCCGCGAGCGGCTCGCCGGCGTGCTCGCGGTCGTCTACCTCATCTTCAACGAGGGCTATCTGGCCGGCGAGGGGGACGACCCGGTGCGTGTCGACCTCACCGACCAGGCGATCCACCTCGGCCGCCTGCTCCGGACTCTCCTCCCGGACGACGGCGAGATAGCCGGACTGCTTGCCTTGATGCTCTTCACTGACGCCCGGCGACCGGCGCGCGTTTCCCGCAGCGGAGAGTTGGTGACGCTCGACGAGCAGGACCGCGGCGCATGGGACCGCACCCTCATCGCCGAGGGCAACGCCCTGATTCGGGAGCGGATCGAGGCGGTGGCGGCCGGCGGTCGCCCACCCGGGCGCTACCAGATGCAGGCCGCGATCAACGCGGTCCACACGCAGGCCCCGTCCGCCCGAGACACCAACTGGTCCGCGATCGTCGCCCTCTACAGTCGCATGGTGCTGATCGACCCCTCGCCGATCGTGCGACTAAACCGCGCGGTCGCGGTCGCCGAGGTCGACGGCTCCGGGGCCGGGCTTGCCGAAATCGACCGGCTCGCCGAGGTCCTCGACGGCTACCACGCCTTCCACGCCGCGCGCGCCGACCTGCTGCGGCGACTCGGGCGCGGCGGCGAGTCGCGGGCGGCATACGACCGGGCCATCGGTCTCGCCGGCAACCCTGCGGAGCGGGCCTACCTCACCCGCCGCCGCGACCAGCTCGCCGGCTGACCGACACGTCCAACCTGCCTGTTCCGGCACCGTCAACGGCGGACGCAGGCACTTCCAGACCATGCGTACGGGTCGCGCGCCGGCCAAGACGCTCGAACCGAACAGCGCCTGATCAGGCCTTTGCGGGCGAGCAGCGCAACAGCGCCTCAGCGCGGCGCGAGTACTCGGTGACTTCGGCGCCGCCGTCGACTACGTCGTCTTCGTGTCCCCGCCGTTCGCAGCCGTCTCCTCGACTTCCTCGATGTCCGGCTCCTGGGGCGGATCGCTGAGCTGCTCCCGCACGTAGTTCCACACCACCGCGACCAGTGCGGCGACCGGCACGGCGAGCAGGCTTCCCACGATGCCCGCCAGGCTGCCGCCGAGTGTCACCGCCAGCAGGACAACCGCCGCGTGCAGGCCGAGGCCGCGGCTCTGCACGATGGGTTGGAACACGTTCCCCTCAAGCTGCTGGACCGCGACGATGATCGCCAGCACGATCAGCGCATCGGTCGGGCCGTTCGACACCAGCGTGATGAGCACCGCGACGAAGCCGGCGAACAGGGCGCCCACGATCGGCACGAACGCCGATACGAAGGTCAGCACCGCCAGTGGCAGCACCAGCGGCACGCCGACGATCCACAGGCCGAGGCCGATGAAGACCGCGTCCAGCAGGCCGACGAACGCCTGGGACCGTACGAACGCGCCGAGTGCGTCCCAACCACGCTCCGCAACCACTGGAACGTCGACAGCGAGCCGGCCGGGCAGCTGCCGGGTCAGCCACGGCAGGAACCTCGGACCGTCCTTGAGGAAGAAGAACATGAGAAACAACGCCAGGACGGTGGTGACCACTCCGTTGACCAGGGTTCCCACCCCGGAGAGGGTGGCGGTGATGATGCTGCCGACGCTGTCCTGGATGCGAGCGATCGCGGAGTCGAAGGCCTCGGTGACCTGATCGTCACCGATGTTCAGCGGCGGGCCGGCCGCCCACTCCCGCATCTGCCGGATACCTTCGGTCACGCCGGTGACCAGTTCGCCGGACTGCGAAGCCACCGGCACCGCGATCAGCACCACGGTACCCGCGGCGATCAGAAGGAACAGGACGGTCACGACCGACGCGGCCAGGGCGGGACGCCACCCGTGCCGTCGTAGGAAGCGGGCCATGGGCCAGGTCAACGTCGTGAGGAGCAGGGCGACCACCAGCGGCCAGACCACCGACCATGCCCGGCCAAGCAGCCACAGAGCCACCCATGTCATCAGCAAGACCAGCAACATCTGCAGCGAGATGTGCGCCGAGGTCCGCAGCGCAGCTCGGGTCTTCGTGGAACTCACTGTGGCAGACATGGGCTCACCTTAGAGCCCGTTGAAGAACCTGGTCAGTCCGCTGAGCGCCGTAGGATTGTCCAACGTCAAGAACGCGGCCCAGTTCGTGGTAAGCGAGTCCACTGTCAATACCCACGTGCACCACGCGTTCGCGAAGATCGGAGTTCGGGATCGCACGCAGGCGGTCACGTACGCCCTCCGTAACGGCCTGGCCGGTTGACCGCCGGCATCGGGTCCCCCCTCCGTACGACAGCAGACAGGCGGACAGCCCATGACGACCCTGTACCAGCATGCCGGTGGCGAGGAAGCCCTGCACCGGTTCACTGACCTGTTCTACCGCAGCGTGCTCGCCGACCCGCTGCTGCAACCACTGTTCGGGGCCGGCCGACCCGAGCATGTTGCCCACCTCACCGCGTTCACCGGGGAGAGCTTCGGCGGCCCGGACGTCTTCACCCGGGAGATGGGCGGTTTTGCTGGTCTGATCGCGGCACATCGGGGGCTGCGGATCAGTGAAGAACAGCGCGAGCGCTTCGTCGCGTTGTACCTCGCGGCCGCGGACGCCGCCGGCCTGCCCGCCGACGAGGCGTTCCGGGATGCTCTGCGGTCACACGTCGAGTTTGGTTCACAGGTGGCGAAGCAGAACTCCCATGCCGAGACCGACGAGCAGCTCCACCCGCTGCGCGAGGTCCCCCGGTGGCAGTGGTCCGAGACATCGTGACGGGCTGACCCGGGCCGCCGTTCGCGCAGGTCCTGGGGTGCGAGGATCTCGGCGTCGGCTCCGAGATTCAGGAGTTCGGGGTGGGACACGCCACTAGCGGACCGAGTCGGGGGTGCGCTGCGGGGCGGCGAGGACCCAGGCGGCAAAGGCTTCGACGCCGTCCACGACCGCCTCGAAACGCGGGGAGTGGAAGAGGTCGAACGAGTGCTGCCCGCCGGGCAGTTCGGCGTAGACCACGGGGTTGCAGGAGGTGTCGCGCAGCCGGCCGGCGAAGTTCCGGGCGGCCTCGACGGTCGCCAGGGCGTCCTTGGTGCCGTGGGCGATGAGGAACGGCGGCGCACCGGGGTGCAGGTACGCCCACGGTTGATTCGGGGACGGCGCCTGGTCGGGCGTCTCGCCGAAATAGTGGCCGTAGTAGCCGTAGAGGCAGATCGCGGCGGTGATCGAGGTGTCGGCCGACTCGAATCCGGGCTGGAACATCGGGTCGTTCGGCGTGAGCGCGCACAGGGCCGCCAGGTTGGAGCCGGCGGAGCTGCCCGCCACGAACAGCCTCGACGGATCGGCGCCGTACTCGGAGGCCTGCTCGCGGACCCAGGCGATGACCTTCTTGACCGTGGAAGTAGATCAGGACCGGCGCGTTCTGCGGCGCGTCGCGGCGGCGGTAGATGTCGAGGAGATTCCGTCGCCCGGCGTCCCCGTAGCTGATGTTGGGGATCCGCTCCACGTCACGCCGCCGCATGAGGCCCGGTAGCAGCAGGATACGGGCCCAGGGCCGACGGCGGCGCAGCGGTACGCGCACACGATCCCGCCAGTCGGCCCCCAGCCCCTGGTCAAGGGCCTGCCCGACCACCCGATCGGTCCGCACGCCCCGCCAGGCGGAGACGGCCAGCCCGGCGGAGGTGACGGCCGCCACCGCTGCCGTCACCTTGGCGCCCGGTGACTCCAGATCGCCCTGGGCGGCGGCCAGTGCCGTGGCGGCAAGCAGGGCCAAGATGCCCAGGAACGGCACCTCGTTGAGGGTCAGGCCGAACCAGAAGCTCATGCTCGCCAGCGGTCGGGGCCGGCGCGGCGCGACAACGGCGAAGTAGGTGCAACAGGCCAGAAGCGCCACGGTGAACCCATAACCAGCGGGCACGAGATCTCCAGAGATGAGTCACAGACGTGGCAGTAACGGGCTGAGCTTGGTCGCGATTTCGTCGGTCTCTGAGGCCGGTGACCTGTCACCCACCGGCCCGATTCGGCTCGTTTGGGGCTCGTGACGCGATTCTTACCGGCATCCCCGGTGGTTCCGTCGGCCGGGCAGCCCGATGATCAGCGCCGCGCCGACGGTCAGGTGCATGGCGAGCAGCACCAGCCGGCTGCTGGTACCGACGCCGCTGCCCAGCGGGCCGGCGAGCGAGAGCACCAGCACGATCAGCGCGACGATCCGGAACGTCCGGGCCGGTCGGCGGACGGTACGTTCCAGCAGCGCGAGCAAGCCCCAGGCGGCCAGGCCGGCGACCAGCGCGGCCGCCGCGACGACGACCGGGTCGATGTGCTGGGTGGCGTCGCCCTGACGGACGGTGAGGTCGATGCCGGCCCAGGGATCGTTGACGACCCACAGGAGGAGAGCGCCGGCCGCTCCCGCGGCGACGGTGATCGCGCGGCCCGTACGCCGGGCGGTGGTCTTGGTCGTTTCGGACTGCTGCATGTCGTTCGTCATGCCGATGAGCGTCGCGGTCCGGGCCGGGTGCGCACATCCGGCCGTTAGCTGCGCCGGTGCCCGATTAGGAGAACCCGACCACCAACTTTGGAAGGAGTCGGCGCTCGCCGCACACCGGTTAGCCTCGCCGGGTGAACAGGTTCTCCCTCGGGTCGGAGGATTGCGACCGCCGCCCCAGCACCGCCGCCATAGCGGCGCTCGTGGGCCCGTCCGGCATGCTCATCGCGCTGACGATCCTGGGCTGGTGGATCGACCGCCCGCCCGGCCCGCTGCTCGCGCTCGACCTCGCGGCCGGCGCGCTGAGCCTGCTGCTGACGCCGCTGATGCTGTGGCGGCCGGTCGCTACCACGGCCGTGCTCACCGTGCTGGCCGCGGTGTCGTCGGCGGCCACCCCACCGGCCACGATCGGCGCGCTCCAGGTGGCCCGGCGTCGGCGCGCCCCGGTGGCGATCGGTGTAGCGGTGGCCGGGATCGCCGCGCACGCGGTCCGGGGCGTCTGGCGGTCCAACGGCGGCATGTCGTACGGCTGGTGGCTGGCGCTGGTCACCATCGGCTACGGTGCGCTGCTCGGCTGGGGTGCCTGGGCACAGGCCCGCGAGGCGTTGATCCGCTCACTGCACGACCGGGCCCGCCGCGCCGAGGCGGAGCAGGGCCGCCGGGTGGCCGAGGCGCGCATGCTGGAACGCCGCAAGATCGCCCGGGAGATGCATGACGTCCTCGCCCACCGCCTGTCGCTGCTGGCCACCTTCGCCGGCGCCATGGAGTACCGTCCGGACGCCTCACCCGAGCAGCTGTCCCGGGCCGCGGGAGTCGTCCGGGACGGCGTGCACCAGGCGCTCGACGAGCTGCGCGAGGTGATCTCGCTGCTGCGCGACGACGACCCGCCGAACGGCGAGGGCAGCCGCCCGCAGCCGGTGCTGGCCGACGTCCCGCGCCTGGTCGAGGAGTCCCGGAACGCCGGCACCGAGGTGCTGCTGCGCGAGGCGGTCGACGAGCCGGCCGAGGCGCCTGCCTCGGTGGCCCGAACGGCGTACCGGGTGATCCAGGAGGGCCTGACCAATGCCCGCAAGCACGCCGCCGGCCAGCCGGTCCAGGTCGCCCTGCGCGGCGGGCCCGGCGCGGGCCTGGAGATCGACGTCCGCAACGCGCTGACGCCGGAGCGCGCGGCGCCGCCCGGGTGGTCCGGGGGCGCCGGGCTGGTCGGGCTCACCGAGCGGGTGCACCTGGCCGGCGGGCGGCTCGACCACCAGGTGGTCAGCGGCGAGTTCCGGCTGCACGCCTCGATACCATGGCCGGCGTGACCCCACCGGTACGCGTACTCATCGTCGACGACGACGCGCTCGTCCGCGCCGGGCTGACGATGATGCTCGACGGCGCCCCGGGCATCGCGGTGGTTGGCGAGGCCGCCGACGGCGACCAGGTGCCGGCCGCAGCCGACGCGCACGCCCCCGACGTCGTGCTGATGGACCTCCGCATGCCCCGGATCGACGGCATAACCGCCACCCGCCGCCTGCGGGCGCGCCAACGGCCGCCGGAGGTCATCGTGCTGACCACGTTCGATACCGACGAGAACATCCTGCACGCGCTGCGTGCCGGAGCCAGCGGCTTCCTACTCAAGGACACCCCGCCGGCCCGGATCGCCGAGGCGGTCCGGCAGGTCGCGTCCGGTGAGCCGATCCTGTCCCCGCGGATCACCCGCCGGCTGATGGACCGGGCCGCCGTCCAGGCCGGGGCGTACGCCCGGGCCAAGGCCACCCTCGCGGCGCTCAGCCCGCGCGAGCGCGACGTCGTGGTGGCGATCGGTCAGGGCCGCAACAACGCCGAGGTAGCCGCCGCGCTCGACATGACCCTGGCCACCGTGAAGACTCATGTCTCGCACATCCTGACCAAGCTCGACCTCGACAACCGTACCCAGATGGCGCTCCTCGCCCACGACGCCGGCCTCGTCTGACTGTGAGCATGGCGGGATCCGTCCGCCGGCCTCGTCCGACCACCTGCCACGGCGTCGCCGCGGCCTCCCGAAGAACGCCGCCGGCCGCCGTGCGGTCGCTTTGGCGAAGCATGCCATCGCCATCCTGCGCGAACACCGCCGCCGGCGACTCGATCACCGCCCTGCCGGGTGACGGTGGTCTGGTGGAAGCCGAGGGCCCCGGCGATGACCGGCGCGAGTGCTTGCAGGACGAGTCGGCGGAGTGCGGAAACGCGGGCGGCGATGAGGGGGAAGCCGAGTTGGCGCTGCCGCCTGCTGAGGGTGTGGTAGCGGATCGGCTGGCCTGCGAGCCCGCTGGCGGCGGCAGGTGCTGGGCCGTGAGCCGGTGCAGCATTGAGGCATTAGCCGATCTGGTCGTCGAGTCCCGCGATCGCCGCAACATCGTCTTCGGACATGTTCAGGACCGCGGCGATTTCCTTGACAAGAATCGGATGTGGATTCAAATGGCCGGAGCGGAGAACGTTGATCGTCGACATGGACCGCTCACTGTGGATCGCCGCGTCTCGGACAGAGATCTCCCGGAGGTCCATGAGCCTACTGAAAACCATGCCGAAGGGATGAGGTTCTGGTTGCCCGGCTGGCGCTTGTGCAGGACCAAGAACCATATCGCCGATCTTGGCTTGGAATCGGATCATCTGGTTGCCTACGATCCTGACCTTTCCGAAGAAGGGCAGGGCGTCACCGCTGTCGGTGCTGATGATGCCTGGCACGGAAACCTCCGTGAACCTCGTCATCGAGCGATCGTGTTGGCTCGCGACCTCGTATGGGCGAGCGGGCTCAACGTGGGTGACCTTCCAATCGCGATTCCACCACGGAAGGTCCTGTAACAGGTCGTTGAAGAAGGGGGGCAGGACGGTGAGATCCACTGGCTTCTGCGGGAACTTCCGCCCAGGGACAAACGAGCCGGGCCGGTATTTCAGTGCCGCGATCACGGCAGCACTCAACGTGCGGTTGACAGGGCTCATCGCCAGAGCCTAGCGATCAGGGGCGTCAGGATGCGAACCAAGGACGTCTGCCTCACGGCCCGGCCCGGCCGATTAACCATCGGCCCCATTCCACCGTCCACGCAGGACCACGACCAGGGCACCTGGCCGTACTCAGCCAAACCCCGAAAACGGGCGGATCCCTACGAGCCGCCATTCCAGGGCGAAGGCGGTCGGATGCCGGGAATGCCGGGACCGACAGTGCCGGCAACCTGGCTCAGCCGGATGACTTGCTGCTGTTTGTCGGCCAGGAATCGCAGAGCCAGATCGATTCCTTCAATTTCGGCGAGCCAGCCTTGGCCTCGGCGCGTGCCCGCCGCGCCAGCGGTCCTCTCTTCGAGTCACTGCGCGTGGCCGCCCTGATCTGCTGTCATCTCCCGGTCGTCAGCACCGCCCGCGTAGCGCGGTGAGCAGCGCCGCTAACCCATAGCCTGACCCACAACGGACATCAACCCCCGAACCACCCTCCGACACCGGGGGAGGGAGCTTTGCCATTGTTAGGTTGCCGAATGCGCCCCGCCGAGGGGTTCCCGGTGCCTGACCGACCCCTGTCCGGCCGGCACCCACGAGCGGCTGGCAAGCTTGCTGTGTGGGGACGGCAAGAGTGGTACGACTGGCATCGCCCCTGCGCCGGTGACCGTCGCCACAGCCGTCGACGGCGTGTTCGGTAGCGCCTCTCAGCGACACTCAGACACTCGCGCGGGTCGACCGGCACCGCGCGATTGGAGGACTCGAGACCATGGACAACGCCCCTCAGATCACGTCCGAGCGCAACGCCCCACCAGCCACCTTGGTGATCTTCGGCGCGTCGGGTGACCTCACCCGCCGCAAGCTGATCCCCGCGGTGGCCAGCCTCGCTCGCCACCGCCGGCTGCCGCGCGAGTTCGCGCTGGTCGGCGTCGCGCGTACGGCGATGAGTGACGAGCAGTTCGCCGGCTCCGCCCTCAACGGCCACGGCCTGCGCGACTATCCGCAACTTGAGAGCGGGATCAGGTACGTATCCGGTGGCTACGACGATCCGGACACCTACAAGCGCCTCGCCGAGACGCTCGACCAACTCGACGCCGAGCGCGGAACCGCCGGCAACCGCCTGTTCTACCTGTCGACTCCCGCCGAGGCGTTCGAGCCGGTCATCAACGGTCTCGCCGGTGCCGGCCTGAACCGCGCCCGGGAGGGCTCGTTCGCCCGACTGGTGATCGAGAAGCCGTACGGTCGCGACCTCGCTACCGCCCGTGAGCTGGACGCGATCGTGCACTCCAGCTTCGACGAGTCGCAGGTCTTCCGGATCGACCACTACCTGGGCAAGGA
Source organism: Plantactinospora solaniradicis (assembly GCF_042658085.1). Classification (NCBI taxonomy): domain Bacteria; kingdom Bacillati; phylum Actinomycetota; class Actinomycetes; order Micromonosporales; family Micromonosporaceae; genus Plantactinospora; species Plantactinospora solaniradicis. Next base: position 5,156 of record NZ_JBHSPR010000033.1, on the reverse strand, counting down.
CACCGTCCAGAACGTGATCGCGCTGCGCTTCGCCAACTCGATCTTCCAGCCGATCTGGGACCGTAGCTGGGTCGACCACGTGCAGATCACCGTTGCGGAGACGCTCGGTGTCGGCACCCGCGGCGGCTTCTACGAGAGCGCCGGGGCGATGCGTGACATCGTGCAGAACCACGTGCTCCAGGTGCTCGCGCTCTCGCTGATGGAGCCGCCGGCCTCGTTCGACGCGGAGGGGCTGCGCAACGAGAAGGTGAAGTTGCTCCAGGCGATCCGGCTGCCCACCGATCGGGACATCGCCGACCTGGCCGTTCGTGGTCAGTACACCCGCGGCGGTACCCGCGACGATCTGATGGCCGGCTACCGTGACGAGCCCGGTGTCGACCCGTTGTCGCGAACGGAGACGTACGCGGCGATGCGGCTCAACGTCGACAACTGGCGCTGGGCCGGGGTGCCGTTCTACGTGCGTACCGGTAAGCGGCTGCCGGCCCGGGTCACCGAGGTCGCGTTGCAGTTCCAGCGGCCCCCGCATCTGCCGATCCCGACCGACCAGCTCACCGAGCTGGACGCCGACGCGCTGATCCTGCGTATCCAGCCCAACGAGGGCATCTCGCTGCGCTTCGGCGCGAAGGTACCCGGCCACTCGTTCCGGGTACGCACGGCGAGTATGGACTTCTCGTACGACAAGACGTTCCGCGAGGAGTCCCCGGAGGCGTACGAGCGGCTGCTGCTCGACGCGCTGCTGGGCGACCCGACGCTGTTCATCCGTACCGACGAGGTCGAGCAGTGCTGGCGGATCGTGGACCCGATCATCGAACACTGGGCCAAGGACCGTTCCCCGATCCCTACCTACGAGGCCGCCTCGTGGGGTCCGACCGACGCCGAGCGCCTGATCGGCCGCAGTGGCCGTAGGTGGCGCAACGATGTGGGTGACTTCTGACACCGTCGTCCGGGTGACGCGGGGCGGGGAGAGCGGGGAGGCACCGTTGCATAGCCATCCCGCGTCCTCGATGGCGCAGATCTTTCCGTCACAGGGGTCGGATGAGCCAAGGGTTGGCGATCAGACGCTTGACAGCGCCAACGGTATGGCGCTTTGTCCTAGTCTTGCGGGCTCGACCTCGACGAAAAGACGAACGAGACCACCCGCTTCGCGCCGCTGTTGACCACCATGGACCTGGCCGGTGCCGTGGTCACCGCGGACGCGTTACACACCCAGCGCGAGCCGGCGAAGTCCTACATCACCCGCGACACCACCTACCGCGAAGACACTGTCCGCGTCCGAACCGGCAACGCACCCGCGCCCTGGCCACCCTACGCAACACCGCGATCAGCCTGCGCCGCCTGGCCGGTATCACCTCCATCGCCAAAGCTCTACACAGCAACAGCCGCCAACCGCATCGATCCCTACAACTCCTTGGAGTCACCTGGGACGGGCATACCGCTACCTTGCGAGAGCCGGGTAGGGCCTGCCCCACCGGCGATCTTCCCGCTCACCGGCTGTCGTCTGGACAGACCGCTTCATAGGGTCGCAGGAAAGTCTTCGAACACGATTCCTGTCCGTTCCGGAGGTGGTCACGTGAATTTCTCCATCAAAGACCCGCCCGTCGAAAATAGAGCGTCGTTAGGGACGCTTCCCCGGATCGTCGACGTCGACGCGTTGCGCGCCGTGGCGTTGCTCCTCATCCTGGTCGTCAACATCGCCTTCTTCGCCTCCGGCTATTCCTTCCATCTGGTTCCGGATCCCGCGCACGACTCGTGGGGCGACAAGGCGGTCGTGTGGCTGGTCGAGGCGCTCCTCGCGATGAAGGCGTATCTGCTCTTCTCCTTTCTGTTCGGCTACAGCTTCACGCTCCAGCTCGATTCCGCCGCGCGGCGCGGCGTCGACCTCGCCCCACGGTTCCGGCGACGGATGGCCGGGCTCTTCGTGCTCGGCATCCTGCACGCGGTGCTGCTGTTCCAGGGCGACATCCTGACCACGTACGCACTGCTCGGCCTGGTCCTGCTCGCCATGCGGGGAGTCGGCGTCGGGACCGCGCTACGCACCGCCGTACTGCTGACCGGCGTGATCGGCTTCGTCCTCGCGCTCGCCGCCACGGGCGGGACCCAGCTGGTCACCGATCCGGCGGCGGCACTCGCGGCGGGGCAGCGGTCCACCGAGGCACTACAGGGCGGGATCGGCTCGGTGATCGCCGAGCACGTACGCCAGCTGCCGGGGATGTTCGGCGCGCTCCTCGTGCAGGGGCCGCTCGCCCTCTCGGCCTTCCTCTTCGGTTACGCGGCCGGGCGGCGCCGGCTACTCACCGACGTCGTCGGGAACCGGCAGCTCCTGCGCCGGGCGCAGCAGTTGGGCTATCCGGTCGGCCTGGCCGGTGCGGTGATCTTCGCATCGGGTGGGGGCACCGCCAACCTGACCGGGTTGGCGGCGGGCGTGCTCACCGCGCCGCTGCTCGCGGCCGCGTACGCCGCCACCCTGCTCCAGTTCTTCCAGACCGACCGGGGACGGCGGGTCGTCGCCGTGCTCGCGCCGGCCGGACGGATGTCCCTGTCGAACTACCTGGGTCAATCGCTGCTCTGCGTGCTGGTGTTCACCGGCGTCGGGCTGGGCCTCGCCGGCGCCGTCGCACCCCCGGTCGTCGTACTCATCGCGGTCGCGATCTACTGTGTGCAGCTCGCCGCAAGCGCGGCGTGGATGGCCCGGTTCCAGTATGGACCGATGGAGTGGCTGTTGCGGGCCTGGACCGAGCAGCGGTGGCCACGGCTACGGGCCGCGGATCCGGCCTGACGGGTCCCGGTGGGGCGGACTGCCGCCCCGGTCCCGGTACGGCATCAATCGGATTTCCCGCCCCGGTCCCGGTCCCGGTGCGTCCGGCCTCAATGCTCAGAGGGACAGTGACCAGGACGGACAAGGTTTTCGACCCGACAGGATCCGTACCCCACAGATGAGCGAGAAGCCAAACATTGACGGCCATTCACCTGAGAGTGGGACAAAGTACTACTAGATCGCCAGGCAGATTTCCGTGCGCAGGGCGGGGGCGCCATCGACCGGGGCCGGATCCTCGGCCGTCGGCGCCACGCCGCCCGCGGCGATCCGGTCGAGGGTACGCAGACCGAGCGGCCGCACGCTGCCGAAGATCGTGTAGTTCGGTCGCAGCGCCGAGTCGGCGAAAACCAGAAAGAACTGGCTGCCGTTGGTGTCCGGCCCGGCGTTGGCCATGGCGAGCACCCCGCGGGCGTAGACCTTCCGCTCGCCGGTCGGGTCGGTGGGCGCGGGCGGCAGGTCCGTCGGCAGCTCGTCCTTGTACCGGTATCCAGGGCCGCCCTCACCCGTACCCGATGGGTCGCCGCACTGCAGCACCTTCAGCGTCGGGTAGGTGGTGAGCCGGTGGCAGATGGTCCGGTTGTAGAACCTGTTTCTTACCAGGTGCAGGAAGCTCTGCACGGTGCACGGCGCCTGCGCGCGGTCGAGGGTCAGCGGGATGAGGCCGAGGTTGGTGATCAAAGTGGTCGTCACCGTACCTCGGTCCGGCGTGTGCCGGGGATCGCGCGGCAGCGGGACCGGTCGCGCCGCAGGCTCGTCCGGAGTCTCGGTGTACTGGCAGGGCCCCTTCGTTACCTCCGGCGGCGCGGCGGCATGTGCCGGAGCGGCACCACCGCCGAGGAGCAGACCGGCGGTGAGCACCGTGACGGCGATGCGGCGTGGGGCCACGTTGTCCTCCATCGACCAATGGGAGTCTTCCCACACGGTTTAACGGACATCAGTGTCTCCGTCAAGCGTCAACCGGGATCGCGGTGATGGTTCAGCCGTGGTGGCGATCGGCCAAGCCGGCGGTGTAGCGGCCGGGGGCTGCTGTCGGGGTGGGAGCGCGGTTGCCCTTCCTTGCGCTCCCACCCCTGGCCGCCGCTGGCGACCACGGACCCGCTGTACGTGCTGGACGACAAGCCGACGCCAGCCTTCGTTCAGGGTCGGACAAGGTGGGTGCCCTCGGGCCGGCGGCCTGCGCCCCCGGCCCGAGAGCCCGGATCAGGCCAGGACGAACGTGGTGGTGTTGGCCCGCCCGTACGATCGGATCACGATCTCCGGCGCCCACTCCCGCAGTCCGAACTTCGGGAAGTGCCAGCCGGCCGGCGGGCGGGTCTGGCCCAGCGTCACCGACGAGACCCGGCCGGTGGTGGTGATCGTCAGTGTGCGCCCGGACGGGTGCGCGAACGTCAACCGGGTGCTGTTGGCGCCGCCGGAGGTGAGCTGCCAGTCGGGGTCGAGGTGCCAATGCTGCCGCCACAGCGACGCGGCCGGAAAGTTGTCGGTGGCGATCATCTGGTTGAGATCGCGGTTGATGTTGACGTTGCGGGTGTGGGCGATGCCGTAGACGGTGTCGCCGAGGTTCCAGGCGTGTGCCGGTCCCTGCACCTTCGAGCTGGTGATCGACGCGTACGCCGAGCCGGAGACGGTACGACCGTCGGGGATCGCGACATTGTGGCTCTGCGGGCTGATCTGGTAGGCGTGGTACGGGCTGGTCGAGTCGTATGCGAAGCGACCCGGGCCGACCAGCACCCGCACCCCCTGGGTACTCCAGGTGACGCCGCCGGCGCGGTCGTGCTGGCCGTGCGCCCGCCGGCCCGGTCCGTAGCGGACCGTGTAGTAGTTCGTGGCCGGGTCACTCCACGACCAGCGGCCGATCAGCCAGCCGGCCTGATCGTCCCGCAACACCCGGTCCGCCCACGACGCGGGCGCGGGACGGCCGGGCTGCTCGTCCGCGTCGCCGATCTGGACGATGCCACCGTCGGGCTCCGTCATCCACGAATACACCGCCCACGCCCTGCCGACGATGGTGCGGATCTGGGCCGCGTCGTCTTCGTAGCCGGCCTGCGAATCGAGTACGTCTGCCGCGTATCCCCACAGGGTCGCGTTGCCCTCCTGGTACATCGACGACTGCTCCCAGGAGGTGCCGATGTTGGAAAACGACTGCGATGACTCGCTGACCATTCGGGTCCGTGCGGTCTGCCTCCATGCCGGCCGGTTGATGAGGTCTGCGGCGTACATCAACTGGAGGTTGGACATGAGTCCGTGGTTGTGGATCGAGAAATTCGGCGGGCCGTAGTAACGGGGGCCGAGCAGCACCCGGGCGTTGGCCTCGATCGCCGGGATCAGGTCGGGGTCGGCG
>NZ_JBHSPR010000032.1:535830-538695 GCF_042658085.1 Plantactinospora solaniradicis | reverse complement strand
GAGTTCGTAGACGGTGATCGGGATCAGGCCGTCCTGGGTGGTGGTGTGGCCGCTGCGGCGGCGAGGACACGGGGTCATTTTTCACGCGTCGTCGACACTCCGTGCCCACGGACAAGCCCACACCGCCACAGCAGGTCAGAACGGATCTCCTGCTGGAGTACTAGAGAGACTGTTCGGCAGTGCGCTGCCTGGCTTTATCCCGCTACGTTCAGATAATGGGATGCCTGAGCTAGCATCCCGAGCCGTGGCATACATCGATCTCCAGCCTGGCGCCAGCCTCACCCGCACGGAACGACAGCAACGATGGGGCGGGTCGATCCAAGACGGGATTCAGCGGTCATCGTCGACCCCGAAAGTGTTCGTGTGGACGAAGATGGAGCAGGCAATTGACGGCGTTGACGTGCATTACCAGTACGAACGAAGTGCCGGGGTGATTGACGACCTAAAGGTCAAGGACCACATCCCGGGGGCGGACAAACGGTGGTAATGCAGGTCATCTGTATCGGAAATCGTGGCAGCGACTTGCCGGACGCGGTTCTTAGCCGCACCGCCAATTCTGAATCCACCAGGTTCCGGCTGACGGTCGGTAGCGCTTATGCGGTGTACGCCATGGCGATCAGGCGGGGTAACGTCGGGCTCCTTGTGCTTAACGACTCCGCCCGTCCGATCTGGTCTCATATCGAGCTGTTTGAGTTTGTTGACGCCGCCCTGCCCTCCGACTGGAGCTTCACTACCCTGGAAGAGGAGGTGTTCGGCATTCGTGCACTATGGGGCTACCGCACCTTGATTCAGAACCATTCGCATAATGATGATTTGATGGAGCTCAAGCGTAGTGCTTGGAAGGATTTTCTAGCGGACAACGAATGGGCAATTCGAGAAGGTCCGGATCAGGAAAAGATGCGGATGTTGAACGAGATGTTCCAGTCTGGCCGCAGGTTTTTGAGGTCGCCTGATATGAGCCAACGGCGCCAGGAATGACGCCTTTGGGTTTATCCGGGGCTGGATGGCCTGCTCCGTGGTCGAACTGAAGCTCGTCGCGAACACCCGGTTCTGGGACGGCATCCGAACGGCGGGAAGACCTCCGTCGTCAGTGGCCCGAGGACGTCGTCGAGCCGGTCGATCGAAAAGTGGATCATTCCATCGGCCGCCCAGGATGCGGTGAATACCTCGTGTGTGGCGTCACCCGCCCGTCTCCTCGTCCTCGTCGCCGGGGGTGGTCAGATCGTGCTTGTCGAGGAAGCCCCACCACTTGTCGTCGTCGAAGCCGATCTCGCCGTACCCGGCGCCGAAGACGTAGTAGGCGAGGAACGAGTCGAGGTCCGGCGCGACGTCGAGGAACAGGTCACGCATGAACCACTCGTCGGTGGTCTCCTCCGGGAGGTACCAGACCGCGCCGGTGTCGCGCCGGATCAGCAGCGGCTCGTCGTGCAGCGTGCCGAAGACCAGCCACTCGGAGGGTTCGTCCGCGACGCCGGTGAACCCGGGCATCTGCTCGATGTAGTACTGGATGTCGTCCAGGCGCGCTACTGCGGGCAGGTCGAACGCGCCGGCCCGGATACCGTCGGCGGTCTCCAGCAGCTCCCGGACCGGCTGCGGCAGATCGGCGGGGATCTTGTCGGCCGGCGCGCCCTTGTTGATCTGAGCCCAGGCCAGCGTCGCGGGCTGGTCCGCCTCCAGATCGGTACGCAGCTCCGCGATGAGTTCCCGCAGCTCGGTGTTCAAACCACACCTCTATTCGAATCGGTGTGCCATCGGGCAGGTTCTTGACCTGACGTCAGATTTGCCGCCGATATCCCAGTTCGTGCTACCGTGCAGGAGCTTCAGATTACTGGCATCGTCGCGCCCACCGGCCTGGCGGCGGCCTTCTCCACAGCTGTGCGGACGCCCTTACTGACCTGCGGCTCGCCCTGCGATGGAATGTGAGCGCTAACATCAGCGGCAAGCGGCTCCCCGCTGGCATCGACTGCCGAGGTGGGCGGAGCTGCTCGGGCCGAGTGCGGGATATTGCCAGGATGCTCCGGGTCTTCAATGGATAAACATCAATATATGCTTGGCATCGCTACCCGACTGCGTCCCGCAGTTTGTCCGGTCCGTCGACTTCCGGCTGCCCCGGCAAATAACGGTTTCTCCCATGGGTGCGACTGAAATGGCGATTGACATAAATTTCACAGTGATTTTCTGTTATCGGCGCCGGTGCCGAATGGTCGGGCAGAGCCCGCCGAGGCCGTCATGGGTACAGCCGGGCACCACACCATCCCGCGACAGGCATCGGTAGTAGCCCCGGGGCGAGGGGGCACCGCCCCCCGCCGTGACGGTGCGGCTACCCGATCAGCGAAGGTCGAGGCCGGAAGGACCCGTCGGCGCGAAACGCCGCGCTGTTGTCCGACTGATCCACCCACAGCTCCAGGTTCCGGTGGCGTAGGAACCAGCCCGGATAGTTCGACGCCTCCAGCGACACCGATCCGGCTGCCGAGCCGGGGCGAACGCAGAAGGTCGCGTCGCCACGGAACAACCTGGTGCCCTCGTCCGCGCTCAACCGCACCCGCCAGGACGAATGGCGCAGGTACCGGCCATCCTCGACCCGGAAGGAGATGCAGTTCGGGTCCGCCAGGCCCGGGATCACCTCGAACGTCGCCCGTTGCCGGGCGGCCCTGTCGCTGTCCGCGCCGACCCGGTCCAGCACGCCGAAGTCGCCGACGGTCGTGACGAGCAGCCCCACCTGGTTGGCGGACTCCAGCGACACGGGTCCCAACGGGAGCGGCTGTGCCTCGGTGCTCGTCGGCTTGGCGACCGTAGGGCTGGGGCGTCTCGGGATCGGCGCGGCGGTCGTGGTCGCCGGGGCCGGCGGCACGACCTGCGCGGGTG
>NZ_JBHSPR010000032.1:379255-535811 GCF_042658085.1 Plantactinospora solaniradicis | reverse complement strand
GTCGCCGGCGGTGCCGACGTCGGCGCCCCGATGAACGCGGGTGCCGGTGGCTCTGGCGTAGGCCAGGACGCCGTGGTGACCGCAGCACCGGCGACGAACGTACCGGCGACGACCGCCGCCGCGACGGGGTGCGCCCCGATCGCCTGGCCGAGCTGGCCGAGGAGTCCGGCCTTGACACCCACGCCGACGGCGCCGACGCCGCTCGTGCTCGACAGGGCCGCCGAGGCGGCGCCGATGGCCGTTCCCGTGAAGGCGCTCTTGCCGATGATCACGGTCGCCAGTGCCAGGGGAACGGGTATCAGAGCGAAACCGACGAGCAGCCGCTCCGGCGAGACCAGGCCTTCGCCGGCGCGGAGGCAGACCGGACAGGACCGGGTGTGCCGCGTGATGCGTTTGCGCCACAGTGGACCCGGCAGGCCGTCCCAGTCCGCCAGTACGGCGGCCAACTGGTCGCACCCGGGCCTGGCGTCCAGCGCGGCCACGAGCGACCGACTCAGCTCCAGTTGGTTGCGCATCCGCTGGACGCGCACAGCCGCGTGCGCCACGGTTACGCCCAGCGCCGCCGCCAGCTCGGTCCTGCTCAACTGGCCGGCGGTCTCCAGCCACCACAGCGACAGCAGCGCCCGGTCGTCCGGGTCGAGCCAGCGACTGCTCCGTACCACCTGCCGGCGTTGGTTGGACAGCTCAAGGCGCAGCGACGTCAGGTCTTCGAAGTCGGCGTCGGCGTCCGGTGTCTCGGTCACCTCGTCGAGGGCTACGGCGCGTTCGGCGGCAACCTGCCGCCGCTGGAGGTGCGTGCTGACCTGCCGCATCGCGATCGCCACCAGCCAGGGCCGGAAGCTCTCCGGCGTCCGCAGCGTCCGCAGTTCCCGCAGCGCACGGAGCATGGTCTCCTGCACGACGTCGTCGACGTCCGGATGGCCACTCAACGCCCTGCGCACGATTGTGTACACGAGCGGCAGGTGCGCCGTGATGAGTTCGTCAAGGGCCTGCGGGTCGCCGGCCCGTGCGGCGACGACCAGGCTCGTCTCGGTTGTACGGGTAGCTCGCATTCCCACATCGCCCGTCACAGCTGCCGGCCACGGAGCGACCCGGCCGACCGCGGCACGACCAGTCGAACTGTCGCACGCAGACCTCCGGTTCCCCCTCCGGAGTTGGGGGCCGCCCATGGTGTGGTGGTTGACTGTGGTTGACGCCGACGGCTTAGTCAAGGAGCGGCTGCTGATTTTTCCGGCGGCCGGCGCGAGAGCCCAAGACTTCGCCAGGCGGGCGTGAGGCCGCAGGCCGCCATTGCACTCCTTTCGGATGTCGCAATGGCGCCTCGTCACTCCGGGACATATCGCTGCCACGAGGGATGTTACTGACGACGCGGTCGACGCCCTGATTCGTTCGAGTCTCCTCGCCTGCTCGATTCGCGGCAGCGAACTCCGGGCTGCGGACGGTCGGTCACGGCGAGTGTTAGCGCTCACAATTGGCATTTGGTGGAGGCCCTCGCTTCACAGCCCCCACCCATCCAACGGTCTTGATCCACTCTCGCGACACGCCTGACGCAATACGGGGGCGGCGGTCCGCCGGCTGTTGGTGGACCACGGCCCCCGCGCCCCATGCCTGGACGCTGCGTCAGCCCTCGGTGGCCGCCGCCGCGAGGAGCCGGGCGAGTTCGACGGGCTCGCTGACCATCGGCCAGTGGCCGGAGTCGATGTCGACGTAGTCAAGGTGCTTGGCCTTGGCGAGTTCGGGAAGCTCGCCGGTGGCGATCCACTCCTTGGCCTGGGCAGGCGTGAATTCGGGGCACACGAGTGCGACCGGTACGTCGAACCGTCGTTCGTCAGTCAGCCGCACCACGCCCTTGGCCACCGCTTCGGGGACGGGGATCGCCGCGGCCGCGATGTTGCGCCTGGCCTCCTCGTCGAGGTCGGCAGAGTCGGGTCCCTCGAACGGGCCCCAGCCGGGGAAGGGCATCGCGCCGTCCTCCAGTGGGAACAAGTCGGCGTAAGGCTGACCGTCGGCGCTGGGAAAGCCGCCGATGAGGGCGACCTTGGCCACCTTCTCCGGCCGCGCGTCAGCGGCCAGCCATGCCAGGGTGGAGGCGGCGGAATGCCCCACCACCATGGGCTTTTCGGAGGCCGAGTCTACGGCCGCGAGCACCGCCGCCACCTGGTCGTCGAGCGTGGCGGACGCGGATCCGTCACCCTGACCCGGAAGGGTGATCGGTACGGGTCGGTGGCCGAGTGCCTCGAGCGCGGGTACGACGTCGTCCCACACGGATCCGTCGAGCCACAGGCCACCGATGAGCAGGATTTCCATGATCACTTTTCTTTCTCTAGTGATGTCAGGTCGCGTTCGGCATAGAGCCGGTGTTCCCATTCCTCGTTGAGCACGATGCGGAGACATTCCTTGAAAGGGAAGTTCTCCGTCCGGGGCCAGCCGGGCTCGGTGCGGGTCACCTCGGAGCCGAGTTGCTCGTCGGTGAGTGACTCCATGACGCGCCGGACCATCGCCTGGCGTTCGCGTCGGATCGTGAGCACCTCGTCGAGCGAGGGTCGTGCCTCCCGGTCCCACGGGATGCCGTCCCACCCCGGCGCCTCGTCCCACGGCAGGTCCAACTGGTGCCACGGCGAGGCGTTGCCGAGGATCATCCGACCCACCCAGGCGGCGCTGGCGAAGTTGAGGTGCCGCAGGGTCTGGATGAAGGACCACTCGTCGTCGACGCTGCGGTGCAGTTCTGCCTGGGGAAACGTCCTCGCACGCGCGACGGTGCCCGCCCACAGCCGCTCCAGGATCGCCCACGCCTCACGGAACCCGTCGGAGTCGTCGGGGGCCATCTTCGCCCGCTCGGGCATGCGACGGTTCAGTTCGGCCTCGACGAGCGGTGCGATGTCGACCCCGTTCACGACGACGTTCCGTAGCTCGCCGCTGATCTCGACGTCGACCAGTTCGACGCCGCGCATGCGGCTCCCGTTCAACAGGGCGCCGCGGATCCGGGCCCCGGTGAGGTCGACCTCGCGCATGCGGGCGTCGTTGAGGCGTACCTGGGTGAAGGTGGCGCCCCGGAGGTTCACGCGCCCGAAGCAGGCTCCGGCGAGGTCCTGCTCATGGAACTCGGTCATGGGCATCACGCTAGAACCAATTCCGGACGATCTACTTCCGGCTCTTCTCGTGGCCACCTAATCTGCTCATGTGCCGACCGATCTCAGCCCCACCGCACGAGCGCTGCGTGCCATCGAAATCCTCCAGGCTCGACCCGGCACGACGGCTGACGAACTCGGCGAGAGACTGGGTGTCACGGAGCGGGCCGCGCGGCGATATATCGGGATCCTCCGGGAGGCCGGCATTCCCGTCGAGTCAGCTCGGGGTCCCCACGGCGGGTACCGGCTTCGGCGCGGAACGCGGCTGCCTCCCGTCGTCTTCACGGAGGCCGAGGCACTGGGCCTGGTCATGGCGGTGCTCGACGGCCAGCCCGCCGCCGCCGACGTCGACGACCTCGTCGGTTCCGCCCTGGCCAAGGTCATCCAGGCCCTGCCCGAGAGCGTCGGCCGGCAGGCGGGCGCCCTGCGGGAGCACGCCTCGGCCGCGCCCGACCGGCACTCGGCCCGTCCAGATCCCGCCATCACCAGCGCACTCGTCGCCGCTGTCGCTGCCAGACGTCGCGTGCTGGTCACGTATCGGAGCGAGTCCGGCAAGGAGTGGGAAACCGAGGTGGATCCCTGGGCGGTCGTCGTCCGCCACGGGCGCTGGTACCTGTTGTGTCACTCCCATCGCGCGGACGCGGTCCGGACCTACCGGGTCGACCGGATCCGCGCGGTCCAGCAGACCGCGTACGAGTTCGAGCCGCCCGACGGACTCGACCCGGTGGCGGCGCTGGAGGAGAACCTGGGCACCGGGTGGGAGTTTCCCACCCGCGTGGTGTTCGACGCTCCACTGGCCGAGGTGGCCCCGTGGATCCGGCCCCCCATGGGACGGCTCGAACCATCGGGAGACGGATGCGTGCTCGTCGGCAGCACGAGCAATCCGACGATGTATGCGCAGGAGTGGCTGGCGAATGTGCCGTTCGCCTTCCGCGTCGACGGTGGGCAGGAACTCCGTTCTGCGGTCGCGACGCTCGCGACGCGGTTCGCCGCCGCCCTGGCGGACCGATCCTGACAGCGAGATCGACGGACCCGCTCGATTCATGGCACCGGAGAAGAAGCCCGACCGCGACCGTCCGGACAGCGCGGCGGGGCGTTCCCGGCTGCCTGTTCCGCCAATTGCCGAGTGACCGGGAATCCACACCAGACAACAGCCGAACAGCTCGCGGCCGTCGAACACCAGCCGAAGCCCGCGCACCGTGCTCGATTAGCATGGCTTCATGGCCCTTGACCTGTACGCGGGGATTCCGGTCGACGACTACCCGGCGGCGCTGGCCTGGTACGAACGACTCCTCGGCTCCCCACCGACGTTCGTCGCGAGCGACGCGGAGGCCGTGTGGGAGCTTGCCGAGCATCGGTCGGTGTTCATCGAGCACCGGCCCGAGCATGCCGGTCATGCCATGCACACCATCTTCGTTGACGATCTCGACGCACTCGTTGCCCGGGCAGCCGACCGGGGAGTCGAGCCCTCGAAGCGGGAGACCTACTCGAACGGCGTACGCAAGGCCACCTACCACGACCCCGACGGGAACGAGATCGATTTCGGCGGCGCCCCACTGTGACCATCACGGGTACGGATGACGTGGCGTCGACCCCGCCCTGCTACGTACTGATCCCTGGCGCCGCGGCCGATCCCTGGTGTTGGCACCTGCTGACCGCCGAGCTGCGCGCCCGGGGACACGACGTCGTGCCGGTCGACCTGCCCTGCGACGACGAGTCCGCCGGCCTGTCGGAGTACGCCGACGCCGCGCTCGCGGCCATCGGCGACCGGACCAACCTGGCGGTGGTGGCGCACTCCTTCGGTGGGTTCAGCGCGCCGATCGTCTGCGACCGGGTGCCGGTGGAGATGCTGGTACTGCTGGCCGGGCAGATTCCGACCCCCGGTGAGACGCCGGAGCAGTGGTGGACCAGCAGCGGGTACCTGGAGGCCAGGCGGGAGCAGGACGCGCGCGACGGCCGGGCCGAGGACGACCTCGTCACGCTGTTCACCAACGATCTGCCGCCGGACCTCGCGGTCGAGGCGTTCCGCCACGACAAGCGACAGGCCGGCAGGCCCTTCGGTGACCCGTGGCCGCTCGCGGCCTGGCCCGAGGTGTACACGAGGGTGCTGCTGCACCGGGACGACAAGTTCCTCCCGGTCGGCTTCGCGCGTCGGCTCGCCCGCGAGCGGCTGGGCATCGAACCGGACGAGATGCCTGGCGACCACATGGGCATGCTCGGCCATCCGACCGAGCTGGCCGATCGGCTCGAGGCGTACTGGGCCGGGCGGCCGCAGGCCCACCCGCGATAGGACACCCGCCCACGAACCGCCGACGACAGGACGAGCGGTCCTGACCTGGGGTGACTCCTGCGGGAGAGGGTGCGTCCGGATCAGGAGGGAACGGCGGAGGCGTCGGCGGCGAACCACGTACCGGTGTCCGCCGGGGCGAGCGCCTGCGCGATGGTGATCCGGGCATGCTCGTCCAGGGGCGGCAACTCGTCCGGCGGGAACCACTCGACGGCCACCGACTCGTCGTCGTTGACCCGGGCCACGCCGTCGACGTACCGGCAGCGGAAGCCGATGTTCAGGAACTGGCACTGGTCGCCGTTGGGGTAGGTGTGCGGATGGGCCAGCACGCTCGACACCCGAACGGGTGCCACCCGTACGCCCGCCTCCTCGTAGACCTCCCGGACCAGGGTCTGCGCGGGTTGCTCGTCGGGCTCCACGAAACCGCTGATGACCGACCAGCGCCCGTCGTCGGCGCGCTGGCCGAGCAGCAGTTCTCCGGCGTCGTTCACCACCACCGCGCTGACGCTGGGCAGCCAGAGCAGCTCGTGTCCGACCGCCTTGCGCAGCCGTGTGACGTACTCGGGGACGGTCATGCGAGGACGATAACCAGTGATCGGGAGTGCCGGTTCAGCGGGCCGGAGCAGGCGGGCTCGCCGCTGGCGTACCCGGGAATGTCGTCGATGGTCCGAGCATCGGCGGCGGCGGTGATGGCGCTGTCGACGACCGCGCGGGCTCCGGCGTCGGTGTCCCGCCGGGCGCGGCGGTGTCCGGGCACGGCACCTGGGTCCGGGAGAAGTCGCGGCGCTCCTGGTCGAGAACCTGGCGGAAACAGACCCGCATCTCGGTCGACGCCCGGCCGGCCATCAGGGGTTGGGACATCGTCACGTGCACCCGGAAGACGACCCGCACGCCGGGGGAGTGGCGTCGGTCGGTGCCGTCGACCGCCAACACGTCGACGCGATCGTTGCGGGCCGCGCTCTGCCCGAGTTCCGCGGCGCCGTCGGCGACGCCGTGCACCAGTGCGTCACCGATCAGGGCGGCCCGCCGTACCGCTTCGCTATGCGCCCGTTCCTCGATCGACGGCTCTGTCGTGATGGTCAGAATGGTGTGCCCGACGCTGGCGACGAGCAGCAGCAGAATGGCCAGCACGACGATTGACAGCACCCGGGGAAGCCGCCCTGTCCCATCGGCCCGTCGCATCATGCCCACACTGCGAATTGTGCTCCATTCTTCGCCGTCAAGTGCCAGGTCAAGGCGATGAGGCGGTCGGCGGAGCGTACCGGCGGGGATTTTTTTCCCGGGCCTTGCGGGGCGCGGTGCCGGCGGGTCCGCACGTCGCTGACGGTGGTGAATCCCTTGCCGCAGAAAGCCTTTCCGGAGTACGACCGCAGTTTGCCGATTCCGCGACCGGGGTTATCCGATGGGGTCTACTGTGGAAGTCGCCCCGCCTTTTTGCGTGAAACGGTAGCGCGTGGTCGGTTTGCCGTGCACAGTAATCCCATGAGCGACAGCGGGAGTGATGTGCAGTACTTCTGGTGCATCCGCCACCACCGGACAGAGACCGGTGCTGACGTGTGCCCTGCGAGGTACGTGCTCGGTCCTTATGCCTCGGCCGCCGACGCGGAGCAGGCGTTGCAGCGAGTGCAGCAGCGCAACGAAGAGTGGGACGCCGAGGATGCCCGCTGGGCCGGGGAGGAGCGCTAGACCGGCGCGGCGACAGCCCGCGTCGAGAAACTCCGTGGTGCTCCGCGAGGAGACCCCCGAGAGCATGTCCCGCAAGGAGGAACACAGATGGCCGAAGCAACCAGGGCCAGCCGCCCGGTGGCGAGAAGTGCCGCCGGGAAGAAGACTGCGGCGCGGAGCCGGACCGTGGGTGCCAGCAAGGGCACCGCGGCCCGGCGGACCGCAAGTTCGTCGGTGGCCAAGAAGGCGCCGGCGAAGAAGGCCCCGGCCAAGCGCGCGACGGCGGCGAAGAAGGCGCCGGCGAAGAAGGCGACAGCGAAACGGGCGCCGGCGAAGAAGGCCACCGCGAAGAAGACGACGGGTACGCGGGCGGCAGCGAGCCGCGCGGGCACGGCGAAGCGTACGACGGCCGCGAAGAAGACGACGACGGCGAAGCGGACCACCGCGGCGGCGAAGAAGACGACGGCGGCGGCGGCCCGGAAGACGGGCGCGGCGGCGAAGCGGACCACCTCGACGGCGGCGAAGAAGGTCACCGCCCGGAAGGCTCCCGCGAAGAAGGCGCCGGCGAAGAAGGCCGCGACGAAGCGGGCGACGGCGACAAAGGCTCCGGCGAAGCGAGCCACCGCCAAGAAGGCTCCGGCGAAGCGAGCCACGGCAAAGCGGGCGGCGGCGACGAAGGCTCCGGCGAAGCGGGGAACCGCGGCGGCGAAGCGGACCACCGCCACGCCGGCCAAGAAGATCACCGCCCGGAAGGCGCCGAGTAAGCAGGCTGCGGCCCGCAAGGCGCCGGCGAAGTCACCGGGGCGGAAGGCCATCAGGTCGACCGCCCAGAAGATGATGGGTTGAGTCCCGCACCGGAACGCCCCGGGAGCGGGGGCGTTCCGGTGCGGTGACGCACGTACGCGGGGGCGACGGAGGCGGCGCCGGGCGGATGTGAGGTTCCGCATCCGGCCCGGCGCCCCCGGCGTGACGTCGGGTTTGCGAGGATGCCGGCATGGCATTTGACGCGAGCGCCCTGCCCGACGTGTCCGGACTCACCGTGGGGATCATCGGTGGCACGGGTGACCAGGGGCGAGGGTTGGCCTACCGGCTGGCTCGGGCGGGTCAGCGCGTACTCATCGGGTCCCGGTCGGCGGCACGGGCCAACCAGGCGGCGGAGGAGATCGGTGCCCTGCCCGGCCTGCCCGCCGACGCGACGGTGTCCGGTGGTGACAACGTCGAGGTGTCGAGCCGCTCGGACGTGGTCATCATCGCGGTGCCGTGGGACGGACACCGGGACACCATCGCCGCACTGCGTGAGCCGCTGGCCGGCAAGGTGGTCATCGACTGCGTCAACCCGCTCGGCTTCGACAAGCAGGGGCCGTACCCGCTGCGGGTCGAGGAGGGCAGTGCCGTGCAGCAGGCGGCGGCGCTGCTGCCGGAGTCCCGGGTCTGCTCGGCCTTCAACCACGTCAGCGCCCCGCTGCTGGCCGATCCGAGCATCGATCGGATCGACCTGGACGTCCTGATCTGCACCGAGGAACGGGAACTGGTCGGACTCGTCGCCGCCCTCGCCGCGCGGATCCCGGGCATGCGCGGCATCTACGCGGGCCGGCTCCGCAACGCGCACCAGGTCGAGGCGTTCACCGCCAACCTGATCGCGATCAACAAGCGCTACAAGGCGCACGCCGGGATCCGCGTCACCGATCTCTGACCCCTGCCCCTGCCCTCTGACCCCGGCACCGGTGGGCCGGAGCGCGCCCGGCCGGGTCGGGCGGTCGGCCGGAGCCGCCCGCCCGCCGCGACCGCCGCAGCTTCCGGCCCGTCGGAAGGTGCCAGGCGGAACTAGAAGGTGTGCTCGGCGGTCGGGAACTCGCCGTCGCGGACCTCGGCGGCGAACCGCTGGGTGGCCTCGGCCAGCGTGCCGGCCAGGTCGGCGTAGCGCTTGACGAACCGTGGCATCCGGCCGGACCGCAGGCCCGCCATGTCCTGCCAGACCAGCACCTGGGCATCGGTGTCCGGGCCCGCCCCGATCCCGATGGTGGGGATCGTCAACTCGTGGGTGATCCGCTTGGCCACCTCGCCCGGGACCATCTCCAGGACGACCGCGAACGCGCCGGCCTCGGCCACCGCGAGTGCGTCCGCCAGTACGTCGTCGGCGGCGTCGCCCCGGCCCTGTACCCGGTAGCCGCCGATCGTGTGCTCCCGCTGCGGCGTGAACCCGATGTGCGCCATCAGCGGGATGCCGGCACCGGTGATCGCCCGGATCTGCTCGGCCATCTGTCGGCCGCCCTCCAGCTTCACCGCGTGGCAGCCGCCCTCCTTCATGAACCGTACGGCGGTGCGCAGCGCCTGGGTCGGCCCCTCCTCGTACGAGCCGAACGGCAGGTCGCCGACGATCAGCGGGTACTCGGTCGCCCGTACCACCGCCCGGACCAGGGGAAGCAGTTCGTCGACGGTGATCGGCACCGTCGTCGGGTAGCCGAAGACGTTGTTCGCCGCCGAGTCACCGACCAGCAGCACCGGAATTCCGGCCTGGTCGAAGATCGCCGCTGTGTACTGGTCGTACGAGGTGAGCATCGGCCAGCGCTCGCCGCGTTCCTTGGCGGCGATCAGGTCGCGGGCCCGTACCCGCCGGGTCGCCGGCCCGCCGTAGAGCGTCGCCACCTCGGCCGGGGCGGACTCCATCCCTTGCTCAGACATCTTTGTCTCCTCTCGCCTCGAGGCCGCGTCCACGGTCCCCGGGTCGCTTCCGATCGTCCCACCGTTTCCGGGGGCACCGGCAGAGAAGAGTGCAGGTTGTCACACGAACCGACCGGCCCGTCGGCGGCTCAGGCGCGTTCGCGCCAGCGGTTGGTGATCGGCAGGCGGCGGTCCCGGCCGAACGCCTTAATCGAGATCTTCGGGCCCGGGGCGGACTGCCGGCGCTTGTACTCGGCGACGTCGACCATCCGCAGTACCCGGTCCACCACCTCCGGATCGTGCCCGGCGGCGACGAGGTCGTCCCGGCCCTGGTCGCCGTCGACATAGCCGACCAGGATCGCGTCGAGTACGGAGTAGTCGGGCAGGGTGTCGCTGTCCAGCTGGCCCGGGCTCAGTTCCGCGCTCGGCGGCTTCCGGATCGAGTTCTCCGGGATGGGCGGGGTCTCGCCGCGTCGGATCGCCTCCGCGTTGCGCCAGCTCGCCAGCTTCCACACCAGGCTCTTCCAGACGTCCTTGAGCGGGTTGAACCCGCCGACCGAGTCGCCGTAGAGGGTGGAGTAGCCGACCGCCAGTTCGCTCTTGTTGCCGGTGGTCAGGACGAGGTGGCCCTCCTGGTTCGACAGCGCCATCAGCACCACCCCACGGACCCGCGCCTGGAGGTTCTCCACCGCCATCCCGGACAGCGACATGTTGGCCAGGAAGCCGTCGACCATCGGCTGGATCGGCTCGATCCGGTAGTCGAGCCCGGTCCGCTTGGCCAGGTCGGCGGCGTCGTCGCGGGAGTGCTCCGAGGAGTGCTGGCTGGGCATCGACACCCCGACCACCCGCTCCGGCCCGAGCGCGTCCACCGCGATCACGGCGACCACCGACGAGTCGATCCCGCCGGAGAGACCGAGCACCACCGAGCGGAAGCCGTTCTTGTCGACGTAGTCGCGCAGCCCCAGCTCCAGCGCCTGCCACACCTCGCCCTCGTCGACCACCGGCTCGGTGATGCCGCCGACGGCCGGCGGATCGGCCGGAGCGGGCAACTCGTCGCTGATCCGTACCCGGGTGATGGCCATGTCCTCCGGGGCACCCGCCGGAACCGGTTGTGCGGGCTCGGTGCCGATCGGCGCGTCGGCGCGGGCGGCCGGCAGCGCCAGGTCGTGCACCAACAGTTGCTCGACGAACTGCGGGGCGCGGGTCAGCAGGGTGCCGTCCGGCGCGACGATCATCGAATCGCCGTCGAAGACCAGCTCGTCCTGGGCGCCCACCGTGTTGACGTACGCCACCGTGGCGTCGGCCTCGGCGGCCCGGCGGCGGATCAGCGGCAGCCGTACGTCGTCCTTGTTCAGCTCGTACGGCGAGCCGTTGATGTTGACGACCAGGCCGACGCCGGCGCGGCGGGCGACCTGGAACGGGCCGCCGGCCTGCCACAGGTCCTCGCAGATGGTGAGTGCGACGTCCACCCCGCCGATCCGGACCACCGTCAGGGCGTCGCCGGGGACGAAGTAGCGGTCCTCGTCGAAGACGCCGTAGTTGGGCAGGTGGTGCTTGAAGTAGCGGGCCACCACCCGCCCCTCGTGCAGTACGGCGAGCGCGTTGCGCGGCCCCCGGCTCGGGGTGGCCTCGGCGTTGGCGCTGGCCGGGCCGTCGGCGTCGAGGTAGCCGAGGACCACCGGCATCCTCCCGAGGTCGTCCGCGGCCAGGTCGACGGCGAGCTGGTCGAGGGTCGCCCTGGAGGCGGCGACGAAGGAGTCCCGGAAGACCAGGTCCTCCACCGGATACCCGGTCAGCATCATCTCGGGGAACACCACGAGCTGTGCCCCGGCCTCGGCGGCGGCCCGGGACCGGTCCCGGACGACCGCCGCGTTGCCGGCGATGTCACCGACGATCGGATTGACCTGGGCCAGGGCGATGCGCAAACTCGGCATACCCCCATCTTGCCCCAGCCACCCCGGCACGGGCCCGGCCCACTCCTGGTTGTAAGGAAGGGCCCCTTCTTATCGCTTTTTGTATAAGAAGGGGCCCTTCTTAACAATGCAGGGCCAGCGCCGGAGAGCGGCGGAACGGTCGTTCCCGCTATGTTTGGTATGAACGCCCAGCATGCGGGCACGGTGGGCCACCCCGCGCATCCGTTGCGGTCTAGCTCACGTAACGTCCGTGTAACGGAACCGGGGAAGACTGGGCTGCTAGGCCGTGCGCCGGCTGGGCCGGTCCGAACAGAGTGTGCGAGGGGTTGAGGTGGACCGTCAGCAGGAGTTCGTGCTCCGTACGCTGGAAGAGCGTGACATCCGTTTCGTCCGGTTGTGGTTCACCGACGTGCTCGGAACGCTCAAGAGCGTGTCAGTGGCGCCCGCGGAGCTGGAGGCCGCCTTCGACGAGGGGATCGGGTTCGACGGCTCCGCGATCGAGGGCTTCGCCCGGGTCTTCGAGTCGGACATGGTCGCCATGCCCGATCCGACGACCTTCCAGGTCTTCCCCTTCGAAGGCGGGGTCAGCGGCGAGAGCGCCCGGATGTTCTGCGACATCCTGCTACCCGACGGCAGCCCGTCCTGGGCCGATCCCCGGCACGTGCTGCGCCGGGCGCTGTCCCGGGCGGCGGAGAAGGGCTTCACCTTCTACACCCACCCCGAGATCGAGTTCTTCCTGTTGGAGAACGGTCCCGCAGACGGCTCGGTGCCGATTCCGGTCGACTCGGGCGGCTACTTCGAGCACACCACCCATGCGGTGGCGCGGGACTTCCGCCGGCAGGCGGTACTGGCCCTGGAACGGATCGGCATCTCGGTCGAGTTCAGCCACCACGAGGTCGCGCCGGGCCAACAGGAGATCGACCTGCGCTACGCCGACGCGCTCACCACGGCGGACAACATCATGACGTTCCGGCACATGGTCAAGGAGGTCGCGCTCTCCACCGGGGTACGCGCCAGCTTCATGCCCAAGCCGTTCACCGACCAGCCGGGCAGCGGGATGCACACCCATCTCTCCCTCTTCGAGGGGGAGCGGAACGCGTTCCACGACGCGAGCGACCCGATGAAGCTCTCCAAGGTCGGCCGCGCCTTCATCGCCGGGTTGCTCACCCACGCCCGCGAGTACACGGCGGTCACCAACCAGTGGGTCAACTCGTACAAGAGGCTGTTCCCGCAGGCGCTGCCGGACCGGATCACCGAGTCCCCGGCGTACGTCTGCTGGGGGCACCTCAACCGGTCCGCGCTGGTGCGGGTGCCGGCGTACGGCAAGCCGAACTCCGCCCGGATCGAGGTCCGCTCGCCGGACTCGGCCACCAACCCGTACCTCGCCTTCGCGGTGCTGCTCGGCGCCGGGATGAAGGGCATCGAGGAGGGGTACGAGCTGTCACCGGGCGCCGAGGACGACGTCTGGTCGCTGTCCAACGCCGAGCGTAAGGCGATGGGGTACGAGTCCCTGCCGGAGAACCTCTCCGAGGCGATCGATGTGATGGCGGGATCGGAACTGGTCGCCGAGGTGCTCGGCGAGCACGTCTTCGACTTCTTCCTCCGTAACAAGCGCGCCGAGTGGGAGCAGTACCGCCGCGAGGTCACCCCGTACGAGCGCCAGCGTTACCTGGGTCTTCTCTGACGATCGGGTCAGGAAGGGCTCCCGTTCACCGTTCTGGGCGGTAGCGGAGGCCCTTCCTAACCGTCCCAGCCCGCGCGGGGCTGTCTGGCCTTGCCACCGCACGCTATCGTCCTGACCGACGCGGCCCCTTCCGGCGGCCGCCCACGCCCGTTGGGAGGCAGTCGGTGGTCGAGGATCTGTTCGCGGGAGCCTGGCAAAGCATCGTGTTCGGTGTGGTCGGCATAGCGCTGATGGCGGCCGGATTCGGGCTGGTCGATGCGCTCACCCCGGGCAAGCTGCGTGAACTGATCTGGGTACAGCGCAACCCCAACGCCTCTTTGTTGCTGCTGGCCAACCAACTCGGCATCGCAGGCATCGTCTTCACCGCGATCCTGACCAGCTACACCGACTTCGCCAAGGGGCTGGCGTCGACCGTCCTGTTCGGAGTTATCGGGATCGGCATCATGGCGCTGGCGTTCATGGTGCTCGACTGGCTCACCCCGGGCAAGCTCGGTGAGGTGATCTGCTCCGAGGAGCCGCATCCGGCCGCCCGGGTGAGCGCGGCGACGCACTTCGGGGCGGCCCTGATCGTCTGCGCCTGCATCGCCTGACCTCGCCCGCCCTCGCCGTTCGCCGTTCGCCGTTCCGTCGGGCGGCGGGCGGCGAACGGCGGTGTGGAGAACCGTCGCCCCGCCGCGTACTCGTTCCACCGGCCGTCCGTGGCGCCGGTGGGTACGGTCCCGGCGCGCGCTGGAGGAGGGTGCGCGATCCGGTTCGGGGCGTTACTTCGTGGCCGGCGTGTCGGTCTGGCCGCCGTCCGGCAGAGCACCGGCCGGGCCGCCGTGCCTCGGGCCGCCCCAACCACCGCCGTGTCCGCCGCCCCAGGCCGGCAGCACGCCCGCCTTGAACGCTGCCACGATGACGTCGGCCTGCTCCTGGGTCAGCTTGCCGTCCGACACCGCCTTGTCGAGCCGCGTCTTCAGCCCCGCCTCCCGGTCGGCCTTCGACATGCCGGCGGGCTTACGCTCGCCCTTGCCCCGGTCCTTGTGCTCGGCCTGGTGCTGTTGCTTGATCTTCGCCAGCGCCGCCTCGACCTTGTCCTGCGGAATGCCCAGCTCGGTGGCGAGTTCCTCGGCCAGCTTGTCGCGCCGATCCGTCGCACGCTGATCCTGATCCTGGGCGGGCGTCCCGCTGTGCGAGGATGTCGTCGGCGTCGGCGTCGGCGTCGCGCCGTCCTCGGCGAACGCCACGGCCGGGGCCGCGATGCCGACCGTCAGTACTCCGGCGGCGACCAGGCCGCCGAGGACCTTCTTCCGGGATAGCAAGCTGCTCATCTGGGTCTTCCTCTCGTCGGCGATGGGCGTGCAAGTCGCCCAGCCTGCGGCATCACCCTGTGTGGTAGCCGTAGCCGACCTGGCAGGCGGCTGAGAATCATGCTCGGATCCCCGATTTCCTGCCCGGTCCCTGCTCGACCGGGCGGTTCTGGCCCCCTACCGCCGGTTGTCCGGTACAGCCATGCTTGGGCCGGAAATCCCGACCGACAGGAGTTGCCTCGTGCCCCGGACGCTGAGTTACGCCGACGCCGCCCGCATGCTCGGCGGTGACCGGAGCCGGGTGGTGAGCGCGCTCGACACCCTCGCCGGAGGCGCACTGCTCGGCACGGCCGTGCCGGTGCCGGCGGTGCTGGCGCTCTTCGACGCCAAGGCCGAGTTCGTCCGGCTCAGCCCACGATCTCGTATGCGGGCTGTCCGATCCGTGCGGCGGTCGACCTAGCGGATGTCCCCGTATACCGTCGGTTGTCCCGTGCGGCCATACTTGTGCCCGGCGCCTCGACCGACAGGAGTTCCCGCGTGCCTCGGATGCTGACCTACGCCGATGCCGCCCGGCTGCTCGGTGGGGGACGCAGTCCAGTGGTGACAGCCCTGGACAAGCTCACCAGCGGAGCGCTGCTCGGCGCGGTGGTGGCGGCGCCGGCCGTACTCGCGTTGTTCGATGCCAAGACTGAGTTCATCCGCCTTAGCCACGAGTTGATCGGCAAGCTAACCGAACGGCGAGCTGGCCTCTCCCGGTACGGCCGGACCGAGCGGCTGGCAGCGGCGCACCGGGTGGTGGTGGTCAGCGCTTTCTTTGAGGCACTGGCTGCGGCGGACCTGCCGTTCCGGTTCGAGGACCTGGAACTGACCGGGCGGGAGCAGGCCGCCATCGCCGGCGTGCGTCGGACGGACCAGTCCCTGCTGGGGAGCCTCTTCGCCGAGGGGGTTCCGACACCCAGCCCACAGCAGCCGTACGAGCAGTTCCATGCGGCGCTCAACGGGTACTTCACCGAGGTCGCCGAGGGGCTGAAGGCGTTCGTTGCCGGCCTCGCTGCGTGGGAGCGGCTCGAAAACTCTCGCCGGGCCGCTTTCAGGGCCGTACTGCGCACGCTGCCGTTCCGGGCACTGGACCGGTACCAGGAGCTGTTCGGCCGGCTGGCCGCCGATTTCCCGGAAGTGGGGTTCTGGGCCGGGCTGCGCGAGCATGCGGGGACCCGGGCTGAGGTCCGGGAGGTGGCCACCGCGTTGGCCGATCTCGAACGGCTGCTTCGGGACGCCTCCTTCGGTCGGATTCCGGATGAGCGGCGGTCTGGGCTGGCTAAGGCGTACGCTGCGGAGCTGGACCGCTCGGTCGTCGAGTCTGGCGACGTGCCAACCGGGATCCGGGTTCCCACCCTCGGCGTGGGCTACGTTCCGCCGCTGTGCCGGGTGGCTGAGCTGGGCCTGGCGGCCCGGCCCAGCGAAGAGTCCTGGTGGTCTGACCAGCCGGTCCGGGACGATCTATCCGAGTTCCTTACTGGCTACCTGACTAATCCGAGAGCTGTTGAGGCGCCACTGCTGGTGCTCGGTCAGCCGGGATCCGGGAAGTCCGTACTCACCCGGGTGCTCGCCGCCCGGCTGCCGGCGGCCGACTTCCTGCCAGTCCGGGTAGTGCTCCGCGACGTGCCGGCCGCCGCTGACTTGCAGGAGCAGGTCGAGTACGCAGTTCGCGCAGCCACGGGTGAGCGGCTGGACTGGCCGGCGCTGGCTCGGTCGGCCGGTGATGCCCTGCCGGTGGTGCTGCTCGACGGCTTCGACGAACTGCTCCAGGCGACCGGGGTGAGTCAGACCGACTACCTGGTCAAGGTCGCAGCGTTCCAGCGGCGCGAGGCCGACCAGGGTCGACCGGTGGTGGTCGTGGTGACCAGTCGGACCAGCGTCGCCGACCGGGCCCGGCCACCGGAGGGCACGATTGCGCTCCGGCTGGAGCCGTTCGACGAAGCTCGGGTGGCCGCCTGGCTGGCTAACTGGAACGCGGTAAACGCAGACGAGTTCGCCGCCCGTGGCGTGACCCCGCTGGACCTGACGACCGTCCTCGCCCATCGCGAACTGGCCGAGCAGCCGCTATTGCTGCTGATGCTGGCGCTTTACGACGCCGACGGCAACGCCCTCCGCTCGGCGGGCGAGCTGCGCCAGGACCAACTCTACGAGCGGCTGCTCCGCAGATTCGCCCGCCGCGAGGTGGTCAAGCACCGCCCCGGGTTGCCCGAGCGGGAACTGGACCGCGCAGTCGATGAGGAGTTGCGTCGGCTTTCGGTAGTCGCCTTTGCGATGTTCAATCGGAACGCGCAGTGGGTCACCGAGCCTCAACTGGAGGCTGACCTGGGTGCGCTCTTCGGTCCGCCGCCCGCACCGGGCACGGCTGACCTGCGCGCGCCGCTACGGCACGCCGAGATCGTGCTCGGTCGATTCTTCTTCGTGCACCGGGCGCGAGCGCTCCGTGACGACGATCCGTTGGAGACGTACGAGTTCCTGCATGCCACCTTCGGTGAGTTCCTGGTCGCCCGGCTCACCGGGCAGGTACTTACCGACATCGCGGCGCGGGAGGCCGCCACCACCATGTCGCTCGTGGGCGGACCAACCGACGATGACTTACTGCACGCCCTGCTGTCGTACGCAGCGCTGAGCGGGCGCGCACCGATCCTCGGCTTTATGCGTGGTCTCATGGCCGGAGTGGACGACGAGCGGCGGGAGGACCTGATCGATTTGCTGGTCCGGCTCTTCCAGGCCGTGCACCACAGCCGCCCGGCACGCCGGTTCGACTCCTACCAGCCCCACGGGCTGCCAGTGCCAGCCCGGCACGCCGCGTACAGCGTCAACCTGCTCCTGTTGGCGATCTGCGCCGCCGGAACCCTGTACGGCAGTCGGCTCTACCCTGGCCGGAATGTGGTGCCGTGCTGGCACCGAGAGACCCTGCTGTGGCAGTCCCAGCTTAGCTCCCAGGACTGGAGCAGTCTCGTTGAGACGCTCGGCCTCGATCGGCTCTGGGGCGACGACGGCAGTCGAGAAATCGCCCTGTATCTCGTTCCGGACCCAACCGAAGTGACGATCCCGGCGGTCGATCCGCATTGGACGTACGACATCACGCCGGTTCCACGGCAAACGGGACCCCACCTCATACGGGATAGCCATTCATTTGGCGAGTTGGCGAGACGGGCGCATCTTCAGTGTGCGATTGAAGGCGACGTGCTAATACACGCGCTGGAGCCCGCTGCCACCGTGCCACGCGGGATTAACGAGTTCGTCGCTGTATCCCCGTCCCAGGCCGCGTCAGTAGTGCGCCAGTTGGTTACGTTCCTGATGCCGCCGAAGGAGGCTCGCACGGTAGCTCAGCGGCACCACGACTATCAGCGGTTCGTGCATACCCTGGCCCGGCTCCGTGATCCCATGGCTGAGCGGTGGTTCGTCGAGCTTCTCCTCAGCAGGCTCGCCAGTAACCTCGAGCTGCCTGCGGCAATGTCCGTGGACATCATCGAGTCTCTTGATCCCAGGTTACTGCTCGAAGGTCGGACGGCCGACCGGTTGATGCGTTGTGGCCTAGCCTTTCTCGGACGTGATCAGGTGGTGGACCGGCGACTTGGTGCGTTGATAGCAATGCACTTACGACCCTGCTACTCCGAAGGCGACGAGAGGCTTGCCGCCGAGGCGCTCGTCCGGCTTGTCGAAACAGGATCGGCCAGCGAGGTAAACGCTCTCCTGACCCCGCCTGAGGTAGAAGGGATCCTATCTGGTCGGCCGGACTTGCGCCTGCGGTACGAGCGGGCGCTGGGCCACGCGCCCAGCCATTCTGAGGCCCGCCGGCCGGAGTAATAGTAGTCGGATCATTCTTTGCCATCGAACCCTGCGACTGACCCGTCACCGGTGATATAGCCAGATCGGATCTCCACGACTACCCGCACGATGCCGATCTCGCCGGCCGTGACTGTTAACGTGATCGCCGAGCAACTGGCGGCAGGCTCGGGTGTCATTACCTTGAACGAGGTAGCGGCCACAAGCTCGGTCGGCGGCCGCCGGGCGAAGCTCTGTCCCAGGCTATTGCGCTCCAGGTCTTGCGGGGCTGCACTCTTCGACGCCAATGCCGATAGCTCACCGTCAGCGCCGAGTACGGCATCCAGCGCGGATGCCACCGCCTCCGTCGGCCGTTTGCTCCCCGTTTCGAGGTCCCAGAGGTAGCCATGCGAATAGTGGACGAGTCGCCCAAGTCGCCGAAAGGACAATCCTTGCCGTACCCGCATCTCCCTGAGTCGATCGCTGAAGCCGCTGCCGATCGCTGCGCCCTGCGGCCTGCTGGTGAGGCAGAAGCCGAGATCGACGTCGCTGTCCGCGCCCAGTATGGCCCGCACCCAGGCCAGGCTGTCGCTGCGCGCACTCGGCCAAGCCAGCCACTACGACTACAGCCGTCTCTGCCGGGCGGAGCAGGGCGAACACCTCATCGATCCGGCCCTGGTTCAGGCCATCGACGATGCGGTCGGTGCGGATGGGCTGCTGGTAATGCTGCGCTCACTGGTACCCGACGAGCAGCCCGGCCGGGCCCCGAACACCCTTTCCGCCGCCAACGTCCGCATCGAGGATCGCGATAGCGTGATGGTGGAGCTGTGGTCTCCCGACGGAAGGACCGTGCGCGTGAATCTGTCCCGGCGCGAGTTCACCCGGCTGATCGCCGCAGGCGCGCTACAGGCCACGGTGCCCGCCGGGGTCGTCAACCAGGAACTGGCCGAACGCGTCTCCAAGGTGTTGCAACAGCCACGTCTGATCGACCGGCAGGTCCTCGGATACTTCCGCACCGTGCTCGCCGAGCACTACACCGCAGACAAGATGCTCGGTCCTTGCCAACTTCTCGGTCCGGTCCACGCTCAGATCGACGTGCTTGACGGGCTGCGCCGTCATGCCCGACCAGGCACCACCGAGCCGCTGATGAGACTGTTGGCCCAGTACGCCGAGTTCGCCGGCTGGCTGCACCAGGACGCCGGGGACGCCACCGCCGCGATGTACTGGTCCGACCGGGCCAGCCAGTGGGCCCAGGCGGTCGGCGACTATCAGATGGTCGCTTACCTGCTCGTCCGCAAGAGCAACATCGCACTGCTGAACGACGACGCCGGCAACGGCATTGACCTTGCCGCAGCCGCCCGCAAGGTACCCGGGCTGGTCAGCCCGAAGTTGCTTGCCCTTGCCGCCCAGCAGGAGGCCGTGGCTGGGCGCTGCACGGCGAGGTCGATCACTTCCGCAGTTGCCTGGACAGCGCCGCCGAACTGCTCACCCGCCATCCCGAGGAACTGGACGAGAGCGCGCCGGTGTACCTGCACAACTACGACGTGGACACCTTGGAAGAGCAGTCCGCCAGCGGCTACCGCGCCTGCGGACAGGCCGAGATCGCTGTCACCATCTTCGAACGCAAGATCGCTCAGACCTCAGAGCATCTGCATCGCGATCAGGGACACCAACTGGCCAAGCTCGCCAACACGGTGCTTGCGACGTCCCAGCCTGATCCGGAGCGTGCGGCCACGCTCGGGCTGCGCTGCGTGCGGACAGCAGGAGGCACCGGATCCGCCCGCATCAGCAAGGAACTGCGTGCTCTCGACGCCACCCTTACCCGGCGGTGGCCGAACCTGCCTGGCAGCGTTGAACTCCACGAAGCCATATCGTCATAGCCGGACCGCGTATCGAAACCGTGATCACGTAACGTTCGGCTTTGCCGGCTATGCCGAACGCTACGTGATCAGCCAGAGGCTCAGCGTACGGCGGAAGAGACCGTCAGGGTGCCAGCGGTGGCGTCCAGGGTCGCGGGTACGCCGACCGGCACGGTGAGCTGGCCGACCCCGTGCCCGATCGGCAGCCCGCCGAGCACCGGCACTCCCAGATCACCCAGCCGCTCGGCCAGCACCTCGGCCACCCCGACCGCCCAGTTGTCGGCGCAGTCGGTGAACTGGCCCACCGCCACCCCGGCCACCCCAGCGAGCACTCCGGCCCGGCGCAGGTGGGTGAGCATCCGGTCGACCTTGTACGGCGGCTCCCCGACGTCCTCGATCAACAGGATCGCCCCGGTCAGGTCCGGCATGTCCGGTGTGCCCAGCGACGACACGATCAGGCAGAGGTTGCCGCCGATCAGCGGGCCGGTGGCCGTACCGGGGACCAGCACCGGAGCGGTCTCCTCGGACGGTAGCCGGTGCACCACCACCGGCTCGGTGCTCATCAGCGCGGTACGCAACGACTCGGCCGAGGCCGGCGGGGTGCGCTCGTCCAGCCAGGCGGCCCCCGGCCCGTGCACGGTGGCCAGCCGGGCGCCGCGCCAGAGCGCGAGTTGCAGCGCGGTGATGTCGGAGAACCCGGCCACCACCTTCGGATCGTCGCGAACCGCCGCCATGTCGAGGGCGTCTACGACCCGCTGCGCGCCGTAGCCGCCCCGGGTGCAGAGCACACCCCGCACCGCCGGGTTGGCGAAGGCGGCATTGAGGTCGGCCGCCCGGAGGGCGTCGTCGCCGGCCAGGTAGCCGCGCCGGGCGTACGCGTTCGGGGCGAGGACCGGACGCAGGCCCCAACCGGTGAGGAGTTCGACTCCCCGGGCCACCCGTTCCGGTCGGGTCGGCCCCGAGGGTGACACCAGCAGCACCGTGTCCCCGGGGCGCAGCGCCGGTGGCCGTACGGCCTGATCGTCGGGCACCGTGCCTCCTCGTTCATTCGGCCCAGAGCCTATCGGTGCGGGACGGGGCCACCGGATAGCCTCGACACCGTGGCAACCGAGACCGGAACCGAGAGTGCGACCGCGACCGCGATCGCGCTGGTGATCGAGAACGACCCGACGGACGACGCCCGCCGGCTGGGGGAGTGGCTCACCGAGGCCGGCCTCGAACTGCGGGTGCTCCGCCCGTACGCCGGGGACACCCTTCCCGAGGACCTGACCGGGTACGACGCCCTGGTGGTGCTCGGCGGCTACCAGCAGCCCTACCCGGCGCCCGACGGCACTCCCGGCGCGCCCTGGTTCCCGGCCCTGGAGGGGCTGCTCCGCAAGGCGGTCCGGTACCGGGTACCCACCCTGGCGATCTGTCTCGGCGCCCAGCTCCTGGCCACCGCCCACGCCGGCACGGTGCAGCGGAGCGAGGCCGGGCCGGAGGTCGGGCCGACCGTGGTCGGCAAGCGGGACGCGGCCGACGGCGACCCGCTGTTCAAGTACGTGCCGATGATTCCCGACGTGCTCCAGTGGCACGTCGACGAGATCACCGAACTGCCGCACGGGGCGACCCTGCTGGCCGCCTCGACCCGCTACCCGCACCAGGCGTTCCGGCTCGGCGACCGGGCCTGGGGACTCCAGTTCCACATCGAGTGCGACACCGACATGATCGCCGACTGGGCGCGCGACTCCGCGGTGCTGGCCGAGCTGGACTACGACCCGGAGCTGGTGGTGGCCGCCTGCGCCGAGGTGCTGCCCGACGTCGAGGAGGTGTGGCAGCCGTTCGCCGCCCGGTTCGCGGCGCTGGCCCAGGGCCAGCTTCCGGACCCGGAGCCCCGACGGACGCTGCCGCTCCTCGGACACTAGGAGGCGTCGGCGATGACCAGACCGACCAGCGCACCCGGCCGGCTCGCCCGGTACGGCTTCGGGGTGGGCGACGGCGGTGGCGTCGCCGGGAACGGCGCCGGGCGGGCCACCGAACTGCTCGGGCCGGACGGGCTCGGGCTGTGGGACGTCGTCGCCCTGGAGCCGGTCGACGAGCCGGCCGGCGAACTCCTCACCGCGCTGTCCCGGGCCGCCGATCCCGACCTGGCGCTGCGTCAACTGCACCGGATCGTGGAGTCGGAGCGGCGCTCGGCCGCCGAGTCGGACAGGTCGGCGCTGATCACGGCGATGCACGCCGATCCGGGGTTCCGACGCAGGATGGTCGCCGTCCTCGGGGCCTCGTCGGCGCTCGGCGACCATCTGGTGGCGAACCCGGAGCAGTGGCATGCGCTGTCCACCGGTGCGGACGGGCTGCCGCCCAGCGCCGAGGGAATGCTGTACCCGGAGGTCGGCACGGACCAGGAGACCCCTCGCCGCCTGCCGCCGATCGCCGCGCTGCGTCAGGCGTACCGGCTGGCCCTGCTGCGGATCGCGGCGGCCGACCTGACCGGCGGGCGCGGCTTGGAGCAGACCATGGCGGCGATCTCCGCGCTGGCCGACGCCACCCTGGGTGCCGCGTACGACATCGCGGTCGGCGAGTTGCCGGACGGCACCCCGGTGCCCCGGCTCGCCGTGGTGGCGATGGGCAAGTGCGGTGGCGAGGAGCTGAACTACGTCTCCGACGTCGACGTCATCTTCGTGGCCGCGACGGACGAGGACCTGCCCGCCGCCACCCAGGTGGCGACCCGGCTGATCCACATCTGCGGACTGGTGGCGTGGCCGGTGGACGCCGCGCTGCGGCCCGAGGGTAACCGTGGCCCGCTGGTGCGTACCCTCGCCAGTCATCTCGCGTACTACCGGCGGTGGGCCCGGACCTGGGAGTTCCAGGCGCTGCTCAAGGCCCGCCCGGCGGCCGGGGACACCGAGCTGGCCGGGGAGTGGATCGACCAGCTCGCCCCGCTGGTCTGGCGGGCGGCGGAGCGCCCGGAGGCGGTCGAGGACGTCCGGGCCATGCGCCGGAAGATCATCGACAACATTCCGCCCAAGGAGCTGGAGCGCGAGATCAAGCGCGGTCCGGGCGGGCTGCGGGACATCGAGTTCGCCGTGCAACTCCTCCAACTCGTACACGGCCGGGTCGACGAGTCGTTGCGGTCCCGGGGCACACTCCCGGCGCTGCGGGCGCTGGTCGCGGGCGGCTACGTCGGCCGGGCCGACGGCGAGGCGCTGCTGCGCGGGTACCGGTTCCTGCGCGGCGTCGAACACCGGCTCCAGTTGCAGGGCCTGCGACGTACCCACACCGTGCCGGCGGACCCATCCGCACTGCGCTGGCTGGCCCACGCGCTCGGCTACACCGCACTGCCGGGCCAGAGCGCCGTCGAGGCGTTCCGGGCCGACTGGGTCGGGCACGCCACCGAGGTACGACGACTGCACGCCAAACTGCTCTACCGGCCGCTGTTGGAGGCGGTCGCCCGGGTGCCGGCCGACGGCCTGCGGATGACCCCGGAGGCGGCCGGGAACCGCCTGGAGATCCTCGGATTCGGCGATCCGGCCAGGGCGCTGCGCCACCTGGAGGCCCTGACCGGCGGGCTGACCCGGACGGCGGCGATCCAGCGCACCCTGCTTCCGGTGCTGCTCCAGGAGTTCGCCGACGCGCCGGAGCCGGACCGGGGCCTGCTCAACTACCGGACGGTCTCCGACAAGCTCGGCGGCACCCCCTGGTACCTGCGGCTGCTGCGCGACGAGGGGCCGGTGGCCCGCCGGTTGGCTCGGATCCTGGCGGGTTCCCGCTACGTCGCGGACCTGCTGGCCCGGGACCCGGAGGCACTCCGGCTGCTCGCCGAGGACGCCGAACTGACCCCACGCGACACCGACGTGCTGCGCGACGGCCTCGCCGCCGCGGCCGACCGGCACCTCGGCGGCCGGGGACCGCAGCCCGCTAACCCGAGCGAGGCGATCCGGGCCGTCCGGGCGCTGCGCAGCCGCGAACTGATCCGGGTCGCCTGCGCCGACGTGCTCCACCAGGCCGGTTCACTGACCCCGGGCCGCTCGAGCGGCCCGACCGGACCGGTGCCGCCCGTCCGCCCGGAGGCGGGTACGGCCGACGCCGCGATGTTCGACGTCACCGCGGTCGGCGCGGCGCTCTCCGCCGTCACCGACGCCACCCTCGGGGCCGCGCTGCGGGTGGCCCGGGCGACCCAGCCGGCGATGCCCGGACTCCGGTTCGCGGTCATCGGCGTGGGCCGGCTCGGCGGGTACGAGATGAACTACCTCTCCGACGCCGACGTGCTGTTCGTCTACGACCCGCCGCCCGGAGTCGCCGAGGACGCGGCGAGCACGGCAGCCCGGGGAATCGCCGAGGAACTGCGCCGGCTGCTCGGGATGCCGGCACCCGATCCACCGCTCGGAGTCGACGCCGACCTGCGCCCCGAGGGGCGGCAGGGGCCGCTGGTCCGCAGCCTGGCCGCGTACGCGCAGTACTACGCCCGCTGGTCGAAGGTCTGGGAGGCGCAGGCGCTGCTGCGCGCCCGGTACGTCTGCGGGGACGCCGACCTCGGCACCGAGTTCGAGGCCGTCGCCGACCCGGTGCGCTATCCGGAGCGGGGACTGACCCGCGAGCAGGTGGTGGAGATCCGGCGGATCAAGGTCCGGGTGGAGACCGAGCGGCTGCCCCGGAACGCCGACCCGGCGACCCACACCAAGCTGGGCCGGGGCGGGCTGGCCGACGTGGAGTGGGCGGTGCAGTTGATGCAGCTCCGGCACGCCGGCACGCTGCCGGGACTGCGCTGCACGCGTACCCTCGACGCGCTGGCCGCCGCCCGGGACGCCGACGTCGTCGATGCCGCCGACGCCGCCGCGATGGCCGCCGGCTGGACCCTGGCGGCGCAGGTACGCAACGCGTTGATGCTGGTGCGTGGCCGGGCCGGCGACCAGTTGCCCCGGCACGGGGTCGAGCTCGCCGGGGTGGTACGGCTGCTCGGCGGCGACGATCCGGGCGAGTTCCTCGACGACTACCTGCGGACCGCACGGCGCAGCCGGGCCGCTGCGGAACGCGTACTCAATGCCTGACCAGCGCCGGACGGTGTCGCCGGCCGGTCCGGTCCGTACCGTGCTCGGCGCGGTCGGGCTCGCGGCGGCGCTGGCGGTGGCGTTCCTGCTGGCGCCGCCGCTCGGCACCGACCTGTCCGCACAGGTCGCCCGGGCCAACTTCTTCGCCCGGCACGGCTTCGCGCCCCTGGACCTCGGCTGGTACGCGGGTGTGTCGCCGTACGGCTACAGCCTCCTCACCCCGCCGCTGATGCACTGGCTCGGCGGGGACTCGCTCGGTCCCCGCCTGGCCGGCGCCCTCGCCCTGCTCGTCTCGGCCGCCGCGCTGGCCCTGCTCCTGGTCCGCACCGCCGCCCGCCGCCCCCTGGCCGGCTCACTGGTCGGCGCCGCCTGCATAGCCGGCAACCTCGTCTCCGGCCGGATCACCTACGCCATCGGCATAGCCTTCGGCCTCCTCGCCCTACTGGCCCTGACCACCCCCCGCCCCACGCCCCGCCGGCTCACCGCCGCCGGCGCCGCGCTGCTCGCCGGCGCCGCCAGCCCGGTCGCCGGGCTCTTCGTGGGGCTCGCGGGGGTTGCGCTGGCGTGTAAGGAAGGGCCCCTTGTTATCGCTTTCTGTAGAAGAAGGGCCCCCTTTTCACACCTGAGGCACGCGCGACGCACCGTGCTCGACGGTGCGGCGCTGGCGCTGGGCGCCGGAGTGCCGGTGGCCGGGCTGGGACTGGTCTTCGGTGCCGGGGGCTGGATGAACATCAGCCTCACGGACACCGTCACCGCCGGTATCGCGAGTGCGATGGTCGCGGTGCTGGTGTCGCGGCGTGCGGTACGGATCGGTGCGATCCTGGCCACGCTGGGGGTGCTGGCGGCCTTCGCGGTCCGTACGCCGGTCGGGCTCAACGCGACCCGACTCGCCGCGATGTTCGCGTTGCCGGTGCTGGTGGGCTACGGGGCACTGCCGGCCGGGCCGAGCCGGCGCTGGTCACCCCGGGTGGCGGGGATCGCCCTGGCCGGCGTGCTGGCGCTGGTCGCGGTGGTGGAGCCCCCGGTGCTGGTCGGTGACCTGCGGGCGGCCGGCGACCCGACCGCGTCGCGGAGCTACTTCCAGCCGCTGCTGGCCGAACTCGCCCGTCGCCCACCGGCGCGGATCGAGGTGGTGCCGACGGCGAACTACTGGGAGGCGGCGTACGTGCCGGAGGCCGCACCGCTGGCCCGGGGCTGGCTGCGCCAGGCCGACCAGGCGTACAACCGGCTCTTCCTGGACGGCAGCGTGGACGTGGACTCGTACGGCCGGTGGCTGCGGGACAACGGCGTCGGCTACGTGGCGCTGCCCGGTGCGAAGCCGTCCTGGGTCGGTCGGCGGGAGGCGGAGCTGATCCGGGGCGGGCTGCCGTACCTGACACCGATCTGGCAGCATCGGGACTGGACCCTGTACGCGGTGACCGGCGCCCCGTCCATCGTGAACGCTGTCGCGTCGGGGAACGGCCCAGCGGATGGCGATCCACCGGACGGTCCTGTCGGGCCGGGTGCCGGGCGGGCCGATGCCGAGGTGGTCCGGGCCACGTCGGCGGAGCTGACGGTCGACGTACCGGCGTCCGGCGAGACCCTGGTCCGACTCAGGTGGTCGAACTGGCTTCGGGTGGCCGGCCCGATCGGTCCGGACGGGGCGCCCGCCGAGCCGTCCGATCCCACCGCCACGATCGTGCCCGCCTGCCTGGCTCCGTACGGCGACTGGACCGTGCTCCGGGTGCCGCAGGCCGGCCGCTACCGGATCACCTCCAGCCTCACCGGGATGGGTCCGCGCTGTCCCGGCTGACCGACACCGGCGGCTGCCGGGACAGGGGGCTGCCGGGACAGAGGGGGCTGCCCGACCACCGGTTGTGAATTGGCCCGCTGCCGGCACCACCCGCGGCTGGCAGGGTGGGACGAGTTGTCGGACCGAGGAGCACATCGGAGGTCGGGGTGAGCGATCCACTGCACGATCGGGACTCGGCGGAGGCGACGCTGCGCCAGGTGTACGCCGCAGCGGTGCCGTACCTGGCCACGCTCGCCGACCGGCCGGTGCACGATCCGGCCACCGAATCGCTGCTGGTCGAGCTCGCCGAGCTGGCCGACGGTGGCCGGCTGCCGGAGAAGGGCGTCGGATCGGTCGCGGCGATGGAGCGGCTGCTGCGGGTCGGCACCACCGTCGCCACGCACTCGGCCGGTCCACGGTTCTTCCACTTCGTCGTCGGCGGTGCCACCCCGGCCGCCCTCGCCGCCGACTGGACCACGGCACTGCTGGACCAGAACGCCGCCTTCCGGGCCACCTCACCGCTGGCCGCGGCGGTGGAGACGATCGCGCTGCGCTGGCTCCGCGAACTGTTCGGGCTGCCGGCGTCGTACGGCGGAGCGCTGGTCACCAGCGCCACGTTCGCGAACTTCACCTCGCTCGGCGTCGCCACGCACTGGTGGGCCGAGCAGCACGACGTGGACGTGGCCGCCGACGGGCTGACCGGGCTGCCCCGGATGCCGGTGCTCTCCGGCGGGTACCTGCACGCCAGTTCCCGTAAGGCGTTGCAGATGCTCGGGCACGGCCGCGACACGGTCGAGGTGTACGCGCGGGACCGGGTCGGTCGCGCCGACCTGCCGGCCATCGAGCGGCGCCTCGCCGAGCTGGCCGGACCGGCCGTGCTGATCGCCAACGCAGGTGAGGTCAACGCCGGCCACTTCGACCCGATCGACACGCTCGCCGACATCGCCGAGCGGTACGGCGCCTGGCTGCACGTCGACGGGGCGTTCGGGCTCTTCGCCGCCCTGTCCCCACGCACCGCCGACCTGGTACGCGGTGTCGAGCGGGCCGACTCGATCGCCTGTGACGCGCACAAGTGGCTCAACGTGCCGTACGAGAGCGGGTTTGCCTTTCTCCGGGAGCCGTCCCGGTTGCCGGCGGCGTTCGGGATGCCCGGTACGACGTACCTGCCGGGGCCGGCGAGTCCACTCTGGTCGGACGGATCCGGCGGCCCGGTCGGCTCGCGCCCCAGTTCGGCGCGGTCGGTCCAACCGGAGGTGCCCGCCGGGCCGGTGGACTACGCCATGCACGGCCCGGAATCGTCCCGGCGGGCCCGCTCGATACCGATCTGGGCGACGCTGGCGGCGTACGGGCGCGACGGGCACCGGGCGATGGTGGAGCGGCAGCTCGACCTCGCCCAGCGGCTCGCCCGGCTGGTCGACGAGGCGCCGGACCTGGAACGGCTCGCCGAGGTGCCACTCTGCATCGTCTGTTTCCGGGCCCGTCCGCCGCACCTGCCGGCCGGCGAGCTGGACGATCTCAACCGCCGGCTCGGTGCGGCGCTGCTCGACGACGGGCGGGTCTTCGCCGGCACCACCGTCTACGACGGTCGGATCGCCCTCCGCCCCGCGATCGTGAACTGGCAGACGACCGAGGCGGACATCGACCTGCTGGTCGAGGTGGTACGCGAGCTGGTTGCCCAGCTCGCTCCTCCGCCGGGTTGATCAGGGCGTCGCCCGGCGTGTCACGGACCCGGCCCGCTCCGCGACGTCGGGTACGTGTCCACATGTCGGACACGTGCCGCCCGCCGACCGGGCCCGGACCGCCCGGTACCGGGCGCCGTGCCAGGCGACCACGGCGAGCACCACGCCCGCGCCGAGCAGCGTGAGTACGACGGCGGTGGTGGCGAGTTGGGGCCAGGTTGTCGCGGATTCGAAGTACTCGTAGGTGATCGGTCGGAGCCCGAGCAGGCTGGCCGGAGTCAGCAGCAGCAGGACCGACCACAGCGCGCTGCTGTCACCGGTGATCGCCCGACCAAGGCCGACGACCAGAACCAGTCCGACCAGCACCGCACCCGCCATCCCCAGTACCTCCACCGTGGAGTAGTAGGCGGTGAACCAGTTCCCGCTGCCCTCGGCGGCCTGGAACAGCGCGGCCGCGGCCGTACCGGTCAGCGCCCCGAGCACCGGCGGGATCCGGCCGGCCCAGCCGGGACGGTCCGGTAGCGCCAGCGCCAACAGGCCGAACGCCAGCACCGGCACCAGCACGTACAGCGGTGGCCGGGCCAGCCCGGTCAGCGGTGCCGCCGGGATCACGGCCAGGGTCAGACCGATGGCGGCACCGACCGCCCGGCGTGCCCAGTGTGCCGGCAGCACCGTCGTGGCGAGGGCGGCCAGCAGCCAGCCGACCCAGACGAACGCGCCGAGGGTCTGCGTCGGGCCGACATGCGCGGGCGGCACGTCGACCGGCTGGTTCGTGAGCTCCAGCTGGACGAGCAGGAACACCGCGAGCGCCGCCAGCGTGCTCACGGCGATCGTCGCGGCGACCGGCAGGCCGGCGAGCAGCCCGAGGGCGCCGTTCGTGCGCAGCCGTTGCCGCAACCCGCCGCGTAGCACGTCCACGGCGTCGTGCGGCGAGGGCCAGTGCCGTTCCTGGTCCACCAGATCGAGGTACGTCCCGACGAGTTCGTCACCTCGGATCGACCGGTAGTCGGCCGGATACGCGTACAGCAGTCGCCGGTACCGGCGTTCCAGTGGCGCGTGGCCGCTCAGCGGGGACGTGTCGTCGTTTCCGGCGGGTGCGGTGGCGCCCTGCGTACCGTCGGTGTGTTCGTCCGGTCCGGTGTGCTCGGTCATGCCGGGCCTCCCGCGAGTCGGACGGTGGGGCGGGCGGCCGGCGCCGGACGGGTGGCGGATCCCTCCGCCGTGCCGGCGGCGCGGTCCCGGAGGCGCTGGCTGGCGGCCTCGACGTTGCGGCGCAGCCGTTCGGTCTCGGCGCCCAGTGTCGCCGTTCCGCCCTCGGTCAGCCGGTAGTACCGGCGCAGCCGGCCATCGACGATCTCTTCCCGGTCCGGCTCGACCAGGCCCTCGTCGGTGAGGCGGTCCAGGGCGCCGTAGAGCGTCCCCGGTCGCAGGGTGAGTCGTCCGTCGGAGAGCGCGGCGACCTCGTTGACGATGCCGTAGCCGTGCATGGGCTCCCGGGCGAGCGCGGTCAGGATCAGGAACGTGGGTTCCCGCAGTGGAGTGGGTGTGGCCATGCCGGCAGTATATCGGTCACCAAGCTATATCGGTGGGAAAGCTATCGGTCGGAGTGTCGACCTCGACTTCGACCTCGACTTCGACCTCGACCTCGACCTCGACTTCGACCTTGACTTAGCCAGGAGACTGCTGAGGCTGCTCGGCTCAGCGCCACCGGCCCGGGGGCGATCCCCGTGCCCAGTCCGGGCACGGGGTGCCCCGGTTAGTCGATCTCGGGCAGGATCAGCGCGGTGAAGGCGATGAGGGTCAGACCGATCCACCCGAGCGAGACGCGGGGGGCCCGGACGCCCACCGCTTCGAGGGCAAGGCCGACGGTGCCGAGGATGTAGAGAAACAGCGCGAGAGTCATGGGTGGCCTCCGGGTTGGACGGGGTTGGATCCGCGAACCCACTACCCCGGGTGGAGCCTCGGCAACCTGAGCGGTGTCCACAAGGCCCGCCACCCGGTCCTCATCGGCGGCGACCCGCGACGGTGGGCGACACTCCGCACGGGTGCTCCGGCGCGGTCGTCATCGGCGACAGTGCGGAGGTACGGACCAAGCTGTACGAGCGCCCGATCTGCTGGATGCGAGACGGGGCCATCATCACCCAGGCGCTCCGCGCCCCGCATCCAACCAGGGGTAGTACGACCTGTGGCGGATCCCAGCTGGCGCACCTCTCCTCTAACTTCGTCACAGCGCAACTCCCGAGCGTCGAACGCGGGCGGCTGATCGGTCGGCTCGCTTGCCTAAGAAGGGATCAACATGCGATTTTCACGGGTGGTCGCAGGATTGGCAGCCGTCATCATGGCTGTTGCCGGGCTGACTCTGGCAACCGCCGGCCCCGCCGCCGCCGCAGACCCAGGCTCCTGGCGTTCTTACGGCAACACGAACCCGATCGACTCCAGCTCCGCCACGTGGCGCTGCACCAGCAGCACGACGATCATCAGCGGTGTGTCCGCGCAGGCATGCGCGATCAGGTCGGCAAACGGGTATTCCGTACAGGGAGCGGTGATCGTGCGGAACAACCGATCCGGCCGCTTCGGCGTGGAAGCGTGGACGGATCTGTGGACCTCAGGCAACGAGTTTCTGGGCGAGTGGGAATGCTCGCCCTCGGGGGTCGCGCCGGACTCGTGGTCAGTGTGCTTCGGACAGACCCAAACTGAGAGCAACTCGGTGGACTCCGCAGGGGGGCTCAACGGTATAAACCTCGGCGCGTCACCGTACGTCTGAGCCCGTAGCGTCCACTCCCACCCACGGCCCCGGCCAACCGCAGGTGGGCAGGCCGGATCGGAAGGCACCGACACAGCAAGAAGCGGGCCCCGACCTCGGGAATGAGGTCGGGGCCCGCAACGTACGGAACGGGGTCAGGCGTCGGTGTCCTGCCGGTTCGTGTCCAGAGTGCATAACCCCAGGTCAGCGGCTTGGTACGTCAGCAGTCGTAGTACATCGCGAACTCGTGCGGGGTCGGCCGAAGGCGGACCGGGTCGACCTCGTTGGTCCGCTTCCACTCGACCCAGGTGGAGATGAGGTCGGGGGTGAAGACGCCACCCTCCAGCAGGAAGTCGTGGTCGGCCTCGAGCGAGTCGAGCACGGCGGGCAGCGAGCCCGGCACCTGCTTGACCGAGCCCCACTCCTCCGGCGGAAGGTCGTAGAGGTCCTTGTCGATCGGCTCCGGCGGCTCGATCTTGCTCTTGATGCCGTCGAGGCCGGCCATCATCATCGCCGAGAAGGCGAGGTAGACGTTCGCCGACGGGTCCGGCACCCGGAACTCGACCCGCTTCGCCTTCGCGTTGCTGCCGGTCACCGGGATACGGGTGCAGGCGGACCGGTTCCGCTGCGAGTAGACCAGGTTGACCGGCGCCTCGAAGCCGGGCACCAGCCGGCGGTACGAGTTGATGGTCGGGTTGGTGAAGGCGAGCAGCGACGGGGCGTGGTGCAGCAGGCCGCCGATGTACCAGCGCGCGGTGTCGGAGAGCCCGGCGTACCCGGTCTCGTCGTAGAACAGCGGCTCGCCGTTCAGCCACAGGCTCTGGTGGGTGTGCATGCCGGAGCCGTTGTCGCCGAAGAGCGGCTTGGGCATGAAGGTCGCGGTCTTGCCGGCCGCCCAGGCGGTGTTCTTGACGATGTACTTGAAGAGCTGGAGCTGGTCACCGGCGTGCAGCAGGGTGGAGAACCGGTAGTTGATCTCAGCCTGGCCGGCCGTGCCCACCTCGTGGTGCGAGCGCTCGACGGTGAAACCGGAGTCGATCAGGCGCCGCACGATGCCGTCGCGCAGGTCGGCGTAGTGGTCGACCGGCGGGACCGGGAAGTAGCCACCCTTGTAGGCGGTCTTGTAGCCCCGGTTGCCGCCCTCTTCCTCGCGGCCGGTGTTCCAGGCGCCCTCGATCGAGTCGATGTAGTAGAAGGCCTGGTGCGCCGAGGTCTCGTGCCGGATGGAGTCGAAGATGTAGAACTCCGCCTCCGCTCCGAAGTACGCGGTGTCGGCGATGCCGCTGGCGGCGAGGTACGCCTCGGCCTTCTTCGCCACGTTCCGGGGGTCACGCGAGTACGGCTCGCGGGTGAACGGGTCGTGGATGAAGAAGTTCAGTGCCAGCGTCTTCTGGGACCGGAACGGGTCGATGAACGCGGTGGCGACATCGGGCAGCAGCAGCATGTCCGACTCGTGGATCGCCTGGAAGCCGCGGATCGACGATCCGTCGAAGGCGAGACCGTCGGTGAAGACCGATTCGTCGAAGGACTCGACCGGCAGGTTGAAGTGCTGCATCACGCCGGGCAGGTCACAAAAACGTACGTCGACGAACTTTACGTCCTCGTTTTTGAGGTATCGCAGGAGTTCCTCGGGGTTGGCGAACACACGTCCTCCTGGCACGTCCACTGATGGCTAGGCTGGTAGGCGACGCTATGGCCACGCGATTGCCCGAGCATGTCT
Organism: Plantactinospora solaniradicis; assembly: GCF_042658085.1. Classification (NCBI taxonomy): domain Bacteria; kingdom Bacillati; phylum Actinomycetota; class Actinomycetes; order Micromonosporales; family Micromonosporaceae; genus Plantactinospora; species Plantactinospora solaniradicis. Next base: position 502,575 of record NZ_JBHSPR010000032.1, on the reverse strand, counting down.
CTGATGTTTCTGCCGTGTTACGTCATCTGCGGAGCGTGATCTCCGCTGGTGGCGACTCGGGCTTCTCCGGATGATACTCCCGTCTAGCCGGTTTGCCTCGTTTGCCGTGTTCCGACCTTCGGCAATCCACCCGCGACCGCAGCTCGGGTGACCGGCGACTCCCGGGAGAAGGGTGCCGGGGCGGTGAGCACGACCTGCCGATACTCTGACTCCCCGTGGCGAGACAGCAGAACAGTGCCGCCCCGCTCGCGCCGGCGGCCGACCCGAGCAACCCGACGCCGAGCCTGGCGCGTCGGTTCGGTGCGCTGAGCATCGACTGGGTGCTCTGCCTCCTGGCCACCAACCTCTTCACCGACCCGTTCCGCGACAACTGGGCGCCGGTGCTCACCCTGATCGTCGTGTACGGCTTCTTCGCCGGCCTCTTCGCGCAGACGCCCGGCATGCGGATCTGCCGGTTGCGATGCGTCTCGTACGCCGACGGCGGGCGGATCGGCATCCTCCGTGGACTGCTCCGTGGCGCGCTGCTCGGCCTGGTGGTACCGGCGCTGATCATGGACGAGAACAGGCGCGGCCTGCACGACCGGGCGGTGGGCTCGATCATCGTCGCCGTGCCGAAGTCCTCGGCTAGCTGACCGGTCGACCCGGGGCGCGGGCCAGGAAGTCACCGAGTTCCCTCCGCCACCGGTCCGGGCTGTCCAGATGTAGGTCGTGTCCGGCACCCGGTATCTCGACCGCGGTGACCATCGGGTGCCGGCTCATCCGGGCGTACTCGTCGGGGTCCAGGGAGCCCGCACCGCCCTTCACCACCAGGGTCGGGCAGCCGATCCGGGCGAACTCCTCCCAGCGCGGGCCGATTGCGGCGGCGATCGTGGCGACCATGACGTCCCGGTCGAACGCCGGATACCAGCCGTCGTCCCGCTGGCGCAGCCCCCGGGCCCACCCCGATCCGACCAGCCCGCCGCCGAGGTAGCGGGCGGCGACGGCCGGATCGGGGAACGGCACCGGCCAGTCGCCGAGCCAGCGGTCGATGCGGTCCGGGGTGTCGTCATCCGGCCCCTGCGGGCCGGCCTCGACCATGACCAGTTCGGTCACCAGTCCGGGATGGCGCGCGGCGGTCAGGAAGGCGGTGTGCCCACCCAGCGACTGACCGATCACGACGGCGGGGCCGACCGCGCCGAGCACCGCCGCCGCGTCCGCGACGTGGGCGTCCCGGGAGACGTCGGTGGGGCGGCGCTCGCTGTCGCCGTGGCCGCGCGGGTCGAGCGCGAAGACGTGGTACGCCCCGACGAGCCCGTCGACGGTTGCCGACCATTCGCCGGCCTGGCCGCACAGGCCGGGAAGTAGCAGGACCGGGGTGCCGGAACCGCCGAAATCGTGCAGGGCCAGTCGGGTGCCGTCCGGGGCGTACAGGTCAGGCACGGCGGGAGCGATCTGCGGTGCTAGCGACCGCGCTGCTGCCGGAAGGCACCCTTCGACGGGCGCATGTTCTTCGGGATCGCGCCCTTGGGCATCTGCGGCCGAGCGGCGGAGAGCGCCTTGAGTCGCTTGTCGAGCGCGTTCACGTCCTTGCCGCTGAGGTTGCGCGGCAGGCGCATCAGGGTCATCCGTAGCTTGCGGATGGACAGCTCGTCGTCACCCTGACCGATCAGGTAGTCGTACAGCGGGGCCGTACCGATGACCTTGGACAGCCGCCGCTTCTCCTGGCCGAGCAGGCCGCGGGTCCGCTGCGGGTTCCCTTCCGCGAGCAGGATCACGCCGGGCTTGCCGACGACCAGATGCACCATGTCCATCTGGGTGGTCGAGCTGATGGCCGGGGTCACCCGCCAGTCCCCCCGCATGCTCTCCAGGATCTGGGCCGCCGCGCCCGGCTGGCCCTCGGCGGCGTTCATCATCGCCTTGTTGGAGCGCAGGTTCAGCACGATCAGCAGGCCGAGCAGGGCGACCAGGATTCCGATCGGCAGCCACAGCCAGCCCCAGAGCATGACCGCGACCACGGTGAGCGCGAGCGGGATCAGCACCGCGACGGCGGCGAGCGGCACGAACCACTTGTCGCGTTTGGCGGTGAACGAGAACACCATCCCGATCTGCTTCAGCCGCTGGCCGAACGACACCTTCTCCTGCGCCTTTGCCATGCGTCGGAGTCTAGTGGGCCGACTGCCGCCGGCTTATCCCCGGCCGGCGCCCAACCACCGGGCCCGACGGGCCGGGTAAGGACCTTACGGCCGGAAGCACCCGCAGCGGCCCGGAAGTAAGGAGGCTGCCCGGCCAGACATGAGGCGGTGCACCAATGCCGCGGTGGGACCTTCGGGCGAAGAGTGGACATCAGCAGAGAGAACCGAACCGAATGGAGCTCAGCGATGTTCAGCACCGACGCACACTTCCTGCTCACCCTGCACCGTACCCACGTCGACGAACTGCGGGCCGAGGCCGACTCCGCCCGGCTGGCGCGATCGGTACGCCGCCCGGGGCGCAGCCGCGCCAAGTCCGCCGGAGGCCACCCGCTCGATTCCGCCGCGTCCCGGGATCCGGCGCTCAAGTGATCGGCACCGTCCCGGGCTCCGGTGCTCAGGTGATCGGCGCCGTCCCGGGCTCCGGTGCTCAGCTGACGGGCGCCGCCCCGGGATCCGGGGGCGGATCCGGGCCCGGAGGCGGTGATCGTTCCAGCCAGCGGGCTCGGATGCTCGATCACTCCGAACGGCGTGGCATTCTCGATCCTGTGACCACTCGCGCCGCCAGCACCGTCCTCGTCGGCCGTCAGTCCGAACTCGCCATCCTGCGCGACGCGCTGAAGCGGGTTCGTGCCGACGAGCCGGCCGCGCTGCTGGTCGGCGGCGAGGCCGGAGTGGGAAAGACAAGGTTGATCGAGGAGTTCGGCCGGCACGCGGTCGACGGGGGCAATCAGGTCCTCGTCGGCCAGTGCCTGGAACTCGGTGAGCAGGGTCTGCCGTTCGCGCCGTTCGCGGCCGCGCTGCGTCAGGTACTGCGCCGGGACGGTCCGGCCGCCTTCGACGGGTACGAACGGGAGTTCGCCCGACTCCTGCCCGAGCTGGCCCGGCTCGCCGCCGGACCGACGGGGGTCGGCGACGTCCAGACCGGCCACGGCGGTTACGGCGGCCCGGAGTTGTCCCTGGATCCGCACCGGGGATACCTGTTCGAGTTGGTCGCCGGCCTCTTCACCCGACTCGCCGCCGAACGCCCGCTGGTGCTGGTGATCGAGGACCTGCACTGGGCCGACCGTTCGACCCGGGATCTGATCGCCTTCCTGTCCCGGGCCGTCCGACCCGCGCGGGTGCTGTTGATCTGCACGTACCGCTCGGACGAGCTGCATCGGGGCCATCCGCTGCGCCCGTTCCTCGGCGAACTGGACCGGGCCCGTGGCGTGGAGCGGGTCGAGCTGGACCGGTTGGACCGGGAGGGCACCGGTCAGGTCCTGGCCGACCTGTTCGGGTTCGAGCCCAGCGACCGGGCGATCGACACCATCCACGACCGGACCCAGGGAAACCCCTTCTTCGTCGAGGAACTCGCCGCCGCCAGCGATCCGAGCGGCTGCGCCGACCTGCCGGAGACGCTGCGCGATCTGCTGCTGGCCCGGGTCGACCGACTGCCCGAGCCGGCCCAGCGGGTGCTGCGGATCGCGGGCGCCGGCGGCACCCGGATCGCCCACGAACTGCTCGCCGAGGTTGCCGGAGTGCCGGAGACCGAACTGGAGGAGGCGCTCCGGGCCGCCGTCGCCGCGCAGCTCGTCGTCGCCGACCCGGACGGCGGGTACGAGTTCCGGCACGCGCTCGTCCGGGAGGCCGTACACGAGGACCTGCTGCCCGGGGAGCACGCCCGGCTGCACGCCCGGTACGCGGCAGCGATCGAGGCGCAGCCCCAGCTCGTCGCCGACGGCCGCGCCCCGGCCGAGCTGGCCCACCACTGGTACGCCGCGCACGACTACCCCCGGGCGCTGACCGCCGCCTGGGCCGCCGCCGAGGCGGCCGGCTCCCGGTACGCGTACGCCGAGCAGGGGCGGCTGCTGGAGCGGATGCTCGAACTGTGGGAGCAGGTGCCCGACGCGGCACAGCGGCTGGGCAGGGATCACCTGGCCCTGCTCGAGGCGACCCTGTCGGCGGTTTCCACCGCCGGCGACTACAGCCGGGCGTTGGCGCTGACCCGCGCCATGCTGGCCGAGCTGGACCGTTCGGCGGAACCGGTGCGTGCCGCGCGGGTGTTGGTGCTGCGTGGCCGGCTGCTCCGGATCCTGGGCAAGAACGACGGCACCGACGAACTCCGTCAGGCGTACGACCTGGTCAGCGACGTCGGCAACGATCCACAACGGATCCGGCTGCTCGCCGAGGTCGCCTTCCAGATCGCTCGGGTCGACCGGGCCGAGGGAGGTCGGATCGTCGGCGAGGCGATGACCGCCGCGACGGCGCTCGGTGACGAGGATGCCGTGCTGAGCGCCACGCTCGCCGCCGGTTGGGTCTGCACTCGCCAGATCTCGGCGGAGAGCGGGCTCGCGGACCTGCGCCGTGCCGAGGAGCTGGCCCGCGCGGCGAACGACTCGGAGGCGCTGGTGACCGCGCTGGTGGTCGCCTCCGACTCGCTCTGTGAGATCGGCCGGTACGCCGAGTCGGCCGAGGCGGCGGCGTCCGGTTTCGCCGAGGCGAGACGGGTGGGAATCAGCCGGTCCACCGGCGCGTTCCTGCTCTCCAACCAGGCCGAGGCGCTGATCGCACTCGGTCGCTGGGACGAGGCCGACGAACTCTGCGGGCAGGCGGCCCGGCTGGACCTGCCGGGCATCACCGGTTACCACTGGCTGCAACTGCGGGCCGGCCTGCGGCTGGCCCGGGGTCAGGCCGGCGCCGACGAACTGGTCTCCAAGGCGCTGGGTTTTCTCCGCCGGCCGTTCCTGCCGTTGGAGTTGCCGCTCTACGAGCTGCGGGTCGAGGCGGCGCTCGCCGCCGGGGACGTTCCGCAGGCGGTGGCCGCCGCGCGGGCCCTGCTCGACCGGCGGCTCGACACCGATCCCCGGTACGGCTGGCCCGCGCTGGCCGCCGCCGCCCGGGCCGCGGTGGCGTCCGGGGACGAGACGCTGGCCGAGCAGGTACGCGAGGTGGCCGGCGGGGTCGTCGCCCGCTATCCGGCCGAGCTGGCGTGTGCGGCGCAGGTGTCGGCCAGTTTCGCCGGATCGGGTGCGGCGGTGGCGGCCTGGCAGGAGGCGGTGGCGGCCTGGCGGGTGGACGGCCAGCGGTACCCGCTCGGGCGGGCACTGCTCTCGTTGGCCGAGGCGGCGGCGTCGGTCGGGGACCGTCCGCTCGCCGCGAGCGCGATCGAGGAGGTGTCGGCGATCGCCGCCGAGTTGTGCGCCGTACCGCTGGCGGAGCGGGCGGCGGTGCTGGCCCGGCGGCTCGGGCTGCGGGCCGCGCCCGGATCGGCACCCGGTACGGACCTGCTCACCGCGCGGGAGCGGGAGGTGTTGCGGCTGGTCGCGGAGGGACACAGCAACAGCCGGATCGCCGAGCGGCTCTACATCTCGCCGAAGACGGCCAGCGTGCACGTCTCCCGGATCATCGCCAAACTGGACGTGGCGAACCGGATCGAGGCGGCGGCGGTGGCGCACCGGCTCGGACTGCTCGACGCGGGGACCCGGGATTCCGACGGATCGACCGGGTGACGGTGGACCGGTCGTTGCCCCGACCGGTCGGCCGCGTCGTGATGGTACGGCGGAAGGTCAGCCGGGTACGCGGTCGCGGGGCAGCACCGGCGCGGCCCGTCCGGTGCCGTGCTCGCCCGGGGTCTTCTCCTCGTGGTACTCCTCCTCGACGTTGACCTCCCACACGTCGTGGTCGGTGCCGTCCAGGATGTTCGACACCGACAGCAGCGCCGTCATCATCGAGTGGTCCGCGTTGTTGTAGCGGTGCATGCCGTTCCGGCCGACCGGATGCACGTTCGGGACCTCGGTCTCGAGCCAGGCCCGGATCGTGGCGACGTTGTCCCGGTAGGCGAAGTCGTAGAACGGGTACGCCCGGGGCATCCGGACCACGTATCCGGACTCGACGGAGCCGGGGCGGACCAGACCGAGCCGCTCCAACTCGGCGGTGCCGAGCGCGACCAGGTCGGCGTCCGGGCTGTTCCACAGCTCGTCGCCGAGATTGAGGAAGTACTCCAGTCCGAGACAGGTCCGGCCGTCCTTGACCAGGTACGGCGACCAGGAACCGAAGTTCTGGATCCGCCCGACCTTGACCTCCGGAGCGTGGATGTAGATCCAGTTGTCCGGGAAGCTGAATTCCTCGGGCACCACCAGCGCGACGGTCAGGAAGTCGCGGTAGAACAGCTCCCGCGCGGCGGTGACGACCTCCGGCGGGGCGGGTGGGTCCATCGCCAGCACCAGATGCGAGATCGGCATCGACGAGACCACGTGGTCGGCGGGCACCCGGCGCTCGCCGGTCGGGCCGGTGACGGTGACCGCGACCGCCCGGCCGTCCGCCCGGTGCACGGCGCTCACCCCGGTCTTCAGGGTGACGGCGCCACCCCGCTTCTCCACGTGCTCGGCGCAGCGTTCCCACATCATCCCGGGGCCGTACTTCGGATAGTTGAACTCCTCGATCAGGCTGGTGATGTCCTTCTGGTTGCGCTTGGGCAGCAGCGCGTTGAGGACCGCGCTGGAGAGCGAGAGGTTCTTGATCCGCTGTGCCGCCCAGTCGGCCGACAACTCGGTCGCGGGTACGCCCCAGAGCTTCTCGTTGTAGGTCTTGAAGAAGTGCGTGAACAGCCGTCGGCCGAACCGGGCGGTCACCCAGCCGGCGAGGTGGGACTGGTCCTTCGGTGGCGACACCTTGGCCCAGAGATACGAGCCGACGCAGCGCAGTGCCTCGAGGATGCCCAGGTTGGCCAGTGCGTTGCCGGCCTTGAGGGGATAGTCGTACAGCTTGCCGCGGTAGTAGATCCGACTCATCCGGGGCCGGAGCAGGAAGTCCTCGTCGGGCAGGATTTCGTGCCAGAGCGCCTCGACCTGGGGCACTTTCGTGAAGAAGCGATGCCCGCCAATGTCGAAACGCCATCCGTCACGTTCGACGGTCCGGCTGATCCCGCCCACCACGTCGTCGGCCTCGAACACCTCGACGGTGGCGTTCCGCTTGGTCAGCTCGTACGCCGCGGTCAGGCCAGCCGGGCCGGCTCCGATGATTACGGTGTGGGGTGCTGTCATACTTCTATTCATCACCTTCGACGTGTCGCCGGCAACCACCCGGCAGAGGACGGCCGGAATCTAGCACGGTTCAACACGTCGAGTCCGTTGCGCCACAGGGCCGTCGAGCCCCGGCGAAACGGCGGAAAAGGGCCGGTGGAGGCCGGTGTGGGAGCGGTTACCGCGCCGCGGCCGGAGCCGGCACCGTCCGGGCCTCGATGGCCTGCTGGTACAGCCGGCCGGCCCGGTACGACGAGCGCACCAGCGGTCCGCTCATCACCCCGGCGAAGCCGATCTCCTCGGCCTCCTCGCGCAGCTCCACGAACTCCTCCGGCTTGACCCACCGCTCGACCGGGTGGTGCCGGGGGGTCGGACGCAGGTACTGGGTGATGGTGATCAGCTCACAACCGGCCGCGTGCAGGTCGCGCAGGGCCTGGGAGATCTCGGCCCGTTCCTCGCCGAGCCCGAGGATCAGGTTGGACTTGGTCACCAGCCCGGCGGACCGGGCCTGGGTGATCACGTCGAGCGACCGCTCGTACCGGAACGCCGGCCGGATCCGCTTGAAGATCCGTGGCACGGTCTCGACGTTGTGCGCGAGCACCTCCGGGCGGGAGCCGAACACCTCGGCGAGCTGCGCCGGGTTCGCGTTGAAGTCGGGGATCAGCAACTCCACGCCGCAGTGCGGCAGCGCGTCCAGGGCGCCGACCGCGCCCTCGCCGGCAGCGGCCGGCTGGTCCCGCCGGGTCAACCCGTGAATCTGCCGGACCGTCTCGGCGTAGAGCCAGGCGCCGCCGTCCGGCAGGTCGTCCCGGGCCACGCCGGTGACCGTGGCGTACCGCAGGCCCATCGCGACCACCGACTCGGCGACCCGGCGCGGCTCGTCCGCGTCGAAGTCGGCCGGCTTGCCGGTGTCGATCTGGCAGAAGTCACACCGGCGGGTGCACTGGTCGCCGCCGATCAGGAAGGTCGCCTCCCGGTCTTCCCAGCACTCGTAGATGTTGGGGCAGCCGGCTTCCTGGCATACCGTGTGCAGCCCTTCCCGGGACACCAGACCACGGAGCTGGGTGTACTCGGGTCCCATCTTCGCCTTGACCTTGATCCACGGCGGCTTGCGCTCGATCGGAGTCGCGGCGTTGCGGGCCTCGACCCGCAGCAGCCGGCGTCCCTCCGGAGCGACAGGATTGCCGGGAATGCCGGAAGTACCGGTACGGGTTTCCGGTGCGGTCACGACGCTCACCCGTCCGACTTCGGCGGCGGTGGGTGGCGCGGTGTGCTCGATGGTCACGAATCCGAGCCTACGCGGAACGGCCCGGTCGATCGACCAGAGGCGACCGGGCTCACGCGTCGAGCCGGGTGATGCCACTCACGCCAAAGCGGATATTCGCTACCGAAGCTCCGGCGGGCGTGGCTACGCTGCCGTCGACGCGATGACGGAGCCGAGTACCACCTCGACCACCGGAGTCCAGAGAGTCACCGTTGCTGGAAGGTGATCTCCGGCCGGGGCTGGGAAGACCCTCCCGAGCTGCGGGAAGAACGGCGCTCCGGCGCCCGCGTAGAACCCGCCGTCCGGCCCGACGACACGGGCCGTGAACGAGGCCGCCGGCCGTACCGCCGGTGGTGAAGGTGTGGTGGCACCGCGAGTTTCCCGCTCGCCCACACTCCCCGGGGCCCGCTCGACGTACCGCGGACCACACCGGTCGCGGGCGTCGCGACAAGTCGAGGAGTACCACCGATGTCCCGCGTTGGCACCACGTCCCTGCCCGAGCACATCGGCGCGACCGTCACCGTCGCCGGCTGGGTGCACCGCCGCCGACAGCTCAAGTCCGTGACGTTCCTGATCGTCCGGGACGGCACCGGCCTGGCCCAGGTGGTGGTGACCGATGCCGACCTCCGGACCCGGCTGGCCGAACTGCCGGAGGAGTCGGTGGTCGAGGTGACCGGCCGGGTGGTCGGGAACCCGGCCGCGCCCGCCGGGGTCGAGCTGGTCGGGCCCACGGTACGGCCGCTCGGCGACCCCGCCGTGCCGCCACCGTTCGACGTGTACCGGCCGGAGTTGACCGCCGCCCTGCCAACCCAGCTCGACCACGCGGCGGTGGCGCTGCGCCACCCGACCCGATCCGCCGCGCTCCGGGTCTCGGCGGCGCTGGTGGCCGGGTTCCGATCCACCCTGGACGGGCTGGGCTTCGTCGAGGTGCACACCCCGAAGATCGTGGCCTCCGCCACCGAGAGCGGGGCGAACGTCTTCGCCATCGACTACTTCGGCCGACCCGGCTACCTGGCCCAGTCGCCGCAGTTCTACAAGCAGATGCTGGTCGGTGTGCTGGAACGGGTCTACGAGGTCGGACCGGTGTTCCGGGCCGAGCCGCACGACACCACCCGGCACCTGGCGCAGTACACCTCGCTCGACGTCGAGTTCGGCTTCGTCACCGACCACCGGGACGTGATGGAACTGCTCCGCGCCGTCCTGGCCGGGATGCTCGAACAGCTCCAGGACCGGGCCACCACCGCGCTCGCCACGCTGGGCGTCACGCTACCCCCGGTCCCGCCCGAGATCCCCGCCGTGCACTTCACCGAGGCGCTGGCGATCGCCGGCGCCCCGCCGGACGAGCCCGACCTCGCCCCCGCCCACGAACGCGCCCTGGGCGAGTGGGCCCGAACCGAACACCACTCCGACTTCCTCTTCGTCACCGGCTACCCGATGGCGAAACGCCCCTTCTACACCCACCCCGCCACCACGGACGCCCCGTCGGGCGCACCGACCCAGGCATACTCCAACGGCTTCGACCTGCTCTTCCGAGGCGTCGAACTGGTCACCGGCGGCCAACGCCTGCACCGCCACCAGGACTACCTCGAAGCACTAGCCGCCCGAGCCGAGGACGAGACGCCCTACACCTCCTACCTCGACGCCTTTCGCCACGGCATGCCCCCACACGGCGGCTTCGCACTCGGCCTGGAACGCCTGGTGGCCCGCCTCCTCGGCGCCGGCAACGTCCGGGAGGTCGCCGCCTTCCCCCGCGACCTGCACCGCCTCACCCCGTGAAAGGAAGGGCCCCTTCTTATCGTTTTCAGTAGAAGAAGGGCCCCTTCTTAACCAAGATCAACCAAGAAGCGTAGGAAGGTGGCGCTCGACCACCGGGAGGACTTCGGCGACGGTTACCGGGCGGCCGAGTTCGGCGCTCAGCGAGGTGGTGCCGACGTCCCGCAGGCCGCAGGGGACGATCCGGTCGAACGCCGACAGGTCGCAGTCGCAGTTGATCGAGAAGCCGTGCTGGGTCACGCCCCGGGCCACCCGGATGCCGAGGGCGGCCACCTTGCGTTCCGGTCCCCGCTCGTCGGCCGGTACCCAGACCCCGCTGCGACCCTCGACGAAACCGGCGCTGGTCAGCCCCACCTCGACGCAGACGTCCCGGAGCATCTGCTCGGTACGCCGGACAAAGGCCACGACGTCCACCGGCAGGCCACTGTCCGCCCCGGGCAGCTTGATGATCGGGTACCCGACGAGTTGTCCGGGCCCGTGCCAGGTGATCTTGCCGCCCCGGTCCACGTCGATCACCGGGGTGCCGTCCATCGGCCGGTCCCAGGGCTCGGTGCGCTTGCCGGCGGTGTAGACGCTGGGATGTTCGAGTAGCAGGACGGTGTCGGGGCGCTCTCCGGCGACCACCGCCTCGTGCACCCGACGCTGCTCGTCCCAGCCGGTCAGGTAGTCGATTGTGCCGACCCGGACGCTGGTCAACCCGGCAACTGTGCTGGTCACGTAGCCCAGCTTAGTTCGCTACCGGCCGGTCGCTCCGCTACGTGGCCGGAGTCACCGCCGCTGCTCGGCCCACGGAGCCGGGGTCACGGGGGCGGCACAGGTGTACCCATCCGGGCATGATGCCCGGATGGGTACGGTGCGGGCGGTGGTCGTACTGGTACACGCCGGGGTTGCGGCGCTCTGGCTGGGGTCGATGGCCTACAGCCTGTTCGTGGTGCAGCCCAAGCTGGCCCGGATGGTCGACGCACCACCGGCGGAGGAGCCACAGCGGGTGGAGGACGCGCAGCGGATTCTGGCCCACGGCAACCGCTGGCCGGTGACCGGCCTGATCGGCGTGCTCTGGGTGACCGGGCTCGCCCTGGCGCTGCTCGCGCAGGAGCGGTCGGCCACCGGATGGACGGTGCTGGCGGTGAAGGCGGCCCTGCTGGCCGGCGCGTCCGGGCTGTTCTGGTGGGTCTCCTGGCGGGGCTGGCCGCGCCGGGTCTTCGCGTTGCCCGCCGAACTGCCCGGGTTGCAACGCCGGTTCCGGCTGGTCGCACTGACCATGTGCGGCCTGGTCGGCGCGGCCTACGCGCTCGGCGTCACGGCGGGACACTGAACGACCCCCGGCAGTCCCGGGGGCGATCGGTTCGGCCGGAGGGGCCGGGCCGAAGGATCGCGGTGCTCGGCGGGTCAGGACGAGACCCGCCAGAGCCACACGTCCGAGACCTGCTCGGGGGGGCCGAACAGTTCGGTGGCGACCTCGAGCACCCGCTCCCAGCGGATCGGGAACTTCGCACCGTGCGCCTCGGGGGTGAGCACCAGCACCTGTACCCGCCAATGCCGCAGGTCGGCGCGCGCGGTGGCCCGGTCCGCGTCGGTGATGGTCGGCACCTCGCCGGTCCGGGCCACCTCCATCAGCAGCGTCTCGGTGGGCCGGGGGACCGGCCCGATCCGGCCGCGCCCGTCCGGGCCGCCCGGCCCGAGGAAGAAGCCGGCCGGGATGGCGAACTCGCCCTGCCGGTGCGCCAGGGCGTACGCCTGCCAGCGCTGCCCGTCCGGGGCCAGGTCCAGGGTGAGGGGCAGCGGGGTCAGTACGCCGCCGGGGGAGACGTACTGCCGCCAGGTGCCGGAGGTGATGAATTCGGGGACCGGGTCGCGGTGCACGGTCAGCAGGGTCGCCGGGAAGAGCGGCAGCAGCGCCACCGTGAAGCCGGCCAGCCAGCCGTTTCGGGCCCGCCGGGACAGCGGAGTGCTCCGGAGCAGGTCGACGGCGTGCGCGAGCAGCAGCCCGACGACCGGCGCCACGACCAGGGCCAGCCGGGACGGCAGTGCCGCGTTGAACACCGGTAGGTGTCCGAGCAGGGCGTACGGCAGTGGAATGTCGGTGTGTGCCTCGAAGATCTTCACCCGGGGTCCCCAGGAGAGCACGGTGAAGACCAGCGCGGTCACCCCGAGCGCCCGGAGGGTGGCCCGGCCCCCCGGTTCGGCGCGTCGCCAGAGCAGACCGAAACAGGCCACGGCGAGTACCAGCAGCGGCAGTCCGAGGAAGGAGTTCTCCTCGGTCGGGTTGGGCGCCAGCGAGGTGTCCAGTCCGGCCAGTCCGGCCAGGGTCCGCTGCGGATACGCCCCGTACGCGGCGATGTCCTCGGCGTGGATGACCGGATCGAAGCCCGTGCCGTGGAACCGCTGCGGGCCGAGGAAGTGCATCCACAACGGGTACGCCAGCAGCGCGAACGCCACGACGGCGGTGACCCCGAGCCCGCGCAGGAAGGTCGGCAGCAGGGCTCTGGCCTCGGCTCGCCGGCCCCGGTCCAGTGCCCAGGTGCCGAGGAACACTCCGCAGGCGAGCGCGGTGAAGAAGAGTCCCTCGGCGGCGATCGAGAACGCCACCGCGACCAGTACGCCGAGCAGGAGGCCGTTCCGTAGCCATCGGCCGGGCTGGCGCAGTCGGAGTACGCCCCAGAGCAGCATCGGTGCCACCCATCCGGCGCTCCAGTTCAGGTGGCCGTTGGCGTGCGCGACCATCCCCGGCGCGAACCCGATGAACAGCCCGCCGAGCACGGCGGCCGGGGTGCTGCGGACGAGGTGCCGGGAGAGCAGCCAGTACCAGCCGAACGCGGTGCCGGCGAGGTTGGCGGTGAGCACCACCAGGAATGTTGCCGGCGGCCCGATCAGGTAGGTCAGCGGGGCGAAGACGACCGCGTACACCGTGACCGAGGTGTTGACCGCGAGGTTGACCCCGTCCGGCACGTTCAGCAGGTCGGTGAAGAACGGGTTCTGGCCGTGACTGAGCGCGTGTGCCCCGTACGCGAGCAGCCATTCGAACAGTGCCTGGTCGCTGGAGTTGACCGTGATCGCCCGGCCGTTCGGGTCGAGCCAGAGTCCGCTGGTGACCCAGAACGCGCCGATGATCGCGACGGCCGCGACGAGCAGGTCGGCCCGGCGCCGGTTCGGGCGGTCGGCCGGTGGCGCCGTCGACGGTTGTGGCGTCGACGGTTGCGGGGTCGGCCCGGCGAGCGCGGACGAGGAGAGCGGCACGGGCCGCAGGTTACCAACCCGGCGCCGACACGCCGAGCATCCGGGCAGCCTTGACGAAACTGATGGAAATGATTTCCAATTGGATTAACGTCGTGGAGCGCACAGGAGGACCCGTACCGTGAAGATCTCGTTCGTCGGCAAGGGCGGCAGTGGCAAGACCACCCTGGCCGCCCTCTTCGCCCGGTATCTGGCCGAGGCCGACCCGGTCGACGGCGGCCGACCACCGCTGCTCGCCATCGACGCGGACATCAACCAGCACCTCGCCGCCGCCCTCGGCGCGACCGAGGCCGAGGCGGCCCGGCTGCCGGCCCTCGGCGAACACCTCGCGGAGATCAAGGAGTACCTGCGCGGCGAGAACCCCCGCATCTCCTCGGCCGCGGCGATGGTCAAGACCACCCCACCCGGGCGCGGCTCCCGACTCCTTCCGGTCGACGGCGTCAACCCGATCTACGCCGCGCTGGTCCGCGAGGTCGGCGGCGTCCGCCTCGCGGTGACCGGCCCGTTCGGCGCCGAAGACCTCGGGGTGTCCTGCTACCACGCCAAGGTCGGCGCCGTGGAACTGCTGCTCAACCACCTGGTCGACGGCCCGGGGGAGTACGTCGTGGTGGACATGACCGCCGGGGCCGACTCGTTCGCCTCCGGGCTGTTCACCCGGTTCGACGCCACGTTCCTGGTCTGCGAGCCGACCCTGCGCAGCGTCGGCGTCTACCGGCAGTACGTCGGCCACGCCCGCGAGTACGGCGTCCGGGTCTTCGTCGTCGGTAACAAGATCGACGACCCGTCCGACGTCGACTTCCTGCGTCAGCACGTCGGGGCCGACCTGCTCACCTGGCTGACCCGGTCCCGCTACGTCAAGGGCGCGGAGCGGGGCGCACCGGAACCGATCGACGCACTGGAACCGGCCAACCGGGCGGCGTTGGACCTGCTCCGGACGACCGTCGACGCGCAGCTCAAGGACTGGGCCGGCTACCAGCGGCACGCGGTGGAATTCCACCTGCGCAACGCGGTGGCCTGGGCGAACGACCGGGTCGGCGAGGACCTGGCCGGACAGGTCGACCCCGAATTCGTGCCCGGCCCCGAGGTGCCGGTCCGCTGATCCGCTCCGGCTCGATCCCCACCCGGATCGAGCCGCACCCCGGATCGATCCCAACCGCAATCGCAACAGGAGGAGAAGAGATGTCCCTGGACGTACCCGCCGCTCTGCTGGAGCGGGCCGAAGCCGGCCGGGTCGACGACGACGAGTTCGTCGACTGTGTCCGACGATCCCTGCCGTATGCCTGGGCGGTGGTCTCCGAGGTGTCGGCGCGAGCCCACTCGACCACGGCCGACTACGCCGACCACGCCGTCCCGCCACCGACCGAGGCGCACCGGGGCCAACTGCTCCGTGCGCTGGCCAGCGACGCCATCCGGAGCGGTCTGGAGCGCCACTTCGGGGTACGGCTCGCGTTCCAGAACTGCCATCGGGTGGCCGCGTTCAAACCGGGGGCGGTGGGTGGGGCGACGTACCGGCGATTCGTCTCGCCGCTCGCGCAGGTTCGTAACCAGTCTCCGGAGTTGCGCGACTGCTGAGGACCCGGTCCGGCCGGCCCTCGACTCCGTTCGACCGGATCCGAGGGCCGGCGGGCGTCATCGACCCGCCAGCCTTGCGGCGCCGGCTCGCGGCGCGCGGCGCGGCCTATCCGGTGTGCAGCGCGGCCCGCAGGGCGCTGTCCAGGTCCGGGTGCGCGAACCGGAACCCGGCCCGGTCCAACACGCCGGGCAGCACCCGGAGGCTGCGCAGCGCCTCGGTCGACATCTCGCCGAGCAGAATCCGCAGCGCGATCCCGGGCACCGGCATCACGGTGGGCCGGTGCAGCGTCCGGCCCAACGTCCGGGTGAACTCGGCATTGGTCACCGGCGTCGGACCGACGATGTTGACCGGCCCGGCGATGTCGTCGCGGGTCAGCAGGAAGGAGACCGCCGCCAGCCAGTCGGCCATCGAGATCCAGGGGATCCACTGCCGGCCGTTGCCGAACTTGCCCGCGATGCCGAGCCGGTACGGCAGCAGTTGGGGCTTGAGGAAGCCGTCCGCCCGGTCGAGCGGCAGGCCGCTGCGCAGCCGTACCACCCGGACGCCGGCCTGCTCGGCGGGAGCGGTCGCCGCCTCCCAGACCCGGCACAGGTCGGCCATGAAGCCGTCACCGGCGGGCGCGTCCTCCTCCACCGGCCGGTCGCCGGTGTCGCCGTACCAGCCGATCGCCGAGCCGTTGAGCAGGACCCGGGGCCGTTGTGGTGCCGGCAGTCCGGCGATCGTCCTGGCCAGCGTGGCGGTGGTGTCGACCCGGCTGCTCCGCAGCACGTCCTTGAAGCCGCCGCTCCAGCGCCGCTCGCTGATGTTCGCGCCGGCCAGGTTGATCACCGCGGCAACCTCGGCCAGCGAGGCGGGGTCGAGCTGGCCGGTGCCGGGATCCCACTGGACCTCGTCCGCGGTGCGGGAGGGCCGCCGGACCAGCCGGACCACCTCGTGGCCCTCCGTCCGGAGCAGATCCGTCAGACGGGTACCGAGAAAGCCGGACGCGCCGGCGACCAGGATGCGCATCCCGGTATCTTCGCCCAGACGTGCCGTGCCGGGCGCCTCGGCTCGCTGTCGACCAGGCTCCCGGACGGGCTCAGGGGCGCCCGGCCACCGGCCGGACGCCCCTGGAGAAGGTTCCGCTGGATCAGGACAGCCCGAGTTCGGCCTCGAACTGGCCGCCCTCCAACCGCTCCTTGACCGCCGTCAGGAACCGGGCGGCGTCCGCGCCGTCGACCAGCCGGTGGTCGTAGGAGAGCGCCAGGTAGACCATCGAGCGCGGCACGATCACCTCGCCGAGCTGCGGGTCGGTGATCACCATCGGGCGCTTGACCACCGCGCCGGTGCCCAGCATCGCCGACTGCGGCGCGGGCACGATCGGGGTGTCGAACAGGGCACCCCGGCTGCCGGTGTTGGTCAGCGTGAAGGTGGCACCCGCGATCTCGTCCGGGCTGATCTTGTTGGTGCGGGTCCGCTCGGCGAGATCGGCGATCCGTCGGGCCAGGCCGGCCAGGTTCAGATCGCCAGAGTTGTGGATCACCGGCACCATCAGGCCGCGCTCGGTGTCCACGGCGATGCCCAGGTGCTCCGCCTCCGGGTAGGTGATCGTGCCGGCGTCCAGGTCCATCCGGGCGTTGACCACCGGGTAGGTCTGCAGCGCCTCCACCGCGGCCAGCGCGAAGAACGGCAGGAACGACAGCTTCACCCCGTGCCGCTGCAGGAAGTTGTCCTTGGCCTTGGCCCGCAGCTTGGCCACCTTCGTGACGTCGACCTCGACCACGGTGGTGAGCTGCGCCGACTCGTGCAGCGATTCCTGCATCCGCTTGGCGATGACGGAACGGATCCGGGTCATCTTCTGGGTGCTGCCGCGCAACGGGCTCGGCTGAGCCTTCGCGGCCGGCTCGGCGGGCGCGGCGGCCTGCGGTGCGGGCTGGGCCGCCTTGGCGCGCTCGGCCTTGGCGCGCTCCGCCGCCGCCAGCACGTCCTGCTTGCGGATCCGGCCGCCGACGCCGCTGCCGGAGAGCGTCGACAGGTCGACACCCTGCTCGCCCGCGAGCTTGCGGACCAGCGGGGTGACGTACCCGGCGCCGTTCTCGCTGCCGGCCTGCCCGCCGGTCGGCGCGGGTGCGGACGCCTGTGCGGGCGCCGGCGTGGCGGCCTGCTCGGTCCGGGCCGGCTGGTCGGAGCGCTCGGTCTCCGGTGCCGGAGCCTGGTACGACGCACCCGCCTGTGCCTGGGCCGGTGCGGCGGGCTTCTCGGGTGCGGGAGCGGCGGCCGGCTTCTCCGGTGCGCGAGCGGCGGCCGCCTTTTCCGGTTCGGGAGCGGCGGCCGGGGCCGCCTTCTCCGGCTCGGCCTGCTTGGCCGGTGCGCCGCCGGCGGCCCCGATCACCGCCAGGTCGGCGCCGACCGGGGCGGTCTCGTCCTGACCGACCCGGATCTCCAGCAGCGTTCCGGCGACCGGGGAGGGAATCTCGGTGTCCACCTTGTCGGTGGAGACCTCGACCAGCGGCTCGTCGGCCTCGACGGTGTCGCCGACCTCCTTGAGCCAGCGGGTGACCGTGCCCTCGGTGACGCTCTCGCCCAGCGCCGGCATCTTGAGCACCGTGCCACCGTCGCCGGCCGGCGCGGTCTGCGCCGCCACGGTCTCCGGCTCGGCCTGCTCCTGCTGGCCGCTCGGCGCGGGGGTCTCGGCCGGCGGCGCCGTCTCGGCCGGTGCGGCCTGCTCCTGCTCCGCCACGGCCGGCTCGGCCTCGGCCTGCTCCGGCTGTGCCGGGGCGGTCTCGCCGGTCGACTCGCCCTCGCCGTCGATCACCGCCAGCTCGCTGCCGACCTCGGCGGTCTCGTCCTCGCTCACCACGATCCGGGCCAGCACACCGGCGGCCGGGGAGGGGATCTCGGTGTCGACCTTGTCGGTGGAAACCTCGAGCAGGGGCTCGTCGACCTCGACCCGGTCGCCCTCCTGCTTCAGCCACCGGGTGACGGTGCCCTCAGTGACGCTCTCGCCCAACCGGGGCATGGTGACCGATACCGGCATCTTTCAAGACTCCTTCGTGGCCTCTGCGATCCTGCCCCCGGTCGCCACCGGGTGCCGCGGAAAATCTGTGGTCAGGCGTGGGCGTGCAGCGGCTTGCCGGCCAGGGCCAGGTGGGCCTCGCCGAGCGCCTCGCTCTGGGTGGGGTGGGCGTGGATGAGCTGCGCCACCTCGGCCGGGTAAGCCTCCCAGTTGAAGATGAGCTGCGCCTCGCCGACCAGCTCGCCGACCCGCGCGCCGACCATGTGCAGGCCGACCACCGGGCCGTCGACGACCCGGACGAGCTTGACGAACCCGGCGGTCTTGAGGATCTGGCTCTTGCCGTTGCCACCGAGGTTGTAGTTGTACGTCTTGATCTTGTCGGCGCCGTACTGCTCCTTCGCCCGGGCTTCGGTGAGCCCGACGGAGGCCAGTTCCGGGTCGGAGTAGGTGACCCTCGGGATGCCGTTCTCGTCGATCACGGCGGGATTGCGTCCGGCGATCTCCTCGGCCACGAAGATGCCCTGCTGGAAGCCCCGGTGCGCGAGCTGCAGGCCGGGCACGATGTCGCCGACCGCATAGACGTTCGGTACGCCGGTACGCAGTCGCTCGTCGGTCAGTACGAAGCCACGGTCGATCTTGACGCCCTGCTCCTCGTACCCGAGGTCGGCGGTGACCGGGCCGCGACCGACCGCGACGAGCAGCAGTTCGGCCTCGAAGGTGTCGCCACCCTCGATGGTGACCTTGACGCCCGACTCGGTGTGTTCCACCTTCTCGAAACGCTTGCCGGTCTTGAAGGTGATGCCGCGCTTGCGGAACGCCCGCTCCAGCGCCTTCGAGGACTCCTCGTCCTCGGCGGCCACCAGCCGGGGCAGCGCCTCGATGATCGTTACGTCGACCCCGAAGGAGCGCCAGACGCTGGCGAACTCGACGCCGATGACGCCGCCGCCGAGCACGATCGCCGAGGCCGGCACGCGGTCGAGGGTCAGCGCGTGGTCACTGGTGATCACCCGCTCGCCGTCGATCTCCAGGCCGGGCAGGGTACGCGCGTACGAGCCGGTCGCCAATATGACGTTGCGGCCGGTGTACCGGGCCCCGTCGACCTCGACCGTGTTCGGGCCGACCAGCTTGCCGGCGCCCTCCACCACGGTGATCTTGGCGCCTTTGATCATGCCCTGCAGGCCCTTGTAGAGCCGGGCGATCACGCCGTCCTTGTACGCGTTGACCCCGGACATGTCGATGCCGACCAGCTCGGCCTTGATGCCGAACTGCTCGGAGTCGCGGGTCTGGTCGGCGATCTCGGCCGCGTGCAGCAGCGCCTTGGTGGGGATGCAGCCGTTGTGCAGGCAGGTACCGCCCAGCTTGCCCTTCTCGATCAGCGCTACGGACAGATCCAGCTGCACGGCGCGCAGCGCCGCCGCGTACCCGCCGCTGCCACCTCCGAGAATGACGACATCGAAGGTCTCGCCGTTCGGCTCGCTCACAGTTAACTCCCAGGTCGCGTCGCTGCTACGAGGGTGATGCCGGTCAACCGGGCATACCACCGCCCCCGGTCGACGCCTTTCGGCCGGAGGGGCGTGGACTTTACCCGGACTACCAGTTCGGACCGGGGAGAGACCACCTCGGCCATCTTGTCACTTGTGGAAGCGGGCCGCGTACCGAGGTGCCCAAGGACACGTCGGGGTGCGCAAGGACACGCTGTCGGGACGTACGCTTGCCGGAGTCGCCAGTTACCGGCGGGACGCGTGTGGCGGGGAGGAGACGATCCGGTGGCCTGGTTTCGCCGACGGAAGAAGGCGGTTGTCACGGCGGGCGATCGTCCGGCCAGCCGCGCGGACGTCGACCATCTCGAACAGTTTGTCAGATCGAGGCGGGGTGTCGAGGCGTTCATCGAACCCCGGACGACCGTGACCGAGACCACGGTGATGTTGATCGCGCACGACGGTGAGTGGACCCGGCGCCGGATCGACGGCCCGGACGGCGCCCGACGGTTCGCCCACCGGATGGCGATCCCGGTCTACGACGTCCGGCTGATGGGATACCCGCAGCGGATGCGCGACTTCAACGAGCGCCGCAAGCGGTCGGCCGACTGACCGCGACCGCGATTTGTGACCGGCACCACCCGGCCGATCGGGGCACGGACACGCCGACCCGGCGTCGGCAGCCCCCGATCCGGCGCCGGATCGGCGGGGATGATCCGATTCAGTCGTTGGCGGCGATGTCGTCGACGAGTTCCAGCAGGGTCCGGACCGGAACCCCGGTGCCACCCTTGGTCCAGTAGCCGGTCGGCTCGCCGGAGTGGTAGCTCGGGCCGGCGATGTCGATGTGCGCCCAGGCCACGTCGTCGGTGACGAACTCGCGCAGGAACACGCCGCCCTGCAACATGTGCCCGGCACGGTCCATCGAGGCGTTGACCTGGGAGATGTCCGCGACGTCCGAGTCCATCCCCTTGCGGACGTCGTCCGGCAGCGGCATCGGCCAGGTCGGCTCACCGGTGGCGTCACCGGCGGTCTGCACCCGCTGGCAGAGTTCGGTCGTACCCATCACCCCGGCCACCCGCTTGCCCAGGGAGATCACCTGGCCGCCGGTGAGCGTGGACGTCTCGAACAGGTAGTCGCAGCCGTCCTCGCACGCCCGCGCCATCGCGTCCCCGAGCACCATCCGGCCCTCGGCGTCGGTGTTCAGCACCTCGACCCGCTTGCCGTTGTACATCGTCACCACGTCGCCCGGCCGGTACGCGGTGGCCGAAGGCATGTTCTCGGCCATCGGCAGGTACGCCGTCACCGCGACCGCCGGCCGCAGCTCCGCGATGGCCAGCATCGTGGCGGCGACCGCCGCCGCTCCGGCCATGTCGGACTTCATCTCCCACATGCCCTGAGCCGGCTTGATCGAGACGCCGCCGGTGTCGAAGGTGATGCCCTTGCCGACCAGTGCGACCCGCTTGACCGGCTTGTCCGAGCCGGCGCCGGCCGGGTCGTAGGAGAGCTTCACCAGCCGGGGCGGTGCCGACGAACCCAGTCCGACGGCCAGGATGCCGCCGTAGCCGCCGTCCGCCAGCGCCTGCTCGTCGAGCACCTCCACGCCGAGGCCGGCCTCCCGGGCCGCCGCCGCGACCGAGTCGGCGAACGACGGCGGGCGCAGCTCGTTCGGCGCGGTGTTCACCCAGTTCCGGGTCTGGGTGACGGCCCGGGCCACCACCCCGGCCCGAGTGATCTCCGCCAGCGCCCGCTCGTCACCGGCGTCCGGCACGTGCACCGCGACCGAGGTCACCGGGGGGCGCCGGGTCGGCTGCGGGCGGGTCTTGTAGCCGGCGAACCGGTACGCGCCGAGCAGCGCGCCCTCGGCGGTGGCCCGCAGCACGGCCGGCGCGTCCTCGTCGTCCGGCACCGGAAGGGTCAGCGCGACCCGCTCGGCGCCGGCAAGCGCCCGGATCGCGGCGGCGGCGGCCCGGCGTAGGGTCTCCGGCGCCGGGGCGGCGCCGGTCGGCTCCGGCCCCAGGCCCACCGCGACGACCAGCGGCGCGGTGATCGTGCCGAGGGTGGCGAGCTTGATCACCTCGCCCGGGCCGCCGGTGGCGCCCAGCAGCGCCAGGGTCTCGGTCAGCCGGCCGTCGAACGCTGCCGCGATACTCTCGGCGCCGGTCGCGAGGAGCAGCGTCGAGGCGAAGCCGGTGGACGCCGGGGACCCCTCCTCGCTCGTGGTCTGACTGTGCAGCCCGATGACGATGGCGTCGACGGCGAGTTCGGCGGGGTCGGTGTCGACCAGGCTGAGGGTGGTGCTGGGCGATGTCACTGCGCGGCTCCGGGCGGGCGTGGCCGGCCGCCTCGTGTGCGGGCCGGCGAAAATGGTCTCCGGCGCAACCTACCCGCCGGACGAATGGGCTGTCCCGCCGACGGTCCGCCGGAAGGATCCCGCCGATGCTAACCAGGTGCGGGATCGCAGGTAGGTTGCGACCCATGACCGACGCGACCTACGTGACCGGAGAGATCCCGGAGCCGTCCGCCGACCAGCCGCGCCACTCGCCCCTGCACGAGCGGCACATCGCGCTGGGCGCCAAGTTCGCCGCCTTCGGCGGCTGGTCCATGCCCCTGGAGTACGCCGGTGGCGGAGTGCTCCGCGAACACACGGCGGTCCGTTCCGCGGTCGGTGTGTTCGACGTCTCCCACCTGGGCAAGGCCCGGATCACCGGCCCGGGTGCGGCGGACTTCGTCAACGCCTGCCTGAGCAACGACCTGGGGCGGATCGGGCCGGGGCGGGCGCAGTACACGCTCTGCTGCGACGAGTCCTCCGGCGGGGTGGTCGACGACATCATCGCCTACCTGTACGGCCCCGAGCACGTCTTCCTGATCCCGAACGCCGCCAACACGGCCGAGGTGGTACGTCGGCTGCGCGCCGCCGCCCCGGCCGGGATCACGGTCACCAACGAGCACGACGCGTACGCCGTACTGGCGGTCCAGGGGCCACGCTCGGCCGATGTGCTCGGCGCGCTCGGGCTGCCGACCGGACACGACTACATGAGCTTCTCCACCGCCGACCTGAGCTTCGCCGCCGCCGAACTCGGTGCCACCCCGGCCGGTGGACCGGTGTCGCTGGTGGTCTGCCGCACCGGGTACACCGGCGAGCACGGGTACGAACTGGTGGTTCCGGCCGAGGCGGCGACCACGGTCTGGGACGCGCTCCTCACGGCGGGTGAGCCGTACGGGATCCGCGCCTGCGGGCTGGGCGCCCGGGACACCCTGCGGACCGAGATGGGCTACCCGTTGCACGGCCAGGACCTGTCCCTGGAGATCACTCCGGTGCAGGCCAGGTCGGGCTGGGCGGTCGGCTGGGACAAGCCGGCGTTCTGGGGCCGGGAGGTACTGCTCGCCGAGCGGGCCGCCGGGGCGCGGCGCACCCTCTGGGGTCTGGTGGCGCTGGACCGGGGCATTCCCCGGCCCGGCATGACGGTGCTGTCCGCCGATGCCGGCGTCGGCACGGTCACCAGCGGGACCTTCTCGCCGACCCGCAAGGTCGGGATCGCCCTCGCCCTGCTGGACAGTTCGGCCGGGTTGAGCCAGGGCGACCACGTCGAGGTCGACGTTCGGGGGCGCCGCGCGGCGATGGAGGTGGTCCGCCCGCCGTTCGTCGACCCCTCGGTGAAGTAGCGCCGGTCTGGTCGCCGGGACGGGGCGGCCGGGCTCAGCCGATCCGGTGGGCGTCGTCGATGGCCATCGCGACGAAGCCGAGCATGTCGCGGCGGCGGGCGAACGCGCTCCGGTACGTCCCGCCGTTCCCGTCCGTGCCGCGTCCGTCCCTGCCGTCGCACCGGATCCGCAGGCACTCGTCGACGATCGGTCGCCACCTCGGGTCGAACGCCTTCCGGGCGTACCGGCCGGCGCCGGTCTTCGAGGTGATCTCGCCGGTCGCCAGTGTGTAGTGCAGCCGGCTGACTCCGAGTACGCCCCAGACCGCCCCCCAGGACGTCAGCCCGACCAGCCCCGGTCGGGACCCGAGCCGCGAACTGCGGTCCAGCCAAACCCGCCAGTAGTCGTCGAGGTTCCGGTGGGTCCAGGCCGCCAGCGTCCTCCGGTCGGTCCACACCTCGACGTCCTCGCGGCGCGGTCCGCGTACCGGCACGCCGTGGCCGGCCAGGGTGTGCCAGGCCACCGGATCGCACCCGCCCGGGCCGCGCCGCCGTACCCGGCCCTCGTGCGCGTCCAGGGCGGACTCGGCGAGCGACGGGTCCGCCGCCAGGTCTCGCCAGGTCACGTAGAAGCCGTCGAAATGCGGCCGGGCGTGCCGCCGCGACACAGCGGCGTGCGTACGGGCCACAGCGGCCTCGGCCTCCTCCGACAGCGGGTCGGCGGTCACCGCCACGAAGTCGACGTCGCTGGCCCCGGGCTGGAAGTCGTCCAGCGCCACGGAACCCACCAGGTAGAGGCCTTCGAGCTGGCCGGGCAGTTCGGTGTCCACGATCGCCAGGTAGCTGTCGAGTACCTGCTGTGCCTGCGGGGGCGGCATCACGACCGTTGATACTGCCCGGCTCCGGGCCGACCCGCCACCCCAGTCAGCGTTGTGAGCGGTCCCCGGCGTCGAGTACGGCCTGGGTCCAGCCGCCCTCCACCACACCGCACGCGTCGAGCAGGGCCCAGTCGACCACGTCGACGACGTCCACCACGACGGGCTGGCCGACCCGGACCGCCGGATCGGCGGTGGCGTCGCTGGCACTGGCGCCCAGGATCCGTTCGGCCGTCGCCCAGGAGGTGACCCCGGCCCAGACGAACTCCGGGCCCTCGTCGGTCGGCAGGCCGTACTTGACCAGCAACTGCACCCCGTCCGGCAGGTCACCGGCGAGGAAACGCTCCCGGATCCCCGGCAGCCCGTCCCGGGCGGTCGCGACCGCCCGGGCCATCGCGTCGTCCGGCCGGGCGTACCGGACGTCGGACTGGGTGGCGCCGAACAGGGCGGCACAGACGGCGGCGAAGTACCGGCCGGCCGGGCCGGGATGGCCGACGGGTGGCAACAGGCTCAGGAACGAGTCGGCGTCGGGATCGGTGGCCGGGTCGAGTTCCAGCCGCAGCGACGCCGGCCCGGTCGTGTCGTGCTGCTGCGGGTTGCCGTACGCGACCGCGATGTCGTGGCCGGTGACCGAAGTGACCACCGGAAGCTGCACGAAGGCCGGCACCTCGCTGTCGGACAGCCCGTCGGTCCAGGCCCGGAGCAGCCGGCGGGACACCCCGGTCATCACGGCACCCCATGCCCGGGTCAGATGCGTCGGCACCGACTGGGCCTGCAACTCCAGCAGCCCGAACCGGCGCAGCCCCTTGGTGGTGAACCAGAGCCCACCCTCGTCCGAGGAGTACGGCACCAGCACCCAGTCGATCAGTCGTACCCGACCCTCGGCGTCCGGCAGCGAGCGCAGCGCGGTGGCGGGGTCGAGGAACTGCAACGCGAACACGTCCACCACGTCGGCATCGAGCGTCTCCGCGATCGCGCTGGCGACCGTACGGGCCGCCCACTCGTGTGCCGGTGGCCAGCCGGGCCGGTAGCTGGCCTGGACGACCACCAGTTCGCTGGCCGCCTCCAGCCGGGCCAGCTGGGTCTCGGTGGCGCCGAACGCGGTGAGCAGGTCCGGCGGTAGGTGCGGGAACTCGGCTACCGGCCGGGTTTCGACCGTCATGAGCGGGCTGTCCAGCATCTGGCGGGCGAGGTCGTGCACGGGTCCGGCGAGCCGGCCGCCCAGCGCCGCCACCGCCTCGGCCGGGGCCGGATCGACCCCGCCGGACGTGGGTACCAGGTAGGTCGCGGTCAGCGACTCCGGAACCGGTACGGGCAGGAAATCGTCCGTGATGAGCATTGTGTTCCCCCGCTCGACCGCGTACCGCTGTGCGTTGTACTGGAGTGCTTGCGCTGGCGTGCTGTGCTGGTGTCCTTTTCGCGAAGGCTACCCGCGAACGACCTGCCCGGTCAGCCGGTCAGCACGACACCCAGGTAGAACAGCGTGGTGCCGAGTTCGACGACGGCACCGAGCACGTCGCCGGTGACGCCGCCGAGCCGGCGCACCACGTGGCGTACCAGCAGGAGCGTGCCGGCCAGCGCGGCGGCGACCACGAGCGGCCCCTGCCACGGGCGGCCCGGCACCGAGGGCACGGCGAGGATCGCGACCCCGACCGACAGCCCGGCCAGCGTCAGCGGGCCGACGGTGCCGGCGACCAGCGCGCCGAGCCCGTCCGGTCGCGCCGCCGGCACGCCGCGCCGGCAGGCCCAGCTCACCGCGAGCCGCCCGGTCGCGGCACCGGCGGCCACCGCCGCGAGCAACGCGGGCCACGGCCGGTCGGCCAGCGCCGCGAGGGCCGCCGCCTGGAGCAGGAGTACGAGGACCAGCGCCGTCACGCCGAACGGACCGACGTCCGGCTGGCGCATGATCTGTAACGCCGCCGGTCCGGACCGGTACGACCCGAGCGCGTCGACCGTGTCGGCCAGCCCGTCCAGGTGCAGCCCCCGGGTGAGCAGGGTTGCCACCGCCACGGTCACCCCACCGGCGACCAGGGGCGGGCCGATCGCACCCAGAATGCCGAGCACGGCAGCGAGGAGTACGCCGAGCAGGGCGCCGACGGCGGGTGCGAGCGCCATCGCCGTACCGGCGGTCGACCGGTCGACCCGACCGGCCCGCAGCGGCGCGACGGTGAACGTGGTGAGTGCCAGCCGGCCGCCGGCCGCGAGTCGGCCGTCAGGCACCGGGCGGGACGGTGGCGCCGCTCTGGCGCCGGTCCTCGCGGCCGGTCGGCGGCTCGTCGTCGGGGACCGAGGTCGGCCCGGGCCCGGCCGGAGGTGGTTCGATGAACTCCTGGTCGTCGTCGGCCGTCCCCGGCAGCCCGGGTTCGGGCGCCCACGGCTCCGCCGGGTCCGGCACCGGGGCGGCGACCGGCGTCGCGTCCTGCCCGCCGGCCGGATCCGATCCGGAGTCGGTCGATCCTGCGGCGGACGATTCTGCGGTGGCCAGGCTCGGATGCACCGGCAGCACCGAGGCCAGGGTCAGCGCGGAGCGCAGCAACGGCAGCGCGGCCAACGCGGCCGCGCCCTCGCCGAGGCCGAGCCGCAGGTCCAGCAGCGGGGTCAGGTCGAGCACGTCGGCGCCGAGCCGCACGGCCGGATGCTCGCCGTGGTCGGGCAGCAGGCACCAGTGCCGGGCCTGGCCGGCGAGATCCCGACTGACCAGGCCCGCCGCGACCCCGACCGGCCCGTCGAGCAGCACCGGCGTCCGGCGGGCCGTCGCGCCGAGCAACACACCGGTCGCGATCGCGATATCGCCGCCGCCGATCTCGGCGAGCACGTCCTTGGCGTCCCGGGTGCTCCGCCGGGTCCGGTGCATGGCGTCGCGGACCGCCGCGCAGCGGGTCATCCAGGCGGCGTCGTCGACCTGACCGCCCGGGTTGACCACCCGACCCAGCACCGCCGCGGGTTCGGCGCCGGCCGTGGCCGCGAGCACGGCGGCGGCGGCAGCGTCCGTACCGGCGCCGCAGGCGGCCAGCACGATCAACTGGGCGCCCGCCTCGACCGCCTCCTCGGCGAGCCGCCAGCCGTAGCGCAGTGCGGTCTCCACCTCGCCCACGGACAGCGCCGGGCCGTCCTCCATGGGGCCGGCGGTCGGTGCCTCGACGACCTGGAGGGTGGCGCCGACCTCGGCCGCCAGTCGGGCGATCGGGCCCTCGCCGCGCCGGGCCTGATCGGCACGCCGGGCGGACTCACCGGACACGGTGCCGGCGGCGGCACCGCCGGTGTGGTCGCCGTGCAGCAACAGCACCCGCACCGACCGCCAGGGTGCCGGGGTCTCCGTACCCTGGGTGGCGGCGGCGAACGAGACGACCCGATCCAGGCTGCCGAGTCCGGGGCCGGGCAGGTCGAGCGTGCCGAGCCGGTCGACGGCGGCTCCACCGGTGTACTCGTGCGGCATCGGCAGGTCCATCCCGGGCTGGATGACCAGTCCGGTGGCGACCATCGGCAGCGCCATGGTGGGCGCGGCCCAGGCGGTTCCGGACGGCGGGCCCGGCTCGGCCGTCGGGGCCGGGGCGGAGCTCGGCCGGAGCACCTCGGGCATCGCGCCGACCACCTCCGTCCAGGCCGACGGCGTCGCCGCTCCGGCCGGCTCCGGCAGCGCCGACGATTCCGGGTCGCTCTGCGGAGCCCTGCCGGCCTGTGCCGGCACGTTCGGTCGCGCCGAGCCGTCGACCGTGGCGACGCCACCCGTCGCGGCCGTCGTGACCCCTGCGGCACCCTCCGGCGCGGATCCGCGCAGGCTCGGCTGCTCTCCGTCGGCCTTCAGCCAGGCGGGCTGCCCGGCGACCACCAGGACGACCGCGTCGCAGGCGTCGGCGACGGACTGGTTGGTGGCGCCGAGCGCGTCGGCGTAGACCCGGCCGAGCGGGGTCATCGGAACCATCGACAGCCCCACCTCGGGGCTGACCAGCACCAGGCGGGCCGTGCAGTCCCGGATCGCGGCGCTCAGCTCACCGATGGTGGCGACATCGTCCGCCGGCTGGTGGGCCGGATCGAGCAGTACGGTTACCCAGCCGCCGAGATCGTCGATCAGCAGCGTCTCGCCGGGCTCCGCGCCGTTGATCAGCTCCGCGAGGCGGGACGGGTCGGCGTTGGCCTCCTCGGTCGTCCAGCGGGCCGGCCGTCGCGCCCGGTGGGCGTCGATCCGGGCCACCCACTCGGGATCGTCGGCCCCGGTCGTGGCCGTAGCGACATAACGGACAGCCGGTACGTCCTCAACCAACGCCTCGGCGAACTCGGACTTGCCGGAGCGGATGCCACCCAGCACCAGGATCCTGCTCCACCCGTCTACGGACATGCCCGTACCTTAGAGCGCCTGGCTGTGCATCTCGCGCCGAGGTGCGGGTCGGAGGTGGCTCCGTACGCTCTGGCTGGCTCGCACCGGCTGGCCGACTAGGCTGGCGGAGGTTTTGTCGGCGCGGAAAGATCGGCGAGGGGAGACGCGACATGCCGTGGAGCTGGCGGTACGAGGGCGCGGACGGCGGGCCGGCGAGCGGGCCGACCGAGGCGTTCAGCAGCCAGGCCGACGCCGAGTCGTGGATCGGCCAGACCTGGCGGGAACTCGCCGCCGCGGGTGTCGCCACGGTGCTGCTGGTCGAGGACGACCGGGTGGAGTACCGGATGAGCCTGCAGCCCGTGGCCGAGTGACCGGATGAACTTCGATCAGCGGGACCGGGACGGGCTCGTGCTCGGGGTACCCCGGGAGGCCTTCCGGCCCAGTCCGATCTTCCTGGCCCTGGTCGCGCTCTTCGTGACCAGCGGCGCGATGGCGTGGAACGGGTACGGCAACGTCCGGTTCGACGTGTTCCTCTTCGTGGTCTCGGGTTGGCTGGTGTCGCTGTGCCTGCACGAGTACGCGCACGCCGTGGTGGCGTTCCGGGCCGGTGACCGGAGCGTTGCCCATCGCGGCTACCTGACCCTGAACCCGCTCAAGTACAGCCACCCGCTGCTGTCGATCATCCTGCCGGTGGTGGTCGTGCTGCTCGGCGGCATCGGCCTGCCCGGCGGCGCGGTCTGGGTCGACCGGCACCAGATCCCCGGTCGGTTGCGGCATTCCCTGGTCAGCCTCGCCGGGCCGGCGACCAACGTGGTGTTCGCGCTGCTGCTGGTGGTGCCGTTCGCGATCGGTGTGGACGTCTTCGCCCGACCGGAGTTCTGGGCCGGGGTCGCCCTGCTCGCCTTCCTCCAGGTGACCGCGAGCCTCCTCAACCTGCTGCCGGTGCCGGGTCTGGACGGCGGCAACGTCATCCAGCCCTGGTTGTCCGCCCAGTGGCGGCGCGGCTACGACCTGATGGCCCCGTACGGCTTCCTGCTGCTCTTCGCCCTGCTCTGGAACCCCACCGTCGGCGGTTGGTTCTTCGGCGGGGTCTTCGCGATCGGGGACCTGATCGGGCTGCCCGACTACCTCTACGCCGACGGCCTGCGCCTGATCCGGTTCTGGCAGGGCTGAGATGTAAGGAAGGGCCCCCGCTTATCGCTTTTTGTATAAGCGGGGGCCCTTCCTAACCGCTAACCGGTCTGGACCGAGATCAGGGCCGCTGGGCCGGGCTCTGGGTCTTGGCCGGGTCGCGTTCGGTGATCGGGTCGATGATCTCGTCGATCGCCTTGAGCAGCCCGGCGTCGAGCTTGACCCCGGCGGCCTTGACGTTGTCGTGCACCTGCTCCGGACGGGAGGCGCCGACGATCGCCGACGAGACGTTCGGGTTCTGCAGGACCCACGCGACGGCCAACTGCGCCATGCTCAGCCCGGCCTGCTCGGCCAGCGGCTTGAGCTGCTGTACCCGGGTCAGCACCTCGTCGGACATGAACCGGGAGATGAAGCCCGCGCCGCCGGACGAGTCGGTGGCCCGGGAACCGGCCGGCGGCTCCTGGCCAGGCAGGTACTTGCCGGTCAGCACGCCCTGGGCGATCGGCGACCAGACGATCTGTCCGATGCCGAGTTCCTCGCTGGTCGGCACCACCTCGGCCTCGATGACCCGCCACAGCATCGAGTACTGCGGCTGGCTGGAAACCAGGTGGATCTTCAGCTCGCGGGCCAGCGCGTGCGCCGCCCGGATCTCGGGAGCCGTCCACTCGGAGACGCCGATGTAGTGCGCCTTGCCGGAGTGCACGACGTCGGCGAACGCCTCCATCGTCTCCTCCAGCGGCGTCTCGTAGTCGTACCGGTGCGCCTGGTAGAGGTCGACGTAGTCGGTCTGCAACCGCTGCAGCGACCCGTTGATCGACTCCATGATGTGCTTGCGGGACAGGCCACGGTCGTTCCGGCCCGGCCCGGTCGGCCAGTAGACCTTGGTGAAGATCTCCAGACCCTCGCGGCGCTCGCCCTTCAGGGCCCGGCCCAGCACGGACTCCGCCTTGGTGCCCGCGTACACGTCGGCGGTGTCGAAGGTGGTGATGCCGACGTCCAGCGCCGCGCGAACGCAGGAGAGCGCGGCCTCCTCCTCGACTTGTGAGCCGTGGGTGATCCAGTTGCCGTACGAGATCTCGCTGACCAGCAGGCCCGAACGGCCAAGATGACGGAATTCCATACCGTCGACCCTAGTCCTCGGCGCCGCGGATGATCAGACTGGCGGGCCGGATCAGGAACACAGGTCACAACACGGGCTTGGTGTCCGCGAGCAGCCGGTCGATCTCCTCCATCACGTCGTTCCGGCTGGGGTGCACCACGTCGATCAATGGCTCTCCACGGCGGTCGAGCGCTCCCCACTGCCCGGCACCGTCACCGACCAGGAACGCGACCGGGTGGATGACCAGCGCCGGATGTGCCGGGGCGATGAGTACCTGCCCGGACCGGTCCACCACGCCCTTGCGCCCGCCGGAGTCCACGATCGCCAACCCCTCGTCGGTGAACCCGTCGACGTACCGGCCGTCGGTCAGCGCCGTGCTGAAGCCGGTGTAGCGGGTCGGCAGGAAGACCCGACCGGTGCGGTCGACCGCACCCCAACCGCCCCGCCGGACGGCGGCGACGCCGCGCCGGAACGGACGTACGTCCTCGAAGCCGGCCGAGATGACCACCTTGTTGGACTTGTCGATCGCGACCCATCCGCCGGTACCGTCCCGGGACACCCAGGCGAGTCCGTCGGAGAAGGACCCGACGCCCAGGTACCCGGCCGAGGACTCGATCAGCAGACCGCCCGACTCGTCGATCAGCTCCCACGTCCGGGTGTCCGGACGGCGTACCCAGGCCGCCCCGTCCCGGAAGGGTTGTACGTCGGCGTAGCTCGGCGCGATCGCCAGCTGACCGTCAGGATCGGCGTACCCCCAGCGCTGCATCTTCTCGCTGAACTTCGGTACCGGTGGCCGGTGCACCTGGAGGATCTCGTCGCGTTCGCGCGGGTAGGGGCCCCAACCGTTCTGCGCCACCTTGTTGAACACCGCGTCGAGCGCCAGCTCGGTACGGGCGATGAGGTCCGGATCCTCGACCTTGCGCAGTTCCAGCGCCTTCTCGAAGTGGTTGCACGCCTCGATGTAGCGGCCCTGGTCGTAGCAGGACCGCCCGGCGTGCTCGTGCATGGTGGCCCGCAGCCGGTCCGGCAGTTCGGAGGAGTTGGCTTCCTCGAAGAGACGGTCGGCCTCGGCGAAGTCGCCGCGCCATTGCAGGACGTGTGCCAGCCGAGCCTGGGCGATCGCGATCCGCCGCAACTGGCCGGTCGCCTCCGCGTGTGCCAGCGCCAGCTTGCCGTCGGCCAGCGCCTTGCCCAGGTCGCCGAGGATGCGGGAGACGACGGCCCGCAGGCTCAGCAGCCGGGCCCGGGTGCCGTTGTCCTTCGCCGGTTCGAGCTTCTCGGTCAGCCGGTCCCGGATCGCCCGCAGCGACTCCGGGTCCTCGACCAACTCGCGCAGCGTCTCGTGGTGGAAGCGCCACTGGTACGACGCGAGTACCTGCTCCGGATCGGTGGGCGCCGGTTCCGGGGTGACGTCGGTGGCGTCCGGCTCGGCCTTCCGGGTACCGGGCCGGACGATCGGCGTGAGCATGGTGGGCGCGCTCAGCGCGGTGGCAGCACCGGCGGCTGGCCCCGTCGGCAGCACGGTGTCCGGGCTGGCCTCCGCGACCGGCGAGCCGGGCGGCGACGTGGCCAGGGGCGGGCCGGACGTGGGTACGGCGGCCGGCGGTCCGGAGCCTGGTGCTGGTGCCGGTGCCGGTGCCGGTGTCACGGTGGCCGGCGGTCCGGAGACGGGCGGGGTGTCCGGCGATCCGGGCGACGCCGTGCCCGATGGGTGGTCGGACACGTTGCCCGAGGTCGCCGTACCGGGCGGGGCCGCCGACGGGGTGGTCCCCGCGCCGGCCGTGCCGGGGGTGGCCGGTGTCCCCGACGTACCGGACGTGGTGGCGGGAGCTGGTGGGCCCGGCGGGGGAGCGGTGGACGCAGGATCGGACGTCGGTGTGCCGGACGTCGGCGTGCCGGGAGCTTCGGTCCCCGCGTCGACGGATCTGCCGGTGGTGCCGGTGGGTCCCGTCCCTTCGCCGCCGGCCGGCATGCGGTCCGTCGGCGTCGGTTGGTCCGCGGGCGGACGTGGCTGTCCAGCGGGGCCGGACGTCGGGCCGGACGTCGGTTCGGACGGACCGGCGATCGGGGGTTCGCTCGGGGTGGTGGAGACGCCCTCCGGCACAGCCGGAACGTCGGGTTGGGCCCCGGATACCGGGGGTGGCGGGGTGGCATCGGCGAGCGGCCCGAGTGTGGCGTGGTCCGCGACAGGTCCGGTCGTTGGCATGGGGGGTACGGAAGTCTCACTTAGATCGGCGGCTCGTCCGAATTCCGGTTCCGGCCCGGTGGAGGCCGGTTCGATCGGGGGCCCGGACGCGGGGGCGGGTGAGGCGGGTTCGATCATGGGGATATCCGTCGGCGCGGTGCCGGCCGGTTCGACCGGGGTGCCGGCCGGCTCGATCGGCGCGACGGTGTCCGGCCCGAACGCCGAGGCCGGTGCGGGCTCGGTGGGCGGTCCGGCATCGGGACCTGCCGGCGTGGTGCCCGCCGGTCCGGCACCGGGCTTCGGGGCGGGCAGGAACTCCAGCCGTAGACCTGCGCTGGGCGGAGGGGTGACCGCCGGAGGGCGCTGGCCGGTCTGGTCGGCTGTCGGCGGCCGGGACGGTCGGGGAGCCGCGGCCGGGGGCGGAGGCGCGGCCGGAGCCGGAGCCGGAGCCGGGGGCGGAGGCGCGGCCGGAGCCGGAGCCGGAGCCGGGGGCGGAGGCGCGGCCGGAGCCGGAGCCGGAGCCGGGGGCGGAGGCGCGGCCGGAGCCGGAGGCGATATCGGAGTCAACCAGCCGGCCGCCGCCTCGCGTGGGCGTTCGACCGGACGGGTCGGCTCGGTGGAACTCGGCTGCTCGACCGGCCGTGGCTCGGTACGGGACTCCGCCGCACCCGACTGTGCCGCCTCGACCGGCCGAAGTGGCTCGACCGGGCGGGGTGGTTCCACGGGCCGGGCGGGTTCGACCACCCGGGGCTCGATCGGCCGGGATTGTTCGATCTTGCGGGCCGGCTCGATCGGACGCGACGGCTCGATCCTCCGGGCGGGTTCGACCGGCCGTGGCTGTTCGGCGGCGCGTGCCGGCTCGCCTGGCTGTGGCTGGGCCGCCACGCGTGGCAGCTCCCCGTGGCGCGGCTGGGCCGCCACCGGTGGCGGCTCCACAGGTCGTGGCTGATCCCCGTGGCGGGCGACCTGTGGCAGCTCGCCCGGCCGTGGCCGTGCGGGAGGCCGGTCGACATTGGAGAGCGGCGCGCGCTCGGGTCGTCCGTACCCCGGCGCCAGTTCGGCGGCCGGTCGGTCGACTCCGGGCGGCATCGATCCGGGGCGCTCGCCGGACGGTACCTGACCCGGGCGTCCGGTCGGTTCCGGCGCGGAGCGTGGGTCGCGGACCGGCGGTCGGCCGGATCCCAGATCCGGGAAGCGTCGGCTCTCGCGTGGCGGCTCCTGGACCGGGCCACGCTGGGCCGGCCAGGCGGGTGTGGGTGGCAAGCCACCGGGGCGCCGGTCGGGGGGCGGTGGAAGGTCGGAGGCGGGTCGATCTGGCCGGTCCGGTCGTGCCCGGGACGGCGTCCGGCTGGGCGGTGTCTCCCGGCCGGGCGGGTGCGGCGGCTGACCGTCGGACCGTGCGGCCCAGCCCTCGGAACGGTCCGACCCGGGAGGCCCGTCGAAGGCCGCCGGGGAGTAGATCTGGCTTCGGCCGCCCGATCCGACCCGGCCCCGGTCGTCCCGGGTACCGGGGCGGCCCTCGGAGGGCGTCGGCCGACGGTCGGGCAGCGGCTGGGTCTCTTCCGCCGCCGGTCCGGTGAGCCAGCGTCCCCGTCGCTCGGGCGACGGCCCGGGGCGGACCGCCCGGGTCCGGTCCGCGCCGGACCGATGTGGATCGTGTTCCTGTGGCGCCCGGCCCCCGGCCGGTTCGCCGCGCTCACCGCGCTGTCCGGGCTCGGTACCGGCCGGGCTTCGACGGTCGTCCCGTCGGTCGTCCCGGGCCACCGGCACCGACCCGCGTCGGTCGTCCCGTCGGTCGTCCTGTCGGTCGTCCCGCCGGTCGTCCCGGGCGACCGGGACCGACCCGAGCCGGTCGTCGCGTCGATCGTGCCGTCGGTCGTCGCGTCGGTCGTCCCGTCGGTCGTCGCGGCCGACGGGCATCGGCGCGCCGGTGCGGTACTCGGCGGGTGACCGGCCGCGTCCGTTCGACGGCTGGTCCCAGGAGTCCGGCGACTCGTCCCAGGAGCCGGGGAGTGGTTTGCGCGGCTCGGCCCGGCCGTCCCGACGGTCCGTCGACCCGGTGCGGCCGTCGCGGGGCGGTGGCCCGTCGGGGCGGGGTGCCGTCGGCGATCCGGTCGGTTGGCCGGAGGGGCCCTTCGTCGACGGGGCGCCCGGCTGCGCGTTCGGTGGCGGCACGCTGGCGCGGCCGGTCGGGACGGCAGCCCGGCCGGTCGGCCGACGCGGCCGCTGCCGCTGGTGACCGATGTCCCCCGGATACCGCTGGCCGGGGAACTGCGGCTGCCACTCCGCGGTCGGTTCGGCCACCCAGGACGGTTCGGGGGCCTCGCCCCACCGACTGGAGTATCGCTCAGTCATACCGTCGCTCCGTACCGTGTGACGACGGCGCGACCGAGGCGGCGATACGCACGCGGCGCGGCCGGAGAAGCCGGCTCGCGTCGCTCACTCACAGGGTGTCACCTCGTCGAAAAATCTCGCTGGGCAGCCGGGTGCTCCGGGTAAAGTCACCCGGCTCGGGGCAGCGTGGTCGCGGAAGGAGGGTAACGGCGTGGGCTCGGTCACCGCCACTGTGCCACCACCGATCAGCCGAAACATTATCCCGTGGTTCCGGACATTTACTGCCATAGCCGGATCAGGGTTTCGTCGGTACTCTACCTATCGGCAAGCTACCCTTGCCGGCGCCTTCACCAACACAGTGTTCGGCTTTCTTCGCTGTTACGTGTTGCTCGCGGTGGCGGGCGGTGCCGGTGGCATCGTCGCCGGCTACACGCCGGCCCAGTTGGCCACGTTCGTCTGGGTAGGACAGGGTCTGCTCGCCGTGGTGCTGCTCTGGGGCTGGATCGACCTGGCGGAGCGGATCCGTACCGGCGAGGTGGCCAGTGACCTGCTCCGGCCGGTACACCCGGTGGTCAGCTATCTCGCCGCCGACCTGGGGCGCGCCGGGTACGCGCTGCTGACCAGGTTCGTGCCGCCGGTACTGACCGGGCTGCTGTTCTTCGACTTCAAGCTGCCGGACCGGTGGCCCACGATGCCACTCTTCGTGCTCTCCGTCGGGCTGGCCGTGGTGATCTGCTTCGGCTGCCGCTACCTGGTCAACGCGACGGGTTACTGGTTGCAGGACGTCCGGGGTCCGATGATCCTGTGGACGCTCGGCTCCGGGGTGCTGGCCGGGCTCTACTTCCCGCTGCGGTTCCTGCCGGACTGGATCCTGGTGCCGCTCTGGGTGGCCACCCCGTTTCCGAGCCTCCTCCAGACGCCGCTGGACGTGGTGATCGAACGGGACGACTGGCCGGTCCAGTCGGGCATGGTGGCCGTACAACTGGCCTGGGCCGGGTTGATCCTGCTGGGCTGCCGTACCGTCCAGCGCCGGGCCGAGCGCCGGTTGGTGGTGCAGGGTGGCTGACCGGACGTACCGACTCGGGACGGTGCCGGCGTACCTGGCGCTGCTGCGTGGACAGGCCCGCTCGCAGGCGTCGTACCGGACGTCGTTCGTGATCGACGTGGTCGGCAACGTCGGCGCCACCCTGTTCGACGTACTCACCGTGCTGGTGCTGTTCGGGGTCACCCGGCAGCTCGGTGGGTTCGACCGGACCGAGGCGATGGTGATGGTCGGGATCTCCGCCGCCGCGTTCGCCACCGCCGACCTCGCCGTGGGCAACATCGAGCGGGTCCGCCAGTACGTCCGGACCGGGCTGCTGGACGCGGTGCTGGTCCGCCCGCTCGGCGCGTTGCCACAGTTGCTGCTGATGGACCTGCCGCTGCGCAAGACCTCCCGGGCGTTGGTCGGGCTGGGCGTGCTGGTCACCGCGTTGGCCCTGGCGGACGTGTCCTGGACGCCGGGCCGGGTCGTGTTGGCCGTGCTAGCGCCGTTGGCCGGGGTGGTGTTCTTCGGGTCGATCTTCGTGGCCACCGCCACGCTGTCGTTCTGGTGGATCGACTCCGGCGAGGTGGGTGCCGCGTTCACCTACGGCGGGCGAGACTTCACCACGTACCCGATGACTGTCTATAGTGGCTGGTTCCGAGCGGTTTTCGCGTACGGTCTGGGGTTCGGTTTCGTGGCCTACTATCCGGCGCTGGCGTTGCTCGGCCGCGCCGACCCGCTCGGCCTGCCGGCCTGGGTGGGTTGGATCGCTCCGGGCGTCGCGCTGCTGGCGGCGGCGGGCGCCGCGACGGCCTGGCGGGTCGGGGTCCGGCACTACCGGAGCACCGGCTCGTGACCGGGCCCGGGCCGGACGAGCCGGTGATCGAGGTGCGCGGTCTGCGCAAGGAATTCGTGGTACGGGTCCGGGCCGGCCGGTTCCGCCGGACGAAGCGGGTGGTGACCGCCGTCGACGGGATCGACCTGACCGTGCGCCGGGGCGAGATGATCGGCTACATCGGGCCGAACGGCGCCGGCAAGTCCACCACCCTGAAGATGCTCACCGGCGTGCTGAGCCCGTCGTCCGGCCAGGTACGGGTCTGCGGGCTCGCGCCGGTGCCCCAACGCACCCGGCTGGCGCTGCGGATCGGGGTGGTCTTCGGGCAGCGTTCGCAGCTCTGGTGGGACCTGCCGCTCCGGGATTCGTTCGACCTGCTCCGGCACATCTACCGGGTGCCCGGCACCGACCACGCCGCCCGGTTGCGGCGGTGCCGGGAGTTGCTCGACCTCGACGGTTTCCTCGATGTCCCGGTACGGCAGCTCTCGCTCGGGCAGCGGATGCGCGGCGAGCTGGCCGCCGCGTTGCTGCACCGGCCGGAGGTGCTCTTCCTGGACGAGCCGACGATCGGGCTGGACGTGGTGAGCAGGCAGGCGGTCCGGTCCTTCCTCGCCGAACTCGGCCGGGCGGGCGACACCACCCTGCTGCTCACCACCCACGATCTCGCCGACATCGAGCGGCTGTGCCGGCGGCTGGTGGTGATCGACCACGGCCGGGTGGTGCACGACGGGTCGATCGAGGCGCTGCACGCCCGCTACGGGTCCCGGCGTCTGGTGGTGGCCGACCTGGACGAGCCGTTGGCCGAGGCGCCGGTGCTGGCCGGTGCGCCACTGCTGCGTACCGAGGCCGACGGGCGGCGACTGGTCTTCGCCTGCGAGTCGGCGACCGCCTCGGCGGTGGTGGCCGGGTTGGCCCAGTTGGTGGCGTTGCGGGACATCGCCATCGTGGAGCCGGACATCGAGGACGTCGTCACCCGGCTCTACCGGGCACCCGCCCCGGTCGAGCCCGTCTGACAGAGCCCCGCCGACCGGGTTCGGCGTGCCGGTTCGGCCCGCTGTTCGGGGCCCGGCTTCGGCGCCGGAACGCCGGCCGCTCAGGGGTGTTCCATCGCGGCGCCGCTCAGGGGTGTTCCATCGCGGCGCTGCTCAGGGGTGTTCCATCACCAGCACGAGGAACGTGCCGGGTGCGAGTGCCTCGTAGCCGTGCGGGACGTCGCCGGGGAAGGTGACGTAGTCGCCGGGGCCGAGTTCGACGGGGTCGGTGGACGGCCCGGTGCGGAGCCGGCCGGCCGACACCACCACGTGCTCGACGCTGCCCGGGATGTGCGGCTCCGCGTCGCGTACCGCGCCGGGCTCCAACTCGATCAGGTAGATGTCGCGGCGGACGTGCGTGGCACCGGCGGCAAGCAGCGTGCCGGTGAACTCGGCCTGCTGTGAGCGCAGCCGGGGACCGTCCCCGGCCCTGATCACCCGTACGGCGGGCGGTGGCTGCTCCACCAGCCGGCTGAACGGTACGCCGAGCGCGACGCCCAGGGCCCAGACGGTTTCCACGCTCGGGTTTCCGCTGCCGGCCTCCAGCTGGGACAGGGTCGACTTGGCGATCCCGGCTCTCCGGGCCAACTCGGCGAGGGAGATGCCGGCCCGCTCCCGCTCCCGGCGCAGCGCGGCGGCGATGGCGGGTACGGGCGAGTTGTCGGCGCGGGGTGTCGTTCGGTCCATCGGTCCATCCGTTCGGCTTGACGAACAGGCGTACTGCGTTCATCATTTTGAACCATGCGTACGGCAGAACGAACGGCGACACCCGTCTCCACGCCCGCGTTGCTGCGCGACGTCGGGGCGATCGGGGTGGCGATCGTGGCGATCGGCGCCTCCTTCGGCGCCGTCGCCGTGGCCGCCGGCCTGCCCGTCGTGGCGACCGTCGCGATGTCCACCCTGTTGTACGCCGGCGGCGCACAGTTCATGGCCGTCGGGTTGATCGCGGCCGGCAGTCCGGTCGCGGCGGTCTTCGCCGGACTGCTGCTCAACGCCCGGCACCTGCCGTTCGGACTGGCCCTCGGCGACGTGCTGGGGCGGCGGTGGCGCGACCGGCTGCTCGGCAGTCACCTGATGACCGACGAGGCCACCGCGTTCGCGCTGGCCCAACCGGACCCGGCCGGACGGCGCCGGGCCTTCTGGCTGGCCGGCATCGTCCTCTTCCTGGCCTGGAACCTGGGCACCCTGGCCGGGGTACTGCTGGCCAGCCGGGTCGGCGACCCACTCCGGTTGGGATTGGACGCGGCCTTCCCCGCCGGCCTGCTGGCCCTGCTGCTACCCGCGCTACGGGAGCCGGAGACCCGTCGGGTGGCGCTGGTCGGCGCGGCGGTGGCGGTGGCCGTCACGCCCCTGCTGCCGGCCGGCCTGCCGGTCCTGCTCGCACTCAGCGGCCTCGCCGTGCTCCTGCTGCCCCGCCGCCGGCATCACGACGAGTCCGCGTCCGGCGGCCGCGAGCAGCACCGGGCGCGGCCGTGCTGATCGCGGTGATCCTGACCCTGGCCGTCGGCACGTACGCCTTCCGGCTCTCCGGAGTGGTGCTGCGGGACCGGCTGGCACTTCCCGACGGGGTGAACCGGCTGCTCCCGATGGCGGCGGCGGCGCTGCTCGCGGCGCTGGCCGTGACCGCCGCGCTGACCGAGGCCGGGGCGTTCGCCGGATTCGCCCGGCCGACCGGTGTGCTGGTCGGCGCCGTGCTGGCCTGGCGGCGCGCCCCCTTCATCGCGGTCGTGGTGGCCGCGGCCGCGACGGCGGCCCTGCTGCGCCTGCTCGGCGTCCCCTGAGCCCGGGGGTGTTAGGAAGGGCCCCTTCTTATGCAAAAAGCGATAAGAAGGGGCCCTTCCTTACACCTCAGATGGAGTCGCCGAGCGCCACGCGGGGGGTTGGGGCGCGCATGCGGCGGAAGGTGATCGCGCGCATGATCGCGTAGAGGTAGAGCGAACCCATCCGCTGATCGGTCTTGGGGAACCGCTGCCGGACCAGCTTCTTGATCCGCCGGGAGATCAGCACGGAGTCGATCACCAGGCCGATGGCCAGCAGGCCCCAGAGCAGGTTGGAGGCGAACCGCACCGCGTCCGGCATGGTGTTCGCCGAGCCGATCAGGACGACCAGGGCGCCACCGAAGAACCAGGTGCCGACCGTACGCCGGGAGTCGACCACGTCGCGGGCGAGCCCCCGCTCCGGGGCGCGGTCCCGGGGGCCGCCCTCACGCCGGAACTCGGCGGCGGACTCGGCCCGCAGGGCCCGGCGCCGCTCCCGCGCCTCCTGCTTGGTCAGCGGCTTGGTGTCGGCCGCCGGGCGGCGGCCGGCGGCCGGCCGCTTCGGGGTCTCCCGGCCCAACTCCTTCTTGCTCGGGGTGTAGCCCCGAGGGCGGGCGGACGAGGACTCCTCGGGGGACACCTGGGAGACGGCATCCTCGACGAGGTCGGCGGACTTGCGACGAAACAGCGACGGCACGGTTGAAGGGTAGCCAACCGTGGGCCCGCCCCGCACCTCGCGGTACGGGGCAGGCGCGGAAGGACCAGTCAGGCCGGGTGATCAGCGGGTCGGGGGTTCCGGACCGGCTGGACCGTGTCGGTCGCGACGACGGGTTACGGACGCTCGACGTGGGCGCCCAGAGCGGACAACTTGGCCTCGAAGTCCTCGTACCCACGGTTGATCAGGTCGACGCCGTAGACCCGCGAGGTGCCCTCGGCGGCCAGCGCGGCGATCAGGTGGCTGAACCCGGCCCGCAGGTCGGGAATGACCAGGTCGGCGGCGTGCAGCTTGGCCGGACCGGCGATCACCGCGGAGTGCTTGAAGTTGCGCCGGCCGAACCGGCAGGGCGTACCGCCCAGGCAGTCGCGGTAGACCTGGATGGTGGCGCCCATCTTGTTCAGCGCCTCGGTGTAGCCCAGCCGCTGCTCGTAGACGGTCTCGTGCACGATCGACAGGCCGCGGGCCTGGGTGAGCGCGACCACCAGCGGCTGCTGCCAGTCGGTCATGAAGCCGGGGTGCACGTCGGTCTCCAGGGCCACCGCCCGGAGTTCGCCGCCCGGGTGCCAGAACCGGATGCCGCCCTCCTGGCCGGGGCTGCCCACCCGGGGCGGCCGGGTGTCGGTGACCTCGTACGCCCCGCCGACCGACCGGAAGACGTTCAGGAAGGTCATCATGTCGGCCTGCTCGGCGCCCAGCACCTCGACCCGGCCCCGGGTGGCGAGTGCGGCGGCGGCCCAGCTCGCGGCCTCGATCCGGTCCGGGATCGGCCGGTGCGTGTAGCCGCTCAGCCGCGCCACGCCCTGCACCTCGATCACCCGGTCGGTGTGCACCTTGATGATCGCGCCCATCTTCTGCAGGATGCAGATCAGGTCGATGATCTCCGGCTCGACGGCCGCGTTGCGCAGCTCGGTGACGCCCTCGGCGAGCACCGCGGTCAGCAGCACCTGCTCGGTGGCGCCCACACTCGGGTACGGCAGCTCGAACTTGGTCCCGTGCAGCCCGGTGGGCGCGGTGAGGTGCATGCCCTCGGGCGTCTTGTCGACGACCGCGCCGAACTGCCGCAGGGCCTGGATGTGGAAGTCGATCGGCCGGGGACCGATGTGGCAGCCGCCCAGGTCCGGGATGAACGCGTGGCCGAGCCGGTGCAGCAGCGGGCCGCAGAACAGGATCGGGATCCGGCTCGATCCGGCGTGCACGTTGATCTCGTCGGTGCTCGCGCTCTCGACGTTGGCGGGATCGAAGACCAGTTCGCCATCCTCGGCGCCGTCGGTGACCTTCACGCCGTGCAGTTCGAGCAGGCCGCGGACCACTTCGACGTCGCGGATCCGCGGCACGTCGAAGAGTCGGCTGGGTTCGTCACCGAGCAGGGCGGCGACCATCGCCTTGGAGACGAGATTCTTCGCGCCGCGTACCCGGATCTGCCCGGAAAGGGGCGTACCTCCGTGTACGACCAGGACGTCGTCGGTCAACGCAACCTCCAGCGGGTCGGTGCTGCTCTACGTCGATAGCTGTCCGCGAGGGTGGACCATCCGGTCCACACAGCCGCTACCCGTGGCGCGGCCGGATCGTCGCGGCATCTTCAATGTCACGGCACGGCTCTGTCACGGCCCTCGGCAGCATAGCGCTCCGTTACGAAAAAAGAGCGGTCACAGCGCAACGGATGGCACGAAACGGGGACGAGGACAGGAATCCGTGCCCTATTCGCTACTTTCCGTGATGACGGTCGATCACGGTAGCGCCAGCATCTGGTCCAGGGCCACCCGGGCGTGGTGCGCGGTGTCCGGATCCACGGTGATCTGGTTCGGCACCCGGCCGGCGACGAGTTCCTCCAGCGCCCAGACCAGGTGTGGCAGGTCGATCCGGTTCATCGTCGAGCAGTAGCAGACGGTCCGGTCCAGGAACATGATCTGCTTGTCCGGATGGGCGCCCGCGAGCCGGCGGACCAGGTTCAACTCGGTGCCGATCGCCCAGGCCGAGCCGGCCGGCGCCGCCTCGATGGTCGAGATGATGTACTCCGTCGAGCCGACCTGGTCGGCGGCGGTCACCACGTCGTACCGGCACTCGGGGTGGACCAGGACGTTCACCCCGGGCACCCGCATCCGGACCTCCTCCACGCTGCTGAGCGTGAACCGACCGTGCACCGAGCAGTGTCCCCGCCACAGGATCATCTTGGCTTCCCGCAACTGCTTGGCGGTCAGCCCGCCGCCCGGCTTGTGCGGGTCGTAGAGCACGCAGTCGTCGGCGTCCAGGCCCATCTTCAGCACCGCCGTGTTCCGGCCCAGGTGCTGGTCGGGCAGGAAGAGCACCCGCTGGCCGCGCTCGAACGCCCATTGCAGGGCCCGCTCGGCGTTGGACGAGGTGCAGACGACACCACCGTTGCGCCCGACGAAGCCCTTGATGTCGGCCGAGGAGTTCATGTAGGTCACCGGGACCGTCGAACCGGCGACGCCCAGCTCCGCCAGCGTCTCCCAGGCGGACTCGACCTGGGGCAGCGCGGCCATGTCCGCCATCGAGCAGCCGGCGGCCAGGTCGGGCAGGACCACCCGCTGCGCGTCGGTGGTGAGGATGTCCGCGCTCTCCGCCATGAAGTGCACGCCGCAGAAGACGATGTACTCCGCGTCCGGCCGGGCGGCGGCCTCCCGGGCCAGCTTGAACGAGTCGCCGGTCACGTCGGCGAACTGGATGACCTCGTCGCGTTGATAGTGGTGGCCGAGCACGAACACCCGTTGACCCAGCTTCGCCTTTGCCGCCGTCGCCCGGGCGACGAGATTCGGGTCACTGGGCGGCGGAAGCTCGCCGGGACAGTCCACCCCGCGCTCGCTGGCCGGGTCTGTGCCCCGGCCGAGCAGCAGCAGGGCGGTCGCGGTGCTGGACGGCTCAAGCCACGTCGAAGTCACGTTCACCATGCTTGCACAGCGGGGACCGCTTTCCAGCCGCGCGGATGTGGCCTGCCACACTTGCCGTCCATGCGGATCCTGATCTGTCCGGACAAGTTCGCCGGCACCCTGTCGGCCGCCGAGGTGGCCACGGCGGTGCGCGACGGGTGGCGGGAGACCGCGCCGGACGACGAGCTGATGCTCCGGCCGCTCTCCGACGGTGGACCGGGCTTCGTCGAGGTGCTCGCCACCGCCGTACCCGGTCGCCGGGTGCCGGTGTCGACCGTCGACCCGCTGGGCCGGCCGGCCGACGGCGAGATCCTGCTCACCGCCGACGGCGGCACGGCGTACGTCGAGAGCGCCCAGGCGTGCGGGCTGCACCTGTTGGCCCCGGACGAGCGGGACCCGAAGCGGACCACCTCGTACGGCCTCGGTGCGCTGGTCGCGATGGCGGCGGAGAGCGGGGCCCGGCGCGCCGTGATCGGGCTCGGCGGCTCGGCCGTGAACGACGCCGGAGCGGGGCTGCTGGCCGCGCTGAACGCCGTGCCGGTGGACGCGACCGGAATGGCGCTGCCGTACGGCGGAGCCGCGCTGTCCGGGGTCGCCGGACTGACGGGTCTGCCCCAGTTGCGGGGGATGGAACTGGTGGCGGCGACCGACGTGGACAACCCGCTCACCGGGCTGACCGGTGCGTCGAACGTGTTCGGGCCGCAGAAGGGGGCGTCCCGGGAGGACGTACTCCTGCTCGACGACGCGGTGGCGCGCTTCGCCGAGGTGCTGGAGCGGGACCTGCCGGGCTGTCCTGCCGGCCTGGCCGGGTTGCCGGGGGCCGGCGCGGCCGGCGGGCTCGGTGCGGCGATCCTGGCGCTCGGCGGCCGGTGTGAGTCGGGCATCGACCTGGTTACCCGGCTGACCGGGCTGGACACCGCGTTCGACGAGTCGGATCTGGTGATCACCGGGGAGGGCTCGTTCGACCACCAGTCGCTGCGCGGCAAGGTGGTGGCCGGGGTGGCGGGCGCGGCCCGGGACCGGGGGCTGCCCTGCGTGGTGCTCGCCGGGCGGGTCAGCGCCGGCCGCCGCGAGTCGGCGGCGGCCGGCGTGACCGAGACGCACAGCCTGGTCGATCACTTCGGCGGTGAACCGCACGGTGGGATCGAGCGGGCGATGAGCCGCCCGGCGGAGGGACTGCGGGCCCTGGCCGCGCGGCTGGCCGGTCAGTGGAGTCGCTGACGGGTACGGCCGGCACGGCGGCCGGGTTCCGGCTCAGCCGAGGTGGACCGGGCCACGATGGCGACCGCGGGCGCGGCTGCCGGTGACCGCCGCGACGAGCAGTCCGAGCAGGGCCACCCCGCTCACCAGGCCCACCGCCGGGTAGAACGAGTCCGGCACGTGGCCCGGGGTGGGTTGGTCGGTGGCCAGGACCGCGGTGACGCCGGCCAGCACGATCGCGCCGCCCACCTGGAACGA
This sequence comes from Plantactinospora solaniradicis, assembly GCF_042658085.1. NCBI lineage: Bacteria > Bacillati > Actinomycetota > Actinomycetes > Micromonosporales > Micromonosporaceae > Plantactinospora > Plantactinospora solaniradicis. The sequence goes on along the minus strand of NZ_JBHSPR010000032.1, from coordinate 457,799 downwards.
GGTCTGCACGAGACCCGAGGCCAGGCCCTGCTCCTCGTCCGCGACCCCGGCGGTGGCCTGGATGTTGAGCGCCGGGAAGGCGAGTGCGAAGCCGGTGCCGACCAGCAGCATGGTGGGCAGGATCACGCCCAGGTAGCGCGGTTCGCCGTCGATCCGGAGGAAGAGCAGGTACGCGGCGAGGAACGCGGCGAATCCGGCCATCACCACCCGACCGGTGCCGAACCGGTTGACGAGGTTGCCGACCCGGGGGCCACCGAACGCCACGATCAGGCCGCCGGGCAGGAACGCGAGCGCCATGTCCAGCGGGGACCAGCCGAGCACGACCTGTGTGTAGAGGGTGCCGATGAACTGGAATCCGACGTACGAGCCGGTCACCGCCAGCGCCGCCAGGTTGGCGCCGACCAGGCTCCGGTTGCCGAGGATGCTCAGCCGGACGAGCGGGTGGGCCACCCGGCGCTCGATCTGGACGAACGCCGCGAGCAACGCCGCCACCAGGGCGAACGAGCCCACCGTACGGACGGAGAGCCAGCCGGCCGTGGGTGCCGACACCACCGCGTACACCAGGAGCAGTAGCGCGGCGGTGGCGGTGGCGGCGCCGCCCAGGTCGTAGCCGCCGGCCCGGCGCGGGGTGCGGTCGGTCGGGATGAGCCGGATGCCGGCGAAGAGGACGAGCAGTGCGATCGGGGCGGGCAGCAGGAAGGTCCAGCGCCAGCCGGCCTCGGTCAGTACGCCGCCGAAGACCAGCCCCAGCGAGAACCCGCTCGCGCCGCAGGCGGTGTAGAAGCTCAGGGCGCGGTTGCGGGCCGGGCCCTCGTGGAAGGTCGTGGTGATGATGGAGAGGCCGGCGGGGGCGGTGAAGGCCGCCGCGACGCCCTTGGCGAATCGGGTGGCGATCAACAGTGACGGATCGTCGACGAGGCCGCCGACCAGCGACGCGACGCCGAACACGGCGATCGCCCAGAGGAAGACCTGCCGCCGGCCGAGCAGGTCGGCGGTCCGGCCGCCCAGGAGCAGCAGTCCGCCGTAGCCGAGGACGTAGCCGCTGACGATCCACTGCAGCGCCGAGTTGGACAGCCCCAGGTCGGCCTGGATCGAGGGGAGCGCCACCCCGACCATCGAGACGTCGAGGCCGTCCAGGAACAACGCGCCGCAGAGCACGATCAGCGCTCCCCAGAGCCGGGCGGTCATCCGTGGGCCGCCGGCCGGTGTGCCGTCGGTGGTTCCGTCGAGCTGGGCGGGGTCATTTGTGGTGGTCAGCGGGGTGGTACCCGGTGGAGCCGAAGAAGCCATGTCGGCGAACTTACGTGCACATGCATCTAATGTGCAAGCAACTAATGTGTGTGCAAGTTTTTCCTGTGCATCTGGTAACATCGGCGGCGTGTCCGAGGACCAGGCCCTGGCCGCCGAGTGGCGTGAGCTGGCCAACCGTTACGCGGCGGCGTCGTGCGCGCTGGAACGCGAGCTCCACGACCGGCACGGGATCGGGATGAGCGAGTTCGAGGTCGTCGACCGGCTGGCCGGCGCACCGGAGACCAAACTGCGCATGCAGGAGCTGGCCGAGGTGGTGCATCTCAGCCAGAGCGCGCTCAGCCGGGCGGTGGCCCGACTGGAGCGGCACGGGCTGGTCTGCCGGGCCCTGTGTGAGCAGGACCGGCGGGGGGTCTTCGTCGCACTCACCGACACCGGCCGGGAGCGGCACGCGGAGGCTCGGCCGACCCAGCGGTCGGTGCTGGCGGAGATTCTCCGGCCCGCTCGCTCCGCGGTCACCGGGTGACCTGCACCGCACCGACCTACAATCAAATCGAACCGCATTGGGAATCACCGGCCAGCCGGCTAGCGTTGGCCAGTACGGATAAACATCGCACCCGCGCAGGGGAGACTTTCACGTGACAACGCCAGCGCAGACCGAGTCGACCGCGGCAACCGCCCCGAGCACCATCGCCCTGACCGACGTCGCGGCGGAGAAGGTGAAGGCTCTGATCGAGCAGGAGGGCCGCGACGACCTGCGGCTGCGGGTCGCGGTGCAGCCAGGTGGCTGCTCCGGCCTGCGTTACCAGCTGTTCTTCGACGAGCGCTCGCTCGACGGTGACGTCGTCACCGACTTCGGCGGGGTCGGGGTCGTCGTCGACCGGATGAGCGCCCCCTACCTGGCCGGCGCCACCATCGACTTCGCCGACCGGATCGACGCCCAGGGCTTCACCATCGACAACCCGAACGCGCAGAACTCGTGCGCGTGTGGCGACTCGTTCCACTGATCGGCACTTGTTCCACTGATCGGGTGTTTCGTCCTGATTTCGGGCGAAAAGGTCCGGTTGCAGCGTAAATAATTATTGCCTGAGCGGGTCGCCCCGCGCGGGCGGTGCGACGTCCGGAGAGTCCGTCGCAGCGCCCCGCCGGGAGCGGCCCGTTCGGCGTATCGTCCCAGGGTTGCCGGGGTACGAGGTCGAGGTGACACTCAGGAGGCCGGTACCCGATCGATCGGAGACGTGCCGGGGAGCGTACCGGTAGGCTGACCCGGCTGTAGTCCATTCTTCCGATCCCGAGGGCCGACATGAAGATCGCCGTTACCGGCTCGATCGCCACCGACCATCTGATGCACTTCCCGGGCCGGTTCGCCGATCAGTTCATCGCCGACCAGTTGCACAAGGTCTCGCTCTCCTTCCTCGTCGACGAGCTGGTGCTCCGGCGTGGCGGGGTGGCCGCCAACATCGCCTTCGGGATGGCCCAGCTCGGCCTGAGCCCGGTCCTGCTCGGCGCCGTCGGCGCCGACTTCGCCGACTACCGGTCCTGGTTGGAGCGGCACGGCGTCGACTGCGAATCCCTGCACGTCAGCGAGGTGGCCCACACCGCGCGGTTCGTCTGCACCACCGACACCGAGATGTGCCAGATCGCCTCGTTCTACGCGGGCGCGATGAGCGAGGCCCGCAACATCGAACTCGCCCCGGTCGCCGAACGGGTCGGTGGTCTCGACCTCGTCCTGGTCAGCGCCAACGACCCGGCCGCGATGCAGCGGCACTCCGCCGAGTGCCGGCAGCGGGGGTACGCCTTCGCCGCCGACCCGTCCCAGCAGCTCGCCCGGATGGAGGGCAGCGACGTGCTGGGCCTGATCGACGGCGCCGACTACCTGCTGACCAACGACTACGAGAAGTCGCTGTTGCAGAGCAAGGCCGGGCTGACCGACGCCCAACTGCTGGAGCGGGTCAAGATCCGGGTGACCACGCTGGGCAAGGACGGCGTGGAGATCGCCGGCCGGGACATCGAGACGTTCCAGGTGCCGATCGCCCGGGAGATGCAGGCCGCCGACCCGACCGGTGTCGGTGACGGATTCCGGGCCGGCTTCTTCGCCGGACTCTCCTGGGGGCTGAGCCTGGAGCGATCGGCCCAGGTCGGCTCGCTGCTCGCCACGCTGGTGCTGGAGACCGTCGGCCCGCAGGAGTACGAGGTCCGTGGCGACCTCTTCGTGAAGCGCCTCGCCGAGTCGTACGGCGACCAGGCGGCCGAGGACGTCCGGCCGCACCTGCAGTAGGTTCCGAGGCGGCATGGGTCAGCACGGCCGGGTCCGGGTGAACTCCCGACCCGGCCGTCGCCATGTTCCCGGGTTTGGCGTGAGCAGCGTTCGGCAACTGGGACCTCATGTCAACGGGGATGAATATCGAGGACCTGACCTTCCGTCGGTCCCGTTGGCCGCTGGTGGCGGTCATGACAGGGATCGGGCTGCTCTGGCTGGTGGCCAGCGTGCTGGCCCAGGTCCTGGTGTTCGACGATCCGTGGTACGACGGCCTGGTGCAGCTGCCGGTGATCGTCCTGGTGATGGTCGCCGTCTACCTCAGGGCCTGGCGGGAGGCGGGCCTGCCGCTCCGGCTCACCCGCGATCATCTGGTGCTGACCCGGCCGGACGGCGAGCCGCTCGCGATCGGCTGGGACAACCTCGCGGTCGCCCGGGTGACCGGCGTGGCCAGTCCGACGCTGGTGGTGGAACCGGGGGACCCCGAGCGGACCGACCCGGTCCTGGACCGGTGGCAGTGGGGCCGGCTCGGGCAACGGCGATTCTCCCGCGAGCAACGGCCGTACGAGATCAAGATCTCACTGACGGGCCTCCGTCCCGGGGCGCAGCGGCTGCGTACGGAACTTGCCGCGCGGCTCGGTCCGGAGCGCTCGGCGCGGTCGTGATCCGTTCCCGGCCGCCGTCGACTCCGGAACGCCGTCGACGGCCGGGCCCGTTCGCCTGACGGGCCCGCCGGTTCAGTGAGCGCGGCGGATGTCGTACGCCGGGGAGCCGTCAACGGTCGAGGTGCCGAGCAGTTCCTGCCCGCGCATCCGACACCAGGCCGGGATGTCGATGGCCGCCGCCGGATCGTCGGCGAGCACCCGGAGCACTCCGCCGACCGGCAGTTCGACCAGCCGCCGGGCCGCCGCGATGACCGGCAGCGGGCAGCGTTGGCCGAGGCAGTCGACGACGACCTCTGGCGGACTCATCGGCTCCGCACCGATCGGGCGGTGGCTCCGGCCCCGGCCCCGGCCGGAGAGTCTGCGGGGGCAGGCGTCGCGGGCCCGGAGGTCGGCCGGATCACAGCGGAAGACCCGCCTCGAGCTGGGCGAGTCCCGCGTCGTACAACTCGAGGTAGCCGGACGGGTCCCGATCCTCGTCCAGCAGCACGGCGAGCCCGACTCCGATCAGGGCACCGACGAAGGCCTGTACCGCGAGGTCGTCGGGCTGCCGGCCGACCCGCTGTGCCACCGCCCGGGTGAACAGGCCCATGGCCTGCGTCAGCGCGTCCAGGCTGCGGGCCCGCAGCTCCGGGACGGACTGGGTGAGCCGCTGCCGCCCCCATTCCTCGGCGCGCTGCTCGGGGGACAGGCCCTGGTAGACCGTGCGAAGAGCCGCTCGGAATGCCTGGATCGGGGTCAGCTCGGGCGGCGCGCCGACGAAGGCGTCGAAGACCAGTGGGTCCAGGTCGTCCCGGAGCACCACGTCCTCCTTGCTGGGGAAGTACCGGAAGAAGGTGCTCTGGGACACCTCGGCCGCCGCCGCGATCTGCTCCACGGTGGTGGAGGCGTACCCCTGGTCCCGGAACAGGCGCATGGCCTGACGCCGGATCTCCGCCCTCGTCCTGGCCTTGTTGCGTTCGCGTAGCCCCGGCACCTCGCGTACTCCTGTTCAGCCGACGGTCACCTGCCCTGATTCTCCGGCTTTCGGCCCCGGCAGGCCAACCGGCGCGGCGGTGACCGGCCCGGTGTGCCGGGGGAGGAAGACAACGGCCAGTACGGCGCCGAGCAGCCCGAGTCCGCCGCACACCCACAGCATGGCGTCCATCGCGTCGACGAAGGCCCTCCGGACGGTGTCCAGCAACTCCGGGGCGTCCAGTTGGCGGGCGACCAGTGCGCCGGCCGGGGCGCTGTCCCGGACCGCGTCCGCCGCCGGTGTCGGCAGTCCGGACAGGTCCAGCCGATCGCGGTAGACGGAGTTGAGCACGCTGCCCAGGATCGCCACCCCGATCGTGCCGCCGACCTGGCGCAGTGCCTGGATGAGCGCGGAACCGGCACCGCTTCGCTCCACGGAGAGGGCGCCGAGCGCGGCGTCCGTGACGGTGGGCATGATGAGCCCCATTCCCAGGCCGACGGCGGTGAGCCAGCCGGCGACGAAGCCGTATCCCGTTCCGGCTCCGGTCGCGGTACCGGCGAACAGGCCGGCGGCCAGCACCAGGAACCCGGCGGTGACCGGCGTCCTGGCGCCCAGCCGGGGCACCAGCCGGGAGGCGAGGCGGGCGCCGGTCACCAGGCCGCCGATCAGCGGGAGCAGTCGCAGGCCGGTGCCGAGGGCGTCGGCGTCGAGTACGGCCTGGAAGTACTGCGGGAGTGCGAACAGGGCGCCGAGCAGCCCGAAGGTCACCAGGGTGGCCAGCAGTGTCGCCCAGGTGAAGCTGGCCGAACGGAACAGGGCGAGGTCGACCAGGGGACGGATGGCGGGCCGCCGGCCGAGCTGGCGTTCGCAGGCCACGAAGGCGGCCAGCAGCACCACCCCGCCGCCCACGGCGACGGCCGGGGTGCCGTTGCCGGGTCCCTGGTCGCCGAGCTCGATGACGCCCCAGGTCAGGCTCACCAGACCGGCGCAGGAGAGCAGAATCCCGGCCAGGTCGAGCCGCAGGCGCTGGCTGCTGCGGGACTCGGGCATCAGCAGCAGGACCGCGACCAGGGCCACGGTGATGACCGGGATGTTGATCAGGAAGACCGACCCCCACCAGTAGTGGTCCAGCAACCAGCCACCGACGATCGGGCCGAGCGGGAGGCCGATGGCGTTCGCGGTGACCCACAACCCGATCGCCCGGCCCCGCTCCTGCGGGCTGAACAGCACCGGCAGGACGGACATGCACAGCGGGACCACGAAGGCGGAGCCCAGGCCGAGTAGCGCGCGGGCGCCGATCAGCCACCCCGCGGACGAGGCGTAGGCACAGATCAGCGAGGCCATTCCGAACAGGGCCAGGGCGGCGAGCAGCAGCCTCTTCCGCCCGAACCGGTCGCCGAGCAGGCCGGCGGGGAGCAGCATCGCGGCGAAGACCAGGTTGTAGGAGTTCGCGATCCATTGCAGCTCGCTGGTTGTCGCCGGCAGTTCGGTGGCGAGGCTGGGTAGCGCCACGTTGAGGACGGTGATGTCCAGGCCGATCACCAGCCCGCTGGCGGAGAGGGCGCCGAGCGCCCACCACTTCCGGTTTCCCGTTGCCTTCATGACAGCGCCAATCTATTCGGCAGTAACCCTCAATATGAGAGTAGCTGCCAAGTGGAAGTGGCTGTCAATATTTCCGGGACGAGGTTCACCGGACGAGGTTCAGAGGCCGACCACCCCGGCCTCGGCCCGCAGCTCGGCGACGATCCCCGGCAGTTCGGCGAGGAAACGGTCCACCTCGGCCGCGGTGCTGTCCCGGTGCAGCGAGATCCGCACGTTGCCGTGCGAGAGCACGCCCATCGCCTCCAGCACGTGCGACGGGCGCAGCGTGGAGGAGGTGCAGGACGAACCGGAGGAGACGGCGAAACCCCGCCGGTCCAGTGCGTGCAGCAGCGCCTCGCCGTCGACGTACAGGCAGGAGAAGGTGACCAGGTGCGGCAGCCGGTCGACGGGGTCGCCGACCACCTCCACATCGGGCACCGTCGCCGACACGGTGGCCCGGATCCGGTCGACGAGTGGGCTCAGCCGGCTCGCCTCGGCGGTCGCCTCGGCGTCGACCATCCGCAGCGCGGCCGCCGCCGCCACGATCGCCGGCAGGTTCGGCACTCCCGGCGTACGGCCGGCCTCCCGCTCGTCCGCCGGATACGGCGACTCCCACCGGGTGCCCTTGCGCACCACCAGAAGCCCCACCCCGGGCGGCCCACCCCACTTGTGCGCGCTGGCGGACAGCACCGACCAGCCGGCGGGCACCGGAATCCGACCCACCGACTGGGCGGCGTCGACGTAGAGCGGTACGCCGGCCGTCGCGCACGCCCCGGCCGCCTCGGCCAGCGGCTGGACGGTGCCGACCTCGTGACTGGCACTGATCAGCGCGGCCAGCGCCACCCCGGGCGCCGCCACCGCGCTCGACCAGGCGTCGAGATCGAGCCGCCCCGACCGGGCCACCGGTACGGAGGTGGTGGAACCGCCGCCGGCCACGTGCCGTTCCGCCGCGTGCAGTACCGCGGAATGCTCGATCGCCGAATGCACCAGAATGCCGCCGGTTCGACGGCGCCCGGCCAGGCCGCCCAGCACCGCGGCGTGCGCGGCGGCCGTACCGCTGGGGGTGAAGGAGAGCTCGTCGGGACGTACCCGGAGAACCTCGGCGGTGGCCGCCCGCGCCGCGTCGAGGAGCTGGCGGGCCCGGCGGGCCTGCGTGTACAGCTTGCCGGGATCGGCCCAGCCGTCCTCCAGCGCCGCGAGCATCGCCTGTCGGGCTACCGGGTGTAATGGTGCGGCGGAGGCCGCGTCGAAGTACGCCGGGGGCTCGCTCACCAGCAAACCGTAGCGCGCGGTGGGATCGGGCAAGATCCCCCGGGAGAGTGGGGACGCGGACCCCAAGGCCGTCCAGCCGACGCAGGTCGAGTAATCTGCGACCGTCGGTGACGCCTTTGCCGCCGGGGTCGACAAACCCGACACGGCGGCGCGCTAGGGAGGCAGGACCAGGTGGTCGCAAGGGGTTCGGAGGTACGGCCGTCGGTCGTACGGCAGGGCAGTCCCCGAGATGCCCGAGGGCGCGATCGTCGCCCGTCGGTCGGCCGGCTGGCCGGGCTCGGAGTCGGCGGCGCCGCGCTGCTCGCCCTGCTGACCGGCTGTGACGTCGGCCAGACGTTCGACGGGTTCGGTTGGCCGCAGGGCGGAATCAGCCCGGAGTCCCACCGCATGTACGACCTCTGGATCGCATCGAGCATCGCGGCCCTCGCGGTCGGCATCTTCGTCTGGGGCCTGATCTTCTGGTGCGTGATCCGGTACCGCAAGCGGGGCGAGTCGCTGCCGGTGCAGACCCGGTTCAACATGCCGATGGAGTTCCTCTACACCATCGCGCCGATCCTGGTCGTGGCCGTGCTGTTCTACTACACGGCGATCGTGCAGACCGGAGTGAACAAGGTCTCCGAGAACCCGGACGTGACGGTCGAGGTCGTCGCCTTCAAGTGGAACTGGCAGTTCAACTACCGGGACCGTCCGGGTACCGAGGCCGAGACCGTCGCCTCCACCTTGGGCACGACCGAGGTGATCCCGATCCTGGTGCTGCCGACCGGGCGGAGCATCCTGTTCGAGGAGACCAGCCGGGACGTCATCCACTCGTTCTGGGTACCGGAGCTGCTGTTCAAGCGGGACGTCTTCCCCGGCAACGTGCGCAACGTCTTCCAGGTCAGCAGCCTGCAGACCGAGGGGGCGTACGTCGGGCGCTGCGCCGAGCTGTGCGGCACGTACCACTCGATGATGAACTTCGAGCTGCGGGTGGTCTCGCCGGACGAGTACGACCGGTTCATCGAGGCCAAGCGTGCCGGCCAGTCGACCCAGGACGCGCTGGTCTCGATCGGCGAGTCGCCACTGGCACAGACGACCAGGCCGTTCGACACCCGGCGGGACGTCAACAACTTCGGTAACGCGAGCGCGGGAAGCTGAGGAGCCGGAGATGAAGTCTGAGTGGCGGCTGTTCGGCATCGTTTCGGTGTTCCTGGCCATCGCCGGGATCGTCTACGGGGTCTGGACGCACGCGGAGAGCGGTCGGGTCGAGTGGATCGGCACCGTCGCGCTGGCGCTGTCCTTCCTGCTCACCTCGATGTGCGGCGGCTTCTTCTGGTTCGTCTCGCGGCGGATCGACCCGCGCCCCGAGGACCGGGCGGACGGCGAGATCGCCGACGGCGCGGGCGAGATCGGGTTCTTCAGCCCGGGTAGCTACTGGCCGTTCGGGCTGGCCCTGGCCGCCACGATCGCCGGGCTGGGCCTGGTGTTCTGGCAGTGGTGGCTGATCGCCACCGGCCTGATCGCGGTGCTCGGCGGCGCCTGTGGCCTGCTCTTCGAGTACTACAGCGGAACCCGGCGCACCGCCGAGCACTGAGTTCGTTCGTACCACCGTCGGAACGACCCGTCGCCCCTACCCGGGCCGGCGGGTCGTTCTCGTTCCCGCCGTGCGACGTAGTGCACGGCCCAGCGCCGCGACGCCGTCCTCGATCTCGCTGGACGGGTTGGCGGCATAGCCCAGGACGAGCCCCGGCCGGTACGGGCGTTGGCAGTGCCAGGACAGCGGCTGCACCTTCACCCCTTCGGCGAGGCAGGCCGCCGCGAGGTCGGCGTCGACGACGTTCCCGGCGAAGGTGACCATGAGGTGCAGGCCCGCGGCCGCGCCGTGGACCACCGCACCGGGAAGATGGGTCCGGATGGCCCTGATCATGGTGTCGCGGCGGCGTACGTGGCGTCGCCGCAGCAGCCGCAGGTGGCGTTCCAGTGCACCCGAGGTCATCAACTCGGCCAGCACGAACTGGGGCAACGCGGCGTTGCCGAGATCGGCGTTCCGCTTCGCGGCCACCAGGGCGTCCCGGTATCTCGGCGGTGCGAGCAGCCAGCCGACCCGCATCGCGGGAGCGAGCAGCTTCGAGACACTTCCGGTGTAGCAGACCTGTTCGGCCAGTACGGCCCGCAGGGCCGGAACGGGGGAGCGGTCGTACCGGTGTTCGGCGTCATAGTCGTCCTCGACGATCAGCCCGCCCTGCTCGGCCCACCGCATCAGCCGGCGTCGGGAACCACCGTCGAGCACCGCTCCGGTCGGGAACTGGTGCGCCGGGGTGACCATGACCGCCGCGAGGCCGCTGGCCGCCAGTGCGTCGACCCGGAGTCCCGTCGGATCGACCGGGATCGGCGGGGTGTCGAGGCCCCAGTTCCGCAGGTGTTGGCGGGCACCGAGTGATCCCGGGTCCTCCACCCCCATGCTGGTGATCCCGGCGTCGCGAAGCACCTGGGCGAGCAGTCCGATCCCCTGCGCGACCCCGGCGACGACGATGACCTCCGCCGGGTCCACTCTGATGCCCCGGTACCTGGCCAGCCAGGTGGCGGCGGCGAGACGGAGGGTCGGGGTGCCGCGCGGGTCGCCGTATCCGAGGTCGGCGGGGGCGAGGTTGTCGAGCACGGTCCGTTCGGCGCGCAGCCAGGCGGCTCGGGGGAACGCGGCGAGGTCGGGCACGCCGGGGGACAGGTCGATCCGGGCCGGCGCCGCGCGGAGCGCGTCGAAGATGTCGTTGCCGGGTGGGATGCCGAACAACGCCGTCGGGTCGGCGGAGGCGGTGTCCGGGGAAGCCGGGGACCCGGCTTCGGCCGGTGCCGGGGCAGGGGCGGCGACCACGACCGTACCGGCCCGACCGCGTCCGACGACGTGGCCGTCTTCGATCAGGCGCTGGTACGCCTCGGTGACCAGGCCCCGGGACACGCCCAGTTCGGCGGCGAAGACCCGGGTGGCCGGCAACCTGCCACCCAGCGGCAGACGACTGTCCGAGATCGCCAGCCGGAGCTGGCCGGCGAGCCACTCGGCGCGGCGTCCGGCCGGCGCGGCGCCGATGTCCAGTTGCAGGAAGTCGGACCCGGACGTTATGGACCGGTCATCCGAGCCGGGTTTGGCCCTACTCATCGGACCATTGTCTCGGCAGAGTGGAGTTCGCCCGAGGGGAGCCCTCGGGACGGACCAGCCCGTGCCGGAGGAAGACTGTGAGCATCGCGTTCCTGGTGACCACGCTCGTCGTGGTGGCCACGCCGGGCACCGGCGTCATCTACACCCTGTCGGCGGCCCTCACCCGGGGGACCAGGGCGAGCCTGGTCGCCGCCTTCGGCTGCACCCTCGGCATCGTGCCGCACATGGCGGCGACGATCACCGGGCTCGCGGCCCTGCTGCACACGAGCGCGGTGGCGTTTCAGGCCCTGAAGTACCTCGGCGTGGCGTACCTGCTCTACCTGGCGTGGGCGACCCTGCGGGACCGGGACGGCGTCGCGGTGGCGACGGAGCGGGCGCCGCGCTCGGCGATCAGGGTCGTCGTCTCGGGGGTACTGGTCAACCTGCTCAACCCCAAGTTGACCATCTTCTTCCTCGCCTTCCTACCGCAGTTCGTCGACGCCGGCCAGCCGGGCTCGGTACTCCGGATGCTGGGGTTGAGCGGCGTCTTCATGCTGGTCACCTTCGTCGTCTTCGCCGGGTACGGCGTCTTCGCCGCCGCCGTACGCGACCATGTGGTCGGCCGCCCCCGGGTGATGAACTGGATCCGCCGGATCTTCGCCGGCTCGTTCGCGGGGCTCGGTGCCACGCTCGCCTTCGCGCAGCGCTGAGTGCCGTCGACCGCCCCGGGGACTCAGCCCGGAAACGACCGTGGCGCCCACCGGAGAGGTCCCGGTGGGCGCCACGGTCGTGGTTGTTCGGAGGGGTCAGCGGCTGCCGCCGCTGCCGATCTCCTCGCGCTCGGCGCGCGGCTCGACCGGCGGATGGCCGGGCGAGACCGGCGCGTCGACCGGCTTCTCGATCGGGTAGAAGAAGCCCTTGATGGCCGGACCCAGCGCACCGAGCCGGTTCATCTTCTTGGGCACCACCCAGCCGACGTACTCCAGTTCGCCGTGACCGTGCTCGTCGGTCTGGCCGAGCGGCTGGTGCACCTCGATGAACCGGCCGTCCGGGAGCCGCCGGATGATGCCGGTCTCGACGCCGTGCGCCAGCACCTCCCGGTCGTGCTGCTGGAGCCCGAGGCAGATCCGGTAGGTGAAGTAGTACGCCAACGGCGGTACGACGATCAGCCCGATCCGGCCCGCCCAGGTCATCGCGTTCAAGCTGATGAAGAACTTGTCCGCGATCACGTCGTTGGCGCCGGAGAGCGTCAGTACCAGCCAGAACGACACCGCCATCGCGCCCAGGGCGGTACGGCCGGGGACGTCACGCGGGCGCTGGAGCAGGTTGTGCAGCTCCCGGTCCTTGTTCAGACGCGCCTCGATGAACGGATAGAACAGCGGCACCATGGTCAGGATGCCGGGCAGCACCACCGTGGGCCAGAACAGCGGCGGGATGACGTAGCCGTTGCCGATCGGGATGTTGATCTCCCACGGCGGCATCAGCCGGGTCGAGCCGTCGAGGAACATGACGTACCAGTCGGGCTGGCTGGCTGCCGAGACCACGCCGGCCTCGTACGGCCCGAACAGCCAGATCGGGTTGATCTGGACGAGACCGCCGAGCAGCGCGATCACGCCGAAGACGATCATGAAGAAGCCGCCCTGCTTGAGCGCGTAGCGAGGGAACATCCGCTCGCCGACCACGTTCGAGTTGGTCCGGCCGGGGCCGGGCCACTGGGTGTGCTTCTGCTTGAAGACCAGCCCGAGGTGCACGGTGATCAGGGCGACGAGCAGGCCCGGGATCAACAGCACGTGGGCGATGAAGAACCGGCTGATGATGATGTGGCCCGGGAACTCGCCGGCGAAGATGGCAGTGGTGACCCAGGTGCCGATCACCGGGATGGAGAGCATGATCGCCGAGGCGATCCGCAGGCCCGTGCCGGACAGCCCGTCGTCCGGGAGCGAGTACCCGGTGAAGCCGGCCAGGAAGCCGACCCAGAACAGCAGGTAGCCGATCATCCAGTTCAGCTCGCGCGGCTTGCGGAACGCTCCGGTGAAGAAGATCCGCATCATGTGCACGATGATCGCCGCCATGAACAGCAGCGCCGCCCAGTGGTGCATCTGCCGCATCACCAGGCCACCGCGGACGTCGAACGAGATGTTCAGCGAGGACTCGTACGCCGCGGACATGTGTGTGTCGCGCAGCGGGGCGTAGCTGCCGTCGTAGGTGACCTCGCGCAGCGACGGCTCGAAGAAGAGCGTCAGGTACACGCCGGTCAGCAGGAGCACGACGAACGAGAAGAGCGCGATCTCGCCCAGCAGGAACGACCAGTGGTCCGGGAAGACCTTGTTGAGCAGGGACCGCAGCGGGGTGTTCACCTGTAGCCGGTCGTCGACCTCCCGGGCCGCCTTGCCTGGCACCGCCGCCAGGTCGAACCTTCGACGCTTCATGGCCGCTCCCAGAAGTCGGGCCCGACGGTCTCGGTGAAATCGGACTTTGCCACGAAGAAGCCCTCTTCGACGTCCAGCGGCAGCTGGGGAAGCCGGCGACTCGCGGGTCCGAAGATCGGGCGGGCGTTGTCGGTGATCAGGAACTGCGACTGGTGGCAGGGGCAGAGCAGCCGGTTCGTCTGCTGCTCGTAGAGGCTGGCGGGGCAGCCGGCGTGCGTGCAGATCTTCGAGAAGGCGATGTAGTTGTTCCACATCGACTCGGGCTTGCCTTCCCGCTGGTTCGCCGCCCGCGCCTCGCTCGCGTCACCCTCCCGAAGGTGGATCAGCAGCACGGGGGAGTCCGCGTGCTCGTTGGTGGCGCCGCCCTCGATGCCGGGGAAGACCGTGATCTGACCACCCGGGCTGACGTCCTCCGGGCGTACCGGGGTGCCGTCGTGGTGGGTCAGGTGGATCAGCTTGCCGTCCTTCGGGTGCCAGCCCGTGGTGAAGTACTGGTTGTCCTTGTGCGGCTGTTCGATCAGGCCACCGATCAGCGGCGCGGCGGCGACCGCGCCCACCGGGGCCAGCCCGGCCAGCAGCGAGATGCCGAGCAGCGGACGACGCCGGACTCCCAGCTCGTCGGCCATGTAGAGCAGGGTGTTGCCGGTGATCTTGCGCTCTTCGTCGCTGGCGGACTCGATGTGCCGGTCCTGGATCGATACCTCCTTCGGCAGCAGCTTCTTGCCCCAGGCGAGGATGCCGAAGCCGATGCCGAGCAGCGCGAGGCCGAGGGTCAGGCCGAGCACCGGGGTGTAGAGCTTGCCGGCGCCGCTGCCGGGCTTGTACTCCCACGGCCACCAGATGTACGCGACCACGAACGCGGTCGCGAACAGGCCGACGAGGAGGAAGATTCCGGTGAGGGTCCGGGTCAGCCGGCGCTCGGCCTTGGTGCCCGGCACCGGGAACTGCGCCTCGTAGTGGACGATCTCGATGTCGTCACGCCGGGCGCCCTCGCGGACGATGTCGAAGCGGGACACCTGCGGGTCGTCCACGTCGATCGTGTCGCCCGTGGCTCCGTGCGCGTGTCCGTCGGTCCGGGCGCTCATGCCGACCCTCCGCTTCGCTCCGGCTCGCCATGAGGCTGATCCGCACTGAACTTGCTGATTCGCTCGCTGCGCTCGCTCATGACTTCCCCGCAATCCACAGCGCGGCGAAGATCAGCGCGACGATGCCGACCAGGAAGATCGCAATACCCTCGGTCGCCGGACCGAGTCGGCCCAGGTTCAGTCCGCCCGGGTCGCGATCCTCGGCCAGCGTCTGCTGGACGTACGCGATGATGTCGGCCTTCTGCTCGGGTCGTAGCTGGTTGTCGCCGAAGACCGGCATGTTCTGCGGGCCGGTGAGCATGGCGGCGTAGATCTGCCGGTCGCTCGCCGACTTGATGTCCGGGGCGTACTTGCCGGACGAGAGCGCCCCGCCGCCGCCGCCGAAGGAGTGGCAGGAGGAGCAGTTGATCCGGAACAGCCGGCCGCCCTCGTCGACGTCCGCGTCGGAGTGGAGGTTCTTGCCCGGCGGAAGCTGCGGGCCGCCGCCCAGTTCCTGCACGTACTGGGAGAGCTGGGTGGTCTGGTCGTCGTTGAAGACCGGGGGCTTCGCCTCGGCCTGTGCCTCCTGCCGGGCCAGCGGCATCCGGCCGGTGCTCACCTGGAACTCCACCGAGGCGGCGCCGACGCCGATCAGGCTCGGGCCACGCCCCTCGACGCCCTGTGCGTTCCGGCCGTGGCAGGTCACGCAGCTCGTGTCGAAGAGGGCCTTGCCCTCCTGCGCGGCCGTGGTGAGCTGCGGGGTGTCCTGCGCCTGCAGACCTGGCGCGAAAACGGTGTAGGCGCCGCCGGCCAGGATCAGTGCGGCCAGCAGCCGGACCGCGGCGCCCAGTCGCCGGCGGGTCTTGCCGCGCGGCGTCGACCGCGCGCGGCGCAGCCGCGAGAGCAGGCCGCCAGAGCGGTCGCCGCCGGGGGTGTCAGAAGTCATGGCCTGTGTCCTTAACGGTTTTCTCGACCTTGTCTCAGGGACGGGGCATCGGGGCGAAACGTGACAGCACCAAGATCACTGAAGCCAGTAGATCATGCCGTACAGGGCGATCCAGACCACATCGACGAAGTGCCAGTAGTACGAGACGACGATCGCCGAAGTGGCCTGCGCGGGGGTGAACCGGCCCATGGTGGTCCGGATCATGAAGATGATGAAGGCGATGAGGCCGCCGGTCACGTGCAACGCGTGGAAGCCGGTGGTCAGGTAGAACACCGATCCGTACCCGTCACCGTTGATCTTCACGCCCTCGTGCACCAGGTTCCGGTACTCGTTGAGCTGGCCGAGCACGAAGACCAGGCCCATCACGAACGTGAGGGTGAACCAGCGACGCAGCGCGTGCACGTCCCCCCGCTCCGCGGCGAACACGCCGAGCTGGCAGGTCACCGACGACAGCACCAGGATCACCGTGAACGTCGTCGCGTACGGGATCTGGAGCACTTCGGTGTGCTTCTCCCATTGCTCGGGCGCTGCCGCCCGGATGGAGAAGTACATCGCGAACAACGCCGCGAAGAACATGAGTTCGCTCGAGAGCCACACGATCGTCCCGACGCTGACCATGTTGGGTCGGGTCAGCGAGTGGATCCGGCTCTTGTCAATGGCTGAGGCCGCAGTCACGCGGTCATTATTGCCCCTGATCGGCATCGGCCATCGTCGGGGTGGCCTAACTGCCTTGTCGGACGGGGTGACGTGCCCCGCCCGGTTCGTCTGGCCTAGCCTGAAAAACGTGCTGCACGTCGATCCCGGTTCCGCGTCCGTCGTGCCCCCGGCACCGGACGTACTCGCCGGTGGGGGCGCCGAGACGACGCCGTTCACCATCTCCGCCATCTTCACCCACGCCACCCTGAACAGCTGGCTCGCCGTCGGGCTGGTGCTCGCCGCCGGTTGCTACCTCTACGGGGTGCACCGGCTGCGGGTCCGGGGCCACCACTGGCCGCCGCTGCGCACCGTGCTGTTCCTCGGCCCCGGGCTCGGTGGGATCGCCGCGGTGACCCTGAGCGGGCTCGGCGCGTACGACACCACGCTGCTCTCGGTGCACATGGTGCAGCACATGGTGCTGTCCATGGTCGCGCCGATCTTCCTGGCCCTGGGCGCCCCGGTCACGCTGGCGCTCCGGACCCTCGGCAAGGCGCCCCGGCGGCGGGTGCTCGCCGTACTGCACAGCCGGGTGGCGAAGGTGGTCACGTTCCCGCTGTTCGCGTACGCGCTCTTCGTGGTCAACCCGTTCGTGTTGTATTTCTCCGGGATCTACCGGTGGACCCTGGAGAACCCGCTCGGCCACGAGCTGGTGCACGCGCACTTCATCCTCACCGGCTGCCTGTTCTTCTGGCCACTGGTCGGGCTCGACCCGCTGCCGGGACGCTGGCCGTACCCCGCCCGGGCCCTGCTGATGGTGCTCTCCGTGCCGTTCCACACCGTGCTCGGACTCACCGTCATGCAGAGCACCACGCTGTTCGGCGGGGACTGGTACCCGTCCCTGGCACTGGGCTGGGCCGATCCGTGGAGCGACCAGAAGGCCGCCGGCGGCATCCTGTGGGCCGGCGGGGAGTTCGTCAGCGTCACCATGCTGGGCGTACTGGTGGTGCAGTGGGTACGCCAGTCCGAGCGGGAGGCCCGCCGGATGGACCGCGAGCTGGACCGTCAGGAGGCCAGGGAACGCGCCGCCGGTACCTCGGTGTAAGGCCGGGGAGCCCGCCGCCCGCTGACCGGCCCGACATCCCGGGATCTGGGCGGCTCCGGCCCCGGGGCCGGGCGGGCCGGTCGGCTTCCGGACCGGACCGGTACGATCGGCGGGCAGCTACGAGGTGGGAGCCCAGCGACCGATGAGCGATCGTCAATACACCGTCCTGCTCTACAGCGACGACCCGGAGGTCCGGGACCGGATGCGGCTCGCGGTCGGCACCCGGCCGGCGGCCGATCTTCGCGTCGAGTTCGTCGACGCGGCCAGCTACGCGGAGTGCATCCGACTGGTCGACGACTACGAGATCGACCTGTTGCTGCTCGACGGCGAGGCGACCCCGTCCGGTGGGCTCGGCATCGCCCGACAGATCAAGGACGATCGGGACAATGCTCCGCCGACCTGCGTGGTGATCGCCCGGGCCGCGGATCGTTGGCTTGCGGCTTACGCACAGGTCGACGCCACCCTGGTGCACCCGCTCGACCCGGTGACCACCGGCCAGACCGTGGCCGGCCTGCTGCGCGCCCGCGCCAGTGGGGCCAGCGCGCTCTCCTAGGGCGTACCGGGAACACACCGCCAACCACCCCGCCCCGCTCGGGAGGCCCGCATGGGGGAACGGACCTGGCCCAACCTGCTCGCCGCGCTGCTGCGCGCCGAGGACCTCTCCACGGCGGACACCGCGTGGGCGATGGGCGAGATCATGTCGGGGTCGGCGACCTCGGCCCAGGTCGCCGGCTTCGCCATGGCCCTGCGGGCCAAGGGGGAGACGGCGTCGGAGTTGGCCGGCCTGGTCGAGGCGATGCTCGCCAACGCCGTGCTGGTGGACCTGCCGCAGGAACTGCGGGCCGGGGCGATCGACGTGGTCGGCACCGGTGGCGACCGCGCGCACACCGTCAACATCTCCACCATGACCGCGATGGTGGTGGCCGGCGCCGGGGTACGGGTGGTCAAGCACGGCAACCGGGCGGCCTCCTCCTCGTGCGGCGCCGCCGACCTGCTCGAATACCTCGGCGTCCCGCTCGACCTCGGCCCGGCCGGGGTCGCCCGGTGCGTGACCGAGGCGGGCATCGGCTTCTGCTTCGCCGCCCGGTTCCACCCGGGCTTCCGGCACGCCGGTACGGCCCGGCGGGAACTCGGCGTCCCGACCGCGTTCAACTTCCTCGGCCCGCTGACCAACCCGGCCCGGCCCGGGGCGGGCGCGGTCGGCTGCTTCGACACCCGGATGGCGGCGGTGGTCGCCGAGGTGTTCGCCCAGCGTGGCGACTCGGTGCTGGTGATGCGCGGCGAGGACGGGCTCGACGAGTTCAGCACCGCCGCGCCGACCCGGCTGTGGATCGCCCACCAGGGCAAAGTCACCGAGACCGTGGCCGACGCCGCCGACCTCGGGGTGGCCCGGTCGGCACCCGGCGATCTGCGGGGCGGCGACGCCACCTTCAATGCCGACGTGACCCACCGGCTGCTCGCCGGAGAGCCCGGCCCGGTCCGGGACGCGGTGCTCGTCAACGCGGCGGCGGCGCTGGCGGCCCAGGCGGGATTCGCGGGTGACCTGCTGCCGGCGATGCGGGCGGGGCTGCGGCGAGCGGCGGAGTCGATCGACTCCGGTTCCGCCGCCGACACCCTGGAGCGCTGGATCACGGTAGCCAAGGCCGCGAAGGACGCCGAGTAGGTCCTCAGCGGCCGTCGACCGACTGTGCTGGTTGGGCCTACCCGTCGGCGCGAACGGCAAACCCGGGCATTCGGCCTCGCCCGGCGTCGACCGTGCGGGATCATCC
Organism: Plantactinospora solaniradicis; assembly: GCF_042658085.1. Classification (NCBI taxonomy): domain Bacteria; kingdom Bacillati; phylum Actinomycetota; class Actinomycetes; order Micromonosporales; family Micromonosporaceae; genus Plantactinospora; species Plantactinospora solaniradicis. The sequence goes on along the minus strand of NZ_JBHSPR010000032.1, from coordinate 438,769 downwards.
CGTACGCGGCCGACGTCGGTGCGATCGATCCGCGTGTCCGCCGGTCAACCGGGTACCCCCGAAGTTCAACGACGGAGGGGGGAACCAACATGTTGGTCGTCAAACGTTTGGGTGTGCTCGTCTCAATGGTGGTGCTCGGCCTCGCGCCGGCCGGGGCCGCGTACAGCGCCGCCGCGCCGTCGGCGACGCCGTCCGCGACGCCGTCCAGCGCGCTCTCGGCGCAGGACAGGCAGTTCCTGCAGTCGATCCACCAGGTCAACCTCGCGGAGATCGCGACCGGTAACCTGGCGAAGCAGAAGGGGACGAGCCAGGAGGTCAAGGACCTCGGCGGGCGATTCGTGACGGATCACACTCAACTGGATCAGAAGGTGCAGAGCGTCGCTTCGTCGGGGTCATTGACCCTGCCGAACAAGGTGACCAGCGAACAGCAAGCGGTGATCAATCAGTTGCAGAACGTGAGTGGCGCCGACTTCGACACGCAGTGGATCACCAGCCAGTTGACCGCACACACCCAGGCCATGCAGCTCGTGCAGGCCGAGTTGACCCAGGGCTCCGACCCGTCGGCCAAGCAGGTGGCGCAGCAGGCGGCGCCGGTGCTCCAGGCGCATCACCACGCGTTGGTGGCGGCGGCCCAGAGCCTGGGCGTGCCGATCCCGGGTGGTGCCAACGTGGCGCCCAGCCCGGGCGTCAGCTCGGGGAGCCCGGCGCGGAGCGGTACGCCGGTGACGCCCGGCCCGACGATCAGCTAGCCCGCGGCCGTACATCGGCGACGGAACAGGTCCTCCGGCTGTGCCGGGGGACCTGTCGGCGTACCGCCTCGGCCACCCCTCGCGCCCTATCGGGCGGGGAGTTCGGCGGCGAACGCCGCGATCCGGGCGGCGACCGGCGCGGACGAGCGTACCCAGGTGAAGTGATCCAGCCGGGTGCCGCTCTCGGCCACGGTGTACCGCTCACGCCGGACCGGCGCGGCGGTGAGCTTGCCGCACAGGTAGTCGAGGGTCTCGCCCGGCGCGTACCGGTCGTGGTCGACGCTGATCGCGAGCACCGGGGTCCGTACGGTCCGGATGGCGGCCTCGGCGTCGATTCCGCCCCGTCGGGGAAACCGGCCGGTCCGGGCGGTGTACGCCCAGTCCCGCACCACGCCCGGCGCCTGCCGTCCACCAAAGCCCCAGCCCGGCCACCTGCCGAGCAGCCTCGCGCAGCCGGAGATCAGTTGGGTGCCGGCGAGCACGCCGTAGCCGGCGCGGCCCGGATACACCCGCCAGTACGGGAGCCCGACCGCCACCAGTACCACCCCGTCGACCTGCTCCCCGCCGTCGAGCGCGACGTGCAGCAGCGCGGCCTGTCCACCGAGCGAGTGCCCGACGAGGAGGCGGGTCCGGCCGTCGATCCGGGACTTCAGGTGCCCGAGTACGGCACCGACGTCACCGGCCAGTTCGGCGTAGCCGTACCGGGAGGCACGGGTGGGTGCGGGGGTGCTGGCTCCGGTGCCCCGCAGGTCGGCCACCACGACGGCGAACCCGACGGCCCGGAGCGCGGCGGCGAACGGCGTGTAGTAGCTGGCGCGTACCCCCATCGCGGGCCAGAGCAGCACGACCGGTGCCCTCGGTGCGCCCGCCGGCTCCGGATGGATCCGCAATCCGATCCGATCACGGCCACGGTCGACATAGGACTGCTCGTAGTCCGGCACCGAGGTCATCCGGCGAGCCTATCGGGTGACGTTACCCACCGGTAGGAGCGTCGGCGGCGCTGCCCGGCCGGGGGCGTTCGCGTCCCGCCCGCCCGGACCGGAGCGTTCGCGTCCCGCCCGGACCGGGAGCGCTCAGTCCGAGTCGGGGAGGCCGATCGCGAACGCCTCCTCCAGGTCGTGCTGCGAGTACGCGCGAAAGGCGATATGCGACTCGGTGCCGAGTACACCGGGCACCTTCGAGATACGTCCGGCGATCACCTCGGCGATCTGGTCGAACTCGCGTACCCGAATCACCGCGATGAGGTCGACGTGGCCGGCGACGGAGTAGACCTCGCTGACCCCGGGCACTGCGGCCAGGGTCTCGGCCACCTCGGGGATCGAGTCGGTGGCGCAGTCGATCAGTACGATCGCGGTGATCACCGGGATACTCCTCTCGTCGACGTGCTCGCTGGCACGTACCCGCCCCCGGCGGCGGCCGGGGCGTGGATCGGTGCCGTGTGCCGGCTGCCCGCTCATGCTAGATGTTCTTCAGTCAAGGCACCCGCGCACGGGCAGGTCGTCCGCCCTCGGAGGACGGGGCTACCGGCCCGGGGCAGGGGCGGCCAGCGCCGGGACGGTCAGGCTGTCGCCGACGCGTATCGCATCGGTCAGCCGCTCCTCCAGGTGTACGACCCCACCGGGCCAGACCACGCAGCGCTCGACCGTACCCCGCACGACGGCGCCCGCGCCGATCACCGTGTTCCGGTGGTCGCCGCTCACCTCGGCGGTCGGGTCGACCAGGCTGTCGCCCGCCGCCGCGTGCAGGTTCGCTGCCAGGTAGTCGGCGGGAGTGCCGGTGTCGAGGTACGTGCCGGAGAAGCTGATCATCTCTAGTTCGCCGGCCGCCTCCGCCGGTCGCCAGACGGCGCGGACCAGTTCCGCCGGCTCCACTGGCAGGTCCCGGATCCAGGCCCACGGCAGCAGCGAGAACCCGGCGAACCGGTGGCCGCCGAAGTCGCCGGGCCGAGCCGGACCGGTGACCGGTTGACCCAGCAGCCGTACCGTCCGACCGTCCCAGCCGGCGAGCAGGGCGGCGATGTCCGGACCCGGCGGCGCGACCGGATCGGCCAGATAGGCGTCCGCGTTGCCGACCAGTACGCCTCGACCGTCGATCCAGCCGCGCAGGTTCGCCAGCCCACCGGCCGTACCGAGCGGGTCGCCCGGCTCGACCGAGAGCCACGCCCGGTCGCCCACGTGCCGTACCACCTGGTCTCCCAGGTAGCAGGCGTTCACCGCGACGCTGGCCGGACCGGCGAAGCCGACCGCCGCCACCCGGGCGAGCGCCCGGTCCAGCAGCGGTACGTTCCCGACCGGACAGAGCGCCTTCGGCAGGTGTTCGGTGAGCGGGCGGAGCCGGCGACCCTCCCCGGCGGCCAGTACGACGGCGCAGACGCCACCCCACCCCCCGGCCGTACCACCGGTCGATGCGGTATCGCCGGTCGGCGGGTTCGGCGCAGGGGTGGCGGCCGGAATCACGCCGGTGGTCGGGTGCCGGTCGGGCCGGGCTCGGCGAGCGGACCGATCCCGTAGTGGGCGAGCAGCCGGGCCGTCGCGGTGCTCAGCCGGGGCAGCTCGTCCAGTCGGTGCCAGGCGGCCTCGTACACCTCGGCGCCGTCGACCACCAGTTCCGTGGTCGAGGCCGGGACCCGGGCCTCGAACACCATGTCGACCCAGCCCTTGGCGTGTACGACGGCGTTCGGCACCGCCGGCTGGAGTTCCTCCAGCGGCAGCTCGATGCCGGTTTCCTCGTGCAGTTCGCGTGCGGCGCCGACGAGCGGTGCCTCACGGCGTTGCAGCAGACCGGCCGGAAGTGTCCAACCCTTCCCCGACGGTTGGCGCAGCAGCAGCAGCCGTCCCGGCTCAGCCGCCTCCGCGTCCCGGACCAGGGTGACCGCGCCGACGATGTACTTCGGCACGGCCAGCCGGACCAACTGACGGCGCACTCCGAGGGGTAGTCGGTAGAAGATCTTGTAGCCGATGGCACGCGTCGGCGAGCGGCGGGCGATCACGCAACCAGGCTAGAGGTCGTACCGGTGCGCCTGGTGACCCGGGGCACCGTGACTCATTCCTGGTGATCGACCATGGCGATGAGCTGCTCGACCACCGCGTCCGGCTCGATCGTCCGGTCCACCACGGCGACCAGCAGCGTTTCCAGGTCGGGATAGCCCTGTTCCTCGGCCAGCCGACGCAGCGGCAGATCGCTGGCCAGGCCGCGATTGTGCTTACGCAGCGTCAGCCCGATCGTGGCCCGGCCCAGCCGGACCTTGTCGGTGATCGAGATCGCCGGCTCCTGGTGCTCGGCGAAGAACCGACTGATCTGCATCTGCGCCTGTGGTGACTTGACGAAGCCGAGCCACTCCTTGCGCGGCCCCGGCGGGGCGACCGTCAGGTCGAACTCGGTGTGCGCGTCGGTCTCGCTGAAGATCTCGACCACGTCACCCTCGTCCAGTTCGGACGAGAGCGGGGCCAGCCTCCCGTTGATCTTCGCGGCGAGGCAGTGGTCGCCCCGGCGCGGGCCCAACTCGTACGCCAGGTCGACCGGTGTGGACCCGGCCGGGAGTACGACCTGCCGGCCCTCGGCGAAGACCTGGATCTGGGTCTCGGCGAGGTCGCAGCGCAGCGACTGGAGGAACTGCGCCGGATCGGTGGTGGTCCGTTCCCAGTTGAGCACCCGTTGCAGCCAGTCGAGCTGTTCGGCGCTGTTGGCGGAGTCGTTGACCGCCTTCGGGTAGCGGAAGTCGGCGGCGATGCCGTACTCGGCGGCCCGGTCCATCGTCTTGGTCCGGATCAGCACCTCGACGGTGCGCTCGCCCGGCCCGATGACCGTGGTGTGCAGCGACCGGTAGAGGTTGTTCTTCGGCGCGGCGATGTAGTCCTTGAAGCGTCCGGCGACCGGCCGCCAGAGACCGTGGATCGAGCCGAGCGCGGCGTAGCAGTCGGTGTCTGGCCCGTCCACCACGATGACGATCCGGGGCAGGTCGAACGGGATGTCCTGCTCCCGGGCGACGGTGTCCTTCCAGATCGAGTAGTAGTGCCGGGGCCGGGGCTTGACCGCCGCCACGATCTTGTCCCGCCGGAGCACCACCCGGGCCTGGCCCACGACGTCGTCGAGATAGCCGGCCCAGCCCGGTCGGCTGCTGACGTGCTCGTCGATCCGGGCGTACGCCTCGGGCTCGAGATGGCGCAGGACCACGTCGTCCAGGTCGCGCTTGAGGGCCTGGATGCCCAGCCGGTCGCAGAGCGGGACCAGCACCTCCTGGGTGGCCCGGGCGATCCGGGCCCGGGAGGCCAGCGAGCGGGCGTCCAGAGTGCGCATGTTGTGCAGCCGGTCCGCGAGCTTGATGATCAGTACCCGGACATCCTTGCCGGCGGCGATGATCATCTTGCGGATCGTCTCGGCCTCGGCGGCCTTGCCGTAGAACGCCTTGTCGAACTTGGTCACCCCGTCGACCAGGTGTGCGACCTCGGCTCCGAAGTCGCCGGTCAGCGCCTGGAGGGTGTAGCGGGTGTCCTCCACCGTGTCGTGCAGCAGCGCGGCGACCAGGGTGACCGTGTCCATGCCCAGTTCGGCGCAGATCTGCGCCACCGCGAGCGGATGGGTGATGTACGGCTCGCCGCTCTTGCGGAACTGCCCCCGGTGCATGCTCTCGGCGATGGCGTAGCTGCGACGCAGAACTCCGACATCGGCACTCGGATGGACGGCACGGTGAGCCCGGACCAGGTAGGTGACCGGATCGTCCTCAGCGGACGGCCAGGAGAGCAGCGAGCGCAGCCGCTTGCTCAGCGTGATCTCGGACGGTCGGGCGCTCCCGAGGGCGGCGCCGTGGCCGGCGTCGAGGTCCACGCGGAGACACCTCCTCACTCACCGCCCGCTTTCCGGTGTCCGCCGCTCGCCACCGCCGTGGTACCCGGCATGCGAACGCAAACCCCGAAATCGGGCAGGACTGCACTTCTCTAACAGCCTAAAGGAGTGGACGTCATCCGATCGGTCACTTGCTTATGTGCGTTCGGTCGGGAGTTGTCTTCGACGCCGCCGCCTCGGCCCGCTCCAGCAGGTCACGGAACCGGGCCGCGCCTCTGGCGGGGGAGGCCCAACCGGTCGAAGTCTCGACCAGCCGCGTGTCGGGTCGTTCCAACCAGGACAGGATGCGCTCGGACTCCTCCGCCGAGGCGCTGGGGACCGGGCCGTGGCCGGGCAGCACCGTCTCGGCGGTCGCCCGTACCAGGTCGAGGACCGGTCGGGGCGGTACGCCGGGCGGCGCGGTGCCGGCCCCGGCGAGCCGTCCGCGCCGGATGACCGCGATCTCCCACCCGCCGTCGGCGGCCCGACGGGCGGCGGCCAACTCCTCGATCCGGGTCAGCCCCACCAGCCGCTGCATCCGCACGGTGGCCCGGAGCACCGCGACCAGTCGGCCTCGGATCACCCCCGCCTCCTCGTAACGCTCCGCGCCGGCCAGCGCCTCGATCCGGGCCAGCAGCGCATCGACCAGCACCTGTGGATCGTCCACCATGGCGGTGCGGACCGGGGCGACGGCCTGGCGCTCGTACTCGGAAACCGAGATCCGGTGCTCGCAGGGTGCCGGACAGCGGTCCAGTTCGGCCAGCGCGCAGGCCGGGCTGGTGGTCCGGATCGAGAGCCGGGGGGTGCACTGCCGCAGCGGCACCGCGTCGTGCATCCCGGCCGCGGCGAGTTCGGCGGACCGTCGGGAGCTGAACGGGCCCAGATAGGCGTCGTCGTCCGGCCCGAGTGCCCGGACCACCGACAACCGTGGATACGGCTCCGAGGTCAGCTTCAGCCACACCACCCGTTCCGGGAACTTGGACCGCCGGTTGTACGGCGGGGCGTGCGCCCCGATCAACCGAAGTTCGCGGACCTCGGCCTCCAGGGTGTGCGCGCACTCGACGGCCTCCACCCGCTCGGCGGCGGCGAGCATCTCGGAGATCCGGGCCCGCTTCTCCGAGGCGGTGAAGTAGCTGCGTACCCGGGTGGCGATGTCGCCGGAGGTGCCGACGTAGAGCGGCCGGTCGTCGGCGGCCCGGAAGATGTAGACCCCGGGCACCCGGGGCAGCCCCTCGGCGAGGTGCCGCTTACGCCGCTGGGTCGGGGTGACCGCCCGGGCGAACTCGATCGCGTCGCCCAGTGTCTCCACCCGGTGCCCGCCCAGCCGGGCGATCAGCCCGTGCAGGACGTCGACGGTCGCCTTGGCGTCGTCGAGCGCCCGGTGGCTCGGCTGGTGCGGGGTACGGAAGTAGGCCGCCAGGGTGCCGAGCTTGCGGTTCGGCACCTCGTCGCGGGTGAGCACCCGGCGGGCCAACGCGGCGGTGTCCAGCACCCGGGGGTTCGGCCAGGTGTAGCCGTGCCGGGCGCAGGCCGCCTTGAGGAACCCGACGTCGTACGGGGCGTTGTGCGCGACCAGCACGGCGCCGTGGAGGAACTCCAGGACGCTCGGCAGCACCTGCTCGATCGGCGGAGCCGGCAGCAGCATCGCCTGGGTGATCCCGGTCAGCACCGTGATGAACGGTGGGATCGGCTCGCCGGGGTTGACCAGGGTGGCCAGCACCCCCAACTCCTCGCCGCCGCGTACCTTGACCGCTCCGATCTCGGTGATCCCGCCGCCGTCCGGAGCGCCTCCGGTGGTCTCCAGGTCGAGCACCACGAAGGTGGTCTGACTCAGCGCCAACGCGTCGGTCGGCCAGCCGTCCGGCAGGGACTCGCCGGCTGGAAGGCCGTCCAGGGTGCCCTGGACATATTTAGGTTGGACCACGGCGGGCACGTTAGGTGCCCCGTACGACACTTCCGTCTCGTCCGTCCCGGTTAGCAGGGGCCGACGAAACGAGATCATCTGAGGTGTTCGGCAATCCGTAGGGTGTCGGTGGGAGACTGGCGACATGCCGCGCGCCGAACCGTCCGATCACCGCCTTCCTGAGGGGGCGGCGGAGACCACGCGCGCCGGAAGCGGCGGCAGTACAGCGTGGGACGCGGCTCCCGGCACACCCGAATCCGGACTTCCGGTCGAGGGCGAACCGGACGGAACACCGTCCCTCGGCGGTGGGCCGGACCTCCCGCCGCCCGCCGACGACCAGGGCATCCCCGCCGCCGACGACCAGGGTGACCTGCCCCTACCCGTAGACCGCGAGTCCGAATCCGACGAGTCCGAATCCGACGAGTCCGAATCCGACGAGCCCGGCTCCGACGAGCCCATCGACCGTGATCCGGAGCCGGAGCCGACGCTGCCGGAACCGGTCCGGCAGCGGATCGTCAGCCTGGCAGCCGCCGCGTTGCCGACCCTGCCCGGCGACGAACTGCCGGCACCGCTGCGCCGGGTCGCCAAGTTCGCACCCAACCGGCGGGCCCGACTCGGCGGAGCGCCGATCGCGACCCAGCTCGCGGCCGACCCGCTGTTCCGACAGCGGGTGGCCAGCCGGGTGCTGGCCGAGGCCGGTGAGCTCGGCTCGGCGGTCGTCTCAGGCGGCAGCCCCGCCGCCGCCGACCCGGTGGAGGTCGCGGCGCTCGCCTACCTCACCCGGCCGGCGGGCTGGCGTGCGCTGGTCGAGGACGCCGGTGCGGCGGTCCGGGCCGAGGTCGACAGCGCGGTCGTCGCCGAGCTGGTCCGCGAGGCGGAGCAGCGTGCCACCCGGGCGGAGCACGACCGCGCGGTGGCCAAGGTGGAGGCCGACAAGCTGCGGGACGAGGTGGCCCGGCTCCGGGAGGAACTCGGCCAGTTGCGCGAGGAGACCCGGGTGCTGGGCCGCTCGCTGCGGGAGACCCAGGCCCGGGAGCGCCGGGCGGCCGAGCTGCTGGCCACCGAGAAGGGTCGGGCCGGCCGGGCGGCGGCGGACCACGAGGCGGAACTGCGTCGGGTACGGGCCCGGCTGGCCGAGGCCGAGGCGACCGCCGGTGCTGTGCGGCAGACCGCCAAGGAGGCGCGTTCGGTCGACGACGCCCGGCTGTGGCTGCTACTGGAGACGATCGGTCGGGCGGCGGTGGGGCTGCGCCGGGAGTTGGCCCTGGACCCCGCCGACCGGCTGCCGGCCGACTACGTCGCCGACGCCTTCGCCGAGCGTCCGGCCACCGCCAACTCGGCCCGTGCCCTGGACGCCGACGATCCGGTCCGGCTCGACGAGCTGCTGGCGTTGCCCCGGGCGCATCTGGTGGTGGACGGCTACAACGTCACGAAGCGTGGCTTCGGCGACATGCCCCTGGAGCAGCAGCGCAAGCGCCTGATCACCGGGCTGGGCGGCATCGCGGCGCAGACCGGTGCCGAGGTGACCGTCGTCTTCGACGGGGCCGAGCGGATGCACGGCCTGCCACCGGCGCCGCGCGGTGTACGGGTGCTCTTCTCCCGGAAGGGGGAGACCGCCGACGACCTGATCCGGCGGCTCGTCCGGGCCGAGCCGGCCGGGCGCCCGATCGTGGTCGTCTCGTCCGACCGCGAGGTCGCCGACGGCGTACGCCGGCACGGCGCGTACCCGCTCGGCGCCGACTCCCTGCTCCGCCGCCTCGCCCGCTCCTGAGATGTAAGGAAGGGCCCCTTCTTATCGTTTTCTGTAGAAGAAGGGCCCCTTCCTAACACGTTTTCGTTTTGTCGTACCCGTGACCTAGCGTCGATGTCACCGACGGTGTCCGGGTCACGACAACCCCGGCGCCACCTCTGAAGGAGGGCCGATGCTCATCGACTGCGACAGTTGCACCGTCCGGGGTGCCGCCTGTTCCGGGTGCCTGGTGACTGCCCTGTTGGACCGTCCGGCCGGGCAGCCCACACTCACCGCCGAGGAGCAGCACGCGATCGAGGTGTTCACCCGGGCCGGCTTCGACGTCGACGTGCTCGAGGCTCCGCCCACCGCGCCGCTGCGACTGACCACCCGTCGCCGTCGCCGGAACGTCGCCTGACTACTCGCCATCCTGGCCGGCGCGGTGGCTGAGGACCCGCCCGTCATGCCCGCCCGTCGTCGGGACGTCGTCGGGACGTCGTTGCGGCGTCGTTGGGACGTCGTCGGGCGACTCCGGTTCTGCCCCTGCGGCGGGAGATCTCCCAGCCGACCCGGTCGGGGTCGGGCCGGCATAGGATTGGCCGCGCGAACGGGCCGGCGAAGGGGCGGAGCGGAATGACCGAGCGACAGTACGTCGCCGCATGACGCCGCGCGCCTGGGCGGGCCTGACGCTCGTGGCCCTCGTACTTCTCCTGGTCGTCGTCACGGCCCTGCTGGTGCCGTGGCACCGCCCGCCGGCACCCCGGGCGGACCAGTTGGCCGCCCTCGACGAACTACGGCCTGCGGACGTGGCCCGGGGCCGCGCCTTCAAGTCCGCCCTTCGGCCGGGCAGTTACGGCGGGATGGCGGTCGGACTGCTCGTCGCCCTGCTGCTCGGCCTGACCCCGCTCGGCGCGAAGCTGGTCGGGCTGGTCGGTCGCCCGTTCGGGGACAACTGGATCGCCCAGGCGGTGCTCGGGGGGCTGGCCGTGGTGCTGGTGGCGGACCTGCTGACTCTGCCGTTCGCCGCCTGGCGACACTCGGTGGTGGCCCGCTACGGACTCGCCACCCAGGGCTGGGGCGGGTGGACGATCGACCTGCTCAAGTCGTACGCGGTCAGTGCCGTGATCGGCGCGGTGGCCCTGCTGGGTTTCTACACCGTGATCCGGTTGGCGCCGCGCTGGTGGTGGGCGTTCGGTGCGGCCGGCGCGGCGGTGCTGGTCACGCTGCTCTCCTTCGTCCTGCCCGTGCTGGTGGAGCCGATCTTCAACCGGTTCACCCCGATGGAGCCGGGGCCGACACGTACCGAACTGATGGCGCTTGCCGAGCGGGACGACGTACCGGTCCGGGACGTGCTGGTCGCCGACGCGTCCCGGCGGACCCGGGCGGTCAACGCGTACGTCTCCGGGTTCGGCCCGACCCGGCGGATCGTCGTCTACGACACCCTGCTCCGCGACGCGCCCCCGGCCGAGGTGGCCAGCGTGGTCGCGCACGAGTTGGGGCATGCGAAGGATCGGGACGTGCTGGCTGGCACCTTGACCGGCGCACTGGGTGCCGCCGCGGCGGTGGTGGCGCTCTACCTGCTCGGCTCGTGGAGCGCGCTGCTCCGGGCCGCGAATGTCGACTCGGTGGCCGAGCCGAGGGCGTTTCCGCTGCTGATCGCCCTGGTCACCGTGGCCGGGCTGGTGGCCGCGCCGGCCCAGGCGTGGGTGTCCCGGCAGGTCGAGGCGCGGGCGGACGCCCACGCGTTGGCCCTCACCGGTGACCCGGCCGCCTTCGAGGCGATGCAGCGCCGGCTCTCCAGCGTCAACCTCGCCGACCCGGACCCGCCGCGTTGGGAGTACCTCTACTCGGCCAGCCACCCCTCCACCGTGGAGCGGATGGCGGCGGCCCGCGCCTACGCCCGAGGAGCCGGCGGTTGACCAGGACCCTGCTCGTCACCAACGATTTTCCCCCGCGCCCCGGCGGGATCCAGTCCTTCGTGCACGGCCTCGCGGTGCGGCAGCCGCCCGGCTCGCTCGTGGTCTACGCCTCGACCTGGCGCGGTGCCGACAAGTTCGACGCCGACCAGCCGTTCGAGGTGGTGCGGGAGCCGACCAAGGTACTGCTCCCGACCCGACACGTCGCGCGTCGGGCCGCCGAACTCGCCCGGGCGTACGACTGCGACACGGTCTGGTTCGGCGCCGCCGCGCCGCTGGGACTGCTCGCCGCGGGACTGCGCCGCCGGGCGGGGATCCAGCGGGCGGTGGCCCAGACCCATGGTCACGAGGTCGGCTGGGCGGCGCTACCCGGTGCGCGGTCGGCGCTGCGCCGGATCGGCGACGGCGTCGACGTGACGACCTACCTGGGGGAGTACACCCGGGTACGGCTGGACCGCGTGCTGCGTGGCCGTACCGAACTCCGCCGGCTGGCGCCCGGGGTGGACGTCGACGTCTACCACCCGGACGTCGACGGCGCCGGGGTCCGGGCCCGGCATGGTCTCGCCGACCGGCCTGTCGTGGTCTGCGTGTCCCGGCTGGTGCCACGTAAGGGCCAGGATGCACTGATCCGGGCGCTACCGGAGATCCGCCGTCGGGTGCCCGGCGCGGCGCTGCTGGTGGTCGGCGGCGGGCCGTACCGCGCGACGTTGGAGAAACTGGCCCGGCGGGTCGGCGTCGCGGCCGACGTGGTGTTCACCGGCTCGGTTCCGACCGCCGAGTTGCCGGCGCACTACGCGGCCGGAGACGTCTACGCGATGCCGTGCCGGACCCGCAACCGTGGGCTGGACGTCGAGGGCCTGGGCATCGTCTACCTGGAGGCGTCGGCGACCGGGTTACCGGTGGTGGCCGGAAACTCCGGTGGCGCTCCGGACGCGGTACGGGAGGGCGAGACCGGACACGTGGTCGACGGGCGGGACGGGCGTCAGCTCGCCGACCGGGTCGCCACCCTGCTCGCCGATCCCGAGCTGGCCCGCCGGATGGGTGCGGCCGGACGGGCCTGGGTGGAGCGCGAATGGCGCTGGGAGAACCAGGCAGGGCGGATGACGAAACTGCTGGCCGGCTGACCCGGACGGCGGAACCGACAGTTGTGCCGGCTCGACCTGGCCGGGCCACGAAGATGACAAATAGAGCTGGCTATCAATGGTTCGCCGTGGCACGCTGATCACGTGCGGGACTCCGTGCTTCCCGGGCTGGTGGCGGTGACGAGCGTGCTGGTGCTCACCACCGGCGTCGGACTGTGGCGGCGTCGGCGGGACGGCACGCTGCGGCCGGTCGCGCCGCTGCGGGGCGCGTCGCGCGGATCCGCTACGGGGGTGGACCCGGACCTGCGGGTGAGTCCGGACGCGTCCATGAAGCCGGGGCTGCTGGTCAGTCCGAGTCTGCTGGTGACGCTCGGCGTCGAGCCGGGTGTTCCCGTCACGCTGCTCCAGTTCTCCTCGGAGTTCTGTGCACCGTGTCGGGCGACCCGTCGGGTGCTCGCCGAGGTCGCCGGGACGCTTCCCGGGGTACGGCACGTCGAGGTCGACGCGGCGAGCCAACCGACCGGGGTCAGGGCGCTGAGCATCTGGCGTACGCCGACGGTGCTGGTGGTCGACGCCGCCGGCCGGGTGCTGCACCGCGTCTCCGGGGTGCCGGTGAGGACCGAGGTCGTCGCGGCCGTGACGCCCCTGCTTCCCGAGCCGTCGTCATGATCCGGCTGATCGTCACCCGCCCCAACCGAACCGGGCACCGCTCCTGCTGACCGAGGTGACTGTGATGCTCGACCCTCGTGGACCGCGCTTCGCCGCAGGTCTCACCGCACTCGTCGTGATCGTCGTGATGATCACCGGCTCGGGCTGGTTGGCGCTCGCCCAGGCGGTGGTGTTCGGCATCACCGCGATTGATCCACGCCGGGGCCCGTACGCGTGGCTGTTCCGGGCCCTCGTCGCGCCCCGGCTGGGTCGACCGGCCGAGTTGGAGCCGGTGGCACCGGTCCGGTTCACCCAGGTCGTCGGGTTCGTCTTCCTGCTCGGCTGCGCTGCCGGCTATCTGGCGGGGCTGCCGGTCCTGGGTCTGGTCATGGCCAGCCTGGCGCTCGCCGCCGCGTTCCTCAACGCCGCCTTCGGGCTCTGCCTGGGCTGCGAGGCGTACCTGTTGTTCAGGCGGCTGACCGGGCGGTCGATCCCGGCCCGGGTGCCCAACCCGGCACCCTGACCGCGTGGTGGCCACGAGCCCGGAGTGCGAGCCGCCGCCCGGCCATCGGGGCCCGGGCGGCGGTCACGCGATCAAGGTCAGAACTGTGGTCAGCTCAGAACTGCGGTCAAGGTCAGAACTGTGGTCGGGTCAGAACTTCGGTGCGTCCGGCGCCTCGAGGAGCCCCAGCCGGAGCGCGGTCATCAACGCCTGGGCCCGGTTGGCCGCGCCCAGCTTCTCGTAGAGCTTGGAGATGTGTGTCTTCGCCGTCGATTCGCTGACGAACAGTTGCTTGGCGATGCCGGCGACACTCATTCCGTCGGCGAGCAGGCGCAGCACCTGGCCCTCCCGTGGCGACAGTTGCGGGCCGGACGGAGCCAGCCGGCGCTTCATCGCCTCGGCGAGATCGGCTGCGGTGAACGCACTCGGCGACGAGGCGGCATGCCGTGCGGCGGCCACCACCTCGTCGGCGGGAGCGGTCTTCGGCACGAAGGCGCTCGCGCCGGCTTCGAGGGCGCCGAATAGCTGGTCGTCACCCGCGTACATGGTGAGGACCACGATTCCCATGGTGGCGCTGGACTTCCGGAGGGCTCGGGTAGCTTCGAGCCCGCTGCCGTCGGGAAGGCGGAGATCCATGATTACGACGTCGGGCTGTAGGGCGCCCGCCTGTCGGACCCCCTCCGCGGCAGTGGCGGCCTCGCCGACGACCTCGAACTGCCGGTCCCGCTCGAAGGCGTGCCGCAGGCCCTTGCGAATCAGGTCATGATCGTCGACGAGCAGAACCTTGGTCCGAGTGGTCGGCGTGGGGCTGGTGGTCATGCTCGGGTTACTCCCCTTCTGATGCAGTGACGCTATCGCGCACGTTATCGCGCCGGGGAGAGGTTCCGAGCACCACTGCCACCGTCGTGCCGCTGGGGTGTCGCGGACTGATCTCTAGCCGGCCTCGGATACGTTCCGCCCTCTCCGCCATGATCGCAAGACCATACCTGCCATCAGGGCGCTGGTCAGCGATGCCCTGACCATCATCCGACACTTCAATCTGGGCGAATGGGGGATCTACGGCACAGCTGACCCAAAGGTTCGCCGCCCCGGCGTGCTTACGTGCGTTCGTGATCGCCTCCTGGGCGATGCGGAGCAACTCCGCCTCGGTGGCGGCCGGAAGCCGGGCGGTCGACTCGTCGAGCGTGTAGTGCACCCGCAGCCCGGCGGAGGCGCCGACCGTGCGGGCGTACTCGGCGATCGCGGCGGCTAGCCCACCGTGCCGGTCGACCTCGCTGCGCAGCTCGAACAGGCTCAGTCGCAACTCGGTGATCACCCGGGTCACCTCGCCCCGGAGGACACGCAGTTCCTCGGCCGTCTCCCCGGCGCTGTCGGGGAGGCTGGCCAGGGCGTTGTCGATGCCGTACCCGACCATCACGAGTTCCTGGGCCACCCCGTCGTGGATCTCCCGCGCCAGCCGCTGACGTTCCTCGTTGGTGGCCAGCGACCGTACCTCGTCGAAGAGCAGCGCGGCCTCCAGCCGCAGCGCCGCCGGCCGGGTCAGCGCGGTCACCTGGGACACCACCGGCGGTGGGTAGGCGCTGGCGACGTCGGCCTCCAGGGTGACCAGTCCGACCGTCCGGACCCCGGCGACCAGGGGTACGACCAGCGCCGAGACGTCCCCGCCCGAGTGTGAGCGGGCCTGTGACCGGTGTGCGGTCTGCGGTTGCTGGCTGGCCCAGGCGTCGGCGATGGCCGAGTCGGCGTCGAGCGTCGTCTCCCAGTCGACCCGGTCCACGCCGGCCTGGGCGAGCACCACCAGCCGGCCTCCGCCGCTGGCGGACAGCACCGCCGCCCGGTCCGCCCGGGCCACGCCGCGCAACTCCTCCACCAGGTGTTCGGAGATGCTGCCCGGATCGAGGGTGGCTCCGGGGAGTTGCCTGGCCACGCTGCGTAGCTGGGTCAGCAGGCGGGTCGCCTCGGCGTACGGCTGTGGCCTGCCCTCGCCCCGGGCCTGCATGATCCGTTGCAGGGTGCCGGCCGCGGACAGCCCGAGAGCGGCCAGGATCAACCACTGGGCCGCCACCGCCAGGTAACCGAGCTGGCCGATCAGCCGCCCGCCGTCGCCGCTGGTGAAGGTGCCGCTCACCACCAGGGTCGCCGCCGTGACCGCGATCAGGGCGATGCCCTCCCGCGAGCGGCGTTGCAGGGCCGCGACGGTGAGCGGCACGGCGAGGTAGGGCAGGATCGCCGACGCACCGAGACCGGGCATCGGGGTGCCGATCTCCGCCGCCGCGGCCACCTGACCGGCGGCCAGACCGACGATCACGACCTCGGCGAACCTGCCGAGCGGGGCCAGCGGCCGAAGTCCGGGGGCGATCACCGCGGGAATGCCCGCGACGGCGAGCAGGGCGACCCAGCGGAGTTGCCCGGGGTCCCGGGTGGCGATCAGGGTGAGGACCGCGACGAGCGCGAGCATGACGACGCGCGCCGCCGCCGCGAGTGGATGCGGGCGGGGAAGACCGGAGGTCGAGGCGGGCACCTGACGGATGGTAGTCAGTTGCCGTATATCTCGGCGATTTCAGCCGAGTATGTCTTCTCTACGACGTTCCGCTTGACCTTCATCGACGGGGTCAGTTCGCCGGTGGCCTCGGTGAAGTCCCGGGGAAGGATCCGGAACTGCTTGATGGCTTCGGCCCGGGAGACGCCCTTGTTGGCCTCGTCCACGGCGGTCTGGATCTCGGCTCGCAGCTCCGGATCGTTCCGCAGCGCCTCGACCTCGGTGTCCTCCGGTCGGCCGTGCTCCCGTAGCCAGGTCGGCAGGGCCTCCGCGTCGATGGTGACCAGCGCGGCGACGAACGGCCGTCGGTCGCCGACCGCCATGCACTGGCTGACCAGCCGGTGGGCCCGGACCGCGTCCTCCAGTACGGCGGGTGCGACGTTCTTGCCGCTGGCCGTAACGATGATCTCCTTTTTCCGCCCGGTGATGCAGAGGTAGCCGTCCCGGTCGAGTTCGCCCAGGTCGCCGCTGTGGAACCAGCCGTCGGAGGTGAGCACCTCGGCGGTCGCCTCCGGGTTGTTCCAGTAGCCCTGGAACACCACGTCACCCTTGATCAGGATCTCGCCGTCGTCCGCGATCCGGATGGTGACCCCGGGCAGCGGTCGGCCGACGGTGCCGATCCGGGTGGCGCTGGGCAGGTTCACCGCGACCGCCGGTGAGGTCTCGGTCAGCCCGTACCCCTCGTAGACCAGCACGCCCACGCCCCGGAAGAAGTGGCCGAGCCGGGCGCCCAGCGGGGCGCCGCCGGAGATGGCGTTCTGGCAGCGTCCGCCGAGCGCGGCCCGGAGCTTGCGGTAGACCAGCCGGTCGAAGACCTGGTGTCGCAGCCGCAGGCCCATTCCCGGCCCGGACGGAGTGTCCAGGGCCTGGCTGTACGCGATCGCCACCCGCTCGGCGCTGGCGAAGATCTTGCCCTTGCCCTCGTCGCTCGCCTTCTGGACGGCGCCGGTGTAGACCTTCTCGAAGACCCGGGGCACCGACAGCACGAAACTGGGCTGGAACTCCTTCAGTTCGCTGACCAGGTTCCTCGTGTCGGCGCTGTGTGCCACGGTGGCCCGGGCCCGGACCGTGCCGATCTGGATCAGTCGGGCGAACGAGTGGGCCAGCGGCAGGAAGAGCAGCGTCGACGCCCCCTCGTTGAAGAGGTTGGGCAGCACCGGGATGGCGTTGCAGATGTCGGAGAGCATGTTCCGGTGGGTCAGCACGCAGCCCTTGGGGCGGCCGGTGGTGCCGCTGGTGTAGATGATGGTGGCGATGTCCGCCGCCTTCACCGCCTTGCGGCGTACGTCGATCTCGGCCGGGTCGACCCGTTCGCCGAGGCCCACCAGTTCGTCGATGCCGCCGAGTTCGATCTGCCAGACCTGCTCCAGCTTGGGTAGCCGGTCCCGGATGCCGGAGAGGGCGAGGGCGTGCGC
The DNA here is from genome assembly GCF_042658085.1 of Plantactinospora solaniradicis. Taxonomy (NCBI): domain Bacteria; kingdom Bacillati; phylum Actinomycetota; class Actinomycetes; order Micromonosporales; family Micromonosporaceae; genus Plantactinospora; species Plantactinospora solaniradicis. The sequence goes on along the minus strand of NZ_JBHSPR010000032.1, from coordinate 421,465 downwards.
GTTGTTCTCCAGCACGCAGGCCACCGCGCCGGAGTCCGACAGGATCCAGGCCACCTGCTCGGGGCTGGAGGTGTCGTAGATCGGCACGGTGACGCCGCCGGCAGTCCAGATGGCGTAGTCGATCAGGGTCCACTCGTACCGGGTCCGGCTCATCAGGCCGACCCGCGCTCCCGGGGTGATTCCGGCGGCGACCAGGCCGCGGGCCAGCGCGATCACCTCGTCCCGGAACTGCCGGCAGGTGACGTCGGTCCACTCGCCGTCGGTGCCGGAGGTGCCCGGGGCACGGCGGACGAACTGCACGCTGTCCGGCGCCTCCTCGGCGTTGTCCCAGACCGGGTCGGTGAGGTTGGCCGCGTCGCCGACCGTGACCGCTGGCGGGACCGAGAACTCGCGCACCTGCACTCCCTCGTGCTCGTATCGGACCGGCCTGCCTCCGACCGCTCCGGCTACCCCGCAACCTACCTGTCGTCCGGGTCACCCCGCCCGGCCAGGTACGCCCACCGGCACACGAATGGGGCGAGGTGGTGGGCCGGACCCACCCCCTTGCGGGGTAGCCTGCCGGACATGGCGGATTCCTCCACCCAGTCGATAGTCATCGCCGCGCCGCCCACCCGGGTAACGGCGGTGATCTGCGATTTTCCGAGCTACACCGAGTGGGCCGAAGCGGTGAAGCGGGTCGAGGTGGTCGAGGAATACGAGGACGGTTACGCCGCCCAGGTCCGGTTCGTGCTTGACGCGGCGGTGATGACCGACGAGTACACCTTGGCGTACGAGTACGCCGAGGACATCTCGCGGATCGAGTGGCACCTGGTGGAGCCCTCACGGATGCAGAAGACCCAGAACGGGTCGTACGACATCGAGGACAACGGGGACGGCACCTCGACCGTGACCTACACGCTCGAGGTCGAGTTGTCGGTGGGCATGCTGGGCATGTTCCGTCGCAAGGCCGAGAAAATGATCATGGATGCCGCGCTGACCGCGCTCAAGCGACGGGTGGAAGCTTCGGACGGGGCACGTTGACGCGTTCACCCGGCGGGCGTCGGACGTAAAGGAGCCGATCATGGGAGCAGGCGGTTCGTTCGGCGGAGCGACCGATCCGGGATCCGCACGCGAGGAAGCCGAGCGGCTGGTCGCCGCCGCGCTCGCGATGGCCCGTTCAGCCGCATCCGGGGCCCGGGAACGCGCGGAGACCTTCGGTCCGCTCAGCCAGGTGATTTCCGACGTACTGCACCAGGTGGTCCCGCCGCCGCAGGCCCCCGAACCAGCTTCGACGACCGAGTCGAAGCAGACAACGGATCCCTGGTCGGCCGCCACGACGGGCTCTTGGTCGGCCGCCACGACGGACTCTTGGTCGGCTGCCACGACCGGGCCCGGGGCCACGGACGCGCCCGCGCGGGAGGCGACTGGACCCGGCGCCCCGGACGGCGCTGCGGCGGACGTGGCCGAGGCACCCGAGGCGGCCGAGGCTCCTCCGGCGGCGGACTCCGGTGGGGGACCGACGGCCGACGTTCCGCCGCAGCCTGGAGGACCGGGCGCGCGTTCTTCGAAGGGCGGGGACGCACCGTCGGGCGGGGACTCCCCGATGGGTGCCGGATTCGCGACCGGTAGCCCCGAATGCTGCGTCTGTCCCGTCTGCCGGTCCATCGCCGCCCTACGCGATCCGAGTCCGGAATTCGCCGAACGGCTGGCCACCGGCGCTGGCGACTTCGCGGCCGGAGTGGCCAGCCTGCTCCGCGCGTTCTCCAGCGTCGCCGGTAACACCGGCAATCGCGCGGAGACCACCAGCCGCCACGACACCGGTGCACAGGGCTCCCGGCCCGGCACCGCCACCGCCACCGCCAGTCGGGCCGATGCCGATGGCGTGGACACCCCCGATGCCCCGTCAGCCGGCCCGTCGAGTGTCCGGGAAGACGCGGTGTGGCGCGAAGCCACTCGTACCAGGCATGATTCGTGGCCGGCGGACGACCAGGACGTCTGGGCGGCCGCCACCCGTGCGGAGGCCGGAGCCCAGGAGACCGGGGCGACCGCCGATCCGGACCGGTCGACCTCGGCCGGGACGGGCGGGGCCCGGCCCGCCGGCTCGTCGGCCGCCGGGCGACCGCCGGTGCCCGCGTCGCGGACCCCGGAGGGACCGGTCACCGCCGGCCCGGGCGAGCAGGTGGCCCCCGACCAGGGCCCCTGACTGCCGGAGCCGTCCGACCGGGCGGACCGGAGGCCACGGCGGTGGTGACGGCACGGTACGGCGGCAGTGGCGGGAGAGCGACCGCGAGTGCGGTACGGCAGAGGGGAGCGGCAGCGGTGACGCTGACCATCGGAGTCGATGTCGGGGGTACGAAGGTGGCCGCCGGCGTCGTCGACGTGGCGGGTGAGGTGCAGGCGTCGATTCGCCGCGACACCCCCGCCGACGACGTCGCCAAGACCCGCGACGTGATCGTCGAGGTGGTCAAGGAGCTGGCGGCCGAGTACGAGGTGGACGCGGTGGGCATCGGCGCCGCCGGCTGGATCGACGCCGCCCGGTCAACCGTGCTGTTCGCCCCGAACATCGCATGGCGGAACGAACCGATCCGCGACTACGTCAGTAACGCCGTCGGACTGCCCGTGATCGTGGAGAACGACGCCAACGTCGCGGCCTGGGCCGAGTTCCGCTACGGCGCGGGGCGGGACGCGGACGACTCGATGGTGCTGTTCACCATCGGCACCGGCGTCGGCGGCGGGATCGTGCTCGGCGGGGAACTGCTGCGCGGCGCGCACGGCATCGCGGCGGAACTCGGACACATGCTCTCGGTGCCGGACGGCCACCTGTGCGGCTGTGGCCGGCTCGGCTGCATCGAGCAGTACGCCAGCGGAAATGCCCTGGTCAGGTTCGCCCGCGCGGGTGCGAGGCAGGAGCCGGACCGGGCGACGATCCTGCTCGAACTGGCCGGCGGCGACGTCGACGCGGTGACCGGGCCGATGGTGACGGCAGCGGCCCGATCCGGCGATCTGGTCTCCGGCGCCGCGTTCGCGCAGATCGGTCACTGGCTCGGCATCGGCCTGGCCGACATGGCGCAGATCCTCGACCCGCAGATTCTGGTCGTCGGGGGCGGCGTGGTCGAGGCGGGTGAGCTGCTGCTCGGCCCGACCCGTCGGTCCTATATGGACGCTCTCTCGGCGCGTGCCACAATTCCGGTGGCGGAGATCAGGCCGGCGGAACTGGGCAACACCGCCGGGTTGGTCGGCGCGGCAGACCTGGCCCGGCGGCGGTAGCGCGGAACGGCGGGTAACGGGGGAAGAACGGCGCTAACGGGGAACAGAACGGCGGTAACGGGGGAACGGAACGGCGGCGGCCGAGAACATCCGGCGGCGGCCGAGAACAGATGAGCAAGGGGTACGGCGTGGGGCAGGTGCAGTCCCCCGGAAACGGGGATTCGTCGGTGCGCCTGCGGGTGCTGTCGTACAACGTGCACGGCCAGCGGGACGACGTCGACGCGCTGGCCGAGGCGGTCCGTGGCATGGACCCCGACGTGGTGATCGTGCAGGAGGCGCCGCGCCGATTCCGGTGGCGACACAAGTGTGCGGCCCTGGCCGACCGCCTCGGCCTGGTGGTCGCGGCGGGTGGCCTGCCGGCACTGGGGAACCTGCTGCTGACCAGCCTGCGGGTCCGGGTCTACCACACCTGGTGCCAGCAGTACCCGTTGACGCCAGGCCGGCATCTGCGCGGGGCCGTCTTCGCCGAGTGCGGGATCGGGTCCGCCCGGTTCGCTCTCGCCGGCTCGCACCTGTCCACCGACCCGACCGAGCGCCCCGGGCAGGCTGCCCTCCTGAAGGAGGCACTCGCCGCGCTGCGGCTGCCGGTGGTGGTCGGCGCCGACCTCAACGAGAACTCCGGCGGTGGCGCCTGGCGTACCGTCGCCGACGGCCTCACCGACGCCGCCGCCGTGGTGGCCGGCGGCGCGTCCCGATTCACCTACCCGTGCCTGGAACCCCGGGACCGGATCGACGCCCTCTTCGTCGACCCCCGGATCAGCGTGCTCGACTACGACGTCGTCGACACCGAGCAGACTCGCCGAGCCAGCGACCACTTCCCCATCCGAGCCGACCTCCTCCTGCCCGCCTAAGGTGTAAGGAAGGGCCCCCTATTAGCGCTTTCTGTAGAAGAAGGGCCCCTTCTTAACACCCCTGACACCCTCGCACGCCGCGCTGCCGTTGCCGCTCAAGCTCTGGCGGCCCCGCTGGTTCGACGGGGTGGCGCTCGTCGTCGGCGCCGCCGCACCCGATCTGGCGTACGCGCTCGACGGGTCGGGCCTGCCGGTGTTCCCGCTGTCGCACCAGCCAGCCGGGCTGATCCTGTTCTGCCTGCCGGTGACCCTGCTCTGCGGGGCGCTCGTCCGCTGGGCAGCGCCGACGGTCGCCGTACACCTGCCGTCCTGGCCCGGCGGGCTGGCCCTGCGTGACTACGGCGTACTCGGCGTCTCCCGGCCCGTCTTCGCGGTCAGCGCCGGCTCGGCCGTACTCGCCGCCACCAGTCATCAGGCGTGGGACCGGCTGACCCAGAACGCACCCGTGTTCGACGCCGCCTCGACGGTGCTCGGGGCGCTGGCCGCGCTCGTCCTCGCCGTACACCTCGGGCGCCGGGGGCTGCTGCGGACCTGGCACGGCGAGCCGCCGGCCACCCCGGCCCGACCGGGCCTGTTCTGGTCGGTTGCGGCGACGATCACCGCCGCCGGGGTGCTGGCCGCGTCGCAACTGCCGGGTGCGTTCCTGCCACACACGACCGGGGTACGACTGATCGGCGCACTGGCAATCGGACTGCTTGCCGGTGCGGGGGCCACGATCCTGCTCAGCCGGACCGCAGCCGCTGCCTCCCGATGACCAGGACAGCGCCGAGTCCGGTCGGCACTGCCTGTCCAGGCGAGCAGATCTGCTGACGTACTGGTGTTCGGTCGGGCTACGGGCGTCGGGCGGTCTCGGCTACGAACGTCCGCCAGGCGGTCAGGTCGAAGGTCAGGGCCGGACCGGTCGGGTCCTTGCTGTCCCGGACTCCGACGATGCCGGGCAGGTTGTCGGCGACCTCGACGCAGGCGCCGCCGGTGCTGTTGCTGCGGCTGCTCTTGCGCCACCGCGCGCCGGTCAGCTCCATGTCTGCGCCACCTCCGCTATCAGCTCGATCGACTGCTGGTGGGGCAGCGCCTCGCCCCGGACAGAGTCCCAGACATCGAGCATATGTTGCACCTGATCCGGACGGTCGACCATCTGCCCGTGGATGTGCCCCTCGAAGTAGACGACCTGCTCGCCGACCGGGGGAGTGGCGATCACGAAGGTGCCGTCCAGGCCGGCGTAGGCACCGGCCGAGGCCGGCACGACGTGGATCCGGACCCGGGGCAGGGCGGCGCCGACCTTGACCAGGTGCAGAAGTTGCTCGCGCATCACCGCCGGCCCGCCGATCGCGCGGCGCAAGGCGCTCTCGTCCATCACGAAGGTGAGCAGCGGAGGAGTGGCGCGGGTCAGGATCTCCTGCCGGTCCAGCCGGGTGACGACCTGCTGCTCGGTCTCCTCCGGGGTAAGCAGACCACTGCTGGCGAGCACGGCGCGGGCGTACGCCTCGGTCTGCAACAGCCCCGGCACATACGTCGGCTCGAACCAGCGCAGCGCCTTGGCCTCCTGCTCGACGGCGGCCCACTCCCGGAAGTAGCCGACCACGGTCTCCTGGCCGATTTTGCGCTGGATCCGCTCGAACAGGCCGTCGGTGCCGAAGATGGTGTCGCAGCGGCGGGCGAGGTCCAGACTGGGCCGCCGTTCACACGCCTCGACCTTTGCGATCATTGCGGGCGAATAGTTCGACGCCTCGGCCAATTCGGCCTGGGACATGTCGCGCTTCGTACGGGCTAGCCGTAACTCCTCGGCGAAGTGTTCGAGCATGGCCGGTCGCTCCACGGACAACCTCCGGACAGATTTGGCGCTGGCTTCGGACAGGTCCCGGACGGGCACGACGAGGCTTTATACGCCCTGGTGGTATGCGCGTCACCCCTCCTCAGCGTAGTGGCGTCCATAGCAGAGTGTCAGCAGCGGAACCGTTCGGCGGGCGGCAAACACCCGGGCGGAACCGAGCGGGGAACCGCCCATCCCAACTCCCCGAGGGGCGGTTCCCCGCATCCAACCGTTCTGTCGAAGAACGGTGTCGCACCATTCGAGGAAGGACAGGACAACGCGACGCTTCCTGCGTACGCCGAAAGGGCTTCGCTTCGCGCCCCTGCACCGTCGCGACTGGCGTCGGTTCTGGCGGTACTGCCGCTGTGGGTTGCGTTGGCCCTGCCCGGACCGGTTGACCCCGGACCCGCCAGCGCTGGGGGTACTGCCGCCACCAGTGACCGTCCCGCCACCTCCACCGCCCGACGGCATCCCGGCCCGGTCGGTGGTCACTCCGGACCCGCCACCGCCACCGGCCGGCGCCGGTCCACCCGATCGGCGTCAAGGCCGCCCGACCAACCAGCGCCCAGCCCGGCCCAGCAATCAGGGTCGAGCCGGTGCCGTCGACGCCCACACGCAACTGGTCGGTCGAGCCGGACGAACGACAGCCGCCCAGGCACACCAGGCCGGAACCGGCCCGCGATGACGAGCGACCAGACGAGTAACCAGGGGACTCGCCCGGCGATCGAGCCGCATACGCCGCAACGCCCGATCTGGCTCTGCCGGATCTGCGCGGTCGACTGGCCCTGCCTCGGCGCCCGCAGCCTGCTCTCCGTCGAGTTCGCCACCGACCCGACCGGCCTGTCCTGCTACCTCGCCGGCCAACTCCAGGCCGCGATGGCGGACCTGAGCGACCTCAACCCCGACCCCGGCCCGGACCCGGCGGCCCTGCACGCCCGCTTCCTCGCCTGGGTACGACCGCGCGTCGCCATCGCCCGCGCCCGCCTCGACAACGCCCCAACACCACCGCCACCATCCGCCGCCGGCAGTCCACGAGAGTCTTGAAGACTGCCGGCACGACGAGGACGCCGGCTTCGATTCTGCCGTGGTGTCAAGGGGCGGTGCGGCTGACGTACCGGTCGAACATCTGGAAGAGATGCTCGTCGTTCAGGGTGGACGTCAGGCGCTTGGGGATCTCGCCCCGGTAGGTGATCAGGGTGGGCGGGCAGAAGTCGACGTCGTAGGTCCGGTTCACGATTCGCTTCCCGGTGGCGAGGGCGAACAGCTCGATCTTGAAGCGTTGGCCGTCCGTCCGGACGCCCTTCGTGCCGTTGTCGGTCCGGTAGCGGCAGGTGCCGACCGGCAGGCTCTTGACGGTGGTCAGACAGGCCAACAGGGCGACCTCTTCGGGGCGCTCCGGTTCGTACCCGGGCGGGTCGTCACGGGGGACGTACCGCAACTCGTACCCCTTGCTGCCCTTCTCCTTGGCGAACACCGCGAGGGGATGCGGCGCGGCTCCCTGGTACGGCGCGGCGCGCTGGTACCTGACGTCGTCGGTCCCACACAGCTTGCCGAGGTCGTCGACCTCCTCCGCCTCGAACTCCGGCTCGGCTGGTGTGGTCGGCACGACTACCGCAGTGGTGGGCGCCGGGGTGGGCGTACCGGTCGGCGGGGCGGCGTCGGCATCGTCGGCCGGGCCGGAACAGCCCGCCAGGACGACCGCTCCGGCCAACATGATCCCCAGTTGGTTTCGCCGGGTACCTCTGCTCGCCATCGCACACTCCCGGGACGGGCTGGTTCAACGCTGTCAGGGATCATGGTGGACGGCAGTGAGCGTCCGCACGCCCGCTTTTTTACCGCCAAGTTGGCGGTTCTCGACCCCGGTCACGCCGTCTTTGAGGCTGACCCCGTCGGCTCGGGACCGTCGGGTCGGCCCGGGGCCGGCGAGTCGGCCGGCATGGCGGCGAGCAGGTTGTCGAGTGCGTGTTGCGCCGCGCCCAGCCGGCCGATCGCCTCGGCGATGCGGGCCCGTTCCCGTTCCAGGTGGTCGACCATGCCGGGACACGGCGACGGGGTCAACCGGCCGCCGTCGTCGTGTACGCAGTGCAGCACCTGCGCGATGACCGTGCTGGGAAGCCCGGCGGCGAGCAGGGAGCGGATGTGGGAGACCGCGACGATGTCCGATTCGGCGTACTCACGGTAGCCGTTGGCGAGCCGGACCGGCCGGAGCAGCCCCTGCTCCTCGTAGTAGCGCAGGAGTCGCTCGCTCACCCCGGTCTCCCGGGCCAGGGCACCGATCCGCACTGTGCGCCTCCGCACTTTCCGATTGACCTTCACATTGATGTGAGAGTTTAGCCTCCATCCGTCGGTGCAGGTCAGGGCGGAGGAGGCGCAGGTGTCAGGCGTGGTGATCATCGGGGTGGGACCAGGGATCGGACGATCGGTCGCCCTGCGATTCGCCCGGGAAGGCCTGCCGGTCGCGCTCGTGGCGCGTACCACGGCCGCGGTGCGCGCGGTGGCCGAGGAGGTCGCCCCGCTCGGCGTACGGGTCGTGGCGCTGACCGCCGACAGCACGGACGAGACCGGGCTGCGGGCCGCCCTCGACGCTGCGGCCAACGAACTCGGCCCGCCGGGCGCGGTGGTCTACAACGCCGCGATCATCCAGGCCGACTCGATCGGCGACCTCTCCGTACGCGCCCACCAGGACGCCTGGGCGGTCAACGTGGTCGGGGCGATCACCACTGCCGCGCACGTCCTGCCCGGCATGGCCGAGCGCGGCGCCGGTTCGTTCATCGTCACCGGCGGGATGCCCGAGCCGAAGGAGTCGTACGCGTCACTCTCGCTCGGCAAGGCCGGGGTACGGACCCTCGTCGCCCTGCTCGACCAGGAGTACGGGCCGTCCGGCGTGCACGTGGCGACGGTCACCGTGGCTGGTGCTGTCGCCCCCGGGACCGCCTTCGATCCGGATGACATCGCCGAGCACTACTGGCGGCTGCACACCCAGCCTCGGCAACGATGGGAGCGGGAGGTCGTCCATGCCGAGCCGACCGCCGCCGGGTCGGCCCCTGACTCGCCGGGCCAGCGTTGATCCACGAGATCGGTTGCTGCCCTGTCGCAGTTGCCCGGCTCTGTCCAGGTAAGCCGGCTCGTGCTGTGGTCCGAGTGTTTCGATCTCAACTAACGATCACTACCTGGTAGGAATGCCGGGTGATCCACCGTGACGACGTCGAAGCCCTGGTCGCCGCGAAGCATCTCGCTGGGTCCTGCGTTGCCGTCATCGGTGCCCCAGTCCGATCGGTGATCCTGCACGGGTCTCTCGCGACCGGCGACTTCATCCCCGGCCGCAGTGACATCGACCTGCTCGTCATCGTCGACAGCACGCTTTCCGACGAGCACGTCGCCGCGCTGGAGGACCTGGTCCGCCGGGCCGATCCCGGCGGTGCGAGCGGTATCGACCTGCATGTCGTGACCGAGGATGTCGCCGGCACACCGGCCCGGGTGCCGCCGATGGAGCTGCACGTCGGGCGGTACGACGGATCGTCCATCGGGGTCGAGGTCGAGTCGCGGGTGACGGCCGCCCCGGACCTGCCGGCCGAGCTGTCGATGGCTCGCGCCGACGGGCGCGGCCTGGTCGGGGTGGCGCCGGCCGACGCGATCGCACCGGTACCGGCCGAGTGGATCCGGGAGCGCGGCCGGCACTGGCTGACGACGTGGCAGTCACACACCCACGATGCGGAGGACGCCCACGATGCGGGGGATGCCGTCGACGCGGAGCATGCCGTCGACGCGGAGGACGCCGTGCACATGGTGCTCACCGCCTGCCGGATCTGGCGCTACGCGGTCGAGGAGGTGCACTCCTCGAAGGTGTCGGCCGCCGAGTGGGCCCTGGACCGGGACCCGTCGCTGACGGCGGTCCGGCAGGCGGTGCACCGGTACACGACCGATCCCGCCGCGCCGGTCGGCGCGGCCGGGACAGCCCAGGTGCTGGACACCGTGCTGCGCGACACCGCCCGGATGCGATGACCGAAGCGGCGATCAGGCCGGGGCGCAGGGATCGACGTGGTACTGCCGGGTCGTACCAACTCCGGGCGCGCGGCGGGCTGGACAAAAGGCGAGGGGAGTCGAGAGGATTCCCCCGCACGTCGGCACCTGTGCCGGACAAAAGGAGATTCTTCGGTGTCCACCTTCAGTGACCAGGAGAGCCACGAGCCGAGCGCGACCCTCTGGCGGGACGGGCGCCCGGTCTACGACCGGGGCGGCACGGTCTGCGTCATCGGCGCCGGAGCCAGCGGCCTCACCGCGATAAAAAACCTGAAGGAGTACGGCTTCGGCGCCGACTGCTACGAACGGGAGACCGGGGTCGGCGGGGCCTGGAACTGGCGGCACGACCGCAGTCCGGTCTACGCCAGCACCCACCTGATCTCGTCCAAGCCGTTGACCGAGTACCCCGACTTCCCCATGCCGGACAACTGGCCGGACTATCCGCACCACAGCCAGTTGCTGTCCTATCTGGAGCGCTACGCCGACCACTTCGACCTGCGACCGCACATCTGGTTCGGTACCGAGGTGGTCCGGGTCGAGCCCGCCGACGGGGATCGCTGGGACGTCACCACCCGCAGCACCGGCGGCTACGGTGCCGAGCGCACCTCCCGGTACGCCGCCGTCGTGGTGGCGAACGGGCATAACTGGTCACCGAAGCTGCCGGCGTACGAGGGCCTGGACGAGTTCCGGGGTCAGGTGATCCACGCGTCGGCGTACAAGGACGCCACCCAGGTTCGCGGCAAGCGGGTGCTGGTGGTGGGTGCCGGCAACACCGGCTGTGACATCGCCGTCGAGGCTGGGCAGCAGGCGGCCAAGTGCTGGCACTCGACCCGCCGTGGCTACTGGTACGCCCCGAAGTACGCCTTCGGTCGCCCGGCCGACCAGGTCGGCGACGCGGCCGGCGCGTACCGGTTGCCGTTGCGGGTGCGGCAGTGGATGTTCCACCAGATGCTGAAGCTGACCGTGGGTGACCTGACCCGGTTCGGGCTGCCCCGGCCCGATCACAAGGTCTTCGAGACCCATCCGATCGTCAACAGCCACCTCGTCTACCAGATCGGGCACGGTTCGATCACGCCGGTGCCGGACGTCGCCCGGTTCCGCCGTAACAGCGTGACCCTGGTCGACGGGCAGGAGGTCGAGCCGGACCTGGTCGTGCTCGCGACCGGTTACCTGCCCCGGTTCGAGTTCCTGGCCCCGGAGGTGCTCGGCATCGACGCCTCGGGACGGCCCGCGCTCTACCTCAACGCGTTCCCCCGACGCCATCCGACGCTCGCCGTCGCCGGCCTGCTCCAGCCCGACTCCGGCCTGTTCACGATGGTGCACTGGCAGACCGTGGCGATCGCCCGCTGGCTGCGGCTGCGCGAGCACGCGCCGGACCGGGCCCGCGCCTTCACCGCCCGGGTCGACGCCGAGGCCGGTACCCGGTGGCACTCCGCCAAGGTCAAGGAGAGCACCCGGCACTGGTTCGAGATCGGGCATATCGACTATCTGCGCGCGTTGCAGCGCACGCTCGACGAGTTGGAGGTCCCGGCATGAGCGAGCGGAGCGGGCGAATCAGCTGGCTCAGTGCGGAAAGTCATGGCGACGCCGAGCGCAGCGAGGTGGCGGTATGAAGACGCGGGTGGTACGGGTGACGGACTGGACCCGCCCGGTGCCGCCGGTGTTCCGGGAGGTACGGGCCGCCACGCCGGAGGCGCCCGAGGGCAAGCCGCCGCTGCTGTTCGTACCCGGCTTCGGCCACGGTGCCTGGGTGTTCGCCGAGCACTGGCTCGAACACGCCGCGTCGCGGGCCTTTCCGGCGCACGCGGTCAGCCTGCGCGGGCACGGCGGCAGCGGCCCGGCGCCGAAGGCGACGCTGCGGGCGTACGCCCATGACGTGGTCCAGGTGGCCGCGAGCCTGCCCCGGCAGGCGGTGCTGGTGGGGCACGGCGCCGGTGCGCTCGTGGTGGCGCACGCGCTGGCCCGCTACCCGGCACGGGCCGGGGTCCTGGTCGCCCCGGTGTTCGGCGGTTGGGGAACGCTCGGCGCCGCGCTGCGCCGCAATCCCGTCGGTACGCTGCCGGCGGTCTTCGGCGGTGCGCTGCGGCTGAACCACCGCCAGTTGTTCAGCCGGGAGCTGCCGGACGCGGCGGCCCGGGACTACGCCAGCCGGCTCGGCCGGGCGTCGTCGCGGGCACAGTGGCAGTTGCTCCGGCACCAGGCGCCCGAGCGGGCCGTGGGTAACCCGCCGTTGCTGGTTCTCGGCAGCCCGGACGACCGGGTCGTACCGCCGGCCGCGCTGACCCGGACGGCCGGGCGGTACGGTGCGGCGCCGCTGCTGTTCCCCGGCATGGGCCATGACATGATGCTCGACGCCCGGTGGCGGGAACCAATCGACGCGATCCTCGACTGGCTGGACAAGGACCTGGTCAGGTAGGGCGGATCTGAGGGGAGACTCCGTGCGGATCCGGTCTGCCGTGCCCGACGACGCTTCGGCGGTGGTGGCGCTGCGTGCGGTGGTCTACCCGTATCTCGTCCGGGGGGTGGCGTCGACCCGCCAGATGATCGCCGAACCGCCGCCCGGTGAGCAGTGGGTCCCGTTCGTCGCCGAGGTCAACGGGCAGGTGGTCGGCTGGGCCTCCGCCTACCGGAGCATCACCACCTCGGAGCCCGACTTCGGCGAGATCTCGCTGCTGCACGTGCATCCGGACCACCGTCGGCGCGGTGCCGGCGACGCGCTGTTCGGCGCGGCGCGACAGCACCTCGACCAGCTCGGCATCCGGCGCGTCCGGGCCTGGGCGCTGGCGGACTCGCTGGACTTCGCCCGGAAGCGTGGCTTCGAGCCGACCCGGGAGGCGCGCTACTCGGCACTGCCGCTGGACCCGCCGCCGCCCGGAGAGCCCGTACCGGACGACGTCCGACTGGTTACCGTGACGGACCTGGACGACCGACGCTTCTACGAGGCGCACATCGCGGCCAGCGCGGACGAGCCGGGTGACGTGCCCGCCGACGCGATCTCGTACGAGACCTGGCGGTACGAGGTCTGGGATCACGTTGCCCTCGACAAGGTGGCGAGCACCGCCGCGCTGGTGGGCTCGGATGTCGCCGCGTTCTCGCTGGTCAAACGGGACGGTGCGCGGATGTGGTCGGACATGACCGCGACGATGCCGCAGCACCGTGGCCGAGGACTGGCCCGGCTGGCGAAGGTGACGGCGCTGCGGCGGGCCGCCGAGCGCGGCGTCACGGTCGCCTACACCTCCAACGCCGAGTCGAACGCGCCGATGCTCGCGATCAACGAGCGGCTGGGCTACCGACCGGTCGCCACCCAGTTCGCCTGCCTGGCCACCCTCGGCTGACACCCGTCGCGGGTGCCGGTGTGGGCGGCCAGGCCGGCGCCGGTCAGGTCGTGGCCAGTTGGGTGACCAGGTTCCCGGTCTGGTCCAGCGACGTCAGGTAGGACCGCGCCCACGCCCGGATGTCGTGCACCCGCAGGTGCTGGCGCATCGACTGCATCCGACCGGTCAGATCGACCGGGGTGGCCTGTAGGGCGTGCATCAGGGTCAACTTGAGGCCCTCCAGGTCGTGCGGGTTGACCAGGAACGCCTGCGGGAACTCCGCGGCGGCCCCGGCGAACTCGCTGAGCAGCAGCGCGCCGCCGTCGTCGACCCGGGCGGCCACGTACTCCTTGGCGACCAGGTTCATGCCGTCCCGCAGCGGCGTGACGGCCATGATGTCGGCGGCCCGGTACAGGGCGGCGAGTTCCGCCCGGTCGAACGGTTGGGTGAGGTAGTGGATCGCGGGTTCACCGACCCGGCCGAATTCGCCGTTGATCCGCCCGACCTCGCGCTCCACCCGTTCCCGCAGGATCTGGTACTGCTCGACCCGTTCCCGGCTCGGCACGGCCACCTGGACCATCACCGTGTCCCGGACCTTGACGTGCCCGGTGGCGAGTAGTTCGCTGTACGCCTTCAACCGCTGCTCGATGCCCTTGGTGTAATCCATCCGGTCGACGCTGAGGATCACGTGCTGCGGGTCGCCGAGGTCCCGGCGGATCCGGGTGGCTCGCTGGGTCACGTCCGGGCGGCGGGCCAGCGCCTCCATCTCGGTCATGTCGATGGAGACCGGGAAGGCGCCGATCCGTACCACCCGCTCGCCGACCGCGATCCGGCGGTCGGTGGCCGGCAGTTGCAGCACCTTGGTCGCGAGTTGCGCGAAGTTGTGCGCCGCCTGGGCCCGCTGGAAGCCGACCAGGTCGGCGCCGAGCATGCCGAGCAGCAGTTCGGCCCGGCGGGGGAGCTGCATGAACAGCTCGGGCGGCGGAAAGGGTACGTGCAGGAAGAAGCCGATCCGCAGATCGGGGCGGATGGCCCGGAGCAGACCGGGCACGAGTTGCAGGTGGTAGTCCTGCACCCAGACCAGGGCCTCCGGCTCGGCGGCCTCGGCGGCGGCTTCGGCGAACCGTTGGTTGACCCGCTGGTACGCCTCCCACCAGCGGCGGTGGTAGACCGGCTGCTCCACCGAGTCGTGGTAGAGCGGCCAGAGCGTCGCGTTGGCGAAGCCCTCGTAGTGGTCGCGTACGTCGTCGCGGGCCAGCGGCACACTGTGCATCCGTACGCCGTCGATGTCGGCGAGCATGGGTGCGGGACCGGTGCCGCCGGCCCAGCCCACCCAGGTCGCAGGGGTGTGTTGGAGGAGTGGATGTAGGGCGCTGACCAGCCCGCCGGGGCTGCGGCGCCATTCGCAGGCGCCATCGGGCGCCACGCTGTCGTCGACGGGCAGCCGATTGGCCACCACCACGAGGGAACTCTGTCGCATTCGGGCACCTCGTTCCGGGCGAGGCGACCACCGCGAATGAAGAGCGATCGGGTAGTCGTGAGGGGAAGGTAACTTACCGCAGTATTCCTACTGATAGGAAATTACGCGAGTGTTACACCTTGCCTTCACACGGCGATGAATCTCGCGATCTGGACAACAGGGGTCAGACCACCGCGCCGTCGTCCGGGTCGTCGTCCTCCTCGTCGCCGGGCCGGAGACGCCAGATCAGGGTCACGAAACCGGTGAGGATCCCGGCGAAGCCGAGCATGGTCACCAGGGCCCGGTCGATCGGGAGCAGCCACGGGAAGAGGAAGAGGGCGAACCCGGCGACGATGGCCAGTACACCGATTACCGCGTACTTCGACATCCGGGGCAGCGGCGGCGGTGGTGGCGGGACGTAGCGCTCCTCCGGGCCGTCCGGAAGATCCGCGCCGAAGGTGTCCAGACCGTCGAGGAGTGACGGGTCGTCCGCCCGGCCACCCACCGAGATGCCGGAGATGTCGGTCGCGGACGGCAACCGGCGTACGCCCGTGTCGACCGGGCCGGAAGGGTCCTGGCCGGGTCGGGTCGGCGGGGTGGTCTCGGCGGCCCGGTCGGGTGGCTCGGCGACGGCGACGTCCTCGACGGCCGGCCAGGATCGGTGGTCCGCCGCGACCTCGGTGTGGTACCCGGCGATGATCCGGGCCCACTCGGCCTCCACGTCCGGGTCGGGCTGCGGAGCGGGCTGGTCCGGAAGGTCTTCCTCGGCAAGTTGGGTCAGGTAGTCCCGGGCGGTGGCCAGGAAGCTGCGGTCGACGTAGAGCCGGTCGACCGGCCGGGCCGGCACGGTGGTGGTCCGGGTCACCGGGTTGAGGTCGGCGGACGGCTGGAGGTAGGCGGCGATGCCGCCCGCGGCGAGCACGTCGAGCAGATGCTCGCCGAGCCGCGGATCCACATCGCCGGCGACGGCGTACTCCGTCGCCTCGAGCCCGTTGTCCCGCCGTCCCCGGCGAGCCCCACCCGCTGACACCCGACACCCTCCCTACCGGTCCGTGGCGCGCGACCGTGATCATGTCGTTGGCTGACCGACGGACCGTGCAATGAATCGTGACACGGCGGCCACTGGTTCCGGGAGTGCGTTGTGGCGTGCCGTACCCGCTTCGTAGGCTTCTTGCCGACAGTTCCCGCCCGCGGCCCGTGGTTCCGGTGCGACGCTTTCCGCGTGCCGCGCCGGCCGGAGGCCGTCGTGGGGATGCGCGGGACGCTCGGGAAGGACACTGGTGCTGTACGGGCTGATGAAGTACGTCATCCTCGGACCCTGGCTGAAGTTGATCTTCAGACCGAAGGTCGAGGGGAGAGAGAACGTACCGGACTCCGGTCCGGCGATCATCGCCAGCAACCATCTGTCGTTCTCAGACTCGATCTTCATGCCCCTGATGGTCAAGCGAAAAGTGACCTTTGTCGCGAAGGCCGAATACTTCACCGGCAAGGGGCTGAAGGGCTGGCTGGTGAAGATGTTCTTCGTCGGCACCGGCACCATCCCGGTCGACCGCTCGGGTGGCCGGGCGGCGCAGGCGGCGCTGGACACCCAACTGAGCGTCCTACGGGCCGGTAACCTCGCCGGGATCTATCCGGAGGGCACCCGCTCCCCGGACGGCCGGCTTTACCGGGGCAAGACCGGGGTGGCCCGGCTGGCGCTGGACAGCGGCGCTCCGGTCATCCCGGTGGTGATGCTCAACGCCGACGAGATCCAGCCGCCCGGGAAGTTGCTTCCCCGGATCAAGCGGGTCCGGATCAGGTTCGGCGAGCCACTCGACTTCTCCCGGTACGCCGGGATGTCCGGTGACCGGTTCGTCGAGCGGGCGATCACGGACGAGATCATGTACGAGCTGATGGAACTCTCCGGGCGCGAGTACGTCGACATCTACGCCCAGAAGATCAAGAACCAGCAGTTGAAGGCGGCAGCCGCCCCGACTGTCAAGCCACCCGCCGAGTCGACCACCGGTTCCGTGGCCGCCTGACCGCCCCGCCCCCGCAGCGGCCAGACCCGGACGCGGGGACGGGGGAGGGACGGTGCGGCGCTCAGGAGGCGAGTCCCGGCGCCGCGTCGGCGGTCGGCGGGGCGTGGCCGAGCCGGAGCAGGCCGGGTGCCCGGTTCCGGAGCGCGAAGGCGCGCACCTCGGCCAGCGCCAGCTCGGCGTCGGCGCGGGCGTCGGCCAGGGTCAGCTCGCTGGCGGCCAGCGCCAGCGCCAGCATCCGGTCGGTCATGGCCGGAATCTGCGCGTACGTCTCCGCCGCCGCGGTGTAGAGCTGTCCGGCCCGGTCATGGTCGCCGTCCGAGCTGGCCAGGGCCGCGGTCACGGTACGCCGCGCCGCCTCGGTCCACGGGGTGTGGTGGGTGACCCGGTCCAGCATGTCCCGGATCTGTACCGCCGAGTCCCGACCGGTCAGCGCGGCGGCGTACGCGGCGGACGGGATCCACTCGCCGCTGGCCAGGGACGGCACCGCGGTCCACGACTCGGCCAGCTCGGCGATCAACCCGGCGGCCTCGGACGAGCGGCCCTGGAGGGCCCGGCACAGCGCACCCAGGCCCAACACGTTCCAGTGCAACCGGTGGAAGCCACTGCGCCGGGCCGTGTCCAGGGCATCGGTGATGTCGTCGACGGGTACCTCGCCCGGCCGGCTCGGCGCCACCTCGCCCGGGACCGGCTCGTCACGCAGCACCCGCAGGTACGCCCGCACGCCGCGTAGCTGCATGTCCCACCGGCCGTCCGGGGTGTCGACGAAGGCGTCGGCCACGGTCAGCACCTTGCCGAACTCGCCCTCGCAGTAGGCGCGCAACGCATCCATCGAGCCGCCGGTGGCCGGTGTCCCGCCCTCGTTGAGCGCGGGACAGGACGCCCTCAGCTCGCTGGCCTGGATCCAGTCGCCCTCCTCCTGCATCGCGTGGGCGAGGTTGCGTACCACCCGGGGCAGCGCGAGCAGTTGATGGGCCTGGCAGAACCGCAGGATCTCGTGCAACTCGTCCAGCCCGGCCCGGTCGCCGGCCTGGTAACGGGTGGTCGCGACGGTGATCCGGGCGTGGGTCTGCGTCTCGATCAGGCCCAGCCGTTCGGCGATGTCGGCCGCCGCGCCGGCCGCGGCCACCGCCGGGTCGCGTTCGTAGTTGAGCATGTGCAGCCGGCCCAGCTCGGCGTAGGCGTCGGCCTTGTGTCCGGTGTCGGGCAGCGCGTCGAACAGCTCGACGGCGTGGTCCAGGCAGGCCAGCGCGCCGGCCCGGTCGGCCCGCAGCCAGGCGGCCTGGCCGAGCAGGGTCCAGGCCCGCGCCGCCCCGCCGTGTTCGCCGTACGCGAAGAGCCGGTCCGCCAGCGTGTGCAGCTGGTCGGTGCCGCTGCCGGCGAGGAAGGCGTTGCCGTCGCGGAAGTAGGAGATCTCGGTGCTGAGCAGCTCCAGTTGCAGCCGGCCGACCGGATCGGTGTCGTCGGCCAGCCCGAGCGCCCGCGCCGCGTGGTTGGCCGCCGCGTCGAGCGCGTGCAGCGCGTACGCCCGCCGGGCCGCCCGGTGCAGCGCGTCCCGGGCGGACGGGGCGTACCGGTCGGTGTCGACGCCGAGCGTGTGCGCGATCTCGTGTGCCGCCCAGCGGTGATGGGCGAGCACCTCGGCCAGGTCGGTCTCCCGACCCCGGGACATGCTGTCCAGCCAGTCCGCCGTCCGGTCGTGCCGGGCGACCCGCTCGGTCCGGGGCAGCCGCTGGTAGCAGACGTCCCGGACCAGGACGTGCCGGAACCGGAACTCGGGCTGACCGGCCATGGTCGAGGACGCCTGCTCGTGGACGAAGTCGCGCTGCTCCAACTGGCGCAGGGCCCGTTCGACCGACTCGACGGGCTGGCCGAGCGCGGCCGCGACGGCACCGGGCCAGAACTGCATGCCGACCACCGACGCCGCCAGCAGCACCGTCCGGTCCGGGCCGTCGAGCAGGTCCACCCGGTTGGCGATCACCGAGTGGACGCTGTCCGGCATCGCCATGTCGTGCTGCTTCTCCAGCGACCAGCCCCGCCCCGACTGGCGCAACGCACCCTGCTCGATGAGCATCCGGACGTACTCGTGGGCGTAGAGCGGATTGCCGTCGGCCACCTCGACCAGTGGGCTGAGCATGTCGGTCGAGAACGCCGCCTGCCCGAAGATGTGGCCGTAGAGCGAGGCGATGCCGGTGTCCCGCAGCGGCGGGAGGGTGATGATCAGAGAGCCGCTGGTCGTCCCCGCCCAACTGGGCTCCCGGTTGACCAGTTCGGGTCGGGCGGTGCAGAGCAGCAGCAGCGGCACGTTCTGCACGTACGCCCCGAGCAGTTCGACGAAGTGCAGCATCGCCTCGTCCGCCCAGTGCAGGTCCTCGAAGACCAGCACGGTCGGCTGGCGGGCGGCGAGCGCGACCAGGAACCGCCGCCAGGCCGACTCGGACTCCTCGGCCGGCAGCGTCGGCCCGGGCAGCCCGACCACCGGGCGGAGCGCGTCCATCAGCCGGTCCGCCTCGCCCGGCCCGACCAGTTCGGCCAGCGCCGCGTCCAGCCGACGGGTCGCGATGGCGGCCGGATCGGTGTCCAGGATGCCGGCCTCGGCCTTGACGATGTCGGCCAGCGCCGCGAAGGTGACGTTCTCGCCGAACGGGGGACACCGGCCGACCCGCCAGGTCAGCGGCTCGTCGGTCAGCCGCTCGGTGTGCCGGAACAGCTCGCGGACCAGCCGGCTCTTGCCGATCCCCGCGTGCCCGAGCACCGTGATCATCTGCGGAAGACGGTCCCGGATGGACCGGTGCAGGGCGTTGACCAGCAGCCCCAGCTCGTGCTCGCGGTCGATCAACGGGGTGGTGTCGGGCTCCCGGTCCGGCGGCTGCCGCTGCACGGGGGCCAGCGCCAGCCAGACCTCGGTCGGCGTGGACCGCCCGCGCAGGGTCACCGGGGCCTGCTCCTCGTACCGGATCGCGTCCCTGGTCAGCGCGTGGGTTGTGCCGCACACCAGCACGCCGCCGGGCGGCGCCACCGACTGCATCCGGGATGCGGTGTTCACCACGTCGCCGGCCACGATCGCCTGGCCACCGTCCCGGGCGGCGGCCACGTCCACCAGTGCCTCGCCGGTGGCCACCCCGACCCGGAACCGCAGGTGGTCGGCGCCGGTCGGGGTGAACCGGGTCAGCACCCGCTGCAACTCCAGACCTGCGCGCACACAGCGCAGCGGGTCGGTCTCGGTCGCCACCGGCGCGCCGAACAGGGCCATCACGGCGTCGCCGATGTACTTCTCCACCACCCCGCCGTACTGGCCGATGACCCGGCGGGCCGTCGAGAAGAAGGCGGTCTGCATGCCACGGACCAGTTCGGGATCCGCGCGTTCGACGTACGGCGTGAAGTCGATCAGGTCCACGAACAGGACGCTCACCCGCCGCCGGTCCTCCTGGGGGGCCGGCGCCCGCCGGCCGGGTCGCCCCGGTCGGGGATTGCCGCAGGCGGTGCAGAACGCCGCGTCGGCGGCGAGTGGCTGGTCGCAATGTGGGCAGGTCGGAGTCAGCTCGGTCCCGCAGCCGCCGCAATAACGGTCGCCGACGGCGGTGGTCCGGCCGCATCTGGTACAGAGAGCGGAGATGCCGACCTCCTACAGCGTCGAAGTAGCCTGCTGTCCTGCGGCGGCGGTGCCGTCGGCCCATGCCGGCCAAGGGCTCCGGCCGATTGTCAACCACCGCGCGTGTCGGGCGAATCGCCACCGCCGAGTATCACCGTCTGAACGTCTGTCAGGAACCGGCCTGTTAGCTAGCGGACAGTTCACCCGATAGTGTTCCAAGATACAGTCATTGGCGCCTACCGATCGACGGATTATCAGGGAGATGGGCAATGGTGTACGTCCGACTGGAAAGGGAATGGACCGACGGCGACGGCGTCGGACGCTCCCCGGGGGACATGATCGACGTAGACGCCGCCACGCTGGCGAAACTCCAGGCCGCAGGGATCGTCGGAGGCGAGGGCCCGGACTGGCCCGGACCGACCGGCGGCGGCGAGGGTGGCGGCGGCGGCTCGACCACGAACTGGCCCGGATCGACCTGAGTCGAAGCCGGACCGAGCACGATCGGGCGTTTCGGAGGCCGTGGGTGGTCTCCGGGACGCCCGCCGTCGGTCCGGACCGGGATCGGGTGGCGACGGTGCGACGGCCGGTGCGACGAACAGACGGTAGCTGCCCGGCGGACGGTAGCTGCCCGGCGGACGGGTCAGCGGTCGGCCATGCCGGCGCGGCGGCGCAGGGCCGCGACGTCGGTCACCACGATCCGGCGCCCCTCGGTACGCAGCCAGCCTCGGCTGGCGAACGACCCGATGGCCTGGTTGACGCTCTGTCGCGAGCCACCGGCCATCTCGGCCAGTTGGCTCTGGTTGAGCTCGATGGTGATCATCGGCGCCTGGCTCTCCCCGGCCAACCGGACCAGCGTCTTGGCGACCCGTCCCGGCAGGTCGAGGAAGACGTGGTCCGCGTTCTGCTCGGTCAGCCGGCGGATCAGCCCGCCCAGCGACCGCATCACGGCGTCGAGGATGCGTGGGTTGGAGTGCACCAGCTCCATGAACGCCCCACGGGACAGCGCCAGGGCCGTGCAGTCCTCAATGGCCTCGGCGGAGGCGGACCGGGTGGAGGCGTCCAGTAGGGACACCTCGCCGAGCACGTCGGGCGGGCGGATCACGTTGAGCACGGCCCGCTCCCCGGTCGGTGCGGTGCGGAACACCGCTACCGCGCCCCGGCGGAGCACGATCAGGGATTCGCCCGGATCGTTCTCCACGAACAGCAGTTGGCCCTTGCGATAGGTGCGCGGGACCGCCGCGGCGATGACCCGTTGACGTACCTCGGGCTCAAGGCCGGCGAACATCTCGACGCCGGTGAGGGCGTCGCCCGGCTCAGGCAGGCGAACCTCCAAGGCTCAACCCCTCCCCGGTAAATAACCACAGTTTCTCTCGGACGACCCGCAACCGACCGAGGAAGCAAGGTGAAACTCATACCGGTAGGAGTCCGGTAGCGGTACACATCAGATCATGACGGTCGTGTCGCTTGCTGTACACCCCTCAAATCACTTCTGTGACAGTTCTGTCGCTGACCAGGGGGCATTCTGAGGCTCAGATTCGCCGCTGGGTGGGGACCGTACGGGGGCGCGGCGGATCTTTGGGGGCGCGGGGCGCCGCGACCGGTCGGAGGGCGAGTCAGCTCCTGGCCGGCCGCGGCGGACAGCGGCGCGACCGGCGTGGGGGCGCTGGTCGCCCGGCCAGGGGAGGGCGTGGTGATCCGGCAGATCGGATCACCACGCCGGCTGGCGTTACGGACCCGGCGAGATGCCGCCAGTGGCGGTCACGGGCCGTGAGGGTTCGACAATTCCGCCCCCGATTCCCGCCGGGCGGGACGGATGGGCAAGGATGGCGGCGATGGTCTACCGCTATTTCTACGACTGCGAGTTCATCGAGGACGGCCGGCTCGTCGACCTGGTGTCGATCGGCGTCGTCGATGAGTACGGTCGCGAGTTCTATGCCGTCTCCACGGAGTTCGACGACTCGCGGGCGGTGCCGTGGGTGCGCCGGCACGTTCTGGACAAGCTGCCGTCCCCGGCGGACCGGGCGTGGCGCTCCCGCGAGCGGATCCGCGACGACCTCTACGAGTTCCTGGTGGAGCCCGTCCGGGGCCGGCCGGGGGAGCGGTTGGAACTCTGGGCCTGGTACGCGGCGTACGACCACGTGGCGCTGGCGCAGCTCTGGGGAGCGATGCCCGCGCTGCCCCGGGAGATCCCGCGGTTCACGAAGGAACTTCGACAGCGGTGGGAGGACCGGGGACGGCCGCCGCTGCCCGAGGCCGACGCCGAGCGGCACGACGCCCTGGTCGACGCCCGCCACAACCTGGCCCGCTGGCAGGCCATGCACTCCCGCCCCGGGACCGAGTCGACGCCCTCCTGACCGGCGTCAAGACGTGGTCATGACGGGTCCACGGACCAATCGGGCGAGATCCGGCGGATCCGGACACCCGGTCCTTGATCATGATGATCTTCCTGTCCCACCCCGCCAACCGCGCACGGGGCGCGCTGGCCTGCCCTCCGGCGGGCGACTACAGTGCGCAATGACGGCCCGCCCCGGGCCGGCAACGACGCCGACGGTCTGACCTGACTTCGACCCTGGGGCTTGACGGGCTTACTCGAAGCTCCAGGAGGAGAAGCAGATCATGCGTATCGGCGTGCTCACCGGTGGTGGTGACTGCCCGGGTCTGAACGCGGTGATCCGAGCGGTGGTGCGTAAGGGCGTTGCCACCTACGGCCACGACTTCATCGGATTCCGCGACGGCTGGCGCGGTCCGCTGGAAGGGCTGACCAAGCCGCTCGGCATCGCGGAGGTGCGGGGCATCCTCCCGCGCGGCGGCACGATCCTGGGCTCCTCCCGGACCAACCCGTTCAAGATCTCCGGTGGGGTCGAGCAGATCAAGACCAACCTCGCCGAGCAGGGCGTGGACGCGCTGGTGGCGATCGGCGGCGAGGACACCCTCGGCGTCGCCACCAAGCTGCACGAACTCGGCGTCCAGGTGGTCGGCGTACCGAAGACGATCGACAACGACCTGAGCGCCACCGACTACACGTTCGGCTTCGACACCGCCGTGAACATCGCGATGGAGGCGATCGACCGGCTGCACACCACGGCCGAGAGCCACCACCGCACCCTGGTCGTCGAGGTGATGGGCCGGCACGCCGGCTGGATCGCCCTGCACGCGGGTCTCGCCGGTGGCGCGAACGTGATCCTGCTTCCCGAGCGGCAGTTCGACGTCGACCAGGTCGCCGGGTACGTCGAGAAGCGCTTCCAGCACCAGTACGCCCCGATCGTGGTCGTCGCGGAGGGCGCACAGCCGCTCGACGGCCAGATGGTGCTGCACAACCAGGAACTGGACGCGTTCGGGCACGTCCGGCTCGGTGGCATCGGGCAGTGGCTCGCGCAGCAGCTGGAGGCGAAGACCGGCAAGGAGGCCCGGACGGTCGTGCTCGGGCACATCCAGCGCGGTGGCACGCCTACCGCGTTCGACCGGGTCCTCGCCACCCGGCTCGGCCTCCAGGCGATCGACGCCGTGAACGAGGGCGACTGGGGCAAGATGGTCGCCATGCAGGGCACCGACATCGTCCGGGTTCCGCTGGCGGAGGCGACCCGCGAGCTGAAGACCGTGCCGCTGGAGCGCTACACCGAGGCCGAGGTCTTCTTCGGCAGCTGACGACTCGCGGTGGTGGGGTGGCCCGCCGCACCCGGCTCCGAGCGGTCAGGCTTGATCTCTCCGCCGGGCGCGGCGGGCCACCCCGATCCCGAGCTGCCACCTGCCTGTGAGGGTTTGACGGCTTTCACCTGAGCTTGACGGCTTCACCTGAGGAGGAGCGATGTCGCCGGGAGCACACACGGTCGCCGTGATCGGCACCGGAAAGATCGGTGAGTTGATGCTCTCCGGGCTGCTCCGGGCGGGATGGCCTGTGGACCGGCTGCTGGCCACGACCCGTCGGCAGAGCCGGTCCGAGGAGATCGCCACCCGGTACGGCGTACGGGTGGTCGACAACCTGACCGCGGTCGCGGAGGCGGACGTTCTCGCCGTGTCGGTGAAGCCGCAGGACGCGGACGCGCTGCTCGACGAGATCGGTCCGAAGGTGCCGGCCGACAAACTGCTGATCTCGCTCTGCGCGGGCCTGCCGACGAGCTTCTTCGCCCGGCGGCTGCCGGAGGGCACGCCGGTGATCAGGGTGATGACCAACACGCCGGCACTGGTCGACGAGGCGATGACGGCGATCTCGGCCGGCGTACACGCGACAGCGGCGCACCTGGAACTCGCCGAGGAGATGTTCCGGCCGTTGGGCGCGACCATCCGGGTCCCCGAGTCGCAGCAGGACGCGGTGACGGCGTTGTCCGGTTCCGGACCGGCCTACTTCTATCTGCTGGTCGAGGCGATGGTCGACGCGGGAATCCTGCTCGGCCTGCCCCGCCAGGTGGCCCACGAGTTGATCGTGCAGACCGCGATCGGGTCCGCGGTCATGCTGCGGGATTCCGGCGAGCACCCGGTGAAGCTGCGGGAGGCGGTGACCTCGCCGGCCGGGACGACGATCTCCGCGATCCGGGAGTTGGAGAACCACGGCGTCCGGGCCGCGCTGTTGGCCGCGCTCGAGGCGGCCCGGGACCGGGCCCGGGAGATCGCCGCCCAGCACGACTGAGCGGTGCGGCCCGACCGAGCGGTGCAGCACGTATGAGCCGTCGAGCGGGTCCGGAGCCGACCCTTGTGCCCCATACTGACCGACGTGTTCACCCTCGCCCAGGCGCGCCACATGATCGCCACGCTGCGCCCCCGGATTGACGAGCTCATCACGCTCCGTGCCGACCTGGCCGAGCTGCGGACCGACCTCGCCGACCGGGCGGCGAGCCCGCTGGGCGGGCTGCCGGAGGTCAAGGGGCTGGAGGCGCGGATCTTCGGCATCCTCGAGGAGCTGACCGGGCACGAGATCCAGGTCAAGGGCTTCGCGCCGGTACTACTCGACTTTCCCGGCGAGCGCGACGGCCAGCCGGTGCTGTGGTGCTGGCTGGAGGGTGACGACGACGTGGGTTGGTACCACCGGGTGGAGTGCGGGTTCGCGGGTCGTCGCCGGGTCTGACCCGGCTTTGGCAGACGGTGTGTGCAGGGCAGACGGGTCGACGGATGGCGTCAGCCGGCGGCCGAGCTCGGGATCACCACCGGCAGGTCGGCGACGGCGAAGACGACCAGGTTGTCCAGATAGTGTCCGGTGGGTCGGTGGAACACCCCGTCGCAGGTGATCAGG
Source organism: Plantactinospora solaniradicis (assembly GCF_042658085.1). Lineage (NCBI taxonomy): Bacteria > Bacillati > Actinomycetota > Actinomycetes > Micromonosporales > Micromonosporaceae > Plantactinospora > Plantactinospora solaniradicis. The sequence goes on along the minus strand of NZ_JBHSPR010000032.1, from coordinate 395,931 downwards.
CGCAACTCGGGCCCGGGAGTGGGCCCGTAGACGGCGGCCGTCGGAAAGTCGTCCTTCGCGTGCCGGCTGAGCCCGGTCACCCGGAACGGGATCCATCCGGTGTCCCGCCGTACCTCGATCCGGTCGCCCGGACGCAGCTCGGACAGCCGGTGGAAGACGGCCGGTCCGGCTTCCGAGTCGACGTGCCCGGCGATCACGGCCGGTCCGACGTCACCGGGTGCGGTTCCTCCGGCGTACCAGCCGGCCTCGGCGAAATCGGTGGGTGCGGCGAGTCGACCGGTCCGGTCCAACCGCAGCCGGGCCAGCGTGGAGTCGACCCGGATCCGCGGAATCCGTACCCGGGTCGGTGGGCCGGTGGGTGACCGGACGGCCGTCCGGGTCGGGGTGGGTGGGCAGTCGAGCTGGCAGCCCGTCGGCCGGATCCGGGTCGTCGCGGTCGTTGCCGTCGCCGTGGTCGTGGAGTCGGGCGTCAACGCCGGCCGGCTGTCGCCGGCCACGGCGCCGCCGAGTGCGGTGCCGAGCAGGGCACAGAGCAGCAGGCTGGCAAGGCTCGGCGCGGCCGTCGGCCGGGCCGGGCCGGGGGCGACGGCCGGCCGGGACGCGCGGACTCGCGCCCAGCGCCGCCAGCCTGTGGCGCCGGGCGCGGTCGGGCCCTCGGTCATGTCACGAGGTGCGGCGCCGACGGAGCCGGAAGAGGCGCCGGCCGGTCGCCGTGACGACGACAGCGAGCAGCGCACCGACCGAGGCCAGCCCGATCGGGTACGTCGAGTCGTTCCGTCCGGCCGTACCGCCCGCGCCGGTGTCCACGCCACCGGACGGCACCACGACTCCGCCCCGCGCGTCGACCCGTAGCTCGGTGGTCAGGCCACTCTGCTTCGCGTCGAGCACCAGCAGCGAGTAGACGGTGCCGTCGGCGAGTGACACGTCGACCGTCGTCGGCTTCGCGCCGGTCGCCGACAGCCGTAGTGTCGACCGTCCCGGCTCGACCTCGTGGTACGCGGTGGTGGTGGCGAACTGCACGCCGCTGGCGATGCTGGCGCCCTCGGCCACCGACACGTCGATCACGGGTGCGCGTACCGACGCCTGCACCACCCGGACCTTCGCCCGGCCGTCCGGCGGTGCGCTCAGGTCGTCGTCGAGCACCTTCAGCCCCAGACCGGCGTACCGGCCGACACCGGCGACGGTGTACGCCTTCCCGGCGGCCACCGAGACCCGTTCGGTGAGCACCGGCGGATCCGTGGCAGGTGCGCCGGCCCTGCGCATCGCCACCGCGTACGGGCCGACCGGCAACGGCAGGTACGGGGACAGCACGCCATAGCCGACCGCCTTGAACACCTGCGGTTTCGCCGAGTCGGTCGCGGCGCCGAGATAGACGTCGACGGCCGGGGTGTCCGGCGACAGGTGGGCCAGCCGCACGTAGCCGACCGTCGCCTCGGCGCTGGCGGTGGCGGGGGTCGGGACGAGGGTGCTCAGGCCCAGTCCGAGACCGAGGGCGGCCGCCCCGGCCGCGATCCGTCGCCCGATTCGGATCAGGGATGTGGTGGTGTGGTCCATCGTGCCTCCTGACTGTGGCGGGCACGGTAGCGGCCCGGGGGCCCGGAATGTCGCACTGGCGGTCCGTCCGGACGGGAGCGATCACGGGAGGACGCTCGGGAGGACCACTGGGCCGTTGAAAGGGTCCCGAGCCGGTACCGAGCCCGCAAGCTCGCCACGCAGGGTTACTTAATCGTTACGCACATCGGATGTGAACCGCTGCGGGGAGCCGGTCGGGCCCCGATCCGGAGTCGTCGGGCGCCGGTGCTACCTGGGCAGCACCGTCTCGATGGCGGCGGCGACTTCCGGCGCCTCCGGCTCGACCTGGGGCGCGAACCGGGCGACGGCGGCGCCGTCCGGCGCGACCAGGAACTTCTCGAAGTTCCACCGGATGTCGCCGGAGTGTCCGTCGGCGTCGGGGATGTCGACGAGCGCGGCGTAGAGCGGGTGCCGATCCGGTCCGTTGACGTCGATCTTCTCGGTCATCGGAAAGGTCGCGCCGAAGTTGGACCGCGCGAATTCGGCGATCTCGGCCGGAGTGCCGGGTTCCTGGTCGGCGAACTGGTTGCTCGGCACGCCGAGCACGGTCAGGCCGCGGTCCGCATAGGCCTCGTGGAGCGTCTGCAGGCCGACGTACTGCGGGGTCAGCCCGCACCGTGAGGCGAGGTTGACCACGAGCAGCGCGTTCCCCCGGAACTGACCGAGATCGGTGAAACCCCCGGTCAGGGCTCCGATCTCGACGTCGAAGACGCTCACGTCGCCTCCTGCCTGTGCTCGTCGTCGCCGTGACGTGATTGGCTGGGCTGGTCGCCGCCCTCGCTGCGCTCGGCCATGCGCCGAGGCTACCGGTCGGGCGGCTCGACGGTACCGGTTACGGCGCTGCCGCTCGCATCAGGGGTTCGCCTGCCGACCGTATCCTTGCCCCGTGGGTGCCCACGACTTCCGGCTCGGAGTGGACTTCGGCACGTCCAACACGGTCGCGGTGCTGCGCTGGCCGGACGAGCGGGTACGCCCGTTGCTGTTCGACGGCTCGCCGCTGCTGCCCTCGGCGGTGTTCGCCGGTCTCGACGGCCGGATCGCGGTCGGCCGCAACGCCCTGCACGCCGGGCGGGCGCACCCGGAGCGCTTCGAGCCTTACCCGAAGCGGTGCATCGACGACGGCACGGTGCTGCTCGGCTACGCCGGTACGTCGTCGGCCGAGCCGGCCGCTGTGCCGGTCGAGGAGCTGATCGCGGCGGTGCTGCGGCGGGTGGCGGAGGAGGCGAGCCGTGCGGCCGGGCAGTCGGTTCCGCACGCCGTACTGACTTTTCCGGCCGGCTGGCGGCAGGCTCGTCGGAGCATCCTGCTGACCGCGGCGAACCGGGTGTTTCCCCGCGTGGTGCTGGTGCCGGAGCCGGTCGCCGCGGCGAGTCACTTTGTCGCGCTGGAGGGCGCCGCCGTGCAGCCCGGCTCCTCCGTGATGGTGTACGACCTCGGTGCGGGCACCTTCGACGCCTCTGTGGTGCGTCGGACGGCCGACGGCTTCGAGGTGCTCAACACCGAAGGGCTCTCCGACGCCGGGGGACTGGACGTCGACGCGGCGATGATGGCGTACGTCGGCGCGCTCTACGCCGTCCGGGACTCGGCCGCCTGGCAGCGACTGGGGCAGCCGGTCGCGCCCGCCGACCGCCGGCTCAGCCGGGCACTCTGGGACGACATCCGGGTCGGCAAGGAGATCCTGTCCGAGTCGACGAGTGTGCTGGTGCACGTGCCACTGTTCGACGACGAGGTGCCGTTCGGGCGTGAGCAGGTGGAACAGCTCGCGCAACCGATCCTGGCCCGGACGGTCGCGGTCGCCCGGTCCACGTTGCGGGGCACCGGGATCGACGCGGCCGACCTCGCCGGGCTGTACCTGGTCGGTGGCGCCAGCCGGATCCCGCTGGTGGCGACGATGCTGCACCGGGCCTTCGGCATCGCACCGACCACCATCGAGCAGCCGGAACTGGCCGTGGCGGAGGGCAGCCTGCGCGCGGTGTCCTGGCCGCTCGCGATGGACGGCGAACTGCCGGGAGCGGCGTCCGGCACCACTGCCGCCGCGACGGCGAACGCCACTGCCACCGCCATGACCGCGGCCGGGGCCGCCGCCGTGCAGACGGCCGGGGCCGCCCCGTCGACGGTCGCCGAAGGATTCTCCGACGGCGGCACGGGCACCGGGGCCGGCACGCCGGGCACGACCACTCCGGCGACGACCGTCGCGGGCGCGTCGCCCGGCGGTGCGGTGGCCGCCGCTGTCGTCCCGACAGGGGCCCCCGGCGGTACGGCTCCGCTCGGCGGTACGAGTCCGCCTGTGAGCACGGCGACGCTCGGGAGCACGGCTTCGCTCGGTGGCGCGGTGTCGAGCCGTTGGCGGGTGGCCCGGTGGGCGGCGGACACCGCCGGTTGGCGTACCCGGAACCGATGGGTGGCGGCGGGGGTCGCCTTCGTCGCGGTGGCGGCGGTGCTGGCCCTGGTGCCGATCCTCGGCCGGGGCGACGGCTCGTTGGCCGATGGTGCCGGCAACGGAGTCCGGGGAGGCCAGGTCGGCAACACCCCGACGCCGTCCGCCTCGCCCACCCCGGCGCCGACCCCCTCCTCGGCGATCGACTTCTGTCTCGTCGGGACCTGGCGGGAGACCTCCAACACGGTCGACTTCGGCTTCCAGGGCGTGCAGGTCACGATGAAGGCGTCGGGGGCGATCCGTCGGCACTGGCCGGACGGCCGGGGCGTGACCCAGTTCGGCAAGGCGACGACCTGGACCGGGCGGTTGAACGGCCGGCGCTACGAGGTCATCACCGGTGGCACCCTCAAGTTCAAGCTGCGGACCGGCGATGGCGAGATGTTCGGGCAGAACACCGGGGCCAGCGGCACCATCATCGGCCGGATCAACGGTCGGGAGCGCTGGCGGGAACCGTTGCGGGCCGCCGTGGGTTCGTCGAGTTACGCCTGCTCGGGTGATGTGTTGAGCATCAGCGTGGACAAGCGGGATATCGAGCTGCGCCGGGTCAGCCGCAACCCGGACGCGAAGGTCTGAGCCACCCGCCGAGAGCCGGGCGGTCCGGTGGGGACGGAGCCGGGCCGGGGCGGCGGGAAATCGAAACATGGACATCTTGACGAAGTAGTGAACCGATGAGTAGCGTCGCCTCAGTTAAATGGAAAGTTTCCTATTAATTAACAGGGAGACGCCACCATGAGGAGATCCATCCGCCGGGCGCTCTGGGCCGGCGTCGCGGCCGCGGTGGCCATCGCCGCGGTTCCGGTCACCGCGGCTCTCGGTGCCGGCAGCCTCACCACCAGCTTCGCCGTCAGCTCCGACTGGGGCTCCGGCCACGAGGTCAAGGTCACCGTCACCAACGGCACGGACGCGTCGGTGAGCACCTGGCGGGTCGAGTTCGACCTGCCCGCCGGCACCACCATGAGCAGCTTCTGGGACGCCGACGTCACCCGGACCGGAGACCGGTACGTGGCGGTGAAGAAGAGCTGGGCCGGTGCGCTGGCCCCGGGCGCGTCGGCGACCTGGGGCTACATCGGCTCCGGTGGCTACCGGGCGCCGCTGAACTGCACCGTCAACGGGACCGCCTGCGGTGGCGGAACGACGCCGACCGCGACTCCGACCACCGTTCGGCCGACCACGGCGCCGCCGACGACCCCGCCACCGACCACGCCGCCGGTGACCACCCCGCCGCCGAACCCGGGCGCCCAGAAGGTGGTCGGCTACTTCACCCAGTGGGGCGTCTACCAGCGGGCGTACCACGTCAAGAACATCCACACCAGCGGCTCGGCCGCCAAGCTGACCCACATCATGTACGCCTTCGGGAACACCACCGGCGGGCGGTGCACCATCGGGGACAGCTACGCGGACTACGACCGGGCGTACACGGCGGCGGAGAGCGTCGACGGCGTGGCCGACACCTGGGACACCGGCGCGCTGCGCGGCAACTTCAACCAGCTCCGCAAGCTCAAGCGGATGTACCCGAACCTGCGGGTGATCTGGTCGTTCGGCGGCTGGACCTGGTCCGGCGGCTTCACCCAGGCCGCACAGAACCCGGCCGCGTTCGCCGAGTCCTGCCACAGCCTGGTCGAGGACCCGCGCTGGGCGGACGTCTTCGACGGCATCGACATCGACTGGGAGTACCCGAACGCGTGCGGACTGACCTGCGACGCCAGCGGCCCGAACGCGTTCAAGAACGTGGTCTCCGCGCTGCGTAGCCGGTTCGGCTCGTCCGCGCTGGTCACCGCCGCGATCACCGCGGACGGCAGCAACGGCGGCAAGATCGACGCGGCCGACTACGCCGGGGCGATCAACAACCTCAACTGGCTGATGCCGATGACGTACGACTACTTCGGCGCCTTCGCCGCGCAGGGGCCGACGGCGCCACACTCGCCGCTCACCTCGTACAGCGGGATTCCGCAGCAGGGCTTCTGGTCCGACGCGGCGATCCAGAAGTTGAAGAGCAAGGGCATCCCGGCCAACAAGCTGCTGCTCGGTATCGGCTTCTACGGTCGGGGCTGGACCGGCGTCACCCAGGCCACCCCGGGCGGTACGGCCACCGGGGCGGCGCCGGGCACCTACGAGGCGGGCATCGAGGACTACAAGGTGCTCAAGAACACCTGCCCGGTGACCGGCACCATCGCGGGTACGGCGTACGCGAAGTGCGGCAACAACTGGTGGAGTTACGACACCCCGAGCACCATCGGCGGCAAGATGTCGTACGCCAAGGGGCAGGGGCTGGGCGGCTCGTTCTTCTGGGAGCTGTCCGGCGACACGACCAACGGTGAACTCATCACCGCCATCTCCAACGGTCTCCGTTAGGCGTAGCAACCGAAGAGATGCCACGGTGCGCCCTCGGCCGGGCGGGGGTACGGGGCCGACTCCGGGTGGATACGGAGTCGGCCCCTCGCCCCGGCAGTGCCGTCAGCGGATCAGGAAGACCTGCTGGGTTCCGTCGCGCTGGGTCCGAACGGCGCCACGGTCGCTGGTGAACACCACGGTTCCGTTGTCGACGGCCGGCCAGGTGCCGTTGCCCTGCGTGCTCAGCTGCACCGCGGGCGTCCAACCCGACCGACCGTCCCGGCGGGAGGTGAAGATCTTCCACCGCCAGTCGGTCGAGCGGGAGTCGTACCAGACCACCCGCACTGACCGGTCGGCGTCGTTGCCCAGCCGGGGCCGCTGGCTCATCGCGTCGGGATCGACGCCGACCGGCTCGGACGGTGACCACGCCGCCCCGTCCGTCGACCGGCTCGCCCGCAGCGACAGGTTCACGCCGGCCGGGGAGAGCACCTTGGTCTCCCAGACCACGACGAACGACCCGTCCCGGTCCACGGCGACGCTCGGGTGCCGGTCCGCGGCGTCGTCGTTGGCGCTGACCCGTACCAGGGGGCTCCAGGTGCGTGCCGAACCGGCCCGGACCGTGGCGAGGACCTCCCAGTTGTCCGGGTTGGTGCCGCCGCTGGCCGGCTCGCCGGCGGGCGGCGTGTGTCCGGTCCAGCCGGGGTCGGGGTCGAACCGGTTGTCCTGCCAGGTGACGATGATCCGACGGTCCGGGGCGACCGCGACCGACGGGAACAGCGACGCCGGATAGCGCGGTGAGCGGGCATCCGACGGCGTACCGGGGTCGGTGACCTTGCCGGTGGCGGAGATGTTCACCGGGGCCTTGTCGATGCCGACGACCTGGACGTGGATGTCGAACGCACCACCGCTGTTGTCCGCCCACGCGACGACCGGATGCTGGCCGTCGAGCAGCGCGAGTGCGGGGTGCATGGCCCGACCCCGGCCGTTGCTCAACCGGACGGCGGGGGTGAAGCTCCGTCCGCCGTTGCGGCTGTGTCGCAGGTAGATCGCGGGCCGGTGGGGTTGTTCGTGGCCCTGGGCGTCCTGCCACACCACCCAGACGTCGTCGCCGGATGCCACGACCTGTGGCGACCGCGCCGTCGGCGAGTTGCCGGACAGCTCGATGCCATCGCCGTGCTGGGTGCCTTTGTGCCCGTCCAACTGGCGGTACACGACGGAGGTCCGGTGGTCGTGGTGTACCTCGGCGACGACGTGCGTCAGTCGACCCTGCACGGCCACGTCCGCGAAGCCGGCGAACCCGCCGCGCTCGCCGAGGACCAGGGCGGCCCGGTCGTCGCCGCGGGCGGGGGCGGGCAGGGCGATCTCCGGAGCCGGCGCGGCGGGCTTGCGGACCGACAGGAAGACCGGCGAGGTGGCCGCGCGCAACTGGTCGGGAAGGTTCGGGTCGGCCTCGCGTCCGGAAACCTCTCCCGGAGCGCGTACCTCCACCCGGTACCAGCCGTGGTCGCCGCGCAGGGTGAGCGGGATCAGGTAGGTCTGGTCGTCCCGGGTGGGCGCGAACGTCGCCACGGGGCCGGCCGAGCGCCCCGGCGAGGCGTACACCAGGACCTTCATCCCGGCCGCCGCGCGGACCCGGACCCGCAGCTTCGCGTGCTTCGACAACCGGTTCTCCGGTACGACGACCTCGTCACCGCAGACGGCCTCGAACCGTCCGTCGCCGTCGGCGTCGGCCTCGATCGTGACGAATGGCCCCTGCGGGCTCATCGACAACGTCGTACGGCCCGCCGCCAGGCCGTCCAGGATCGCCCGGACCGATCGTTCGGCGGCGAACACCCAGGTGGTTGCCCGGCCCGGCGCGCTGACCGGCCGCAGTTCCTTGAAGTGGCTGTCGCTCGCCGCGACGCCGCCGAAGCGGAACCCGTGGTTCCACCGGTTCTCGGCATACTCGATCTCGGCGTCGGGATTGTTGCTGACGTTCCACAGCTCGACGACGTCGACGCCCTGAACACTGGCGTTGTCGTTCGGTCCGGTCGCCGAGGTGTACTCGCCGTCGTCGGGATGCGCGACCGACCAGACCGCGTGCTGCGCGTGCGCGTCCCAGATCGACTGTTGGATGTGCCGGAACGCCGCCGAGCCGGGCGGGTTGGCGCCGTCCACCACCGTGTCGACCGCGCCGAGGACGACGGCGTGCGGTGAGCCGTTCGCCTCCTCCCCGGTGAGCAGCAGGAGTTTGTCGGACTCCCACTGTGGATCCCAGTGCTGGTCGTAGGTGCGATGGTCGGTCAGCGGCATGAAGGTCAGCCCGACCGACTCGGCGTAGCCGATCTGGTCGCCGACCGGCAGGTTGCCCGGGTCCCGCTGGTCCGAGAGTTGCCGAGGCGCGCTTCCGTCCGACGAGTGGTCGTCGTGGACGTGGGTGTCGCCCGGCAGCCACAGTCCCTCGGGCTCGTCGTGGTGCTTGTCGGATCCCCGGTTCTCTCCGACGTCCGCCTGCGCGGCGGACGCGGGTACGAGCCCAGCGGCGGCGACCACCGCCCCGCCGACCGCCGCCCCGCCGACCGCGATGAACTGCCTGCGGTCCAATTCCATCCGGTCCTCATTTCAACTGAACCCGTGTTGTGGCTGCACAGGCCCCACACGACCCGGCGCCAAGAGTTCGATCAGTTAGGCGCAGCAGACGCTAGCCAGTCACCCCGGAAGATCGCGTGAACTGGTGGTGAAGCCTGGTCGGCGGAAGCGCGAGTTACCCGGAAGTATCCGACGTGACGTCGCACGGTGGCCCGAAGCCTGTCAGCCGGGCAGATTCGGCCGATCTTGTCCGCTACCGGCCCGCGCGGGTCCCGTACCCGCGCAGGGCGCCCGGTTACGCCTTGAGTAGCTCCTCGCTCAGGTCCCATAGGCGCTGTGCGGACTGTGGGTCGATGGCATGCGGCACGACGGTGGCGGGGGGTAGCTTCCCGGAGCCGAAGATGATGGGCTCTGGCTTCTCGTCCAGTGGTGAGATGTCGTTGTCCTTGAGGTAGACGCCGCCGATATCGGTCAGCAGCGGGCTGGTCGCGGCGAAGACGCTGGTGCTGGCGCCCTGTTGCGGCGTCTTGTGCTCGCGGTCGGGGTCAATGACCGGCTGGCCCGACTCGTCGATCAGCCCCATGGCCCGCAACTGCTCGTCGCTCAACGTGTCCGTGCGCGCCACCCCCTCAGCGATGTGGGGACCGAGATTCGTGCCGTAGACGATGCCCGGATGCACGGCGTAGCCCCGGATTCCGTCCTCGGCCCATCGGCGGTCCAGTTCGACGGCGAACAGCACGTTGGCAGTCTTCGACTGGCCGTATCCGAGCATCCCCATCGGGTCGTACCCGCTGGTGAAGTGCGGGTCGTCCCAGCGGATGTCGGACACGCGGTGCCCTCCGGAGCTGAGGTTTACCACTCGGGCACCGCTCGCGGCCCGCAGGGCGGGCAGCAGACCAAGGGCCAGCTGGAAGTGTCCGAGGTGGTTGACTGCGAACTGCGATTCGTATCCGCGGGCGTCCCGGACCAGGGGACCGCCCATGATGCCCGCGTTGTTGATCAGGATGTGCAGCGGGCGCCCGGAGTCGAGATACCGGGCAACAAAGGCGTCGATCGCGTTTGGGTCGAGGAGGTCGAGCCGGCCGGTCTCGACGCGCTCGATGCCCGTCAACCCGGCCGCCGCCCGGTTTGGGTTACGCACAGCCACCGTCACGGACGCGCCCGCCTTGCTCAGCGCCCGAGTTGTCACTAGGCCGAGTCCCTGATGGCCGCCGGTGACGACGACGTTGATGCCGGACAGGTCGATCCCCGCGAGCACCTCGTCGGCCGTCGACGCCGCGGTGAATCCGGAGCCGATGGGGTGCTGTCGGTGGGTCATGTTCTGTGTCATGGCCACCACTGTGCGCCCGCACCCTCGGACTCTGAATGGTTGTCGGTCCGAATTTCTTGCGCGATAGTACGGGGATGACCACCGATCAGTTATCCGAGGTGTTGGACCTCGTCGAGGTGCGCGGGCTACTGACCGGCGGGTTGGCGGCCACGGGCCGGTGGGTCTCGCGCGCGTCGGTGCAGGATCCCCTGAAGTTCTTCGCGATGGTGAGCGGCAGCGCCCGGCTGACCACCGACGGCGTTGGCGACCCGGTCGAGCTCGAGCCGGGCGACGTCGCGATCGTGAACAACCGGTCGTGGCTGGAGATCGAAGGCGGCACCGGCGACGACCCGCCCCGCGTGATCGTCCCGGAGGAGGCGGACCCTCAGACCGGCCTCGCCGGTGCCGACCGTCAGACCGACGACGTCGTCATCGGTGTACGCGTGGACCTGAACCAGGCTGGTCGGACACTGCTGCTGCAGGCGCTCCCTCCGGTGGCGCACGTGCGGGCATCGGCCGCCGCGGCCAGCAGCCTGCGCACAAGCCTCGACCGGCTGTTCGACGAGGCGACGGGCGATCGGGTCGGATCGGCGTTCGCGATCCGGCAGCACGGTCAGCTCCTGCTGCTGGAGGTGCTGCGCGCCTACGTCGACCAGGCCGAGCTGCCTCCAGGCTGGTTACGGGCGCTGACCGACGAACGGCTGCGCCCGGCGCTCACCCTCATGCACAAGGAACCTGGAAAACCCTGGGGCCTCCAGGAGCTGGCGCGTGCGGCGGCGATGTCGCGCACGTCGTTCACCGAACGCTTCCGCACCGTTGTGGGGATGCCGCCGGTCACCTATCTCAACCGGTGGCGGATGCTGCTCGCGCAACGCGCCCTCCGCGACGGCGACGTCCGCGTCGGGTCGCTGGCGTCCGACCTGGGATACGCGTCCGAGAGTGCCTTCAGCACCGCCTTCAAGCGCGAGGTGGGTGTGTCACCACTGCGCTACCGGTACCGGGTGCGCGAGGAACAGGGGAACGTGGTGGTCGCCTCGGCCGCCACCGACACGCCTGAGACCCTTATTTACCAGGCTCTAAGCTGATCAAATGGTCGCGGCCCTGGAGCTGTATCTCGACACCGACGCCACCCGGCGGATCCGGGTGCTCTGGGAAGCCCTGGAGTCCGAGGGCGTGCAGAGCATGCGTTCGCTGCTGGGACAGCGGCACCGTCCGCACGTCTCGCTGGCGGTCGCCCCGCGACTCGACCCGGACCAGGTCGCCGGGGTTCTGGCCGGTACGGTCGTGGCGGCGCCGCTCCAGCTGTCGTTCCAGTACGCCGGCCAGTTCGTCGGCCGGGTGGTGTGGCTGGGGCCGACCCCCACCGCCGAGTTGCTGGCCCACCAGGAGACGGTCCACACCCGACTGGTCCGGGCCGGTGTGCCGGTCAGCGAGCACTACCGACCCGGCCGCTGGGTGCCGCACTGCACGTTGTCGATGCGGGTGCCGAACGTCCTGATGGCGGCGGCGGTACGGCGCTGCCTGGAGGTCCTGCCGATCGAGGCGACCGTGGTCGGCGCCGCCGTCGTCGACTACGCCCGGAGCATCGTCCACCCGCTCGACTAGGACGTTCTCCAGGTGCCGAACCGCCGGGCGGTTACCCGTCGGAGTCGCCGGGTGCCACGAGCCCGGTCTCGTAGGCGAGGACGACGGCCTGGGCCCGGTCCCGGAGGGTGAGCTTGGCGAAGATCCGGGCGACATGGGTCTTCACGGTGGCCTCGCTCAGCGTCAGCTGGTGCGCCAGTTCCGTGTTGGACAGACCCCGGCCCAGCAGGGTCAGGACCTCGAGTTCCCGGGGCGTCAACGCGGCGAGGTCCCGGTGCGGGGCCGCACGGGTACCGGCCGCGTGACCCGCCCCGGCCCTGCCGGCGATGCCGGACGTGGCGTCGCCGGCAGCGAAGCGTTCGACGAGTCGTCGGGTGATCGAGGGGGAGAGGAGGGCGTCTCCGGTGCTGACCAACCGTACGGCGGCGGCGAGGTGTTCCGGCGTGACGTCCTTGAGCAGGAAGCCGCTGGCCCCGGCTGCCAGTGCGGCGTAGACGTAGCGGTCGAGGTCGAACGTGGTCAGCATGATCACCCGGCTCTCCGGCGTCTGCGCCAGGATGCGCCGGGCGGCCTGTAGACCGTCCATGTTCGGCATCCGGATGTCCATCAGGACGACATCCGGCCGAAGCTCCTGCGCCGCCGTCACCGCCTCGGCGCCGTCGGCGGCCTCGCCCACCACGTCGAGGCCGCGCGCCGTCAGGATCATCCGGAAGCCGGTCCGGACCAGGGCCTGGTCGTCGACGATGAGGATCCGGGGAGTTGGCTCGGCGCCGACCGTCACCCGCCCACCCGATGTCGTCATGACCGGTCCAGGGGAATCCGGGCGCGTACCCGGTAGCCGCCGCCGAGGCGCCGACGGGCGTCCAGGTCACCGCCGTAGACCGCAACCCGTTGCCGCAGCCCCAGCAGGCCCCGCCCCGCTCCGGTGCCGTCGTCGGGCGGATCACCCACCACACCCCGGCGGGTCCCGGCCACGGAAGCCGCCGATCCGGACCGAGCGCCGGACAGCACGCTCGGGCCGGTGTTGAGCACCTCCACCCGGAGATAGCGGTTCGCGTACCTGATGGTGACCTCGGCCTTCGCCCCGTCGCCGTACCGGAGCGCGTTGGTCAGCGCCTCCTGCACGATCCGGTACGCGGTCAGGTCGATTCCGGCCGGCAGTGGATAGGGCTCGCCGGAGATCCGTACCTCCACCGGCAGCCCGGCGAACGCGATCCGGTCGACCAGCGGGCTCAGTTGGCCCAGCCCCGGCTGTGGTGCCAGGCCCGTGCCGTCGCCACCCTCCTCGCCGTCCTGCGACGGGGCGAGCAGGCCGAGCAGGTGCCGCAGTTCGGTCATCGCGTCCCGCCCGGCACCCTCGACGGCCGACAGCGCCGCCGCGGCCTCGTCCGGCAGGGTGGCCAGCACCTCGCGGGCGGCCCCGGCCTGGACCACCATCAGGCTGACGTTGTGGCTGACGATGTCGTGCAGTTCCCGGGCGATCCGGGCCCGCTCGGCCTCGACCGCGACCCGGGCGGCGCTCTCGCGCTCCCGCTCGAACAGCCAGCTCCGCTCGCCCAGGGCCCGTCGGTGCAGACGCCGCGCCCGGACCAGCGCGACCGCCAGCCACACCACGGCCGCGCAGGCCGTCGCGAGCGCGGCGGTCAGCCAGACCGTTCCGGATCCCCACACAAGACCACCTTCGCAGCAGGCACCCCGATCCGCGTCATCCCGGGGCAGCAGCGCTGTACATCCCCAGGATGACCTGTCCGGACGTTACCTCCGGGGGCTGATGCCGAGGCTGGCCGCCACCTCTAGCTTTGCAGCCATGACCAGCGAAGACAGCACCGGACAGGTCGTCGTGCGACTCGACGCCGTGCGCAAGGAGTACGGCGACACCACCGCGCTGGACGGCGTGACCCTCCAGATCCACAGCGGAGAGGCGGTCGCCGTGATGGGCCCGTCGGGCTGCGGAAAGTCGACCATGCTCAACATGATCGCCGGGCTGGACCGTCCGACCTCCGGCACCGTCACCGTGCACGGCGAGGATCTGGGTCGGCTGGGCGAGACCGGGCTGGCGCTGTTCCGGCGCAAGCGGATCGGCATGATCTTCCAGTTCTTCAACCTGCTCGACGACCTGCCGGCGCTGGACAACGTCGCGCTGGCCGGGCAGTTGACCGGCACCCCGGCCAGGCAGGCGCGCAGACGGGCTCTCGAACTCCTCGACGAACTCGGGATCGCCGACCGGAGGAACATCTATCCGGCGGCGTTGAGCGGCGGTGAGCGGCAGCGGGTGGCCGTGGCCCGGGCCCTGATGAACCGGCCGGCGCTGCTGCTGGCCGACGAGCCGACCGGCGCCCTGGACAGCCACGCCGGCGAGCAGGTGATGGACCTGTTGCTCGACCTCAACCAGATCGGTCAGACGCTGCTTCTGGTCACCCACGACCAGCGCCTGGCCACCCGGTGCGCCACCCGGGTGGTCGAACTCGCCGACGGCCGGGTCGCCGGCGGACGCACCCTGGAGCGGGCGGCGTGAGCGCGGTGTGGCGGACCGCTCGGGCGGCCGTACGGCGGCGCCGGTTGCAGACGACGGTCATCGGTCTGGTCGTGCTGTTCTCCACCGCGACGATCGTGGTCGCGCTGGGACTGCTGAACGCCTCCTCGGCCCCCTTCGAGCGGGCCTTCGCGGCGCAGCGTGGCGCCCATGTCGTCGCGGCGTTCGACGGGACCCGGGTCGCGGCGGCGGATCTGACCCGGACAGCCGAGATTCCGGGAGTCGAGGCCGTCGCGGGCCCGTTCGCACAGGTCGTCCTGGAGATCCCCCCGGACAGCGGAGCGCGTCCGTTCCTGTCGGGTCCGGTCACCGTGGTGGGTCGGGCCGATCCGGGCGGTGCCGTGGACCAGATCGACCTCTGGTCGGGTCGGTGGGCCACCGGCCCCGGCGAGATCGTGCTCAACGTGGCGCCCCCGGCACCCGGCCGACCCTCGCCGTTCCCGCTCAACGAAAAGATCAGCATCTCCGACCAGGTGGCGTTCACCGTCGTCGGTTACGCCTCCAGCCTGACCCAGACGGCCGCCGCCTGGGTCTCACCCGAGCAGGCCGCGGCCCTGCACCCGACCGTCTCCCAGATGCTCTACCGGTTCACCGCCGCGGCGACGGAGCGGGAGATCGACGCCGGTATGGCCGCCGTCACCGGGAAACTTCCGTCGGATGCCCTGGTCGCCGCGCAGTCGTACCTGGTCGTCAAGCAGGCGGCCGCCGCCGAGGCGGGCGTGTACGTGCCGTTCCTGATGGCGTTCGGCGTCCTCGGGCTGGTGACGGCGATCCTGATCGTCGGCAACGTGGTCAGTGGCGCGGTGGTCTCCGGGTTCCGGCACATCGGGATCCTCAAGACGCTCGGATTCAGCCCGCGCCAGGTGCTCGCGGTCTACCTCGTGATGGTCTGCGTTCCGGGGGTCGTCGGCTGCGTGCTGGGCACCGTACTCGGCAACATCGCCGCCGAGCCGCTGTTGGGGAGCGCGTACCAGGGGTTGGGGTTCAACCCGGGTGACAGCGGCATTCCCGTCTGGATCGACGTGGTCACCCTGCTGGGGATCCCGGCCATCGTGGTTCTCGCGGCGCTCGTGCCCGCGCTGCGCGCACATCGGCTGTCCGCGGCCGAGGCGATCAGCGCGGGCAGTGCGTCCCGGGCCGGGCGCGGGTTGCGGGTCCAACGATGGCTGAGTGGGACCCGGCTGCCGCGCTCGGTCAGCCTGGGCCTGGGGCTGCCGTTCGCCCGGCCCGGCCGGACGACCCTGACCATGGCCGCCGTCCTCCTCGGCGTGACCACGGTGACGTTCGCGACCGGCCTGGCCAGCACGGTGACCGGGTACGCCGACGCCACGGACGGCAACGACACCATCGGGGTACGGGCGAATCCCACCGGGTCGAAGCTGGTGGCGCCGTCGACGCTGACCGAACCGCAGATCGAAGCGCTGCTGCGCTCGTTGCCGGGCACGGCCAGGGTGACCGTCAACCTGGACCTCGATTTCTCGCTCGTCGGGTCCACCCAGCCCGTGGTCGTCACCTTTCTGCGCGGGGATGTCGACACCCAGGGTTATCCGGACCAGCTCGTCGAGGGACGCTGGTTGTCCCGACCGGGCGAGGTCGTCGTCCCCTCGACGCTGCTGCGCGAGCGCGGCCTGGCCGTCGGCGACCGCATCACGCTGGAACTCGACGGCCGGCAGGGCGCGGTGACCATTGTCGGCGAGACCATGGCGGGCGCCCCCGGACCGCCCGGAATCCTCGCCGACCGGCAGACGCTCCCGCTGCTCGCCCCGGACCGCCAACCCGGCAACCACCAGTTCCTCTTCCAGGTCCAGCTCGCCGCCGGGACCGACGTCCAGGGATACCTCGCCGCAGTCCGGGCGGCGGATCCGGGGCTCTACGCGTTCGACAACGGGGGCACCGACGCGTTCACCGTTGCGGTCGTCAGCCTCGCGGCGACGTTGACCCTGATGCTGGGGACGGTCACGGCGCTCGGCGTCTTCAACACCGTCGTGCTCAACACCAGGGAACGCCGTCGTGACCTCGGCATGCTCAAGTCGATCGGGATGACACCCCGGCAGGTGACCGTGATGATGGTGACCTCGATGGCGGCCCTGGGGGTGATCGGCGGACTACTCGGCATCCCGCTCGGGATGCTCGCGCACCGCTTCATCGTGCCGTTGGCGGCGGACGCGGCGCAGATCGGCGTCGGGCGGATGCTGCTGCACGTCTGGCAGCCGTGGGTGCTCGGCGCGCTGGCCCTCGCGGGTGTGGTGATCGCGGTGATCGGCGCGTTCATCCCGGCCCGTGCGGCGGCCCGGCTCAGCATCGCCACGGTGCTGCACAACGAGTGATCAGCGGGCCGGGGT
>NZ_JBHSPR010000032.1:91278-379216 GCF_042658085.1 Plantactinospora solaniradicis | reverse complement strand
GCAGCGGTCCGACCTGGACCGTCACCCGTCGGAATCCTGGCGGAGCAGGCCGCGCAGGATCTGCTCGTCCCCGTCGTCCAGTGTGCTGACGAACCGTCGCAGCACCGAACCGCGGTCGGGCTCGGCGGCCAGCAGCCGGCTCATCCGCTCGGCGACCAGTCCGGCGGCGTCCCGCACCGCGCCGTAGCGGTACGCCCGACCGTCCCGGTCACGGGTGACCGCTCCCTTGTCGAACAGCCGGGTCAGGGTCGTCACCACGGTGCTGTAGGACAGCCCCCCGCCGGGGTCGAGCCGATCGCGGACCTCGCCCGGAGTCAATGGGCCCTCGGCCTCGACGAGGACCGTGACCACCTGAGCTTCGAGCTGGCCGGGACGTCGGCGGGCGCTTTCGGACGAGGCGTCGGCAGGGGGTGGTGTCGGACTCATCACATCTGACTCTATCGGTTGCCCCGGTCTTCTCCGGCCGGCCCGTCGAGCCTCGGCCGTGGCAGACTCGACCGGTCCGGACGGAGAGTCATGTTCGATCATTTCGTGTGGTCAGTGGTCGTGGTCCCGCCGCTGATCGTGGTGGCGATGCGGCTGTTGGCCGATCGGCTGCCACCCTCGACCGCCGCTGTCATCATGGCCTGGTCGGCGGCGGGCGTGGGCGCGGCCAGCCTGGTCAACCTCACCCTCTTCACGCTGAAGGCCATCGCCCAGGTGCCGGCCGTCGGCAGGACGTTCGGCTGGTCTGCCCAGGTGGTCGCGGACGACACCGCACATGTGGCCTGGGTGCCCTGGCTGAGCGCGGCGCTGCTGGTCATCGCCGTTGTCTCGATTGGTCTGCGGTGGCGCGGTCACCGTAAGGCACTCGACCTCAGCCACGTCGAGCTGCCCGACGGCGACAGGCTCGTGGTGCTGCCCGACCCGACGGCACAGGCGTTCGCGGTGCCGGGCCGGCCGGGTCACGTCGTGGTGACCACCGGCATGCGTGAACTGCTCACCGATCGTCAGTTCGACGCGCTGCTCGCCCACGAGCACGCGCACCTCGCGGCGGGTCATCACCGGCTCGTCCTGCTGGCCGAACTTGCCGCGGCGACGCACCCGGCTCTCTGGTGGGTGGCCCGTCACGTCGACTACCTGGTGGAACGGGCGGCCGACGAGCAGGCCGCGGTCGAGATCGGCAGTCGCCGTACGGTTGCCCACGCCATCGGAACGGCCGCGCTGGCCACGACGGGAAACCGGGACACCCGGCCCGGCCTGCACGTCGCGGCTCCCGGCGGAGTTGTCCCGCGCCGGGTGGCGCAACTGTTGCGTCCGCGAACACCCGTTCGCTGGCCCGCGCTACGCGCCCTGCCGGTGTCGCTGGCCCTGGCCTCGCTCGTCTGGACCGGCGAGGCGATCTACGACTTCTTCGAATTGCTCAACGCGGCCCGTCCCGGCCGATAGCCGCGGCAACAGCGCGGCCACCACATCGGAGCAGGTCCAGATCCCACCTGCGACCCCGTCGCCCGGGAACTCGTATACCGAGTATTATACTCGGTATATACAGACCTGGAGGCATCTCATGAGTGTTCGGCACGCCCTGTTGGCCCTGCTCGCCGAGGGTCCGAAGTTCGGGTTGCAGCTGCGGCAGGAGTTCGAGGAGCGGACCGGGGAGGTGTGGCCGCTCAACGTCGGTCAGGTCTACACCACCCTGCAACGACTCGAACGCGATGGACTGGTGGAGTCCGAGGACACGCTGGCGGAGGGCCCGCAGAAGGGATTCCGGATCACCGCCGTCGGCAACCGCGAGCTCGCGGCCTGGCTCAGGACACCGCCGGACGCCACGCTTCCGCCACGCGACGAGTTGGTGATCAAGGTGCTGGTGGCGCTGACCGTGCCCGGGGTGGACGTACACGAGGTGGTGCAGGTGCACCGCCGGCATCTGGTCGAGGCGATGCAGCGGTACACCCGACTGAAGGCGGACGCGTCGGAGCAGGACATCGGGGTCGGACTCGTGGTCGACGCCGAGCTGTTCCGGCTGGAGGCCGCCGTACGGTGGCTCGACGCGGCCGACGTCCGGCTGACCCGACGGCCGGCGACCACGTCCGTTCCCCCGACCGCCGCGCCCCCGGTCGCCCCGGCCTCCACCGCGCCCCGCACCTCTCCCCGCGCGGAGGCCCGTCGATGACCGCACAGCTCGAACTGCGTCAGGTGACCAAGGTGTACGGTTCGGGTCCCACCGAGATACGGGCGCTCGACCAGGCGGACCTGACCGTCGAGGGTGGCGAGCTGGTCGCCATCATGGGGCCCAGCGGCTCCGGCAAGAGCACACTGTTGACGATCGCGGGGAGCCTCGAGGAGGCGACCAGCGGCGAGGTCCTGGTGGCCGGTACCGACCTGTCCCGGATGTCCGCCAACGATCGGGCAAGGATGCGGCGCCGCGCGATCGGGTACGTCTTCCAGGACTTCAACCTGCTCGCCGGGCTCACCGCCGCGGAGAACGTCGCCCTGCCCCTCGAACTCGATGGCGTACGCGCCAGGACCGCCCGTGGGACGGCCATGCGCGCCCTCGAGGAGCTGGGACTGTCGGCCAGGGCAGGACGGTATCCCGACGAGCTCTCCGGCGGCGAGCGGCAGCGGGTGGCGATCGCCCGGGCAGTGGTGGGCGACCGCCAGCTACTGCTCGCCGACGAGCCGACCGGTGCGCTGGACTCGGTCAACGGCGAGGCGGTGATGCGCCTGCTGCGGGCCACCTGCCAGGAGGGGATCGCCGGGGTCATGGTCACCCACGACGCCCAGTTGGCGTCCTGGGCCGACCGTGTGGTGTTCCTCCGGGACGGGCACATCGTCGACCAGACCGCACCGCCCGCCGGCCCGGAGTCCCTGCTCGCGGCGGAGCCGGGCCGATGAGTCGGCTGTCACCGGTGAGCGAGGTCGGCCCGGCCACGCCGTCACCGGTGCGTACCCGGGCGGAGCGTGGGAGGTCCGGTGGCGGACTTCCGGCCCGCCGGGCCGTGGCCCGCTGGGCCTGGCGGATCTTCCGCCGCCAGTGGCGCCAACAGATGATCCTGCTCGCCCTCCTCACCCTCGCGGTCATGGCGGCGATCGGCGGCGTGTCCGCGGCGTACAACGTGACAGCCTCCCGGGACGCCACCTTCGGCACGGCCAGTCACCTCCTGTCGTACGAGGGCTCCGACCCGGCGGCCCTGGCGGCCTCCCTGGCCGCCACCGAGCAGTTCTTCGGCACCGTCGACGTCGTCGGGCGGCGGGCCGCGCCGATTCCCGGCTCGGCCAACAACGTGCAGATCCGGGCACAGGATCCGGACGGTGCCTTCAGCGGGCCGATGCTGCGACTGCGAGAGGGTCGGTACCCGACCGGCGCGGACGAATTGGCCGTCACGGACGAGATGGCGGCGATCTTCGAAGTCGGGGTCGGGGATCGGCTGGCACTCGACGGCCGCAGCCGGTCCGTGGTGGGCGTGGTGGAGAACCCGAGCGACCTGAGCGACGAGTTCGCTCTGGTCTCCCCGGCCCACCAGGATCCGCCGCAGACCGTGGCCGTCCTGGTGCGGGCCAGCGCCGACCGGGTGCACGAATTCCGGGATCCCAGCGGGCGGCGCCCGGTCACGCAGGAGCGGGGGGTCGATCCGAGGAACGCGGCCGCGGCGGGTGTGCTCGCGTTGACCACTGTCGGCCTGCTCCTGGTCTGCCTGGTGGCCGCCGCCGGCTTCGCCGTCGTCGCCCAGCGCCGGCTACGCGAACTCGGCATGCTCGCCGCGTTGGGGGCGACCGAGAAACACCTGCGCCTGGTGATGGTGGTCAACGGGGCCGTGGTGGGGGTGATCGCCGCACTCCTCGGCGGCGGAATCGGCCTGGCCCTCTGGGTTGTCGTGGCGCCGACGTTCGAGTCGGCCGTCGGGCACCGGGTCGGCCGGTTCGACCTGCCCTGGCCGCTGATCGGTGCGGCCGCCCTGCTCGCCGTGCTGACCGCCACCGCTGCCGCGTGGTGGCCCGCGCGGGCGGTGGCGCGGGTCCCGATCGTGCTGGCCCTCTCCGCGCGGCCACCGCGACCGAAGCCGGCACGTCGCTCCGCGATCGCCGCGATCGCGCTCCTCGGTATCGGTGTCGGATGCCTGGTCGGTGCCGAACAGCGCAACCCGTGGCTGATCATCGGTGGCACGCTGGCGACGGCCGTCGGCCTGCTGTTCGTCAGTCCGTTGGCGATCAGGATGCTGCCGATGGTCGCTGGCGGGCTGCCGATCGCGGCCCGGCTCGCCCTGCGGGACCTGGGCCGGTACCAGGCCCGCTCGGCGGCGGCGCTGGCGGCGATCAGCCTCGGTCTGGCGATTCCGGTGGGGACCGTGGTGGTGGCCTCCGCCTCCGTCGCCAGGTCAGCCGCCGCGTTCGGCAACCTGTCGGACCGGCAACTGGTGGTACGGATCGACCGGCAGGTCGCGCCCATCGTTCCGGTCCGGACTCCGGCGCAGCTCGCGAGCCTGCAGGCCGAGGTCGACCGGATCGCGGGCGTTCTCGGTGGCGCGACAGTGATCCCGATGGACATCCCCGTGCATCCGAACTCCAGAGTGGAGAGCGGCCAGGACGGCGGCGAGTCGGGGCGGCCCGGCATCGACGCCGGCTGGCCGACCGGCGACGGAAATCTGCGGTCCGTCCCGCTCTTCGTCGCCACGCCGGCCCAACTGCGGCACTACGGGATCGACCCCGCTTCCGTGGCCGCGGGCACCGACCTGCTGACGGTACGAGGCGAGTCGAACCTCCAGCTCTCGGGTATCAGGGGGAGGGGACAGCCGCTGAAGATCCAGCGGATCGACGTACCTGGTTATACCTCCGCCCCGACCACATTGATCACCGAAGATGCCCTACGGCGGTTCGGCTGGCAGCAGGGTCGGGTCGGCTGGTTCGTCGAGGCGACCGGGGCACTGGGCGACGACCAGTTGACGCAGGCGCGGCATATCGCGGCGAACGCGGGGTTGCACATCGAGTCCAGGGAGGCGCCGCTGAGCCTGGCCGCGCTACAGAACGGTGTCACCGCGGGAGGCATGCTCCTCGCGCTGGGCGTACTGGCGATGACCGTCGGACTGATCCGGACGGAGGCGGCGAGGGACCTGCGTACCCTGACCGCCGCCGGCGCCACGAGCGGGGTTCGCCGTACGTTGACCGCCATCACCGCGGGCGCACTCGCGTTGCTGGGCGTGGTGCTCGGCACGGTGGGCGCGTACCTCGGGTTGATCGGCGGGTACTGGGGGCAGCTCGACACCCTGGGCCACGTACCCGTGGTTCATCTCCTCGCCCTGCTTGTCGGACTTCCGTTGGTCGCCGCCGTCTGCGGTTGGCTGCTGGCGGGACGCGAACCGGCCGCCGTCGCCCGTCAAGCCCTGACCTGAGGGCTGGCCGCACCGCACCCACCTGGTACCACGCGGTACCAGGTGGGTGCGGTGCGTGCTGGTATGCCACCCGATTCGCGCTAGCGAGCATAGGTTAGGCTCTGCTAACTTCTACAGCCAGTAGAGGAGCGGGGGGCCGGTCCGGGTCGCGCACGACCTGACGCCGTACCCGGGAACCAGAGCAAGGCGCACCCGGACCAGGTCGTCGGGGGGTGCCGGAGAAGGACGCGATCCGATGTTCGCCACCTACCTGATCGGCCTGCGCGAAGGGCTCGAAGCCACCCTGGTCGTCAGCATCCTGGTGGCGTTCCTGGTGAAGTCGCAGCGGCGGGACCGACTGCCGCAGGTCTGGCTCGGGGTCGGCCTCGCGGTCGCCGTCTCGGTGTTCTTCGGCTGGCTGATCGAGTACACCTCGACCTCGCTGCTGGCCACCAGCAACCAGCGGGAACTCTTCGAGGCGATCACCTCGGTCGCGGCCGTCGTCTTCGTCACCTGGATGATCTTCTGGATGCGCCGGGCCGCCCGGTCGATCGCGGGCGAGTTGCGCAGCCGGCTGACCGAGGCGCTCGCCGTCGGGTCGGCGGCGGTGGCGGTGATGGCCTTCCTCGCGGTGGTGCGGGAAGGACTGGAGACCGCGCTGATCTTCTACTCGGCCGCCCAGGGAGCGGCGGACGACACCGCGCCGCTGTTCGCGCTGATCGGCGGCATCGTCACCGCGATGGTGCTCGGCATCCTGATCTACGCCAGCGCGATGCGGATCAACCTGAGCCGGTTCTTCACCTGGACCGGCGCGCTGCTGATCCTCGTCGCCGCCGGCATCCTCAAGTACGGCGTGCACGACTTCCAGGAGGCGGGCGTACTGCCCGGCCTGAACAACCTGGCCTTCGACATCTCCGCCACGCTCGACCCGAGCACCTGGTACGCGGCGCTGCTGGCCGGGATGTTCAACATCACCCCCGCCCCCACGGTCTTCGAGACGATCGCCTGGATCGGGTACGCGGTCCCCGTACTCCTGTTCTTCCTGAGGCCCGGGCGTCGCACGCCGGCTTCCGCCCAGTCCGCCCCGCCCACCACCAGCCCGGCTTCCGAGGCGCCCGCCTCGCAGCACGCCTGACCTTCCAAGGAGAACCGACCCGATGCGTACCTCCCGATTCCTGGCGACCGTCGCCGCCGGTGTCCTCGCCACGGCCGGGCTGGCCGGGTGTGGCGGCGGGAACGACGACGACGCGGCCAACGACGCCGGTGGACCGATCGCCGTCAAGGCCGACGACAGCACGTGCGAGGTCGGCAGCACCGACATCGCGGCCGGGACGGCCGTCTTCAAGGTCACCAACTCGGGCGCCAAGGTGACCGAGTTCTACGTCTACGCCGACGGCGACCGGGTGATGGGCGAGGTCGAGAACATCGCGCCCGGACTGAGCCGGGAACTGCGGGTCGAACTGCCGGCGGGCACGTACCAGACGGCCTGCAAGCCGGGCATGAGCGGCAAGGGCATCCGGGGCGCGCTCAAGGTCAGCGGATCGGCGGCGCCACTCACCGCCGACGCCGCGCTGGCCGACGCCACCGCCAACTACCAGCGGTACGTCAAGAGCCAGACCGGTGCGCTGCTGGAGAAGACCGGCGAGTTCGTCGCCGCGGTCAAGGCCGGAGATGTGGCCAAGGCGAAGGCGCTCTTCCCGGTGGCCCGCACCTACTGGGAGCGGATCGAGCCGGTGGCGGAGATCTTCGGTGACCTGGACCCCAAGATCGACGGCCGGGAAGAGGTCATCGAAGAGGGCATGGAGTTCACCGGCTTCCACCGGATCGAGAAGGACCTCTGGGTCAGCGGCGACATCAGCAAGGCCGGCCCGATCGCCGACCGGCTGATGGCCGACATCCAGGAGATCGTGACCAAGGCCAACGCGGAGAAGCTCTCCCCGCTGCAACTGGCGAACGGTGCGAAGGAACTGCTCGACGAGGTCGCCACCGGCAAAATCACCGGCGAGGAGGACCGCTACTCGCACACCGACCTGTGGGACTTCAACGCCAACCTGGAAGGCTCCAAGGCCGCGATCGCCGCGCTGCGCCCGGTGTTGCAGGAACGCGCGCCCGAGCTGATCACGCAGCTCGACACGGAATTCACCAACGTCGAGACCCTGCTCGGCAAGCACCGCGCCGGAGACGGCTGGAAGCTGCACACCGCGCTGAGCCAGGCCGAGCTGAAGGAACTCTCCGACGGCATCAACGCCCTCGCCGAGCCGATCAGCAAGGTCGCGGCAGTCGTCGCCAAGTAGGTCGTAGCAGTCGAGGGAGGCCCAATGGGCGAGCGGAGCGGTCGGCTGAGCCGGCGGCGGGCGATGACCCTGGCCGGGACGGGCCTGGCCGGGATGGCCGGCGCGACGGCGCTGGGTGGCAGCCGGTCATGGGACCGGACCGCTACCGAACACCACGCCGCCTCGGCGGTGCCGTTCCACGGCGAGCACCAGGCCGGGATCACCACTCCGGCGCAGGACCGGCTGCACTTCGTCGCGTTCGACGTCATCACCAAGGACCGGGCCAGGCTGGTCGCGCTGCTCGAGGACTGGAGCGTGGCCGCCGCCCGGATGACCGCCGGGCAGGACGCCGGGGAGATCGGCGCGGTCGGCGGCATCCCGGAGGCGCCACCGGACGACACCGGTGAGGCGCTCGGGCTACCGCCGTCCCAGCTCACCCTGACCGTCGGTTTCGGTCCGTCGCTGTTCCGGGACGCGGACGGACGGGACCGCTTCGGCCTCGCCGACCGGCGGCCCGCCGCCCTGGCCGCGCTGCCCAAATTCCCCGGCGACGCACTGCGCCCCGAGATCTCCGGCGGCGACCTGTGCGTGCAGGCGTGCGCCAACGACCCCCAGGTGGCCGTGCACGCGATCCGGAACCTGGCCCGCCTCGGCATGGGCGTGGTCAGCGTGCGGTGGTCGCAACTGGGATTCGGACGTACGTCGTCGACGTCGCGGGACCAGGCGACCCCGCGTAACCTGTTCGGCTTCAAGGACGGCACCGCCAACGTGAAGGCGGAGGACCCCGACCTGGCGGAGCAGCTCTGGGTGCAGCCGGGCGACGGTCCGGAGTGGATGACCGGCGGGTCGTACCTGGTGACCCGCAAGATCCGGATGGTCATCGAGACCTGGGACCGGACCTCGCTCGGCGAGCAGGAGGCGCTGATCGGCCGGAGCAAGGGCAGCGGCGCGCCGCTGGGGGGTGGCGACGAGTTCGACGAGTTGGATCTGGAACTGAAGGGTCCGGACGGCGAGCCGGTGATCGCCGAGCAGGCGCACGTACGGCTGGCCCACCCTAGCCAGCACGGCGGCGCGCGGCTGCTGCGTCGGGGCTACAACTTCGTCGACGGCTCGGACGGGCTCGGCCGGCTCGACGCGGGGTTGTTCTTCATCGCGTACCAGCGGGATCCGCGTCGGCAGTTCGTGCCGATCCAGACCCAGCTTGCCCGCCACGACCTGCTGAACGAGTACCTGCGGTACATCTCCAGCGGCCTGTTCGCCTGCCCACCCGGGGTACGCGACGGCGACGACCACTGGGGGCGGGCGCTGTTCCGCTGACCCCCGTCCCGGACGCCGCTGGCGGCGCGTCCCATTCATGATCGCGGAGAGTTCGGCCGGTCCGCACGAGCCGAACTCTCCGCGATCATCGAGTACGCGCGGCGCCTCGGCGGGGTCAGCCGACCGGGCCGATGGTCTTCGCGCGACCTCTACGTGCTCAATCCGGCCGGCGCTCCGGAGCCGACGGTCCTGGGCAACCGATTCCTGGGTTGGGTCCTGGGGCATCCCCGAGCCTGACCCGGGGAAGCGGGCGATTCACAGCGGAGCGAAGTCCAGTGGTGCGGCGCGGTACCGGCGCTCGAAGGCGTCGGCGAGGACCTGGTCGAGTGGCACGAGTTCGTCGTACGCGGCCTGGAGTTCCTCGTCCTCTTCCGGGCTGGAGCGCGCGACTCGGGCGATCACCCGAGACAGGTGCGGCAGACCGAAGTATCGGCTCGCGTCCGCCGACCGGGCGAACTCCTCGGGAGAGCAGACGTCGGCGGCAAAGCCCACGCCGCCGCTCATGACCGCGCCGTGCACCCGCAGGAGTGCCCAGAGGTGCCGGTCGCCGGGGCCGGTGCCGGCACACTCCGAGGCACACGCCCGGTTCCACACCTGGTCCGCGTCGGACATCTCCACGCCGCAACTCTGCCACTCGGGCTCTCTCTAATTCCAGTTGACCATTCGTCGGAGCGAAGAACAAGACTTGATCTTGGCTTCTGGTGGCACCACGCTTGCAGACATGCAATGGGATCCGTTCACCACCCTTCGACGCGCGCTCTGGATTGGTGGCGGTCAGTGGGCCGGCAAATCCACCGTGGCCGGAATTCTCGCCGAGGAGTACGGCCTGACGCATTATCACTACGACTACCACGACGCCCGTGGCCATGACGATCGTCGGTTCGCTCGGCGGATCCGACGCGGCGAGCCGCCGACCGTACCGGATCCGGAGGCGATCTGGATCGAGGCGACACCCGCGGAGATGGCGCGGAAGGCGCTGGCGGAGTTCGTCGTGCGTTTCGAGTGGGTGCAGGACGACCTGCGGGCGCTGGTCTCACCTCGTCCGATCCTGGCGGACGGCTGGGGTCTACGCCCGGAACTGGTCGCCCCGATCACCGAATCGACAGACCGGATGGTGGTCATGGTGCCCACCGAGGAGTTCCGGCAGCACCAGATCGACCGCCTCCCGCGCGCCGGTGGCGTCGGTTCCCCGGTCAGCGACCCCCGACTCGCGCAACGGAATCGCATCGCCCGTGACCGGTTGATCGCCGAGGATGCGGTACGGAGCGCCCGGCGTCTGAACGTTCCGGTGATCGAGGTCGACGGAACCCGCGATGCACGTGCGGTCGCCGATCTGGTGGCCGCGCATTTCGCGCCCTTTCTGCCCCGGCGGGTCGGTGGCGTGGGGTAATCCGTGGCCACGCCGTGTCGGACCCCGTCGTTATGGTCGGGACATGATTGGACGACCGACTCCGGGGGGCCGCCCTGAGCGACCGATGGTCGCCAATGTCTCGGCCGGGCGGCCGAGGTCGAGCGGGGCATGCCGGTGACCGGCGGGACGCGGCAGTCGTGGGACGAACACGCGACGGCCTTTGACGAGGAGGCCGATCACGGCCTGCGTGACTCCGGCGTCCGGCGGGCGTGGGCAGACTTGCTGCTGCCAGTTCTGCCGCCCGCGCCGGCCTCGATCGTCGACGTCGGTTGCGGGACCGGCAGCCTGTCGGTACTGCTGGCCGGGGCCGGGCACCACGTGCGTGGCGTCGACTTCGCCCCCCGAATGCTGGCGGCGGCAAGGGAGAAGACCATCGGCGCGGGGGTGGGCGTCGACTATGTCCTCGCGGACGGGGCGAAGCTTCCGTTCGCGCGGTCGTCCTTCGACGTGGTGCTCGCACGGCATGTGCTCTGGGCGCTGCCGGATCCGGATCGTGTGCTGGCGCACTGGATCAGCCTGCTCCGACCGCAGGGCCGACTCGTGCTGGTCGAGGGCTGCTGGTCGACCGGCACGGGACTACCGGCAGCCACCTGTCGGGCACTCGTGCTGCGTTGCCGTCGGGAGGCCGAGGTGCGGGTACTGGATGATTCCCGCCTCTGGGGCCAGGAGATCACCGACGAGCGGTATCTGCTCGTCAGCAGCCGCCGAACACAGCCCCGCCGGTAGGCTTGAGAGAGTGACCCTCACGCACAAGGAAATCTTCGAGCGCTACCTGTACGCCGGGGCGATCTCCCGAGACCCCGACGCGATCGCCGCCATGTACACCGAGGACGGCGTGTTCGAGGCGCCGCTGGTTCCCGACGGTCATCCGCTGCCGCGCCGCCTGGAGGGCCGGGCCGCGATCCGGGAGGGCATCGGGGCGTACCACCGGGATCCGGCCTATCAGGGAACGGTCGATTTCGAACAGTCCGGGTACGTGCTGCACGACACCGTCGACCCCGACGTGTTCATCGCCGAGATCGACACGGTGCTGGAGAGTACGACCGGGCAACGCATGACGATGTCCCTCGTATGGATCTTCCGGGTTCGCGACGGACAGATCGTCCGGCTCCGCGACTACTTCACGGTGTTGTCGTCCGTGGAATCCGGAAAAGTGCCGTGACGGCTGTCGGACTGCTGCCGTGACGGCTGTCGAGCTGCTGCCCGTGGCGGCTGTCGAGCTGCCGTCCGGAGCGGCTCGTTCAGCTGGCGGCGCCCGCTGCGGCCGCCCGCTGATCCAGCATGGTGATGACGACGCCGAGGACGAAGATCTGCACCGGCAGCGGTAGACCCGGCAGGTCGGCGGTGAGGTCGCCGCGCCACAGACTGGTCCGCTTCACCGAGCCCACCCGGCGCCCTCCGGCGTGCAGCTCCTGCTCGTTGCTCCAGAGCGACGCCCGCTGGAACTGGTAGGTCTGTCCGTCGGCCTCGACCGTCCACCGCTTCCGGCCGACCCGGTCCGCCGAGGCGACGACCCGGTCGTCCGCGTCGACCATGCTGAACCGGTTGCCCAGGAAGTTGCCGCGTACCTGGTAATGCCGTCCGGCCAGCTCGAAGCTGCCGCCGCTCTTCCAGAAGGCGTTGTCCCAGGTGGTGACCGTTCGTCCGTCGACGCTGACCTCGTAGCGGCTTCGCCAGACGCTGGCTTTCCGGGCCTCCAACATGCCGTCAGGCTAGCCCGGTCGCGCAAAACGGCACGTGTCGGTTCGTCGACGGCAGCGGTGGCCGCCGCCCGGCGAGCCCGGTTCGGCCTGTCCTGCCCGGCTAAGCGTTGGACGCCGCCCCGCCGGGCCCCGGACACGTCGACGTCAGGCGCCCCGGGCCGGAGGTGACCGGAGCATCGGTCCGGGCCAGCTGAGCGACCCGGCGCTCCCGGCGGGGTCCCGTGACGAGGTGGCCGGCGACGGCGATGAGGCCGACCGCGCCGACCGCCAGCCAGTGCCAGTCGCCGAGGTACTGCAGGCTCACCCCGCCGATCGTCGGGGCGACGAACGCCGCCGCCGGGAAGGTCAGGTAGAAGACCGCCTGGTATCGACCGCGCAGGACCGGAGGGGCCAGTTCGGCGTTGATCTCCGCGTTCGGCGGTGCGGCGAGCATCGAGCCGATCGTCCAGACCAGCGCCGCCAGCAGGTACCCGGGAAGTTGATCCGCCAGCGCCAGGCTGCCGTACCCGAATGCCGTCAGTCCGGTGGCCCAGGCCAGCACCCGGTGTTTGCGGCGACCGTCGATCAGCCGGGGCACGAAGAGTTGACCGGCCACGATGAGTGCGCCGCCCAGCGCCACGACCAGGCCGTACGCCGAGGAACTCAGCCCGTCGGCGCGCATCGCCAGCGGCATCACCGTCGAGGTCTGTGTGCTCAGCACGGCGAGCACGAAGGTCAGCCCGACGAAGGCCAGGAAGGTGCGGTCGGTGAGCGGGGTCCGCAGCCCGGCCCGGATGGCCGGGGTGGTTCGGACAGTGGCCGGGGCCAGGGTTTCCGGCACTTTCCAGGCGATGATGACGGCGGTGGCGAGGGTGGCCGCCGCGTCGACCAGGAACAGCGCCAGGTAGCTCGCCTCGGCGAGCAGTCCGGCGAGGGCCGACGCGCCGGCCATGCCTAGGTTGAAGGCCCAGAAGTGCAGGTTGAACGCGCGCGACCGGCGATCCGCCGGGACCACGTCGACGATCGCGGCGACGAACGCCGGTCCGGGCATCGAGTGGGCGATACCGACGAGTCCGGCGAGCAGGGCGATGGCGGGCAGGCTGGTGGTGATCGCCATACCCGCCATCAGCACGGACGCGGCCAGGTGCGACCAGAGGAGCGTGCTGCGCCGCCCCCATCCGTCGGCGAGTACCCCGCCGAGCAGCACCCCGGCCACGCCACCGATCCCGTACGCCCCGACCACCAGGCCGGCGAGTGCGTCACTGGCCTGACGTGCATCGGCGAGGTAGAGCGGGAGGAACAGCATGGCGAAGGCGCCGACCCGGTTGATCAGCAGGCCGGTCCAGAGGTACCAGAAGGCCCCGGGTAACCCGCCGGCGGTGTCGCTCAGCCACGCCCTTGCCGTCCGCACGCGTCCCCCGGTAAAGATTGTATCCAGTAGCCAACCGGCTAGACCCTAGGAAGTGCGGGGACGGTACGCCAGGGTGTCGCTGGTCACCCGCATGCCCCGGGGGAAGGCCATTGTGGCCTTCCCCCACCTCGTACCCGACGGACGGTCGCCTATTCAGTCGATGTCTGGTTGGCGGGCGTCGAGCGGGAGTCGGAAGACGTGTCCGTGCGAGTTGACCGCGCAGCCCTCGTTCGACACCTGGTCCGACCACTGCACCGACTCGTTGGCGACGACCCCGCTCACGCTGATCTTCACCGGCTGCCAGACGCCCGCGCACCCGGCGCTTCCTGCCGGGATGGCGTCGATGTCTCCCTTGGCCGCCTCGATCTCGGCGCATGCCTCGGCGGGGTACGGGTGCTCGTTGCCGGGTGCGTCGCAGCGCAGCAACACGACGACCGGCTCGGTCCGCTTGCTGGGGCCGGGCCCCTGGGGCGGGCCGATCACGACGTGCAGCGAGGTGACCGATGGCGTGACCGGTACGGATCCGGAAATCTGCGCGGGTCCATGGGCCGACGCGGAGCCATCGGCCAGCGCGGACCCGGTGGGCACCATCGAGGCGACGATTCCCATGACGAGCGCGCCGAGGACGGCGGCGAGCCTTCTCATGCTTCCTCCTCTGATCGACCAACATCGATGCAAATGTATCGTCGCACAGGCCAGTGCCCGGAGCCCGGGAACAGCCGTCCCGGCTGACTGACCGGCTGGCCGGCCGGCGGGAATATCGGTGGCCCCCGTCGCCGTTCCGGCCTACCGTGATCGCCATGTTCGGTACGGCAGCCTTCGCGCGGCCCGCAGGTTTCCTCCTGCCGGGCCCCACTGCCGTATGCGTGGCGTCGCCCCGGCTGGACGTTGTATCGACCCGGCCGGACCGGCTGGATACCGGCGCGCGAGGCTGACCCTCCTCCCGCACCAGCAGAACCCACGGAGGAGGGTGGCCCGGTTTCCCGGTGTCGCCCTGGTCGCGTGCACCGGATGCGCGGTTCTGGCGCGGTCCTTTCTCGCGGTGTGGCACCCGCCCGCGCTCATCGCCCGCCAATTTCCCCTCTACCGAGGACAGACCGACCATGGCCAAGAGTCAGTTCATCCGTACCAAGCCGCATCTGAACATCGGCACGATGGGGCACGTCGACCACGGCAAGACGACGTTGACCGCCGCCATCACGAAGGTGCTCGCCGAGCGGGACCCGGCGGTCAACCGGTTCGTCGCCTTCGACGGCATCGACCGGGCACCGGAGGAGATCGCCCGGGGCATCACCATCACCATCGCGCACGTCGAGTACGAGACCGCGACCCGGCACTACGCACACGTCGACATGCCTGGTCACGCCGACTACGTGAAGAACATGATCACGGGTGCGGCGCAGGTGGACGGGGCGATCCTGGTCGTCTCGGCGCTCGACGGCGCGATGCCGCAGACCCGTGAGCACGTACTGCTCGCCCAGCGGGTCGGGGTGCCGTACCTGGTGGTGGCGCTGAACAAGGCGGACGCGGTCACCGACCCCGAACTGCTCGACCTGGTCGAGCTGGAGGTGCGGGAACTGGTGAGCGAGTACGGCTTCCCCGGTGCCGAGGTGCCGGTGGTGCGGGTGTCCGCGCTGCGGGCCCTGGAGGGCGACCCCGCCTGGGTCGGCTCCATCGGTGACCTGCTCGACGCGGTCGACCGGTACGTCCCGGTGCCGCCGCGCGAACTCGACCGGCCGTTCCTGATGCCGATCGAGAACGTGCTCACCATCTCCGGCCGGGGAACCGTGGTGACCGGGGCCGTCGAGCGTGGCTCCATCCGCGCCGGTGACCCCGTCGAGGTGGTCGGGCTCGCGCCGACCCTCTCCACCGTCGCCATCGGACTGGAGACGTTCGGCCGGTCGCTGGACTCGGCGCAGGCCGGGGACAACGCGGCCGTACTGCTGCGTGGGGTCAAGCGCGACCAGGTCCAGCGGGGACAGGTGGTGGCCCTGCCGGGCAGCGTCACGCCACACCGGAGGTTCACCGCCCAGCTCTACGCACTGAGCACGGCCGAGGGAGGTCGCCGTACGCCGTTCCACGCCAACTACCGGCCGCAGTTCTACTTCCGTACCACCGACGTGGTGGGCGCGGTCGACCTCGGCGAGCTGCCCCAGGTCGCCCCCGGCGACACGGTCACCCTCACGGTCGAACTCGGCAGGCCGATCGCGATGGACGTCGGGCTCGGCTTCGCGGTCCGCGAGGGCGGCCGCACGGTCGCGGCGGGCACGGTGACCGCCCTGCTCGACTGAGCACCCGCGCACGGAGTGCTTGTAAGGAAGGGGCCCTTCTTATCGTTTTCTGTAGAAGAAGGGCCCCTTCCTAACCGGGCTGAACGCCGGGTGGGGGCTCGACTAGGGTGGAGTCTCCCTCTGGAAGGAGCGCGATGGTGCTCGTACGGCGGCGCGTGGCAGGCCTGGCCGTGGTGCTGGCGATGCTGCCGCTGGGCCTGACCGGCTGCGGTCTACTCGACTCGATCGGGCAGGAAGCGGACCCGAAGCCCACCCCGGTCGACGAGGGGCCGGAACGGGCCCGCGTGCGGGTGCAGGCGTACCTGGACGCGATGAAGGCCAAGAGCGTCGCGGACGGCCGCGAGCAGCTCTGCGCGCCGTTGCAGGAGTCCTTCGACCTGAGTGCCACCGGGCCGAACGGCGACTTCGCGAAGCACTTCTCGGTCTCGACGGCGAAGATCACCGACGTCCGGGCCAAGGGAGCGGACCAGGAGGTCAGTACCGTGATCACGGTCAAGGCCGGCGGCAGGAGCAGCCCCATCAAGCTCCTCTTCACCGTGGCCAGGGCGGACGGCCAGTGGTGCATCGCCAAGGAGGCGATCGGCGGCAACACCCCGCCCGCGTCCGGCTCGCCCACGCCGCCCGCCGACTCCTGATCGGGCCACCGGCCCGGCCGGCAGCCATGATCACAAGAGGTCCGGACCGGCCGCCGGACAGGCCGGATCCTTCTTGATCAGTAAGCCGAATCCTTACTGATCAAGAAGAGAGCCACGACGGGCTTCCACGAAGCGGAAGCACTCCCACGAAGCGGACGGGCGCCCCTCGCTCCGGGGTTGGTCGGGGTGTCGCCGTACGCTTCTCTCCATGCGCCATGAGTGGCATCAGCTGAGCTACCCCGCGGTGGGCAACACCGCCCTGCAGACCAGTCGTCCGACCGAGGATTCCGCCGAGGACGAGGCACTCGGACTGGACCGGTGGCGGGACCTGCCGCGGGCTCAGACGCCGCCCTGGCCCGACCCGAGCGTGGTCGACGGGGTGTGCAAGATCCTCCAGAACGTGCCCTCGGTCGTCGCGCCGTACGAGGTCGACCAGCTCCGGGCGCGGCTGGCGATGGTCTGCGAGGGGCGGGCCTTCCTGCTCCAGGGCGGCGACTGTGCCGAGACGTTCACCGACAACACCGAGAGCCACCTCCTGGCCAACGCCCGGACGCTGCTCCAGATGGCGGTGGTGCTGACGTACGGGGCGTCGCTGCCGGTGGTCAAGGTGGCCCGGGTCGCCGGGCAGTACACCAAACCGCGCTCGCTGCCGACCGACGCGCGCGGGCTGCCGGCGTACCGGGGCGACATGATCAACTCGCTGGAGCCGACACCGGAGGCGCGGATCGCCGACCCGCAGCGCATGATCCGGGCGTACGCCAACTCGGCCGCGGCGATGAACATGCTCCGGGCGTACCTCGCGGGTGGGCTCGCCGACCTGCACGCCGTGCACGACTGGAACAAGGGCTTCGTCAGGAACTCCCCGGCCGGTGAGCGCTACGAGGCCATCGCCCGCGAGATCGACCGCGCGCTCGCCTTCATCCGGGCCTGCGGGATGACCGAGGACGAGGCGCTCCGCACGGTCACCCTCTACTGCTCACACGAGGCACTGGCCCTGGAGTACGACCGGGCGCTGACCCGGGTCTCCGACGGGCGGGCGTACGGGCTGTCGGGGCACTTCCTCTGGGTCGGTGAGCGCACCCGGCAGCTCGGCGGTGCCCATCTCGACTTCATTTCCCGGATCGCCAACCCGATCGGGGTCAAACTCGGCCCCACCACCAGCCCGGACGAGGCGATCGAGCTGTGCGAGAAGCTGAACCCGGACAACGTGCCGGGCCGGCTCACCCTGATCAGCCGGATGGGCAACGGCCTGGTCCGCGATGTGCTGCCGCCGATCGTGGCGAAGGTCACCGCGGCCGGCGCCAAGGTCGTCTGGCAGTGCGACCCGATGCACGGCAACACCCACGAGTCCTCGAACGGCTACAAGACCCGGCACTTCGACCGGATCGTCGACGAGGTGCTCGGCTACTTCGAGGTGCACCGGGCCCTGGAGACCCATCCGGGCGGCCTGCACGTCGAGTTGACCGGTGAGGACGTCACGGAATGCCTCGGCGGCGCCCAGGCGATCGAGGACGTGCACCTGCCGGATCGCTACGAGACGGCCTGTGACCCCCGGCTGAACACCCAGCAGTCGCTGGAACTGGCCTTCCTGGTGGCGGAGATGCTTCGTGGCTGACCTCGACCCAACCCCAACCCCAACCCCGGGCCCGGCCCTGGTCGATCTTCGTTCCGACACCGTCACCCGGCCTACCCCGGGGATGCGCGCCGAGATGGCGGCGGCCGAGGTCGGCGACGACGTGTACGGGGAGGACCCGACCGTCAACGCCCTCGAAGCCGAGGTCGCCGCCCTGTTCGGGCACGAGGCGGCGCTCTTCGCCCCGACCGGGTCGATGGCCAACCAGATCGCGATCCAACTGCTGGTGCCACCGGGCGAGGAACTGCTCTGCGACGCCGACGCGCACGTGGTGACGTACGAGATCGGGGCGGCAGCCGCGTACGGCGGGGTGTCGTCGCGGACCTGGTCGCCGGTCGGCGCCGACATCGACCCGGAGCAGGTCGCGGCGATGATCCGGCCGGACGGCTACCACGCGGTGCCGACCCGGGCGATCGCGGTCGAGCAGACCCACAACCGGGGCGGCGGGGGAGTCATCCCGCTCGGCACCCTGCGCGAGCTGCGCCGGATCGCCGACGGCGCCGGGGTGGCACTGCACTGCGACGGGGCTCGGATCTGGCACGCGCACGTGGCCGACGGGGTGCCGTTGACCAGCTACGGCGAGCTGTTCGACACCCTGTCGGTGTGCCTGTCCAAGGGGCTCGGCGCGCCGGCCGGCTCGGTGGTGGTCGGCAGCGCGGAGCAGATCGAGCGGGCCCGGGTCATCCGCAAGCGGATGGGTGGCGGGATGCGCCAGGCGGGCGTGCTCGCCGCCGCCGGCCGGTACGCGCTGCGCCATCACGTCGAGCGGCTCGCCTCCGACCACGTCCGGGCGGCCCGACTCGCCGACGCGCTCGCCCCGTTCGGTGTCCTGGCCGGTCCGGTACGCACCAACATCGTGCCGCTGGACCTGACGAAGTGCGGATTCGACGCACCCGAGCTGGGCGTGGCGTCCCGGGACCGGGGTGTACTGGTGTCGGTGCTCGGCCCGCGCATCGCCCGGCTGGTCACGCACTACGACCTGGACGACGCCGGGGTGGACCGGGCGATCGAGGTGCTCACGGAGATCTTCCGCCGCTGACCGGGGTGGGTTCGATTGGGCGTGCTCAGCCGCCCGTCTTGCTGAAGTGCTGGTAGTCGGGGGACTCCCAGCCGCCGCCCCAGTGCCAGCCGACCGAGGCGAACGCCTCGACCAGGACGCCGTCCGGGACTGCCATTCCGGCCCGCTCGTCGGAGCGGCCCCGGTACGCCGTCCCGGCCGGCGGCAGCACCTTGCCGGCGACGAGGTACGGGTTCTCCACCGGGTTGACGTCGATCGCCTGCCCGTACGCGTGGACGGACCACTTCGACGGGCCGGTGGAGACCACCTTCCGGCAGTTGAACCCGGAGGTGTTGTCGGCGGCCATCGACCTGTCGTCGCTGCCGTCGTACTCGTCGACCGGCTCCATCCGTCGAATCGGGAACCGTTCGCGATAGAGGGCCGCGAAGACCTTGATCACGTCTGCGGTGACCGTCCGGTGCACGATGATCGTCCCGACGTGGGGCTGGCCGTCGAAGCCCCAGTAGCCGAGTCGTACCCGCCGGAGCTGCTCCGGGCCGACCGGACAGCCGGGCCGCCAGCTCGACGAGATGTCACCGGCGGTGACCGGGGAGACATCGTCGACGAACGGAGGCGCGGCCGGAGTGCTGGGCGGTTGTGGGGTGCCGGCCTGGCCGGTCGGACGGCTCGGGGACGTCGGCGTGCCGGACGTCGGCGTGCCGGAGGCCCGGTCCGGATCGGCCGTGGCGTGCGCGCAGCCCGAGATCGCGAGCGCTGCCAGCAGCGCCGCCAGCACCGGATAGCGCGACCAGCGTCCCACCGACGCCACAGTACGCCCGTCAGGGGTGCAGGCGTTTGAGCGTGGCGATGTCGTCGGCGTGCCCGAGATGCTTCTCGGTCGGCGTCTCGACGATCACCGGAATGCCCGCCGTCGCCGGATGCGCCAGCAGCTCGGCGAAGGCGGGCTCGCCGATGCTGCCCTTGCCGATCGTCTCGTGCCGGTCCCGGGTCGAGCCGCACGGGTCGCGTGAGTCGTTGGCGTGCACGAGCCACAGCCGGTCCGCCCCGACCGCGTCGACGAGCGCGTCCAGGGTGTCGGTCATGCCGCCCGGCCGGGCCAGGTCGTGCCCGGCGGCCCAGGCGTGACAGGTGTCGAAGCAGGCGCCGAGCCAGGGATGCCACTGCACCGCGTCCAGGTATGGCTCCAGGTGTTCCACCCGGGAGGCCAGCGAGCGGCCACCTCCGGCGCTCGGCTCGACCAGCAGTTTCGGGCCGCCGGCCGACGCGGCCGAGTCGAGCAGCGGCAGTAGCGCCTCGCGGACCTGGCGCATCGCCGCCTCGGCGTGCTCCGCGTCGACCGCGCTGCCGGCGTGGAAGACCACCCCAGCGGCGCCGATCGCGGTGCCCCGGTCGAGCGCGTGCGCCAGCGTCGCCACCGACCGTTCCACCGTCGCCTGAGTGGGTGAGCCGATGTTCACCAGCAGCGACGCGTGGATGTAGACCGGCAGGCCGCGTTCGGCGCAGCCGGCCAGGAAGGCGGCGTCCTGGCCCGGATCACCGGGGGGAAGTGCCCAGCCCCGGGAGTTGCCGACGTAGACCTGCACCGCCTCGGAACCGGCGGCGTCGGCGTAGGGCAGGGCGGCCCTGGCCAGACCGCCGGCGGTCGGCGTGTGCGAGCCGACCGGCCGACGGGGTGCCGGAGCAGGAACGGGGGCAGGAGCCGGACCAGAGGCCGGATCAGAAGCAGGTGAGGACAACTTGCGTTCCTGGTGGTACGGGAGTGTTCTCGGGCGGGTTCTGGAACCGGACCACCGCGTTCGGGTTGATGTTCACCCCGACGGCGAATCCCTGGCTCTCCAGTTGCTGCTTCGCCTGCTGGCACGGCAGGTCGACCACCCTGGGTACGGGGATCGCCGGCGGGCCCTTGCTGACGTCGACCTCGACCTCCGCACCCTTCTCCACTCCGGCGCCGCTCTCCGGACTCTGTGCGATGACCTGGTCCTTCGGCTTGTCGGAGTCCTTGTACGTCTCGGCCAGCTTGAGACCGAGTTCGCCCAGTTCCGACCGGGCCTCGTTGATGCTCTTGCCGACCAGGTCGGGAACGCTGATCGGCGCCTTGCCCTTACTCACCGTAAGGGTGATCTTGTCTCCCGGCTTGACCACGGTCCCGACCTTCGGGTTGGTCGAGATGACCACACCCTTCGGCAGGTTGTCGTCGTACCGGTCGGGGCCGCGCGCCACGACGAGGTTCGCCTGCTCCAGGTCGAGCTGGGCCGAGTCGAGCGTCTTGCCGGTCACGTCCGGCACCGGGAAACGCTCCGGACCGAGCGAGAGGGTGAGCGTGATCGTGCCGCCCCGGACGATCCGCTCGGTCGAGGCCGGATCCTGGTCCAGTACCGCGTCCTTGGCGACCGCCTCGCTGTAGCGGGGAGCCGCGAACTTGACGACGAAGCCGGCCCGCTCGGCCTGAGTCTGTGCGTCCTTGCCGGCCATGCTGATCAGAGCGGGCGCCTCGGTGTACCGGCCGACCCCGAACCACCAGCCGCCCATCGCGGCGACCAGGCCGATCGCCACCACGACGGCGATGACCGCCACCCGGTTTCCGCCGGCGATGCCGGGCAGTCGGGCGGCCAGTTCGCGGAGCCGCTCGCCGAACCCCGAACTCGGGGACGCCGCGCGCCGACGGTGCGGTGCGGCCTTCTCCCGCTGCTGATCCGGCAGCCGGGCCCAGGTCGGCCGCTCCGTCGGACGTACCGAGGAGACCACCATGGTGGGCTGTTCCACCGCCATCGCCGGGTGCTCCACCGACGGGATCTGCCGCAGGACCGCGGTGTGCGCGTTGGCGGCGGTGCCGAGATCGTCGCGGACCACCTGCACCTGGGCCTGTAGCGCGCCCGCGTCGGTCGGTCGGGCACCCGGATCGCGTCGGGTCGCCCGGACGACCAGGGTGTCGAGTACCGGCGGCAGACCGGGGACCAGCGTGGAAGGCGGCGGTACGTCCCGGTCGACGTGCTGCCAGGCGACCTCGACCGCCCGGTCACCGTCGTACGGGACCCGGCCGGTGAGCATCTCGAAGAGCACGATCCCGGCCGCGTAGACGTCGGTGCGTGGGTCGGCGCGGCCCTCGGTGACCAGCTCCGGCGCCACGTACGCGACGGTCGCCATCAACTGGTTGCCGGCCTCGGTCTCCGAACTCGCCTCGACCGCCCGGGCCAGCCCGAAGTCGGCGACCTTCACCACACCGTCGACGAGGTTCGCGGGCCCGCCGCTGGGTGCCTCGGCGACCAGGACGTTCTCCGGCTTGACGTCCCGGTGGACCAGACCGGCCCGGTGCGCGGCGCCGATCGCGGCGAGCATCTGCTCCATGATCGCCAGAGCTTCACTCGGGTTGAGTCGCCCGCGCTCGGCGAGGATCTCCCGCAGGGTCCGGCCACGCACGTACTCCATGACCAGGTACGGCAATCCGCCGTGGATGCCCTGGTCGTAGACGGCCACCACGTTCGGGTGGGTCAGCCGGGCGATCGTCTTGGCCTCGTCGGTGAACCGCTCGACGAACCCCGCGAGTTGCATTTGTGCGTCGCGTGCCTGATTAGGGTGAATAATCTTGATTGCGACGGTGCGGTCGAGGCGCTCGTCGATGGCGGTGTAGACAGTCGCCATCCCACCACGGGCCACGCGACCGCGGATGCGGTAGCGCCCGTCGATCAGCGAGTTCAGCAGCGTGTCGGCGACCTGAATGTCCATCGGCAGGCAGTCTATGTCTCCAGAGGGTGGCGGCAGAACAGGATGCCACAGCCGACACCGAACCGAAAACCTCAGCGGGCATTTCGGACGTGTGACGAGGACGGAAAGACGGGTGCCCGACAGCGGATCCGAGGCGGGCTCGGATCGGTCCGGCGCGGTCGGCGGAACAGGGCGGCGCCGGTTCGTGGGGAGCCGTTCGTCGACCCGGACGGCTGCGTGGCAAGGTGTTCGGGTGACTGAATCCGTACCCGCCGACGTGCAGCCGATCGACCCGACCGGCTGGCTGACCCTGCCGGACGTCGCCGAGCGTCTCGAGGTGTCGATCAGCAAGGTGCACCAGATGATCCGGGACCGGGAACTGCTCGCGGTCCGCCGGGACGGGGTCCGACTGGTCCCCGCCGAACTGGTCGCCAACCAGACGGTCCGCAAGCACCTGCCGGGCATCCTCACCCTGCTGCACGACGCGGGGTACGACGACGAGGCCGTGCTCCGCTGGCTGTACCTGCCCGACGACACCCTGCCGGGCACCCCGGCGGACGCCCTCGGCGGCGACCTGGCCCGTGAGGTCAAGCGCCGGGCCCAGGCCACGGGGTTCTGACCGGATTCGCGGCATGGCCAAGTTCGCGTATCTGGCGGTGCTCGCGGGGTGCCTCGGCGGCGCGCTGTGGCTGGAGCCGATACTGCGGGTCAACGTGCTCCGCCGGTGGCGGCGGTTGCTGCTCACCCTGCTGCCGGTGGTGGTGATCTTCGCGCTGTGGGATCTGGCCGCGATCGCCGCCGGACACTGGACGTTCGACCCGGAGCAGACGACCGGGGTTCTGCTCCCCGGTGACCTGCCGCTGGACGAGCTGCTCTTCTTCGTCGTCGTGCCGTTCTGCGCCATCCTCGGCTTCGAGGCGGTACGCGCGGTGCTGCGCTGGCCGGCCGGGGACGAGTCGCCGTGAGCGAGGGGTCGTGAGCTACACGGCGGCGGCACTGCTGGGAGTGGCCGGCGCCGTACTGGTCGACCTGTTCGTGCTGCGTACCCGGCTGGTGGTCCGGCCGGTGTTCTGGGCCACGTACCCGATCATCGTGTTCTTTCAGTTGATCTCCAACGGCATCCTGACCGGCCGGGACATCGTCCGGTACGACCCGGCGGCGATCCTCGGTCCGCGCCTGGTCCACGCCCCGGTGGAGGACCTGTTGTTCGGATTCGCGCTGGTGCTGCTGACACTCGCCGTCTGGGTCCGGCTCGGCCGGGCCGGCGTGCAGCGCTCCCCGGCCGCCGGCGACGGCCCCGGACGGCCCCGGCTACTGAACCGGAATCGGCGCGTCGACCGGGATGGGCGCGTCGACCGGGATGGGCACGCCCCGGACCGATCGTGATCCCGCCGGTTACCGGTTGTCAGGGTGGCTCCGGCCGGTCGGCCTGCCGACGTCCGCCGCCGGGACGCCACCTCCGATACGCCACGACGGTCAGCACCGAGACGAGGGCGACGTCGAACAGCGCTCCGGGCAGTTTGGTCGACACGGCCAGCCCCAGCCCGTCGGGCAGGACCAGGAAGCTGACCAGCACCAGGATGCCGGCGACCCGGTAGGTCCACGGTCCGCCGGGCAGACCCGCCGCGAGCACGGTGACGGCGGCCAGGGCGTACCAGGGGTAGAAGATCGGGGACAGCACCGCGAGGGCGGAGAAGGCCAGGCCCGCGGCCAGCACCAACCGGCGGCGGGCCAGCTGGTCCGGCGCCGGGACCGCCCGCCAACCGCGCACCAGCAGGACGACGATCGTCGCGGCGAGCAGAGCGAGTCCGAGCAGCCGGGCGACCGTCACCGCGGGATCGACCGCCTCGGGCCGCCCGGCCAGCCGCAGGACGTACCCGGCCGCCATGCCCAGCCCGGTCGGCAGCGACGTCCACTGCACCAGCCGGCCGGTGCCGGAGAGCCCGCCGATCCAACCCAGGTCGAGTCCGGTGGACAGGGTCAGCACGGCGAAGGTCAGCGCACCGCCGCCCAGCGCCCCGCCGGTGAGCAGGACGAGGTGCCGGGGTGCCGGACGGCGTACGCCCGGCGGGCCCGACCCGGTCGCCGCCAGCAGCACGGCGAACGGCAGGGCCACGATCGCGGTGACCTTTATCGCCACCGCCAACCCGAGCACCGCCCCGGCGGCAACAACCGGAAGCACGCCGCCCCGAGACGCGGCAACAACCGGAAGCATGCCGCCCCGAGACGCGGCGACCGGAAACACGCCACC
Organism: Plantactinospora solaniradicis; assembly: GCF_042658085.1. NCBI lineage: Bacteria > Bacillati > Actinomycetota > Actinomycetes > Micromonosporales > Micromonosporaceae > Plantactinospora > Plantactinospora solaniradicis. The sequence goes on along the minus strand of NZ_JBHSPR010000032.1, from coordinate 354,247 downwards.
CCGAGACGCGGTGGCGGGCAGGGTCAGCGCGACGAGGATCAGCCCCAGCATCAGCGCGTCGTTGTGCGCCCCGGACACCGCGTGGATCATGATCAGCGGAGAGAGCAGGCCGAGCCAGGTCGCCCGTACCGGATCGACACCACCGGCTCGGGCCAGTCGGGGGAGGCAGCCGGCGACCAGGGCCACGCCGACCAGCGCCACGGCGCGGAGCAGGGCGACCGCCACCAGCAGTTGGGCGTCGGTGGAGTCCGTTCCCAGCCGGGCGAGCGCGACCACCCCGCCGGACAGCGCGACCGCCAGCGGCCCGTACGGGGTCGTGGTGTCCTGCCACAGCGCGGGTACGGCGTCCGACCAGACGCACCCGCCCGGCAGCACGCCCACGGTGTACGGGTCGACGCCGTCGAGCCACAACGCACCCTGGCAGGCGTACGCGTACACGTCCCGACTGCCGGTCGGTGGGGCGAGCAGCAGCGGTACCGCCCAGAGCAGTCCGGTGCGCAGTGCCCAACCCAGCGGTACCGCCCCGGTCCCCGGAACGGTCTGTACGCCGAGCCGTACGCCGAGTTGCCACCAGGTGCCCGCCAGTGCGGCCAACCCGACGAGCCAGCCGACGAGGCCGAGCCAGTAGCCCGCCGAGCCAGCTGGTGGACCGTCGAACAACGTTGCGGCGTCGGCATCGCCTGCCGGCAGCGCGCCTGCTCCGTACGCGCCCACCGCCATCAGGGTGCTGGCGGCGAGGCCGGCAAACCGGAGCCGGGTCAGCCGATCCGGTGCGGGCACGCCTCCGATGGTCGCATGACGCGATCGGCCACCAACCCCGATCGGCGACCGCCCCCGAGGGTCGAGGAGGACCCGGCCGGCTCAGTCCTTGCGGCGGGTCGCCACCACGGCGAGGTCCACCAGTACCTCCCGAGCCTCGGCCTCCAGCTCGACGCCGTCGAGCGCGGCCAGGGCCGTGTCGGTGAGGGTGGCGATCCGCCGCTCGGTGCGGTCCAGCGCCCCGCTGCTGGTGATGATCTCGCGCAGGTCGTCGACGCCGGCCGGATCGAGTCCGGGGTCGCCCAACCGCTGGGTCAGCAGTTCCCGTCCAGCCGGGTCGGTCGCCTCGACGGCCGCCGCGACCAGGTAGGTGCGCTTCCCCTCCCGAAGGTCGTCCCCGGCCGGCTTACCGGTCTGGTCCGGGTCGCCGAAGACTCCCAGTACGTCGTCGCGGAGTTGGAACGCCTCGCCCAGCGGCAGCCCGTACCCGGAGAAGGCGGCCCGGACCTCGGCGGACGCGTCGGCGAGCGCGGCGCCGAACAACAGCGGACGTTCGACGGTGTACTTGGCCGACTTGTACCGTGCCACCTTGCTGGCCCGCTCGACCGAGGTGTCCCGGGTCGCCTGGGTGAGTACGTCCAGGTACTGCCCGATGGTGACCTCCGCACGCATCTCGTCGAAGACCGGCCGGGCCCGGCTGACCACGACCGGGTCGATTCCGCTGCCGTGCAGCAGCTCGTCGGACCAGACCAGGCACAGGTCGCCGAGCAGGATGGCGCTCGACTCCCCGAAGCCGTCCGGCTCGCCCGCCCATCCGGCTGCCCGATGCCGGGCGGCGAACCGGCGGTGGATCGACGGTTCGCCACGCCGGGTGTCGGACCGATCCATCAGGTCGTCGTGGATCAGCGCGCTCGCCTGTACGAACTCCAGCGCGGCCAGGCCGCTGACGATCTCGTCCGAGTCCGCCCCACCCGCCCCGCGGTAGCCCCAGTACCCGAACGCCGGGCGTAGCCGCTTGCCGCCGCCCAGCACGAACGCCTCCAGTGCCTCGGCGACCGGGACGAGCCCGTCGTCGACGCCGCTTATCCATCCGCGCTGCCTGGCGAGAAACCTGGCCAGGCAGTTGTCGACCCGCTGGCGCAGGCCAGCGCGGTCAACCGGCGGGAGGGAGGCAGGTTCGGTCACGCCATGACGCTAGTGGATCGCCCATCTGGCTGCTGGCGCGGTGTGGGCTCCACCTGGGGCACGTCCCGGGACGGCTGGCGGCAGTGGTGCCGGCAGGTACCGGTGCGCGGCGGCGGCGAGGGTCGCGTGGCGCCGACCGGCCGGTTCGGCACGGTACGCCGCCAGCCGGCGCCGGACCACCGCCAACTCCGCCGCCGCCCGCGCCGATCCGGACCGTACGGCGTCGAGCAGCGCCGCGTCCGCGACCTCGCAGGCCCGCTCCACCTCGCCCAGGTCGAGGTAGGTCCGGGCGAGCCAGGCGCCGTAGACCGCCGACGTCCTCGGCGCCCGGGTCCGGGTCAGCGCGGCGGACAGCAGCGGCTCGGCCCGGAGCGGCCGGCGCAGGGCGGCGAGGCAGCGGCCGGACATCGCGGCCAGTTCGTCCTCGTCGAGCCAGTAGAGCCAGGGTGGTTCCCGGGCCGGCTCACGTCGGGCGGCGATCCGGTCGGCGGCGGCCAGCGCGGCCTCCGCCGACCGGCGGCGCCCGCACAGCGCCGCCGCGAGCGCGATCCGGTGCAGCAGCAGCGCCCGCAGCCCGGCCGGTCCGGTGCGCCGGGCCCCGAGATATCCGGTACGGGCCAACAGCAGCCCGCCCTGGGGGTCGCCGACGGAGGTGAGCAGGTGACCGGCCGACCCAAGTACGTGTGCGCCGAGTACCCGGTCGCCCGCGCCGGCTGCGGCGGTCAGCGCCAGCCGGTAGGCGAACAGCGCCCCGGCGAGGTCACCGGCGTCGGCGCGGAGCCAACCGGTGAGCTGCGCCGCCTCGGCGACCAGCGGCAGCGCCCGACACCCGGCCCGGGTGTTCGCCTCTGTTGTCGTGGCGCCGGTCGCCCCTGACGCCATGGCGCTGCTCGCCCGCAGGGCCGTGGCCACGACGAGCCGCCCGTGCGCGGTCGACAGCAGGTCCTCCCCGCCGACCAGGTCGTCCAGCCGACGCAGCCGGGCCAGACCGGCCGCGTCGAGCGGCAGCTCCGGCGCCGGGTCCGGGTCCGCCCGTGGCCCAGCCGGGGACACGGCCGGCACCGCGATCGGGTCGGTCGGGTCGGCGAGCCAGGCGTGGGCCGAGGTCAGTAACTCCTGGCGGGTCCGAGCCACGCCCTGCGTCGCGCCAGTGTCGTCCCCGGATTGTGGCTGTCCCGGCCCGAACGCCGGCGCCCGCGCGGCTGCGGCGGCGTTCGCCAGGTCGACAACCGGCACCTGGAGTACGGCGGCGAGCCAGCCCAGCCAGAACTCGCCGGGTATCCGGTGCTGGCGTTCCCAGCGGGACACCTCGTGCCGACTCACCGTCGGTACGCCGGAGGCGGCGCAGAGCTGCTCGGCCACCCGCAGTTGACTCCAGCCCCGGGCCAGGCGCAGCTCGGTCAGGAGTGTCCCGAACGTTTTCGGGGCGGCGTGGGATGGATCGTGCTCAAGTCGGGTCATGGCGGTCCTCTGGCGCAAGATCGTCGACGGAACGAACCACTGCTGACCCCCGCGCACGACCCCGGGGCCACTGGGCTGGCCCCATGCGCTGGCTATTCCTATCGTTCCGGTACGACGTTCTGCTCGTCGCTGCGCGCGTACCTTTCAATCTCGGGGCAGTGCGAGCTCGTAGCAGACGATGGCGGTCAGCACGACGATGACGACGGCGACGACCGCCAGCGCGGGCAGCGAGACAAGCGCCGGTCCGGCGGCGATCAGCACGCCGGCCCCGATCAGCCTCGGGCGGGTGACCCGGACGAACACTTTCCGCCCGAGGAGCACGTGCCCGACCAGAAAGAGTGCCGGGCCGCCGACGATGACCGCGACCCAGGACGTTCGTGCCGAGGCCGTTGGGTTGCTGATCACCAGCTGGTCGGCGACGGTGATGAGTACGACGCCGGCCGCCATCAACAGGTGGGCGAAGCCTGCCAACTTGGTCCTGTTGGCCGGTTCGGCCGCACCGGAGAAGGGCGTACCGAGCCGCTCCCGGGTGCGATGGAAATAGGTCCAATAGAGGAGAGCACTGGTCGCGAACGCCAGCGCGAACGCCACGACACGGTGAGGTGTGAAGTCGCTCTCGTGAAGCGTACGGCCGGTAACGGCAACCGTCTCGCCGAGCGCGATGATGGTGAACTGCCGGTACCTCTCGGCAATGTGCTCTCCGGCCAGGTTCCACTCCCCGGCACCAGTCCGTCCGAGCTTCGGAGTTGGCCAGCCGGCGAAGGCGGCGAAGTAGTCGATCAGGATTGCGATGCCCCACAGCACCAGTCGGCGCTCGTCCTCGCTCAGCGCGCCGGTCAACCAGAAGATTGCCGAGAAAGCGAACCAGATCGCCCCGCGCATCGGTCGGCGGCTGAGTGGGTGCCCGTACAGCAGGATCGCCATGCCGGTGCTGCGGCCCAGGTTGACCGCGACGTACGTGATCGCGAACAGCAGTGCACGCTGCTCGAACGCCTCTGGGATGGTCGTCGAGAGCAGCAGGCTGCCGAACATCGTGCCGATCACCAGTAACTGGAGCCGGAGTCGCCGCGAGTCCAGGGTGTCGGTGACCAGATTTGTGTACGCCCAGACCCACCAGACGGCCAGCAGCAGGATCAGCGTCTGGTACGCGCCGACCCAGGTGAGTCGATCGAGGAGGCTCTGGGCGAGGCGGAAGAAGATGAAGATGTAGATGAGGTCGAAGAACAGCTCGACGTACGTGGATTGCCTCGGCTGTCGCAGATCACGCTCCAGCTGGCCACGACCGATCTTCATCCGCACGTCCCGTTGGCCGACCGGCAAGCTTCGGATCAGTCGTACCACCGGGGGCACCCGGCGATCAGACGTTTGGGCAATGTCAGTGGTCTCTCGGCGAACAAGCCTCGGCATCCGGGCACCGACGGCGGGCGTAGGGGTACGGCTCAGGGATGGATCGGATCATCTCCGATCCATCCCGGCGGGGAACCCCGCACCTAGCCGGCGCTGGTCTGGCCCCTGCTGGCCCCTGGGCCAGTGCGCTGGCCCCCACACGCTGGCTACTCCCTCGCGGCCGGGCACGGCGTTTGCTCGGTACGCGACGGCGTGAACCATCCGGCGTCGATCGGTACGCCCCGCCGGGCATACCGATCGACGTCAGCCGACGGCCGTCGCTTTCGATCGACCGCCGAGGAGCGTCGTCGTGCTGAACGAGTTGCCGTTCGACCCGGAGAACCCGCCCGACGAGCCACCGCCCGGGGTGGTGCAGCCGATGGCCTGGCGGCTGGCCGTACGCCTGCACCGCGATCACAGCCCATGCCCGGCTGAGCCGCTGAATGGCCTGCCGGGGCCTGCCGGCCCGAACGTCTGCCGGACCTGCGGCGATCCCTGGCCCTGCCACGGCCGCCGGATCGCCGTACGGGGCCTGCTCGCCGCCTGCCGGGCGCCCCGCTCGGGCGGACCGGATGACCAGACCCGGTCGGGATCGTGACGCCGACCTGACACCAAAAAGCCGACTCCCCGCCCCGAACGGCGCGCAATGGGACGAGACCGGACCGGTACGACCGGTAGAGTCGCGGAGTGGCCCTCGGTCTTCCCTCCATTCTCCCCGACTCGCCACCGTCGATCGGGGACCTCGTTCGTGGCCCGCAGCCGACGTTCTCGTTCGAGTTCTTCCCGCCCAAGACCGCCAACGGCGAGCGACTGCTGTGGCAGGCGATCCGGGAGCTGGAGTCGCTGCGTCCGTCGTTCGTCTCCGTCACCTACGGGGCCGGCGGGTCGAGCCGGGACACCACCGTCGCGGTGACGGAGCGGGTCGCCACCGAGACGACCCTGCTGCCGATGGCACACCTGACCGCGGTCAACCATTCGGTCGCCGAGTTGCGCAACGTGATCGGCCGGCTGGCCGGTGCCGGGGTCCGCAACGTGCTCGCCGTCCGTGGCGACCCGCCGGGCAACCCGATGGGGGAGTGGGTGCAGCACCCGGAGGGCGTGCTCTACGCCGAGGACCTGGTCCGGCTGGTCCGCGAGTCGGGCGACTTCAGCGTCGGGGTGGCGGCCTTCCCGTACAAGCATCCCCGCTCGCCGGACATCGCCACCGACACCGAGTACTTCATCCAGAAGTGCCGCTCCGGCGCCGACTTCGCGATCACCCAGATGTTCTTCGACGCCGACGACTACCTCCGGCTCCGGGACCGGGTCGCGGCGGCCGGCTGCGACACACCGATCCTGCCCGGCGTCATGCCGGTCACCCAGTTCAGCACCATCGAGCGCTCGCAGCAGCTCTCCGGAGCGCCGTTCCCGCCCGCGTTGGCCGCCCAGTTCGAGCGGATCGCGGACGATCCGGAGGCGGTCCGCCAGCTCGGCATCCAGCAGGCCAGCGAGATGTGCCGGCGGCTGCTCGACGAGGGCGTACCGGGGATCCACTTCATCACCCTCAATCGGTCGACCGCGACCCGGGAGGTCTGGCAGACCCTCCAGGCCGGCGTGCGGGTCTGACCGTCGGCGGCCCAAATGACCGGTCGGGCGCCACCTGAGGCACCGTCCGGCGGTTGAGCCATGGTGGGCAACCGGTTGACCTGGGACGAGTACGCCAACAAGTGGGCGCGGCTGCACGGCGGTTTCGATCCCCGGATGGCGACCACGTCGGTGCGCCGCTGGCTGCGCATGTCGTACCACCTGGGTTGTTTCCTGGCTCGACTGCGGGTGTCGCCGACCGTGGTCACGGCGTTCGGCGTGCTGCTCTGCGTCTGCGTACCGGTCGCGGTGATCCAGGCGCCGCCGGGGCCGGTCGGGCCGGCCGTCGCGGCTGGTTTCGTCCTGCTCGCCTCGGTCGCGGACAGCATCGACGGCGCGGTCGCGGTGGTCACCGGCCGGACGACCCGACTCGGGTACGTCTACGACTCGCTGGCCGACCGGGTGGGCGAGGTCTGCTGGCTGATCGCCTTCTGGCTGGTGGGTGCGCCGGGGGAACTGGTGGTCGTCGCCGGGGGACTGTCCTGGTTGCACGAGTACACCCGGGCCCGCTCCGTCTCGGCCGGAATGAAGGAGATCGGCACGGTGACGGTGGGGGAGCGACCGAGCCGGGTCAGCGTGGCCGTGGTCGGACTGCTACTGGCCAGCGTGGCTCACCTGATCATGCCGGAACTGGCGGCCGGCATCATCACCGTGGCGACCGCCATCTGGGTACTGCTCGGCTTCTTCGGCATGGTCCAGTTGCTCTCGGCGGTGCGCCGCTCGCTGGACATCGGACCGGAGCCGTCCGGAAAGCCCTCTCCGGCCGGTCACCCCGTCGGGGAGGAGTCGTCGGGCCGGAGACCGATCGGGGGCGAGCCGGCCGGACCGGGCGGAACCGGGGTTCCCGGAAAGGAACTGGCCAGGCGGGAGCCGACCGAGATGGAGTTGAGTCGACGGGACCTGCCCGGAAACGAGATGTGAGCCGTCCGGAGGCGAGAGGTGACCCGACCGGAGACGGGGAGGGGTGACCCGACCGGGAAACGAAGGGAGACGGTCAGGCCGGACCGATCCGGCCCGCGACGATCTGCGCCGACAGGGCGACCATCGGCAGACCGCCGCCGGGGTGGGTGGAGCCGCCGACCAGGAACAGTCCGGGTACCGGACCCCGGTTGGGCGTACGCAGCAGTCCGCCGGCGGTTCCGTGGATCGCCCCGCCGGGGGCGGCCGCCGATCCGGCCAGGTCGGCCGGCGTACGCACCTCGCGGAACACCAACCGGTCCCGTACGTCGACACCCCGGGCGGCCAGCACGTCGAGGACCCGGTCGGCGTAGGCGTCCGCCAGCCCCGGGCGCCGCCAGTCCACCCCGTCCAGGGCTCGCGCCTGCCGGGGGGCGTTGACCAGCACGAACCACGCCTCGTGCCCGGCCGGCCGGACCAGTGGATCGTCGGGCACGCTGACGAACACCGTGGGGTCGGGCACCGGCCGGGCCGGTACGCCCCGCCCGGGGTCGCCGAAGACCGCGTCGAACTCGGCGTCGTAGTCGGCCGGGAAGAACACGTTGTGGTGCGCCAGACCGGAGTCGCCGCGTACCCCGAGCAGCAGGACGAAGCCGGCCAGGCTCCGGTCGGTCAGCCGGGTCAGCCGGCCCGGCGTCGGCAGCAGGTCCCGGTAGACGGTCAGCGCGTCGGCGTTCGCCACCACCACGTCGGCCGGCACCGGCGCGGTGACACCGGCGAGCCGTACCCCGTGCACCCGGCCACCGGCCGCGTCGATGCCGGTGACCGTCGTGCCGGTCACCACCACCACGCCCAGGTCGAGGCAGCGGGACAGCAGCGCGTCGGCGAGGGTACCCAGCCCGCCGCGCGGGTACCACGCCCCGAACGCCAGCTCGGCGTACGGGATGGCGACCAGCGCGGCCGGCGCCCGGCGTGGATCGGCGCCGGTGTAGGTGGCGTACCGGTCCAGCATCGTCCGCAGCCAGGGCTCGCGCAGGTGCCGGCGCCCCAAGCCCCGGAGCGTCCGGCCGGGGGCGATGGCGGTCAGGTCCGGTAGCCGCCAGGAGAGTTTCGCCAGCGCGAGCGGGGAGTCGACGGGGCTGCGCAGGATGTCGCGCCAGGAGGCGTTCCAGACCCGTTCGGCGCGGTGCCACAGCCGTCGCCAGTCGGCGGCGGCCTCGCCGCCGAACCGGTCGGCGATCCGGGTCGCGAAGGCCGCCGGTTCGGCGCAGGAGTCGAGGACGACCGCCGTCCCGGCCGGCTCGGTCGGCGGAAAGACGTGCCGGACGACCGGGTCGAGCGGCACCAGATCGAGGTATTCGTCCAGCTTGGCGCCGGTCGCCTCGAACAGCTCGGTGAAGACCTGCGGCAGGGTGAGCAGGCTCGGGCCGGTGTCGAAGTGGAACGTTCCGACCGGAGTGTCCCGGAGATACCGGCCGAGCTTGCCACCGACCACGTCGGACCGTTCGTAGACGGTGACCTCGTGTCCGAGCGCCGCCAGCCGGGCCGCGGCGGCCAGCCCGCCCACGCCGGCGCCGATGACCACCACCCGACTCACTGCCGTCCCTCCCCACGGTCGTCGAGGTCCGGCCGACGGCGCCGGTCAGCGCACCGGGCGCCCCCGCCAGAACAGCCGTCCCCGCCTCCGGAGATGGTACGACCGGGCGGTGAGCCAGCCGAGGAGCACGACCGACACAGGATGTGCCAATGCGTCCGGCCAGCCCCGGCCGCCGGTCGCACGGGCGCTGACCAGCCGGCCGGCGACCCCGAGCAGGTAGGCCGCCAGCGCCGGCAGGGCCACCTCCGGCGCGTCGGCCAGGGCCGCGCCGACGGCGAGCACCGGCGGCAGGGCGTACAGCAGGAGTAGCAGGACCACGACGGCGGTCGCGCCGGCCGGGCGGCCGAATGCCGCCCAGAGCGACTTGGCGTAGCCATCCCGCAGCTCGGCCCAGGATTCGTACATCCGGCAACTGGCGATCCGGGACCCGTCGGCCAGCCCGATCCGGCCGCCGGACCGCTTCACCGCCCGGGCCAGCTCGATGTCCTCCAGCACCCGGTCCCGGACCGCCGCGTGCCCACCGGCCCGCTGGTAGCCGGCCCGGTCCACCACCAGGAACTGGCCGCCGGCCGCCGCCAGGCTCGGCCGGCGCGAGCGCTCCATCGCCGCCAGCGGCAGGAAGGTCAGCCAGAGCCACTGCAACAGCGGCTGGACCAGCCGTTCACCCACCGAGCCGGCGACGATCCGGGGGTACGGCGAGAGCAGCGCCGCCGAGGCGTCCCGGAGCGTCGCCACGGCGGCGGCGACCGCGTACGGGGCGAGCCGCACGTCGGCGTCGACGAAGACCAGCACGCTCGGGGCTGCCCCGACCCGGTCGGCGAGCTGTTGGCAGGCGTACGGCTTGCCGAGCCAGCCCGGCGGCGGCGGGCTTCCGGCGATCAGCCGTACCCGGGAATCGTCGGCGGTGATCGCGCGTACCACCTCGGCGGTGCCGTCGGTCGACCCGTCGTCGAGTACGACGATCTCCAGCCGGGGAACGTCGCGCTGGGCCAGCAGCGCGCGCAGGCACGGCCCGACCCGGGTCGCCTCGTCGCGCAGCGGCAGCAGCACCGCGACCGGCTCGTCGGTCGTCGCGGTGCCGGGCGGCCGGCGCAGCCAGCGGGCGGCGTTCAGCCCGGCGTGCCCGGCCAGCACGCCGACGGCCACGGCGAGCGCCCAGGCCAGTGCGGTGGTCATGCCGGTACCGCGGTGTTGGGGCGGTGCCGTCGGCGCCGGGCCAGGGTCACGGCGAGCGGGCCGGCGACGACCGCCATGGCCAGGGCGCCCCACGCGGCCGACGCGGGCAGGCCGAGGAAGACCGCGTGCGCGAGGACACTGCCGAGGTAGGTCCAGAGGTAGAGGGCGTACATCGGTGCGTCCCGGGTGCCGGCCGTACCGACGGCCCGCCCGGCGACCGGTCCCAGCAGGGCCATCAGCAGTACGGCGAAGAGCAGCCAACCGAGGTAGTTGCTGACCGGTACGTCCGGCACCCCCGGCAGCGCCGGAGTGGGGTCCTGCCAGCTCCAGTAGCCCTCGGCGACCATCTGCGGGTCGAGGAAGAGATCCCAGCCGGCCAGCCCCACCCCGGCCAGGGCGGTCCGGGCCGGCCCCGGTCGGGTCAGCCGGACCGCGGCGAGCCACGCCGGCCAGGCCATCCAGGTCCAGGCCAGCGGGATCACCAGCGGCACCCCGGCCAGTTTCGGACCCAGTTCGCCGGAGTAGGCGTAACCGCCGAACGGTATCCCGGTGGCCACGCCGAGCGCCTCGACCAGCAGCCCGCCGCCCGTGGTGACCAGCACCAGCGCGGCGGCCGTCCGGGCACCCCGGCTGAGCAGGGCGTGCGTCACCGACAACAGGTAGCCGAGCAGGACCGTCGCGACGGTCAGCCGGGCCCGCGCGGCGCCGTCGGTGAGGGGATACCCGATCTGGGCCAGTACCAGTACGCCGAGCAGCAGCCAGGGCAGGCGGCCGGAGGTCATCGCTCCGGCGGGGGCAGCGGCAGTTGCCGGCCGAGCACGGCGAAGGCCCGTTCGTCGCCGGGAAAGCGGAAGTCCCGTAGTACGTCCACGAACCCGAACCGCCGGTAGAGCCGCCACGCCCGGGAGGTCTGCTCGTCCGCCTCCGGGGTGGACAGCAGGGTGGTGCGGCCGCTGGCCATGGTGAGCAGGGCACGGAGCTGGCGGGCGCCGAGCCCGTGCCCCTGGGTCGCGGGCCGTACGTGCAACTCGACCACCTCGAAGCAGTCGGGGAACCAGGTCTTGCGGGCGTCTTCGGGAAGCGCGCCGTGCACCTGGTCGTGCCACCACTGTCCGGGTGCGGAGAGGTATCCGTAGCCGAAGCCGACCAGGTGGCCGTTGGTGCTGAGGGTGGCGACCGCACGGAAGCCGGGCCGGCGTACGTGGGTGGCGATGTATCCGCGGCGTGCCTCCAGCAGTTCGGCCCGGTAGCCCATCGCCTCCCCGTAGACCGTCACCACGTCGTCGAGCCGCCGGGCAAGATCGTCCGGCTGCCACGGCACCAACCTCATGCTTGCCCGCTCCTGTCTCTCGGCCAGCGTCGGAACTGCGGATCGTCGTCGGATCCGACCCAGTTGAGCACCGTCGGGTCGCCGACGAGATCACGTATCTCGAACCGGGCGAACAGTTCTTCGGCGTACCAGCGTCGGGTCGACGTACGAATGATCGCCGCGCGGTGCTCGGAGGAACGGTACGCGAAATCGCGCAGGTACGTCGCGGCACGCCACACGCTGACCGTGCCCTGCCAGCCGAGCGGCGCCTCGCCGATGCCGAACCGGGCGAGCAGCCCAGGGGCGTCCCGCAGCGCGGCGGCGACCGGCGGCACCGCCCGCCAGAAGGAGGTGGCGCGGTGTGGCCGTAACCGGGCCCGGGTGAGCGCGAGCACCGGCCCGTCAGGCGTGCCACGTCGGGGGTCGCCGAACGGCTCGACTCCGGACCATCGGCCCCGGCTGGCGAGCGGACACAGGTCGATCCGGGCGTCGGCCACGGCGAGCCGGCGCCACCCGCGCCCGACCGGCGTGTCGTCGAACCCGGCGGCCCGGTCCGGGTCGGCCCAGACGACCAGGGCGGCCCACCGGGTCAGGTCGGCGTCGGTCGGCCCGAACCCGTCGCCGTCGCCGGTGCCGAGCAGCTTGCCGAAGCGGACGCCGGGGGTGGCCCGTAACCGGCGCGGGTCGACGGCCATCCGGGCCAGTGCCCGGGGCAGGGCGCGTCGGGGCACCTGCCAGATGTGCAGGGTGACCAGGCGTACCGGGGTCGGGTCGCCCGGCCCGGCGGCCGGCTCGCCGCGCATCGCGCTCGCGCGACGGCCGGGCCGGCTCACGCCACCTCGGCGGGGCTGCCGTCGGTGATCCGGAGCAGTTCGGCGTAGGTGGTCGGAAAGACGGCCTGTGGGACGCCGCCGGCCGCCCAGATCTCCGGGTAGCCGGCGAGCGCGGTGTCGACCAGGGTACGGACCGGCTTCGGATGCCCGAGCGGGGCGACTCCGCCGATCGGTTGGCCGGTGTGCTCGCGGACGAATTCCGGGGTGGCCCGCTTGAGCGCGGTCAGCCCGAGTTCCGTGGCGACCCGGGCGGTGTCCACCCGGTGCGCGCCGGAGGTGAGGACCAGCAGGGGATCGCCGTCCGCGTTGAAGATCAGTGAGTTGGCGATCTGGCCCACCTCGATCTCCAGGGCCTCGGCCGCCGCGGCGGCGGTGTGCACCGCCTCGGGCAGGATCCGGATCCGGCTGGCCGCTCCGGAGCCGTCCCGTCCGCCCGCGTTGTCGAGTGCGTCCTGCACCGCCTGCACGTTGGGATGTGACTGCATGGCATATATCTTGCCTCGACCGCCGCCTGTCCGATCAGATGCGATTACGCGCTGGTTGGTGTCGCGTCCGCGCGAACCTTGCGGAGTCCGGACTTACCTTGCGGATGATCTTGCGGGGTCCGGATTCAGGTTGCGGATTCACCCATACGCCGGCGAAGCGCCGGTGGCTACGGCGCGCGCTGCCGCTGGGTCGATGAGGTCGATGCCGCTGGTGTAGCGAAGTCGAGTGCGGTCAGGCGCTGGTTCAGCAACTGGTGTAGCTCTCTTGAGTACGCTCACTGCGCTCATCGCGAGAGATGTGCAGTGACGCTAAGTCGTGATCATGAAAGCGCCTGCGCGAGCCTCCGCCGCTGCAACGAAGAAGCCGACCATGTCCTCGTAGTATTCCTTCAGGTAGTCGAGCTCGTCCGGGTCGTCAACGAGGTCCGGGTCGTCAACGAAGGTGGCCAGCCGGTCGAACGGCACGTTGCGGAGTTGTTCGGCGGTGTCAGCGACGTCGTCAACGCTCCAGACCATGACGAAGTCCGTGTCGTTGCCGTAGGGAAAGATCATTTCGCCGCCCAGTTCTAGGTCGACCTTGATGTCCGCTGCGACGAGGAGTTCCTGGATGTCTGGCAACGCCTTGTCAAGGTCCGCCATCTCATCCGGGGGACGGCCTGACGTCCCTTCGAAGTTCGTCGGATCGGCGATTGCGCGTGTCAATTCCTCTTCGGTTGCCCGAACGAATATGTGGACTATGCCCATCTCTGCCCCCTCGGCTCGACATAACTACTGGTGTCGATCATAGGGCCTCCCTCGGACGCGCTGATCTCGGCTTGAGCGGGCGCAACATGTCCGCCCAGCGGCAGATCCGGACATGATGCGGCTGGGTGGCTCGTCACTGACCGTAGCCGACCATCTGTTGTTGACCCTGCGGTTGCATCGACTCCAACCGCTCGCGTTCAGCAACCGATGCCAATCGTCGCTTGTTGGTCGGCGGCGCATCCGACTCTGCATCTAGAACCGGCACGCCGGCAGCAGAAGCCGTGAGATGCCCTGACACGCTGGCAGTGCATCGCGTCGGCCGACAGACGACAGTCGGCGTGACCAACTCCAAATCGGTAACGATCGCACCCGTGTTGAAGGGACTGTCAACGCCATCACTCGCTACGTCACGATTAACCGCCGCGACGCGAACGCGCTGGTCAGCGGCTCGGACAGCGAACGGACTCAAGATAATGCAGCAGCAGGCCGGCGCGCCGACGCCACCGCCCGGCCGCTACGCGCCACCGCCACGACCTACACGGTGAACCAGTTCAACGCCGCGCACGCCTTCCTCGACTGGCTCCACACACGCGACATCACCCCGGACGCCGTCAGTCAAACCGACCTCGACACCTGGGCAGTCACGGCCGGCGCCGGCCACCGCCACCCCATCCGCGGCTTCTTCACCTGGGCCACCCACACCTCGGCCATGCCACGCCAACTGGTACTCACGCCAGTCAAGTTCACCATCGGCGCCGCCATCACCCAACAACAGCGACTCACCCTGCTCCGGCACTACCTCACCAACCAGGCCCAACCCCTACGCGAACGGGCCGCCGCCTGCCTCATGTTGCTCTACGGCCAGCCGATCAGCCGCATCCACCGACTCCACAACAACGACCTCGACCTCAACAGCGACGCCCCGACAATCCGGTTCGGCGAACCGCCCACACCCATCCCCGAACCGATCGCCGGCCTGCTCCGCGACCTCGCCGCCGCCGCACCAGCCGAGGGCTGGCTGTTCCCCGGACGCCACCCGGGCCAGCCCATCACCTACCAAACACTGCACCGCAACCTCCGCAAGCTCGGCTTCCCGCTCAACCAGGCCCGCGTCTCCGCGCTCCGCCAGCTCGTCGCCCAGGTCCCCGCCCCCGTCATCGCCGACGCCCTCGGCATCCACCACACGACCGCCGCCAGGCAGGCCGTCAACGCCGGCACGACCTGGAGCCACTACGCCAGCGGGAACCACGCACCGTTACCACCACGAAATCCACGCGCACGAACTCGCGCATAAGAAACACGCGATCCTGCCAGTCCAGGGGCGGGTTCCACTCCGATGTCGCCTCGGACATCCGACCCGAGTGGTTCCGCCGCTGCGGTCCACCCGTCTCAGTCCGGGCGGGAGGTCAGTGCCTTTCCGGCGTTGGTCAGGGCGTCCACGGTCTGGGTGACCAGGGTCGTGACCAGGTCGGCCGCGGAGGGTACGTCGGCGATGAGATCGACGGCCTCCCCGGCCCAGACCGGTAGTGGCGGGATGACGCCCCGTGCCACGTCGGCCTGGTAGTCCTGCCTGGCCTGAGCATCCCCGACCAGTTCGGCCTCCCGGCCGCGCCATCGGTCGAGATGGGGGTGGGGGAGGGTACGAGCGGGGTACCGCGACGGCCATCGCGAGCCCCGGACGATGTCCAGCACGCTGCTGCGCTCGGTGTCCTGCGCCCGCCCTTCGACGATCGCCTTGGTGATCGCGGGATCGACCAGAGCCTCGGTGGTGGCCTGGAAGCGGGTGCCGACCAGGGCCCCGGCCGCGCCCAGGGCCAGGGCCGCGGCGATGCCGCGCCCGTCGGCGATCCCACCGGCGGCCAGGACCGGCACCGGTCCCGCGAGATCCACCACGACGGGCACGAACGGCAGCGTCGACCGCCCGCGCCGGGCGCCATGACCACCTGCTTCGGTGCCCTGCGCCACGATGACGTCGGCGCCCAGGTCCACGGCCTGCCGGGCCTCCTCCAGATCGGTCACCTGAATGATCAGGGCCGCCCCAGCCCGACGGATGACTTCCAGGAACGGGGTCGGGTCACCGAAGGACAACATCACCGCGCTGGGGCCGTATTCGAGCGCATGCTCGACCGCCCCGGCCTCGATCGCCCAGGTGAGGAAGCCGACCCCCCACGGCTGGTCGGTGCCCGAAACGACGATCGGCAACTCGCGATCCAGCCACTGCCGGTCCCCGCTCGCGGCGCCCAGCATCCCGAGCCCGCCGGCGCGGGAGACGGCCGCCGCCAGCGCGCCACCGGCCGACCCGCCCATCGGCGCCAGCGCAATCGGATGCCGTACCCCGAACAATCTCGTGAACTCCGTCGACAATGGCATGGTCCCCCCTCGCACCGGCCACCACGAACGCAGCGTTCCACGCCGACGGGCGGTGGTCGACCTGACGAAGGTCGTACGACCAGATGACCTTCGGATGGGGCCGGCGGGTGGAGTGGTGGTTAGGTTGGACCGCTATGACGGTGTTGCGACGAATCCTGCTGGCGCTTCCGGTACTCGTGCTCGGCGCGGTGGTGGTTGTCCTGCTGGCTCCGGGCGGGCTGGGTGATCCGGGGCCGCAGGTGGTGACGGACGGGCCGTCCGCCGAGGCGTACCGGGACGTGGTCGGGGTCGCCGGGAACCTGCCCGGCTGGCTGCACGGACTGGGCGAGTACGGCGCGACCGGTGGGCTGGTGGTGCTGATCGGGCTGGTCTGCTGGGTGGGCTGGTCCGGCTGGCGGCGGCGTACCCCGATCTGGGTGGGTGCGCTGCTGGTCAGCGCGGCTGCGGTGCTGGCGTACCTGGTCAGCGAGGCGCTGAAGCTCGTCGTCGACCAGGAGCGCCCGTGTCGGGCGTTCGGTGAGGTGACCACCTGGATCTCGTGCCCGCCGGGCGGGGACTGGTCGTTCCCGAGCAACCACTCGACGGTGGCCGGTGCGTTGGCCGCCGGCCTCGTCCTGCTGGTCCCGCGACTCGGGCTGGTGGTGGCCGTGCCGGTCGCCGTCGCCGTGGCGGCGCTGCGGGTGTTGGCCGGGGTGCACTATCCGCACGACGTGGTCGCGGGGTTGCTACTCGGCGCGTCGACCAGCATCGTGCTGCTGCTGGTGCTGAGCCCGGCCGGGGCGTTGCCTCGGACCGGTGCCCGGATTCCGGCCGGGCTACCCGGCGACGGCGTACCCACCCCGGGCCGCCGCTGACGCCGGCGGTCCGGGGGCCGCTGTCCGTGCCGCGGGCCTGACGCCGCCCGTACTGCCGATGTGCCGCTGGTCGCCGGCCCCATTGCCCGGCGACCAGCGGCACCGGCGGGGTCAGGCGATACGCCGGATGCGGCGGATGGCGAGGTAGAGCAGGAGCGCGGCGAGGGCGAGGAAGATCCCGGTCTCGATTCCCTGGAACAGCCAGAACCGGTCGCCGGCCGTCGCGTTCGGTGCGACGGCAGTCCCCATGACCGGGAAGGTGAGGGTTTCGGCGGGCAGGTAGCGGGGTCTGGCCAGCATGGCCAGGGCGGTGCGCAGGCCGAGGAACCCGACGAGGGTGCCGGCCATCGCGGGCAGCACCTTGGGCCAGACGGTGCCGGCGAAGACGCCCAGCGCGACCGCGAAGAGGGTGTAGCCGACCGGAACGAGGCCCTGCATGTCGAAGAAGAACGCGTCGAAGCGGTCCCCCCGCCCAACCTGGGTCAGCGGGCCCAGCCACCAGCCGACGCCCAGCCCGTAGCCGGTCGCCGGCTTTCTGGCCGCGAGGCCGGCTGTCAAGACGATCCGTGAAGCCGTGGACTCCGCAGCCGGCGCGGGTCAGTGTGGTGCTGCCACCACGTCGGAAGCGGGCGCGGAGGCGGGAACGGCGGGTGTCACCGTTGGTTCGGCGATCCGGGCCGTCTCGGCGAGCGCGACTCCGGCCAGCACCAGCAGTCCGCCGCCGAGCTGGGCGACGTTGAGGGCCTCGCCGGCGCCGAGCGTGATCCAGGCGACGGCGGCGGCGACCACGGGCTCGACCATGCCGAGGATTCCGACGCTGGTGGCCGGCAGGTGCCGTAACGCGCCGGCCACCAGCAGGAACGGCACGATCGAGCCGAGTACGACGACGTACCCGCAGAGCAGCAGGACCGGTACGCCGCCGCTGCTTTCGCGCAGTGGCTCCCAGCCGCCGGTGCCGTCGGTCAGCGCCCGGGTGAGCAGCCCGGCCACGGCCGACGCGCCGAACGCCCAGGTGGTCAGGGAGAGGCTGTCGCGCTCCCGTACGCCCCGGGCGCCGAGCACGTAGTAGCCGGCCAGCAGTACGGCGGCGCCGAGGCCGGCGAGCACGCCGAACCCGTCCAGTTTGAGGTCCCCCCACGCCTCGGCCACGCAGGCCAGCCCGACGAGGCTCAGGGCCAGCCCGCCCCACAGCCGGGGGCGCACCCGCTGGTGCTCGCCGAACCAGGCCCAGAGCGCGACGAGCAGCGGAGCGGTGTACTCGAACAGCAGCGCGATCCCGACCGGCATCCGGGAGATCGCGACGAAGTAGAGCATCGGGACGAGGAAGAACCCGGTCAGGCCGTACCCGATCAGCAGTGGCAGTTGGCCCGGGGTGATCCGGAGCCGGCGGGCTCCGGGGCGCAGCAGCAGGCTCAGCGCGAGCAGCCCGACGAACGCGCCCGCGGCCCGGATCAGGGTGAGCTGCGCGGCCTCGACGCCGGCCCGGAGGACCAGCTTGGAGACGGTGCCGTTGACCGCGAACAGAACGGCCGACAAGATCACCATGAGTACGCCGAGGGCCGGCCTGCGAGTCGTCACCGGGGAAGGGTATCCGGCCCCAGGTCAGGAGCTGTACGGCTTTCGGCCATTACCAAACAGGTCACAGATTCCGGGGGCGGAACTCAGCCGGCGGCGTCGTGCGGGCGGTGCCAGACGGTTTCCCCGGCGGGTGAGGTGAGCGTGTCCGGAATGCCGTTCGCCCAGCCGTCGCGTTCCAGTTGCCGGGCCGCGTCCCGGGCGTCGTCCTCGGTGGCGAAGGAGACCGGTTCGGGAACGCCGTCCCGGTACACCGTGAGCGTCCACTGCCCGTTCGAGTCGCTCACGCGTCGCTCGCCTCCAACCGGATCACCACGGACTTCGACGTCGGTGTGTTGCTGACCTCGGCGGTGCTGTCCAGCGGCACCAGCACGTTGGTCTCGGGATAGTAGGCGGCGGCGCAGCCCCGCGCGGTCGGGTAGGACACCACCCGGAAGTGCGCGGCCCGTCGGTCCACCCCGTCCGCCCAGACCCCGACCAGGTCGACGTACTGGCCGTCGGCGATGCCGAGGTCGGCGAGATCCTCCGGCGACACGAAGACCACCCGGCGCCCGCCGTGGATCCCCCGGTAGCGGTCCTCCAGGCCGTAGATCGTGGTGTTGTACTGGTCGTGCGAGCGGAGCGTCTGCAACAGCAGGTGCCCCGGCGGGACCCGCAGCACGGTCAGTTCGTTCACCGTGAAGTTGGCCCTGCCGGTCGCGGTGGCGAAGGTACGGCTGTCGCGTACCGCGTGTTCGAGCACGTACCCGCCGGGCCGGGCCACCCCGGCCCGGTAGTCCTGGCAGCCGGGCACCACCCGCTCGATCCGCTCCCGGATCGCGTCGTAGCCGTCGGCGAAGTCCTGCCACGGCACGGCGACCCGGTCGCCCAGGGTGGCGCTGGCCACCTCGCAGACGATCCGGACCTCGCTGCGCAACTCGGGCGAGGCGGGCGGCAGGTTCCCGGTCGACGCGTGCACCGCGCTCATCGAGTCCTCGACCGTGACGAACTGCGGCCCGCCGGGCTGCTCGTCGATCTCGGTACGGCCCAGCGTCGGCAGGATCAGCGCGGCCTCGCCGGTCACCGCGTGCGAGCGGTTGAGTTTCGTCGACACCTGCACCGTCAGTGCGCAGCGGCGTACCGCCTCGATGGTGGCCTCGGTGTCCGGGGTCGCCGCGACGAAGTTGCCGCCCAGGGCCATGAAGACCTTGATCCGGCCGTCCCGCATCGCCCGGATGGTGTTCACCACGTCGTAGCCGTGCTCGCGGGGCGGCTCGAAGCCGAACTCGTCGCGCAGGGCGTCGAGGAACGCGGCCGGCGGTTTCTCCCAGATGCCCATCGTCCGGTCGCCCTGCACGTTGCTGTGGCCGCGTACCGGGCACACGCCGGCACCGGGCCGGCCCATGTTGCCGCGCAGCAGCAGGAAGTTCACCACCTCGCGGATGGTGGCCACGGAGTTCTTGTGCTGGGTCAGGCCCATCGCCCAGCAGACGATGATGCGCTGCGCGCCGCGTACCCGTTCGGCCAGTTGCTCGATCTCCTCCATCCGCAGGCCGGTGGCGGCCAGTACGTCGGCCCAGGACAGCGTCCGCAGGTCGGCGGCGAACTCGTCGAACCCGCCGGTGTGCTCGGCGATGAACGCGGCGTCCAGGACGGTGCCGGGCGCCTCGGCCTCGGCGTCGAGCAGCAGCCGGTTCAGCCCCTGGAACAGGGCGAGGTCGCCGTTGATCCGGAGTTGGAGGTACTGGTCGGACAGGGACGTGCCACGGCCGATCAGGCCACTCGGTTTCTGCGGGTTCTTGAACCGCATCAGCCCCGCCTCCGGCAGCGGGTTGATGCTGACGATGGCGGTGCCGCCGGCCTTGGCCTCCTCCAGCGCGGAGAGCATCCGGGGATGGTTCGTCCCGGGGTTCTGCCCGACCACCAGGATCAGGTCGGCCCTGCCCAGGTCGGCCAGGGACACGCTGCCCTTGCCGGCGCCGATCGTCTGGGACAGCGCGCTGCCGGAGGACTCGTGGCACATGTTCGAGCAGTCCGGCAGGTTGTTGGTGCCGAGGGCGCGGCTGAAGAGCTGGTACACGAACGCGGCCTCGTTGCTGGCCCGGCCGGAGGTGTAGAAGGCCGCCTCGTTCGGCGAGTCCAGTCCGCGCAGGTGCCCGGCGATCACCTCGTACGCGTCGGTCCAGCCGATCGGCTCGTAGTGCTCGGCGCCGGCCGGTTTGTACATCGGCTCGGTGAGCCGGCCCTGCTGGCCGAGCCAGTAGTCGGTGTGCCCGGCGAGTTCGGTCACCGGGTGCTCGGCGAAGAACGCCGGCGTCACCTGCCGCCGGGTGGCCTCCTCGGCCACCGCCTTCGCCCCGTTCTCGCAGAACTCGGCCATCTTGCGGTGCTCGCCGTCCGGCCAGGCGCAGCCGGGGCAGTCGAAGCCGTCCTTCTGGTTGAGCTTGCGCAGGGTCAGCAGCGATCGTCGGGCACCCATCTGGGCGTACGAGTACGCGATCGACGTGCGTACCCCGGGAATGCCGGCTGCCCACTGCTTCGGTGCGGTGACTGTGACCGGCTCCTCGGCCAGGCCGTCGGTGGGTTGCTCGTTGGTCATGATGGACCTCCCGCGCCTGTGGCCGCCTCGGGCGGGATGTCGCACCCGCCTTCTCCCCGGCACCGTTGATCCGTGTTGATCATGGGCGGCCTCGGCGGCACATGCTATCGCACCAGCCCTCGATGAAACGGTCAAGGTGATCAACTTCTGGCGTCGCCGGGTGGCGGGTGGAGCACCAATCCATCGATGACGTTGACTAAATTGAAACGATTCGATACGTTGCCGAAACGGTGGGAAAGCCCTTTCCGTCCCTGCTTTCCCTGCCACCGTTCCCAGCTCAGGAGGAAAGATGACGCTCACCACCAACTGGACGCCACCCGACGGCGCAGCGCGCCGGCGCGGCTGGCGTACCGCCCTCGTCGTGGCCACGGCGACCGCCCTCGTCGGCGCCGGCATGACGGTCGGCCTGCCGCTCGCCTCGGCGGCGGCCATCGACAGCAGCGCCTCCGATGCGGTCACCTCGCGGCACAGAGGAAAGACGGTCGAGGTCAGCGCCGACTGCGGCAGTGGCTCGTACAACGCCGAGGCGGTGCTCAGCGGCAGCACCTGGACCGCCCGCAACGGCGGCAGCACGGTGTACACCGGCAGCGACATGCGCTCCGCGATGCAGGCCGCCGTGAACAGCCTGTCGTCGGGACGTACCTCGAAGCAGCGGGTGGTCGTCCGGGGGTCCGGTTCGATGAGTGCCGGATCCCGGCTCTCCCTGCCGAGCTACACGATCCTGGACGTCTGCGGCACGATCAACGTGACCGGCTCCGGGTCCGGGGACCAGGCGCCGGTGTACGCCCGGGGCGCCACCGACATCGAGGTGCAGCACCTGAACCTCACCGGCGCACCGCTGTACGGGATCTTCATGCGCAACGTGAACAACCTGACGCTCGGGCAGATCGACATGCGGCTGTCCCGGGGCCTCGGGGTGCGGATCGACAACCACGGCGGCGACCGGGCGGTGAAGGTCCGCAACATCCGGATCGACAACGTGTACGTGCAGGGGACCAGCAGCCAGGGCGTGGAGACGTACGGGGTGGACGGGCTGACCGTCGGCACCGTCACCGCCCGTAGCGTCGGGGAGTCCGGACTGCTGCTCAACGACACCATCAACGCCACCATCGGTACGGTCGACGCCGACAACGCCGGCGCCGGCACCGGGTACGCGGCGTTCCGGATGGCCAACCGCAACGGCCGGGTGGGCAGCAGCTACCCGACGAACATCCGGGTCGGCAACGTGATCGCCCGGGGTGGTGGCCGCGGGATCTTCTGCGTCTCGGAGAGCGGTGGCGCGGTGATCGACCGGGTGACCATCTCGAACACCGGCAACAACTCGATCCTGATCGAGAACTGCTACAACGTCACCATCGCCGGGCAGTCGGGGACGGTGACCGGTGGCGGCGAGGTCCGGATCGCGGCGCGGACGGAGTTCCCGATCTCCTCGGGCATCACCTTCCAGAACCTGACGGTGACCAACACCAACATCAGGCAGAGCCCCTGCGGCGGCGCCAACAACGTGGTCCGGAACGTCACCCGGAACAACTCCACGCTGACCTGGTGCTGACCCCGATCCGGCCCCGATCCGCCCACGGCGCGACCGGCCGCGGTTACTTGCGTTTTTGTCGGGGGCGGGGTGTACTCTCTCCAGTAGTTAGAACGAGTGTTCGATTGGGCGACGGTCGATGTGAGTCGACCCGCCGGGCCGGGCGCTCGGGCTGATGCCGGGGGCGGCGTTCGCGGCGTAACCCCCGGATGCGGTTTCGCGAACCGCACGGGATCCGGATTCGCGATCCGGGCCCACCAGGCAGGATCGTCGCTCGCCGCCCACGACCCCCGGGTGGCGGGCGACGAACCCGCCGGTTCAGCCGGCCGGGTGTGGTGTGGGGAAGCGTCCACATCCGGCCGGCGACCCACCGGTGCGTCTTCCTCCGCAGCGGGCTTCATCTCGACTCGATGCGTCACCGTCGGCCCGATCCGACAGCGGTGACGCGGTAAATGGGTGACGCGGAGGAGACAGTCCCATGCCGACCAGTCAGGCGCCGACGGTGCCGTCGCACGTGCTGCCGCACCGCACCCCGGCCCAACTACTGACGATCGCCCGGATGGGCCTGGCGGAAGCCGCCGAAACCCGGCCCGACGGCCTGCGCTACGCCGCGGCACACCTGGCCGCCCTGCGCGCCGCGGCGGCGATGCTCGCCGCCCGGGCCCGACCCGCGCCGACCCGCCGGAACCGTGTCACCAGCGTCTGGGCGCTGCTGGTGGTCGTCGCCCCGGAGCTGGGAGAGTGGGCCAACTACTTCGCCACCGGTGCGAACAAGCGAGCCGCCGCCGAGGCGGGCATCCCTCGGGTGGTGAGTCCCCGGGAGGCCGACGACCTGCTCCGCGCCGCCGAGCAGTTCGTCGCGGTGATCGAGGTGGCGCTCGGCGTGGCCCATCAACCCGCACTCGACGGGATCGCCGCCTGATGCGGTGATCCGTCCGTTACAGCAACACCTGCCTGATCGGCGCAGCCGCGCCGACTGGGATGCCCGGTGGGGCAACGGAACGACGGGGGCGGGAATCGAGATGGCGGGGCGGATGGTTGTCGGTTCCGCCGCCCTGGCGGACCTGGTCCGACCGGCGAGCGGATCGGACCAGGCGGGCGCGCACCGGATGCTGCCGGTCCTGCCGGAGCTGGCCGGGCTGCTGCCCAACCGTGGACTGCGGCGGGGCAGCACCGTCGCGGTCGGCAACGATCAACCGGCGCGCAACGGCAGCACCTCGCTGGTGCTGGCACTGCTCGCCGAGGCGTCCCGGGCCGGATCGTGGTGCGCGGTGGTCGGGGTGCCCACCCTCGGTGCGGTCGCCGCCGCCGACCTCGGCATCGAGCTGGATCGGCTCGCCCTCGTTCCCCATCCCGGGCCGGAGTGGGCCACCGTGGTCGCCGCCCTGATCGACGGGGTCGACGTCGTGGTCGCCGCGGTTCCCGGAACGGTCTCCGCCTCGGTCGTCAACCGGCTGGCCGCCCGGGCGCGGCAGCGCGGCAGCGTGCTCGTCCCGTACGGCGAGTGGGCGGGTGCCGACGTGACCCTGCGGGTGATGCGTGGCGTCTGGGAGGGGCTGGGCCAGGGCCGGGGCCGGCTGCGGCGGCGCGAGGTGACGATCTCCGCCCGTGGCCGTGGCGCGGCGGCGCGTCCCAAGGAGATCCGGGTCTGGATGCCCGGCGACCGGTCGACGCGGACGACGACGTCGGTGCCCTCCGAGGCGGCGTCGGCCAGGGTGCCGTCCACGGAGACGTCGTCCACCGCGCGCCGGACCTCCCTCACCCTGGTCGGGAAGTAAGCACCGGGCCGGTCGGGAAGTAGGTACCGGGCCGGTCGGGAGGTGAGCACCGGGCCGGTTTCGCAGCTCCCGGACGGCCGGATGACCGGGCCGAGCCAACAAGAATCGAACACACGTTCTAAGATCGCATAACTGCTGGTCGAGGGAGGTGTGTATGGCGCCGGTGCGGACCATGCTGCTCTGGTGCCCCGACTGGCCGGTGATCGCGGCCGACATCGTCGAGGGGGTGCCCGCGACCACTCCGGTCGCGGTGCTGTACGCCAACCGGGTGGTCGCCTGCTCGGCGTCCGCCCGCGCCGAGGGAGTACGCCGAGGGCTGCGTAAACGGGAGGCGCAGAGCCGGTGCCCCCAGTTGACCACCGTTGACCACGACCCCGGTCGGGACGTACGCGCCTTCGAGCCGGTGGTCGCCGCCGTCGAGGAGGTCGTCGCCGGGGTCGAGGTGATCCGCGCGGGGGCCTGTGCGGTAGCCGCGCGCGGCCCGACCCGGTACTTCGGCGGCGAGGAGCAGGCCGCCGAGCGGATCGTCGAGCAGGTCGCCGAGACCTGCGAGGTGGAGAGCCAGATCGGGATCGCCGATGGGGTCTTCGCCGCCGGGTTGGCGGCCCGGTCCGGGCGGATCGTCCCGGCCGGTGGCACCCCGGAATTCCTCGCCGGGCTGCCCGTCGAGGCGCTGGGCCGACCGCAGTTGACCGATCTGCTGCGCCGGCTCGGTCTGCGTACCCTCGGCGACTTCGCGGCGCTGCCCGCCGGGGACGTGCTGGCCCGGTTCGGATTCGACGGAACGCTGGCCCACCGGCTGGCCGCCGGCGGTGACCACCGCCCGCTCGCGGTCCGCCGCCCGCCGCCCGACCTGGCGGTGACCGAGACGTACGACGACGACCCGCTCGACCGGGTCGACGCCGCCGCGTTCGCCGCCCGGACGCTGGCCGAACGGCTGCACGACACGCTCGCCGGACACGCGCTGGCCTGCACCCGGTTGGGCATCGAGGCGGTGACCGCACACGGGCAGGAGTTGCGGCGGGTCTGGCGGCACGACGGCCTGCTGACCGCCGCGGCGATCGCCGACCGGGTGCGCTGGCAGCTCGACGGCTGGCTGACCGGGACCAGCCGCCGCCCCGGCTCGGGACGGGTCGGGCCGGTCCGCCCGACCGCCGGGATCATCCGGCTGCGCCTGGTCCCCGAGGGGGTGCTGGCGCACGTCGGCCTCCAGCCGGGGCTGTGGGGCGAGACGGGGCAGGAACGGGACCGGGCGCACCGGGCGCTGAGCCGGGTGCAGGGCATCCTCGGACCCGAGTCGGTACTGACCGCGGTGCTCGGCGGTGGACGCTCACCGGCCGACCAGGCCCGGCTGGTGCCCTGGGGTGACGAGCGGACGCCCGCCCGACCACTGGTCCCGCCGTGGCCGGGCCGGCTGCCGTCGCCCGCTCCGGCCCTGGTGCTGCCGGTGCCGCTGCCGGCGGTCGTCCACGACGCCGCCGGGGAACCGGTCCGGGTGACCGCCCGGCTGGAGGTCAGCGCCGCGCCGGCCCGGCTGGAGATGGACGCCGGTGGCGCGGGAGCGATGGAGATCGTCAGTTGGTCCGGCCCGTGGCCGGTCGACGAGCGCTGGTGGGCTCCGGCCGAGGCCCGGCGCCGGGCCCGGTTCCAGGTGTGCCTCGCCGACGGTACGGCGCTGCTGCTCTCCCTGGCCGGCGGCCAGTGGTGGGTGGAGGCCGTCTATGACTAGACGACGGCCGGGCGGCCACGGTGCGGGGCGGCGGCGGTGAGCTTCAACAATCCCGACGTGCCCTGGTCGGAGCTGGAGCGCGTGCTCTCCGGCCGGGGTGGGCCGCACCTGCGCGTGGTGGACCCGCTCGCGGTCGACGCCGACGGCGGGGACTCCCCGGCCTGGACCCGCAAGCGCCCCGGCTACACCCCGCCGGAACCGTCGGCGGCACCGGTCGAGGGCGCGGTGCCGTACGCGGAACTGCACGCGCACACCAACTTCAGCTTCCTCGACGGGGCCAGTCATCCCGAGGAACTGGCCGAGGAGGCGGCCCGGTTGGGTCTGACCGCGCTCGCGGTGACCGACCACGACGGGTTCTACGGCGTGGTGCGGTTCGCCGAGGCGGCCCGCGCACTGCGGCTGCCCACCATCTTCGGCGCCGAACTGTCGCTGGGCCTGTCCGGACCCCAGAACGGCGAGCCGGACCCGCTCGGCCGGCACCTTCTGGTGCTCGCCCACGGTCCGGAGGGGTACGCCCGGCTGGCCAGCACCATCGCCCGCGCACAACTACGCGGCGGGGAGAAGGGCCGCCCGGTCTACGGCGAACTGGAGGAGGTCGCCGCCGACCTGAGGGACCACGTGCTGGTGCTCACCGGATGCCGCAAGGGGCCGGTGCCGGCGGCGCTGCTCACCGAGGGGGTCGAGGCGGCGGCCCGCGAACTGGACCGGCTGACCGCACTGTTCGGCGCCGAGACCGTGGCGGTGGAGCTGACCGACCACGGTGACCCGACCGACGGCGACCGCAACGACGCGCTCGCCGAACTGGCCGCCGCCGCCCGGCTGCCCACCGTCGCCACCAACAACGTGCACTACGCCACCCCGTCCCGCCGCCGCCTGGCCACCGCGCTGGCGGCGGTACGGGCCCGCCGCAGCCTGGACGAGATCGACGGCTGGCTGCCGGCGGCGGGCACCGCCCACCTGCGCGGCGGAGCCGAGATGGCCGCCCGGTTCGCCGCCTATCCCGGTGCGGTGGCCCGGGCCGCCGAGTTCGGTGCCGAGCTGGCCTTCGACCTGAACCTGGTCGCGCCGCACCTGCCGGACTACCCGGTGCCGCCCGGACACACCGAGATGAGCTGGCTGCGCAAGCTGACCATGGACGGCGCGCTACAGCGGTACGGCCCGCCCGCCGCGCATCCGGACGCGTACCGGCAGCTCGAACACGAGTTGAAGATGATCGAGGCGCTGGGATTTCCCGGCTACTTCCTGGTGGTCTACGACATCGTGAAGTTCTGCCGGGACAACAACATCTACTGCCAGGGCCGGGGCTCGGCGGCGAACTCGGCGGTCTGCTACGCGCTCTGGATCACCAACGTGGACGCGGTCCGGCACAACCTGCTCTTCGAACGCTTCCTCGCCCCCGAGCGCGACGGTCCGCCGGACATCGACGTCGACATCGAGTCCGATCAGCGAGAAAAGGTGATCCAGCACGTCTACGCCAAGTACGGCCGGGAGCACACCGCCCAGGTCGCCAACGTCATCTCGTACCGGCCACGGTCGGCGGTGCGGGACATCGCCAAGGCGTTCGGCTTCTCGCCCGGCCAGCAGGACGCCTGGAGCAAGCAGATCGACCGGTGGGGCAGCGTGGCGGCGGTCGACGTCGAGGGGATCCCCGAGCACGTCGTCGCGTACGCCAACGAGTTGCAGACGTTTCCCCGGCACCTCGGCATCCACTCCGGCGGGATGGTGATCTGCGACCGGCCGGTCATCGAGGTGTGCCCGGTCGAGTGGGGGCGGATGCCCGGCCGCACCGTGCTCCAGTGGGACAAGGACGACTGCGCCAGCGCCGGGCTGGTCAAGTTCGACCTGCTCGGCCTCGGCATGCTCTCGGCGCTGCACTACGCGTACGACATGATCGAGTCGACCCTCGACCTGAGTTCGATGTCCCTGGACGACCCCGAGGTGTACGACATGCTCTGCCGGGCCGACTCGGTCGGGGTGTTCCAGGTGGAGAGCCGAGCCCAGATGGCCACGCTGCCCCGGCTCAAGCCCCGGGAGTTCTACGACCTGGTGGTCGAGGTGGCGCTGATCCGGCCCGGCCCGATCCAGGGCGGCTCGGTGCATCCGTACATCCGGCGCCGCAACGGGCTGGAGGAGGTCACCTATCCGCATCCGCTGATGCGCAACGCGCTGGAGAAGACCCTCGGGGTGCCGTTGTTCCAGGAACAGTTGATGCAGCTCGCGATCGACCTGGCCGGCTTCGACGCGTCCGGTGCCGACCAACTGCGCCGGGCGATGGGGTCCAAGCGGTCCGCCGAGCGGATGGCCGAGATCCGCGACCGGCTGTACGCGGGGATGGCCGAGCGGGGCATCACCGGCGAGCTGGCCGACGACGTCTATCTCAAGCTCTCCGCCTTCGCCAGCTTCGGCTTCCCGGAGAGCCATTCGATGAGCTTCGCCTACCTGGTCTACGCCAGCTCCTGGCTCAAGCGTTACCACCCAGCGCCATTCCTCGCCGCGCTGCTCAACGCCCAGCCGATGGGGTTCTACTCGCCGCAGACCCTGGTCGACGACGCCCGCCGGCACGGCGTCGAGGTACGCCGTCCGGACATCAACGCCAGCGGTGCCAAGGCGAGCCTGGAGGCCACCCCGGAAACCCGGTGGGGGAGCGCACCGGGTGAGCCACCGCACCGGTGGGGGCTGGGCGGTCCGGCGGTCCGGCTCGGGCTGTCCGGGGTCCGTACCCTCGGCGACGACCTCGCGGAGAAGATCGAGCGGGAGCGGACCGCGCACGGGCCGTACCGGGACATGGCGGACCTGGCCCGCCGGGCCGGGCTGACCGCCGGGCACCTGGAGGCGCTGGCCACCGCGGACGCCTTCGCCTGCTTCGGGCTGACCCGGCGGGCGGCGCTCTGGGCGGCCGGCGCGGCGGCGCAGGACAAGCCGGACCGGTTGCCCGGCACCATCGTCGGAGCGGATGCCCCGACCCTGCCCGGGATGGATGCCGTCGACCGGCTGGTCGCGGACGTCTGGGCCACCGGACTCTCCCCGGAGAGCCATCCGGCGCAGTTCGTCCGGGCCCAGCTCGACGCGGCTGGCGCGATCCCGATCGCCCGGCTGGCCCGAGTCGACCCCGGCACCCGGATCCGGGTCGGCGGCATCGTCACCCACCGGCAACGTCCTGCCACCGCCGGCGGAGTCACCTTCATCAACCTGGAGGACGAGACCGGCATGCTCAACGTCACCTGCTCGCCCGGCCTCTGGCAGCGCTACCGCAAGGTGGCCCGGACCAGCACCGCCCTACTCGTACGCGGCCGCCTGGAGAAGCACGACGGCGTGATCAACCTGATCGCCGACCGCCTCGACGCCATCACCCCACCCGTCACCCCCGCCTCCCGCGACTTCCGCTGACAGATGTAAGGAAGGGCCCCTTCTTATCGTTTTCTGTAGAAGAAGGGCCCCTTCTTAACCGGCCAACGCTGCCGGCGGCCCCGCCGGCGGTGCGGCAGCCGGCGCTGCGGGTGATGCCGGGTGGCTTAGGCTCGTCGGGTGGAGCGAACTCAGAGCCGTCCCGGCGGTACGGCGATCGGCCCGCGTACCGCCGTGGTCTGGGCCGTACTGCGGCGCGAACTCGCCCAGACGGCCGGCAGGACGCTCACCGTGCTCGATGTCGGCGGCGGGACCGGCGGGTTCGCGGTGCCGCTGGCCGAGGCGGGCCACCGGGTGACGGTCGTGGACGCCAGCCCCGATGCGCTCGCCGCGCTGACCCGGCGGGCCGCCGAGGCCGGGGTCGCCGACCGGGTACGTGCCGTGCAGGGCGACGGTGACGCCCTCGCCGGGCTGATCGAGCCTGCCAGCGCCGACCTGGTGCTCTGTCACGCCGTACTGGAGGTGGTCGACGATCCGGCCGGGGTGGTCGGGGCGATCGGCACCGCGCTGCGCCCCGGCGGCGCGGCCAGCGTACTGGTGGCGAACCGGGCCGCCGCCGTGCTCAGCCGGGTGATGAACGGCCACCTCGACGTTGCCGCCGCGCTGCTCGCCGACCCGGACGGACGCGCCGGATCACGGGACACGCTGCGGCGGCGTTACGACGCCGACAGCGCCGCCGCGCTGCTCCGGTCCGCCGGGCTGGCGGTCGAGCAGACCCATGGCGTACGCGTCTTCGCCGACCTGATCCCCGCGGTTGCCGCCGAGGCCGATCCGCCGGCCCTGCTCGACCTGGAGTTGGCCGCCTCGGCGCAGCCGCCCTACCGGGACATCGCGGCCCAGTTGCACCTGTTCGCCCGCCGCCCGGCGTGACCGGGCGAAGCGGGGTGCGGCCATGACGAATCCGCTCGAGGTGGTCCGGCCGCACTACTTCGGCGGCAGTCTGGCCGACGTACTGCCGAGCGCGTTGGCGGTGCTGGGCGTCGACCGGGCCGACCCGTTGGGGCTGACCGCCCAACTCCCCGGGGTACGCCGGATCGCGGTGCTGCTCGTGGACGGCCTCGGCTGGTACCAGTTGCCGACCGCAGCCCCGCACGCGCCGGTGCTGACCGACCTCACCGGCCGGTTCGGGCGCCCGTTGACCTGTGGTTTTCCGTCCACCACCCCGACCAGCCTGGTGAGTCTGGGCACCGGTGCCGCGCCCGGGGCGCACGGCGTGCTCGGCTTCCGGGTCAACGTGCCCGGAACGGACCGGGTCCTCACCCACATCGACTGGCCGAGGTCACCCGCCGATGGTCCGAACTTCCCGGGCGGCGGCCCGGGGTCGCCGGTCGGCGGGCACCGCCCGAGCGGGTCCTGGCCGCCACTCGGTACCGAGGAGCAGCCGAGATCGACGGCCGGGGAACGGCCCGGCGCCCCGGCCGGGGAAGCGTTACCGGCGCATGCCGCCGAGTCGACGGACGATCCCGACCCACGTCGTTGGCAGCCGCTGCCGACCCGGTTGCGGCAGGCCGAGGCGGCCGGGGTCGCGGTGACCGTGGTGAGTCGGCCGGAACTCGCCAGCACCGGACTCAGCCTGGCCGCGTACGGCGGTGCCGGTACGCACCGGGACGCGGCCGACGTCGACGCGCTGGCGACCGAGATGCTCGCTGCGCTGACCGCCGGCCCCGGCCCGACCCTGGTGTACGGCTACCACCCGGAGGTGGACCGGCACGGGCACCGCAGCGGCATCGGCTCCGCCGACTGGCAGTCCGCCGTCAAAGACGTGGACCGCCTGCTCGCCCGGCTGGCCGACGGGCTGCCGCCGGACGCCGCGTTGCTGGTCACCGCCGACCATGGGCAGCTCAACGTCCCGGCGGAGGGCCGGTACGACCTCGACGCCGATCCCCGGCTGCGGGCCGGCGTACGGGTGGTGGCGGGGGAGGCCCGGGTCCGCTACCTGCACACCGTGCCCGGCGCGACCGCCGACGTCGTCGCCGCCTGGTCGGAGGTGCTGGGCGAGCAGGCGTGGGTCGCCACCCGGGCCGAGGCGGTCGCGGCCGGCTGGTTCGGCCCGGTGCCCGAGGCCCACCTGGAGCGCATCGGTGACGTGGTGGCCGCCTGCCTGGGCGAGACCGTGGTGCTCGCCTCGAAGACCCACCACCCGATCGAGGCGACCCTGGTCGCGTACCACGGCTCGTGCACGGCGACCGAGATGACCATTCCGCTGCTGGTCGTTCCCCCGTCCCGGGGTTAGCTCTTCGGTCGCCGCGCTGCGTCGGCCGGTCACCAACGGCAACGTAACGGCCCCTGCGCTCTTCCGGTCATGATACGAATATTCATGATAAGACGGGCGAAACGGGTGAGCTGTGGCGGACACCAGGTTGGAACGGCTCTTACGAAAGCCCCGGAGTCCGCGCGAGGTCTCCTTTCTCGAGCTGTTCTTCGACCTGGCCATCATCTTCGCGCTCACGCAGATCGCGCAGCGTTTCCTACGGGATTTCGGCTGGGAGAACTCGGTACAGACGCTGATCCTCCTGGCGGCGATCTGGTCGTTGTGGGTAGCGGGAGCGCTCATGACGGACTGGTTCAATCCCGACGAGCCGTACGTGCACCTGCTCACCATCGCGGGAATGTTCGGCGGGCTGCTGGTCGCCGCCGCGGTGCCCGACGCCTTCGCCGGACACGGCTTCGTCTTCGCCGGTACGTATGTCGCGGTAAACCTCGGCCGGCACCTGGCAAATGTGCGGACGCTGGGCGGTCACCCGCTCCAGGAGCAGATGCAGCGCTCCGCGATCTGGTGCGGCGTGAGCGCGATACCGTGGCTGACCGGGGCGTTCCTGCCAGCCACGCCGCGACTGGTGTGCTGGTCGGTAGCCATCGTGCTGGACTACCTGGGTGTGACGGTGGGCCGGCCCGTACCAGGGATCGGCCAGACGGGCGAAGGCTACGTGCGGTTGGTCGGCGAGCACATCGCGGAGCGGTACCGGCAGATCTTCATCATCAGCCTGGGCGTACTGATCCTGGTCAGCGGAATCAGTTTGAGCGGAACACGACTCGACATCGTCCGGCTGTTGGCCTTCGCCATCGCCTTCGCGAACGCGGTGTTGCTGTTGTGGAGTTGGTTCCTGCCCCGGGGCCTCAATCTCGCGGACACGATCGACCGGCAACCTCGTAGGGCCCTGCGCACCTCGCATATCCACGTGGTCGGACTCGCCGGAATCGTCGTCACGGCGATGGGCGACCAGATCCTGATCACCCGACCGCTCGGCGAGACCCGAACCCCGTGGTCGGCCGCCATCATCGCCGGACCTTTCCTTTTCCTTGCCGGAAGGGCGCTCTACGCCTGGACCGTGTTCCGGCGCCCGGCCTGGCGTGCGCCGGTCGGAATGCTGGTCCTCGCGGCCATCTCACCCGGCCTGCTGCTGTTGCCACCCCTGGCCGTGGCGGTCGTCGTCAATCTGGTGCTACTCGGCGTCGTGCTCAGCTATCGACACATCCAACTCGGCCCCGTGGTAACCGCCGTCGGGAGCAGGCTGGAGAGGCTGCTACGCAAGCGTGAACATCCTCGGGAGATCTCGTTCCACGAGCTGTTCTTCGACCTGGCAATGATCTTCGCGCTGTCGCGGCTGTCGCAACGCGTGCTGAACGACTTCGGTCTGGTAAACCTCGCGGAGACGCTGGTGCTGTTCTGTGCGATCTGGTGGGTGTGGGTGGCGACGGCGTGGTCGACGGACTGGTTCAACCCGGAAGAGCCCTACCTGCAACGCCTCATCATCGGCATCATGTTCGCCGGGTTGCTCATGGCGGCCGCCGTACCGAACGCCTTCGGTGAGCACGGCCTCCTCTTCGCCGGCGCCTACGCCGCGATCCACATCGTCCGCGGTCTGGTGATCGTCCCGGCCCTGCGGGGCCATCCGCTCCAGGCGCGGTCGGCGCGGGTCCTCATCTGGTTCGGCATCTCCGCCGTCGCATGGGTGGTGGGAGCCCTCCTGCCCCCGCTGCCGCAGCTGGTGCTGTGGGCGGTGGCGGTAGCCGTCGACGGCGTGAGTGCCTGGCTCGGCTGGCCGGTGCCGAGACTGACCCGACCGCAGGCACACCTGCGGGTGATCGGCGAGCACATCGCGGAGCGGTACCGGCAGGTCTACATCATCGCCCTGGGTGAACTGGTCCTGGTGAGCGGGCTGGTCTACAGCGGTACGGGCTTCGACACCATCCGGACGCTGGCCTTCACCATCGCCTTCGCCAACGCGGTCCTGATGCTGTGGAGCTACTTCCTGCCCCGGGGCCGCGATCTCGGTACCGCGGTCAACACGACCGCCCCGCGTACCGCCGTCGCCGCCGCGTACTGCCATGGGCTCATGGTCGCCGCCGCGGTCGTCACGGCGGTCGGTGCCGAAATGCTCATCCGCCGGCCGCTCGGCGAGACCCGGGTGGCCTGGGTGCTGATCATCATCGGTGGGATCGTCCTGCACGTCATCGCCCGGACCGTGTACGGGGTGGTGATGTTCGAGGCCCGCCGACCGTGGCGCGGACCCGTCGCGCTCGGCGTCATAGCCGCCATCACCCCCGGCCTGCTCGCGGCACCGCTCCTCGTCGTGGCGGGCGCCCTCAACATCGTGCTCCTCTGCCTCGTCCTCAGCTACCGGACGGCCAAGGTCGCCCCCTCGGCCGCCGTCTCGACGTGAGCTGATCCGCGTCAGACGATGACGAATCGGCTGGGCTCGCGTAGCACCTCAAGCGCGGAGGGCAGGTCGGCCAGCCGGGTGGCCAAGGTGGCGAGGGCGAGTCGCTGCGGTAAGGCGGTGTTGAACTTGAGCCCGGAGAGTGCCTTTTCGTCCACCTCCGGTAAGCACAGTCGGTCGCGGGCATCCGCGATCCCGGCACGCCACTGCGCGG
Source organism: Plantactinospora solaniradicis (assembly GCF_042658085.1). Lineage (NCBI taxonomy): Bacteria > Bacillati > Actinomycetota > Actinomycetes > Micromonosporales > Micromonosporaceae > Plantactinospora > Plantactinospora solaniradicis. Next base: position 320,097 of record NZ_JBHSPR010000032.1, on the reverse strand, counting down.
GAGTGAGATCCCGGCGGAGCCGGAGGTAGAGATCCGTGTGCTCCTGCAACGGGTCGGTGAGTCCGGCGAGGGTGCTCGTCAGTGTGGCGTTGGTACGGAAACCTGCCCAGGTCCACCAGTGCACGTCGCCGGAGGGGAGGCGGGTGACCGTGGTACCGCCCGGGTGTGCGGCCGGCAGGTGCTGCTCCCGAATCTCCGCGAGCTGATCCGTGGCGCGTCGGGTGAGTGCCACCGGCGGTTCGGCACCGAGCACCACGTCGCGCATCGCGCGGCTCAACTCGAACGACAGTCCCGCTATCCCCGAGCCGGTCCAGCGTGCCTTTCCGCCGCTGTCGACCGGCTCGACGAAGCACCGGCGGCGCTTCCAGTCGACGTAGGTGACCTGCCAGCTCCGCCCGGCGAGGAGAAGCCGACGTGGGCCCTGCACCTGTTCGGTCAGCAGGCTCGGGTCGATCCGGCCGAGTTCGGTACGCCCGGCGAGGACCGTGAACTCGGGGGGCGCGGTGAAGACCGCGGTCATGGCCATGAAGTGCCGGTGTCCGAATCGCAGCTCGGCCTCGGGGCCGATGAAGAGCATGTCGCCGTCACGTTGCAGGTAACCCTGCTCGACGAGGTGTCGCAGGATCACCTCGGCACTTCCCGTGAACGGCTCGAGTCCGTTCCACCAGTCGTGCCACACGTTGCCGCCGACCTGGCGCTCCTGTAGACACAGCGCCAGGATCTGTTGGGCGACGATGTGCCGTGGTTCGGGCGGGGCGACCACCGGCTCCACCCAACCGCGCCCCCAGAGCAGGAGCAGGCCGGCGGCCCGGAGCAGGCTCGGCCGGTCGGGTGCCAGGAACAAACAGTTGCGGGTCGTGCCGGGCCGCCGACCGGTACGACCGAGTCGTTGCAGGAGCGACGCGACGGATCGCGGTGCACCGATCTGGATGACGCGATCGAGATCGCCGACGTCGACACCGAGTTCCAGGGTGCTGGTGGAGACGATGACGCAGTCCCGGGCCTCGGCGAATGCCTGTTCCGACCGTCGCCGCTCGTCCAGCGCGAGGGACGCGTGTGAGAGGAAGGTGGTGACGCCCTTCATCCGGAGAAGCTGCCCGAGTTCCTCCACCTCCTGGCGGGACTCGCAGAAGACCAACCGCTTCTCGCCGCGATGCAGGGCCGAGATCACCGTCGCGGCGTTCTGGAGGGAGCCGACGTAGTCCAGTTCGATCTGGCCAGCCGGAGTGGGGGCAGCAGGTGTGGAGGGCGCCGGTGCCGCCGGATCGGTCGCCGTCGAGTTCGGAGCCGTCGGATCGAGGTGGGGTGCCACGACCCGTCCGGGCCGACGTCCGGACTCCGAGCCCTGTAGCCAGGTGAGTAGTTCAGGCGGGTTGCCGACGGTCGCGGACAGTCCGATCCGCTGCAACGGCCGGCCGATCGTGTGACTGAGACGTTCGAGTACGGCGAGCAGATGCCAGCCCCGGTCGTCGCCGGCGAAGGCGTGTACCTCGTCGACGACGACCGCCCGCAGGTCGGCGAAGAACCGGGCGTGCTCGACGTTGGCGCTCACCAGCATCGCCTCGATCGACTCCGGCGTGGTCAGCAGGAGGTCCGGTCGGTCGCGCAGGATCGCCCGGCGGGTCGAGGCGGTCACGTCGCCATGCCAGACGGCGGTACGGCGGCCGAGCCAGGAGCTGTAGGTGCGCAGCCGGGGTTCCAGGTTGTTCAGGAGTGCCTTGAGTGGACAGACGTAGAGCACGGAGAGGCCGGCCCACTGTTCGCTCGCCATCCTGGACAGCAGCGGGAAGACGGCGGCCTCGGTCTTGCCGCTGGCGGTCGCGGCGAGCAGCACCGAGTCGTCGCCGGCGAGCAGAGGGGCCACGGCGGCTTCCTGCAACTCGCGAAGTTGCGGCCATCCCAGCGTGTTGACGATGTGGTGCAGCAACACCGGATGAAGTCGCTCGGCCGCCGCGCCGCCGTCCGGCCCGACTCCGTTCTCGCGGGGGCCGGCGGTGGCGGTCATGGCAGGTCCAGGGCGATTTCGTCGGCCCGGGTGGCGTTGCGTTCCACCTCGGTCATCTCGGAGTGGGCCACCATCAGGGCGAAGTCCCGGCGCGGGTCGAAATCCGGATGCAGTTCGATCGGGTCCAACACTCCGGCGACGAGTTTCTTCAGGAACAGCCGTGGTGCGATTCCGACCTTGCCACCGAGTTGACCGGCCAGGGCGGCGGCCAGGTCGGCCAGGTATGCGTCGTCGGCGAGGTGGAGGAGCCGGTCCCGGGCCGGGCTGCCGTCGGCGAACAGGTCGCGTACCCGGGCGCCGAGTTCGACGAGAGAGTCGACGGTGAACCCGGGCAGGCGCAACTGGACGGCTCGCGGATTGTCGAAGCGGGGATCGGCCGGAAAGTCGGTGGCCAGCCGCCCGGCGAGCGGAGCCAGCCGGGCCACTCCCTGCGGCCCGTCGTAGAAAGCCGGGGTGCCGGTGATCACGAGGTACAGGCCGGGAAAGCGGCCGGAGTGCACCTCGTCGACGAGTTGCCGGAGCGCGTTGAGTGCCTTGTCCCTGGCGTCGGAGCGGACCCGCTGCAGGGTCTCCACCTCGTCCAGCACCAGCAGCAGGCCCGGGTAGCCGCAGTCCCGCAGCACCACGAGCAGCCCTTGGAGGAAGCCGAGCGCGCCGAAGTGGTCGAGGTCGCCCCGGATACCGGCGTGCCGGCGGGCCGCCGCCGAGACGTGCGGCTGCCCGCCGAGCCAGGCGAGTACGGCGTCCGCCCCGGCGGCGTCGCCGCTGGTGATCGCCGCCCGGTAGCCGCGCAGTGCGTTGGCGAAGGTCGGCGCGGTCCGGCCCACGACACTGAGCCGTTGGCCGAGCAGTTCCTCGACGGCGCGGTCGACCGCCGCCTGGTCGGCCGGGTCCACCGCGCCGCCGTCCACCGTGCCGCCACCGAGGACGTCGTCCTCCAGGGCGTAGAACCAGGCGTCGACGACGGCCCGTAGCGCGCTCGGCGGGAAGGTGGCGGTGGTCAGCCGTTCGGTGAGCCGGCGGTAGACCGTCTCCAGCCGGTGCAGCGGGGTCTCGTTCTCCGAGATCTGCACCTCGGCGGTGGCGAGGTTGGCCCGTTTGGCCTGTTCGGCGAGCCACCGTGCGAAGAAGGTCTTGCCGGAGCCGTACTCGCCCCGGATGGCCTTGAACACCGCGCCGCCGGTACGGACCGTGTCGATCTCCTCGGTCACCGCGCCGGAGAACCGGTCCAGGCCGACCGCGAGCAGGTCCAGGCCTGATTCGGGTACGGCTCCGCGGCGCAGCGCGTCGAGTACCTGCCGACGTCGGGCACTGCTCACCCGGGCGCTCACGACGGCCTCCCCGAGTCGGGCAGTTGGAACTGCTCCCGCAGCAGCGTCAGGTCCAGCCGGACGGTTCGTCCGTCGTCGACCAGGGACAGCACGGGGAAGTTGTCGACGTTGAAGATCCGCTGGAGGGTGGTGACGAATCCGGTGGCTCGGGCCGGCTGCTCACCGGCCTTCTCGGCGACCAGTACGGTCGGCAGGACGCCGTTCGCGTCCAGCAGGGCGGTGAGGGCACCTCGGATCTTGCTGATCGGCACCTTTCGGGGGGTCAGCGAGTGCTGTGCGTCGAACATCTCCGAGCCGAGCAGCGCGTCGACCAGGCCGCGGTGCCCCTCCGGCGCCGCCGGTACGGCTGGTGGCGCGGCGTCGGCCGGCAGTTCGGCGGCGGGCGGCTCGACGGTGGGCAGCTCGAAGAGGGTGGTACCGGGCTCGGGGGCCGGAGTGCTCCGCCGCGCGCCGGGCCGTTCGCGCCGGACCGGAGCCGCCGCGACCGCCGGCGTAGGGGAGTCTGCCGGAACGTCCGGGGGCGACTCGACCGTCGGCGACCACCACTCCGGCTGCTGCGGCCCGAGGAGGCGCCAACCGGGCGGAGCCGCCGCGCCGAGCGGCAGCAGGGCAAGTAGCGGCACGGTCACCTCGGCCAGCGACGCGCCGCCGTGGTAGCCGGCCTGCCGGGGCAGGTAGCGCGCCCGGGGGTCCCACAGTGCGACGACTCTATTGCCGGTAGTGACCACTCGGGATCCGGTCAACTCGATCTCACCGTCGCTGGCCGGGGCCGGATCGGTACGGTGCCGGGCCGACGCCGGTTCGACGACCGGTCGGGAGTTGGTGTCCCGGTCCAGCACGTGCCCGTGGTCGCTCGTGATGATCACTGCCCGTCCCTGGTAGCGGGCGTAGTCGAGCAGGGCGCGCAGCGCGCCGAGATTGTCGATCCGCCAGCCCGCGTCGGCGCTTTCCCGGCCGTACCGGAGTGCGTCGTCGACGGTGTTCACGACGACGCCGACGACCGTACGGGGGTCGCTCAGTGCCTGGATCAGCTTGTCGCTGAGCACCTCACCAGCGTCGCCCTGCAGGGTGCTCTTGTGGAACAGTTTCGCCGGCCGCCCCTGCCACAGCGGGTTGCGTTCGAACGCGGCCCGCTCCTCGGACTGACCGCCTTCGCGCAGCGCGCCGGCCAGCAGCGAGGTACGCGACACCGTGGTCACCGTGGGCAGGGCGGCGACGACGCCCCGGCGCCGGGCCTCGGTCTTCCGGCCGGGTCGGCTGGCCAGCGGGTCGTACTCCAGCCAGCCCCCTCTGGTGAGCTGGTCGGCCAGGTCGGCGGCGATGGCGGCGGTCATGCCGTCGACCACGACGACCAGGACCGGCCGGCTGTCCTCCTGCACCACCGGGGCGACCACCCGGGACAGCACGGTCTCGACGGTGAGCAGGTCTCCCGGCTTTCCACCGCCGGCGGTCCAGTTGGCGAGGTGCGTGGCGAAGGCCCGGTCCAGCTCCCGGCGGCGGTGCTGGGCCAGGTCGTGGATCAGCCGATAGGTCGCGGCCAGCGCGGCGTGGGCGTCCTCGCCGATCCAGACGTGCTCCAGGGCCAGGTCGACCCAGGACCACTGTGCGACCTGACGGCCGATGCCCTCAGCCACGCCGAGCGGGGAGTCGACGGGCCCGGCCAGCCAGTGGACCAGCCGCAGCGCCATCTCGGCCCGTTCGACGCGGTGTGGGTAGTGCGGTGCGAGGCGGTGCGCGGCGAGGTGGGTGACGGCCTGCCCGGCGGCGGGAAGCGCCTCGGGCAGCACCGTGCCACCCTTGACCGTACGGCTCAATGCCTGGGCAACCTCGCCGAGTCGGTGGGTGAAGCTGGATCGGAGGATGTCGCTGTGTCGGGCGGCACCGGTCGCGGCGAAGCCGAGCAGCAGTTCCTCGGCCCGGTCGAGCACCGTGTGGCCGAGCTGGCGCGGGTCGAGCTCGCCGGCCCCTCGGCGGGCCGCGTTGTCGCCTCCGGCCCCGGCGTCGGGACCGGCGACGCCGTCGCGCCTGGTGCCGCCGTCGCGTCTGGTGGCGTTGGACAGCAGGCCCACCATGGTCTCGTGCGCGGCAGCGGCGAACGCGGCGACGACGTCCGGGGCGAGATGGGTCCCGCCGAGGTACTGGTCGACCCGGCCCTGCGCGCGCAGGCTGTCCGGGTCGTCGGCGGTCCAGAGAGCCCCGCAGACCAGTCCGAGCGGCAACGTGTCCGTGACGTGCCCGACCTCGTGCAGGGCGGCCAACACCCGCAACGCGGGCCCGAACTCGTCGCCCAGCCAACCGAGCAGCCCGGTCCGTTCCGCCTCCGACAGCGCGTTCAGGGCCTGCGGTGCGACCGGAAGGGCACTCCAGCGCAGCAGGGCGGCCGGGTCGATGTCCTCGGCGGCGGTGCCGAGCTGGGCGAGTCGCAGCCGTTCCACGGTCAGGTGCCGCAGTGCGGTGCCGCGTTGCAGGACGATGCCGGGGAGTTGGGGCCAGCCGCCCGGCGGGGTGGCCTCGATCAGCGCGCGTCCGGCCCAGGAAAGCTCCTCCAGCCGGGAGTCCGACTGCCGTGCGCCGAACGCCTCTCTGATCAGGGCCCACGGTTCCATGTCGAAGACCCGGCGCTGGTGTGCCCGGCTGAGGATGCCGGTGCCCAGTTCCTCCTCCGACAGGTCGGTCAATACCACTGTGGGCAGGTCGCGCGGGTCGGCGAGCTGTTCCCAGATGGCGAGGGTGGAGACGCAGGCGACGACGCGTACCCGCAGTTTGGGGTCGACGGTCAGGATCGGGTCGTACGGCCAGACCGGTGCGGCGTTGACCAGCAGCACCGGGTCGGGATCGCGGCCGGGCCGGTGGCTCCGCAGCCGACGTTTGACCTGTTGGGCGAGGGTGTGCGGATTGACCGGCAGCGCCCGGGGAGACGATGCGGTGACGGTCACCGGCGTACCCGCCAGACGACTTCTAGCCGGCTCCCCGGGTTACGCCCGGCCACCTTGCGCAGCGTCTCGACCAGTTCGTTCAGGTCGTCGCCGTCGACCAGCACGCTGCCCTGCTCGGTCGGGCCGGGGTCGCGTACCGGGTCGCCGCCGGGCGTCGACGTGGTGTCCGGTCCCGGCCTCGGATCGCGGGTCACCGGTCGGGGTTGGTTCCGGGTGACCCGGCGGAGCAGGTCGGTGGTCCGGGTGCGGGCCCGGTTCAGGGCAGCCGGCAGCGGAGTGGTCAGTTCGTCGTCGTTGGCGGCCTGGCGCAGCGCCGAGAGGATCTCCGCCGCCTCGGTGGTCCACGGCTGGCCGAGGTCGGCGAGCAGGTCGAAGTTGTCCCACGAGGTGTTCCGGAGGGCTTGGACGACGTCGTTCGCGCTCCGGATGCTCCGGCCGGCCCGTTCCGGCGGGCCACCCAGGTCGGTCTGCGCGAGCTGCTGAACGATGTCGATGTCGCGGTGCCGGCTGTCCAGGCCGTCGAGCAGGTCCCGGGCCGCGTACGCGGTGTGCAGCCGGCCGGCGGTGGCGGCAGGATCGAGGCCGAGCCGGTCGGCGTGCCGTTCCAGCTCGTCGACCAGGCGGTGGGCGGCTTCCCGGTGCTGCCGCGCCTGCCGGGACAGGTCCTGGACGAACATCGCGACGAGCCGCCCCCGGGCCAGGGTGGGCCCCATGAAGCCGAACAGGTGCATGGCCCGCTCCCGGGCCGTGGTCCAGTCCTCCTCCGCCGGCCGTTCCGGGGTACGCAGGGCCAGGTCGTCGTTGATCGCGGAGAGTTCGGGTTGCGGGGTCAGGATCGCGCCGTGCCGGATCCAGGTCCGGTCGGTCTGCTCGGCGAAGGCGGCCATCACGAGCTGGGCCACCGGCGGTTCGAGTCCGCGCGGCTGCGGCTCGTCGAGCCAGCGTCGCAGGTCGACGACGCGCAGATCCCCGCCGATGCCCTCCTGGCTGGCCCGGCGCTGGAAGTGCTCGACCCAGTCCCGGCCGAGCACGTACGCCGCCTCGTGCATCACCCCGAGTCCGAGCGGGTTGACGATGCGGCGGACGACGGCACGATCCTTCTTGTCGACCTCGGTCCGGTCCTCGCCCGACTCGACGGCCCGGCGTACGTACTCCAGGGCGGTCTTGAGGTCGGTGACCCGCAGCGGTTCGCCCCGCCGGTCCGGGTCGAAGTCCGGATGTGCCGGATACTGCGCGCCGAGCATCTGGTCGGCGAGCCAGGGCAGCACCGCGCTCAGCTTCGCCCCGACCGGCAGGGTCAGTTCGCGCGGGTCGCTGAGGCTGAGCAGGTGGTCGGTGTAGGTGGTGAGCACGTCCGCGGCCTGCTTGTTCGCCACCCCGTACGCCTGGCGCAGCACACCTTTCATGGCCACGAGCAGTGCGTCGCGCTGGTTGGTGAGAGTCGCGTGGGCCCGGCGCCGGTCGTCCTCGCTGAGGTGCCGGGCGGCCGTCTCGAACCGCTGTGCCGCCTGGGAGCCGCTGAGCAGGGCGTCGAGCAGCACCAGCCGGCCGAGGTCGTTCTGCCGGTTGATGGTGAGGGTGGCCGGGATCCAGCAGACCGTACGCGTGGTGAAGCTGAACCCGAGCACCCGGTTGCGGTCCTCGGCCGGGCTGTGGGTGCCCTCGTCGAACGGGTAGTCGACGATCAGGCGCCAGGCGTTCGGGGTGAACGGATGGAACGCGTCCTCGCGCAGCTCGTCGGCGTCGCGGATGTTGCCGTAGACGACCTCGATGCTGCGCCGGCTGCCCCGCCAGACCAGGTTGGCCTGGTCGAAGTAGCCGTCGGCGGCGCTGACGCCGAGTTCTTCCCAGAGCAGCCGCTTGACCATGTTCTGCCGGCCGCCGTCGGAGTCGAGGTGCCGGGCGTTGTTGAGCACGCTGCCGACGTCGACGCCGACGAGTTCGAGTCGTACCCCGTCGCCGTCGAGCATCTTGATCTCGCCGAACCGGGCGGCCAACTGCTCGATCTTCCGGCCGATCAGCCCGACCTCGCCACCCGGGATCGGGCTGGTGATGCTGCCGTGGTTGAGGGCGGAGAGCTTGCGCGGGGTCAGGTCGTGCAGGGCCGGTACGGAGGGGGCGAGGGCGGCCAGCAGCAGCGTCTTGACGATCCGGTCGTCGCCGGTGAAGGCGCGCACCCGGGCGGCGACGGCCCGGTCGAGCTGCTCGCCGCGCCGTGCCTGTTCGAGGTCGTCGTCGCCGACGTTGTGGTGCTCCATCAGGTACGGCCGCAGCCGGTTCTGGTAGAGCTTCTGCGCGGTCTCGAACTCGACCTTCAGCCGCTCGGTGAACGGCTGGTCACCGCCCCGGCTGAGTACGTCGTAAAGGTCGCCGAGCGGGATGAGCTGGCCGAGGCGCAGCTCGTCGCGGCGGTCCACCAGCATCTGGCGCATCAGCTTGAGGCCGGTCCGGTTGCGTTGCAGCGCACTGGAGACGTAGACCAGGGTGGAGAGGAAGGCAGGGCTGAACGGGTAGGTGAGCTGGAAGGAGTCCTGGTCGGCGCCGCTGCCGGTGTCGGTGCCGAGCAGCACGTCCCAGACGTCGGACCGGACCCGCTTGATCCGCTCGAACGCCTCGTCGATCGCCTGCTCGGCCGGGCCGCTGGCGCCCTCGTCCTCGCCGACCCGCTTGAGCACCCGGGCCCGGGTGATCTGCGGCAGGTTGCGGTCCTCCAGGGTGATCACGTCGAACCGGCCGCTGGCCAGGTTGAGGGTGTCGTGGAACGCCAGGTCGTGGGCGCCGGTGACGTCCTCGCCAACGAGTTCACGCAGGTCACGCTGCCGGGCGATGAACGTGATCACCGGGATCGGGCGGCTGGCCTCCGAGCCTTCGACGAAGTTGGTGATCTTCTGGATCTCCCGGGCGACGAAACGCTGGTCGCCGATGCTGTTGGCGAGCCAGAGGATCAGCTCGTCGAGGAAGAGGACGAGGCCGTCGTAGTGCAGGTCCTTCGCGTGCGCGGCGATCTCGGTGAGCCCGCGGTCGAGCGAGACGAAGCCTTCCTTGTCTTCGAGCGCGTTCCGGAAGAAGCCCTGCTGCCAGGTGCTGAGCAGGTCGTTGACCAGCTTGCGGCGCAGCTCGTCCTCGGGGGTGACGGTTGTCGGGTCGTGCAGCGGGGCGGCGGCGAACGCGGCATCCAGCTTCTCGCTGGTCCAGCCGTCGGAGTCGCCCCATTCGTCCTCTTCACCGCCGGGAAGGCCGGCGATGAACGCCTCGTCGCCGATCTGGCTGCGCAGGTGCTGGCTCTGGTCGAGCAGCGCGTCGGTACGGTGCACCGCCGGAATCCGGGCCTCGGGGTGCAGCTTGCGGACGTACTCGATGTAGCCGCCGAGCACCCGCTGCTCAAGCGACTTCGCCCCCATCATGTGGTAGGGCACGAGCAGGAACTTCCGGCCGTCCAGCCACACGTCGTGCCGGGCCAGCAGCGGGGCGAACTCGACCCGGTTGCGCGCGGCACGCTCGCTGCGCAGCAGTGCGTGCAGGGCCGCCATGAAGTGCGACTTACCGGAGCCGAACGAGCCGTGCAGGTAGGCGGCCCGGGACGCCCCGGTGGCGAGCGCGTTCTGGATCAGCCGGAGGGCCTGGTCGAAGTTGTCGACCAGGCGGGGCGGGATGACGTACTCCTTGAAGGTCTCCGCGGGGTCGGTGACACCCTCGGCGAGCTTGAGCACCAGGTCGCTCGCGGAAGGGGACTCCGGGATGACGATCACGTCCCGCAGCAGCGGTGGGGGGGTCTGCTCCGGCATGGGTTACACCGTATCGGACCCGTCACCCCAGGCCAGTGCCCCGGAGTCGGGTCCGGAATACCCGAATGTGGGGGTGCGGGCGGGGCCCGGAGCAGCGGGTTCGGCAGTGGTGCCGGCCACGCCGCCCCAGCGGTCGCGGCAGGTGTAGGAAAGGCTGGCGTGGATCCAGGTGCCGTCGTTGTCGCGCAGCACGACGAGGCCGCAGTGCCGGCAGGGACAAACCCGGGGGTACGACGGCAGCCGCCGGCTCCGGGCGGGCCGGGTCACCGGTCCTCCGTCCGGTCGCAGTAGCTGGCCGGACCGGTCGACTTTTCGGCGCTCCAGCACGAGCCGCCGAGGACGCTGTCCCAGTGGCAGCCGGGATGGTCGGCGGCCCGGACGCAGATTTCGCCGTCGGGTCCGGCCCGGCCGCAGGTCACCGGCTCGTTGTGGTTCCACTGGTCGGCCCGGGAGAGCAGCGCCGGGTCGGTGGTCAGCTCGGGCCGGAGCAGGAGCAGCGCCTCGGTGTAGACGGCGGCCTTGCTGCGGGCGGCGAACAGGTCGTGCGCCGGGAAGGTCACGTGCAGGGTGTAGCGGCGGCGCAGCTCGGTGGTGTGGCCGATGGAGCGCAGGCGCAGGTTGGGGCCGCTTTCGTGGCGCGGGCGAGGTTGTCTGGGGGAGTCGTCGGGCTCGTCCGGTAGGCCGGCGGGTGGGGGTGGGTTGAGGGCGTGGGCGAGGGCCGCGCGGACAGCCTCGGAGACGTCGGCCCGGTCGAGCGCGGCGAAGAGATCGGCGTACGGCTCGGGCGGTGCACTGTGGGCGGTTGGTACGGGTTGGGGTGGCTCGGGTAGCGTCCACTCGCGACGCAGCCGGTCCCAGTCCGGCGAGTTGCTCTGTGTCACGTGAGCCTCCAGGCGTTGATCGTCATGAGTGAGCGGATCGCTACAGAGAGCATGGCCGATCTGGAGGTGAGTATGCAACGTCGTAAGTAGAGAAATGTTGTTGGCGATCAGAAAGCAGTGTTGACATCAGTGGTGTTCAGCGACGACGATCGTTCTGGCTTCAGGGAGGTGAGGTAGTGGCTCCGATTCCGAGCCCGACGATCCGAGCGCGACGGCTGCGTCGAGAGTTGCGACGACTGCGTGAGGCGGCTGGGCTGACCGCCGAGAGCGTTGCGACCGAACTCGGTTGGCACCGGTCGAAGATGATCCGCGTCGAACTCGGGCACTCGCGGATCACTCAGCAGAACGTGCAAGACCTGCTTAGGATCTACCAGCCGTCTGCCGAGGATCGGGAGACGCTGAGCACCCTCGCCCGGCAAGCTCGCTTGAAGGGCTGGTGGAACGCGTACGGCGACGTCCTGCCCGACGACTACGTCGGCTTCGAGGCCGAAGCCGCCGCGATCAGCACCTTCGAGAGCCTCTACGTGCCTGGGCTCTTGCAGACCGAGGAGTACGCCCGCGCGATCATCCTCGCCGGCCGGACCACTGCCGATCCGGATGAGGTCGACCGGCGGGTCGCGGCTCGGAGTGCCCGTAAGTCGCTGCTGTCCCGGGACGTACCGCCGAAGCTTTGGATCGTGCTGGACGAGGCGGCGGTCCGGCGCGTGGTCGGCGGTCCGAACGTGATGCGAGCGCAGGTCGCTCGACTCATCGAGGCATGCGCCCGACCAACGATCGAGATCCAGATTCTGCCGTTCACCGCTGGTGCCCATGCCGCGATGGGCGGACCCTTCACCGTCCTCGACTATGACGACCCGGTGCTCGACCCGACGATCGTCTACGTCGACAACGACGCGACGACCGCCCTACTCGAAGAGGAGGAGCAGGTGGCACGACATAGACTCATGTTCGACCACCTGCGGGCGAAGGCGCTCGATCCGGACAAGACCTGTGACTTCCTGGCCCGGGTGGCGGACGGATACCCGAGCTAGCACTGCGGAGAGCCAGATGAGCGGCAGCACCGATCTGCGCCGGGCCACGTGGCGAAAGAGCAGCCGCAGCAGCGCCAGCGGCTCCAACTGCGTCGAGGTCGCTGAGCTGGGTCAGTCGGTCGGCGTACGGGACTCGAAGGATCTGACAGGGCCGGTGCTGCGGTTCACCCCGTACGCCTGGGCTACCTTCACCGACGGTCTACGTCGGGACAGCGGACTTTCAATGCGCTGAGCGATGCGGGCTGCATCCCAAGCTAATTTCTGAGTGGGCCCGCTTGGGGCCTCCGTCGGGCCCGGGCGGGTGAGTCCGCAGTACCAAACGGCAGCAGTCCCCACCCTCGGTCGCTCCTAAAGACGTCGCGTAACTCGTGGTCGGTCCATGTCGGATGATGTCGGGGTGCAGGTGATCTCGGCAGCCCACCCGTGAGTGTGGATCCTCCCGTTCACCGGGGTGCGGCACGGCCAGTTCCGCCGCCTCGTCAGGCTGGTCGCCGAGCGTGGTGGGGACGCGATCGCGGACCGACTGGGTCTCGGCGAGCACCGGGAAGAAACGACTTAATGTTAGCCTCAAGCTCCGTGCCGATAAGTTCCGGTGGCACAGGTCGTTGGATCGGCATACTCTGGCACTCTGCCCATGTGCTCGCAGTCGAACGAGATGTGGCGGTGATTGCCGTCGCAGTATCATAGCGGATAAGCGTCGCCACGTCCTCGGGTAGACATTGTAATAGCGCGCGGAGTGCTGTGACTATTCGAGTGCGGTCGGATTGTCTCGCGGTAGTAAACTCCGCATGGAGATCCACAACCTTGAGCAGCGTCGTCAGACGGAAAACACGAAGTTGTTCGGCGACGATTTCCTGGTGTGCGCGTTTTACGTCTTCATTCCCACGTCGGACCTCGGCCTCCAGGTTCTCTTCCGACCTTTTCCGATCGGTGCGCGCTAGCCATATGGTAGCTACCAATGCAAAAAGCGTGATGGTGGAGGCAAGAAGGCTTCCCCAGGCTTGGGCTACATCAGTCCAATTCGGCACATCAGGCACGGCGGCAGTCAGCATGGGCGCATTAGCAATCATTGACCAACAGCCTCTCCGGTTAGACAGATATGGCCGCCTACTATACGCTATCGACTCCACGAGCCCTGTTGTCACGGCTAGCGGCGTAGGTCCGCCGCAGATCGGTAATTGTCGAAAAGACCTCTTCCTTGGCTTCACTATTGACGCGCGCCCCCTCTAACCACACTTCAGCGCCATTCAGGATCTCTTCAAACGGAATTGGCGACGCTTCGCCAAGGTCGCAACATATCGTCAGGAAGATTTTTCGAATGCCTACACTGCCAGTGTGATCCTCAAGCCAAGCCTGTGTGTCGGTGACGACCTCATCCACGGGAACTAGTTTCCTATTTTCCGGGGAAGCGAGAACGGAAAGAAATGTCTTACGGACAGCTGAGTCTTCGGGATGGGCCCGTAGCCAAGCGTGCGTATCAGCCAGAACCTCGGACAACGGAACAGGAGAGCCAGCACCGAGCCAAGACGTTACTGTTATCAAATAGTTCCGAATGTCAGTCTCGTCAGGGTGGATCTCTAGCCATCCTCGAATGTCGTAGACAACCTCGCCCAGCGGAACCGGCGACGTCGTGCCAAGCTTCGCGACGATGGATAGGAACTGCTTACATACCTCGCGCTCAAAATGGCTCCGTAGCCAGGCATGTGTGTCAGTTAGTGCCTCGGCTAGTGGCATCGAAGTCGCGCCGTCGATGCCCGATACGAGTTGCAACAAGAGCTTGCGTACGTCCACATTGTTTGGACGGCTTCGTAGCCAAACTTGCGTTCCGGTGACGACGTCGATCAGCGGAATCGGGAAACTCATACCGTAAGTCGTGGCGACGTGCAAGAACTGTTTACGCACTTGTGCATCAGCAGGATGATCCTGAAGCCACGTATTTGCATCAGCAAGCACATCGCCGAGCGGAATCGGCGACCTCGCACCAAGCTCAGAAACAGTGCGCAGGAACTGCTTACGCACTCCAACGTCGTCGGGGTGATCCTGAAGCCATGCATTTACATCAGCAAGTACGTCATTTAGCGGAATCGGCGACCTCGCACCAAGCTCAGAAACAGTGCGCAGGAACTGCTTACGCACCTCAACGTCGTCGGGGTGATCCTGAAACCATGCATTTGCATCAGCAAGTGCATCGCCGAGCGGAATCGGCGACCTTGCGCCAAGCCGCGAAACAACATACAGGAACTGCTTACGCACTCCAACGTCGTCGGGGTGATCCTGAAGCCATGCATTTGCATCAGTAAGCACATCGCCGAGCGGAATCGGCGACCTCGCACCAAGCTCAGAAACAGTGCGCAGGAACTGCTTACGCACTCCAACGTCGTCGGGGTGATCCTGAAGCCATGCATTTACATCAGCAAGCACATCGCCGAGCGGAATCGGCGACCTCGCACCAAGCACCGAAACGACTTCTAAAAACTGGTTACGTACATTTACGTTGTCCGAATGGGATTGTAGCCATTCGGAACTTTCTGTTAGGATGCGCATCCGCAACGAGGCATGCGCATCCACTATATAGGGAACGAGCCCAAGTCGAGCATTTACGATCACCGAACCATCGTGATGCTGATTGGCCCATTGATCAATGTATCCGACGGCCCGTGCTAATAGATCTGCCGATCGTGCCTTCACTGTGCGGGCACACAATTCGACAAGCTGAATGTATACGAGAACGGCGTCGCTGTTCGCACTACCGTCGCAAATCCCTTCACCCAGAAGGTCTAATACCAGCGAATGGAGGGCTGCCGATATGTTGCGAGCATGCGAAACATACCAACGACCGAGCGCAAGTGACGCGTTTGTCTTCCCAGGTGCCTCGCCAAACCACGCGACGAGATGGTCTGGATAGTTTGGAACTAGTCGCGCATCATTATCTATAGCCCACGCTAGAAGACGGTCATCCAGTCGCCACTTAACCTTCTCGGTAAGGCTGGCTTTCAGGGTAGCGAGCACCTCCGGCCGGTATCGGCGGACCGAACCGATCTTTATGGCGACCGCCGGGTCTAGACTAAGGTCGGCGATTCTCAGGCAAGTCGGCAGGTCGACGGCTTGCAGATGATCGCTTTCTGGCGTACCGCGTCGAGCGCGGTGGATAAGTGACCAGACGGCAAGCCAGCTCTGTCGGTCCCGGCGCTTCCATCGCTTCCTTAGGGGCACTACCGTGAGGTGATTCGCCATCGGACCAAGTTCTCGGACTAGGCGGCAAAACTGCCAGGTCGGCACAGATTCCACCCCCCACACCTCGATTAACCGTTGGGTCAACCGGTGATCGTTGACGGCCGTGCTTAGGTGTCGCCCAATCTCGGCAACTTGCGCGAGATGCGCGGCGGACGACGGAACCGTCACCGAAGCGGGCAGGATCCATTCGGTTATATCGAACGCGCGGTCTGGACGTAGATCCCATAGCCGTTGGGCAACCAGGGGGTGTGGTGTTGACACTAGGTTGATTGGGTTGTCGCTATCACCGCTGCATGACCTACGAAAGATAGTCCAACCTGCCGTAACCTGAAGCATGGCGAGTTCATGGGCATAGGTATCGTATGTCGTCGAGTCGTGACTGTGAGCAAGGCTGGCCCGGAGGAGATCCTCTGGACATGTCGTGGCATAACGATGAAAGAAAGCGACTATCATGAGCGCCCTCACCGTCCAAGGCAGGTCTCGTGCGCGAGCCCGTGTAGAGATGGCCAATCCGTCGTTGAGGGTCTCCCAGATCCGGCCTATTATTTCGTTGAAGGAAATCCCAGTGGCAGCTTCCATCGCAAGCACGATAAAATCATCGTCGCGATTGCTGAAGCTGCTTTCCTCGCGGTTGAAAGCTACGGCGAGATCGCGGCGTTCTTGTTGGGTCGGCGACTCCAACTGATAGAACTCGAGGTGAATTCTACGGTCTCTGATCGTATGCCCATAAGAATCCATAAGAAATGTGGGACTTGCCGCAATGACACCGACACCCGCACCTCCTCGAGAAGCTCCGAGGCTGGCGACCCTTTTCAGCAGAACATCCCACTGCGACTCAGCGAAAAGCGGATCGTCCATGATAAGAACGACTGGACGGCCGCTGCGCGCAAGATACTGGAAGCAGCTGATAAATAGATCGAGACTCGTGGGCTCGAATGAGCCGTGATTCGGGCCGAGATCGATTCCGATTATCTCGCCATTTTCGATAAGCTGACCGATCACTCGACGCACGATCGTCGACTTTCCACTGCCCGGAGGGCCGAGCACGAACAACGTCGGAAGCCGTGAGTCAACGCCGCGACTGATAGGGGCAATAATGTGGTGTCGTACCCGCTCGGCCAGATCGCGAGACTGCGCGCGTTCGATGAATCGGGTCGTAGAATCCTGGCCATGGACGACCGCAGCCCAAGTCGGAGGCTGGGCGACGAACTCAGCCTTCGCCTTCGAGCGTTCCTCGGCGAGGGTTCCCCGGTTGATGATCCTCCCAGGCGGTGCATCGCCAGCAACCCGCGATGACAACAGAAGGCCACTCCGGATGTCAGCGCGCTCCAATGTCGGTGGCACCTGTGACATCTCGCGCGCGATTCCACTACATCGAACTAGGCTACGAACGGCATCGTATGCATCGGCGAAGGCATCCTCAGCGATTTGCTGGTCGGTAGCGAGTGCCGACAGGGCCTCATGCTCTACGTCATGGACTCCATCTGCATATCGAGCAAGGTATGGGACATTGGGCCGATGTATTACTACTAGTCTCGACCAAAATTCCTCAAAGAGGAGGAGAAGACCGTGCGTGGCGGCTGCCTCCCATTCTTGGAAGCTCTCAGACCCGGATGCATCCCTCAACAACTCAATCTCGCGGTAGCATTCTCTCCGCTGCATGTGATCTCCGGATCCGGTGAGGCGCCGGATTTCCCTGAAACTCTCGTCTGGGGTGTAGACCGTCAACTCTAAGCCATTTCGCAAGCCTGCTGGCACCGAGAGTAAGTAGGGTATGAAAAATTCAAACGCCTCGGCGACTCGAGCGGCGTTTAGTTCTCGATCCACGATGAAGGAGACACGCCGGACACCTCGGGTATCCGCCTCCTCGCATCCGTTGAGCCCATCCCATCTAACATGCGAGAGCGTCGGACGTCCCGGGGCCTCTGCGGCTTCCAGAGCTATGATCTTCGCAAAGAAGATTGCCTGTGCATATCGGCTCGCCAAGTCGCGGGATCGCTGACCACGAATTACGGCCAGTGTGGACAGGCGGTCGTCCGATGCCCATATTGCGGTCATGGCCTTCAATCTACCGCGAGGTGAACGCTAGTCAATCCGCGAATGCTAAATGTTGCAGATCTGCTTCTGAACAGCCCGGACCTACTGCGAATAGGCCGACAGACCCAGTCATGCGCGATGGTTGATGCCCGTTTACAGTGTGACGGAGATGGCTCTGAGATAGATACGTAAGCATGCCTCATATCGATTCTTGACTCCCGTGCCAATGGATTGCTACGCCCCACGACGGCGACCCGCCGCAGCACCGAACCGCCAAGCCGCCAGGTCGTCGTGGGTGAGGCCGTGGGTGTTGAGTCGGTCGGCGAGGAATCCTTCATAGACGGCGTGGGGAGAGTCGCCAATATCCGGGTCGAACTCGCCGTGCCACTGCTTCACCCACGGCATCACTTCCCGCAGCCCGGCCAGCAGGGACGTCAGCTTCTCGGCCGACCAGCCCGACTGCTCATCGCGCTGAACGATGAGTACAGCCAGCGCCTGCGCCTGCTCACGATGGTCCCAACCAGCCCAGCCGATCAGCAGCGACGGGTCGTTGTCTCGCCCTGCCTGCGGGTACGAAATGAACCGCTCCTTGGGCACGTCGAGCTTGCCTCGGTTGCTCCAGTAGCTGTTCTTGCGGAAGTCAGCCGGCTTGTACTTCTCCGGCACCGGGATTTGGTCCCGGATCTTCCGTTTGGCCGGCTCGTCGGGCGCCGCGTCCTCCTGCCGTTGCAGGTCCCAGACGTTCTCCCAGCCGGCGCGCTTCTCCAGCCCAGCGGCGGTGTAACGCAACGCCGCCAGGTAGGGCACGTGCTCTGGCTCGATCAGCTCGGCGAGCAGGGTCGACAGCTCCTTGCCCGGGTCGTAGAGATCCGCCACCGCAAGGAAGTTTGGATCCCGGTGCAGCTCGTCAGCTAGTTGCGCGATCGACAGCTGACGGGGCTGCGGGACACCGTCCTCGTCCGGGGCATACCACAGCTCGCGGGCCTCGCAGCGGTCCAGGAGCCAAGCCCGTAGCGCCTTGTCGAGCATCCGGTCCCAGCCCTCGGTGGCCCACCGCCGCTTGCACTCCGGCCGCTCGATCAGCGCCAGGTAGCGGTTCTGCTCGATCACCGCAATCCGCTTCTCCACCACCGCTCGGTACTCCGGCGCCCAGTGCTCTGGTAGCGCGGTGATCGGCGTCGACCCGTGCCGGGCGAACCAAACCGTCTCGGCCGTACCCAGCGCCATCTTGCGGGCAAACACGATCTCGAAGGACCGCTCGCCAAGCCGCAACTCCGGCACAGACTCGGACGGTGCGATCAGCTCGTCCGGCAACAGCCCGTACTGGTGGTAGACCTGCCAGTCCAGTTCCTCCTGGAGCGCAATCATCCGCCCCCGCGTCAACTTCCACTCGGCCTCCGCAGCGGACAACCGCTCACGTGTTGGCACAGCCTCCGCCGCGACCGCCACCGGGCTCACCGTCGCCAAGCGCTGCGCCGCCGCGTCCAGTTCCCGCGCCAACCCCAACGGGTAGGTCTTCGGCAGTGGAAACTCTTGCAACTTGGTGCTGGTGAACTCGTAGAACCTTTCCCACTCGTCGTGCATGAAGCCGCCAGTGCCGGACTGGCTGCCCTTATCGTGGCTGACCTGCTTCAGCCAAAAGCATGCGGTTGAGCTGTTCAATAGCCCAAGCAGCCGCAGGTGATCCAATTCACTCGATCCGGCCGGCAACTTGATCACAGGCGTGGATTGCTTAAATACTTTCCCCCCTCGATCAAGTACAAATTGATTATGCGTTCCAATGAACGCCATTGCGATTCCAAGAGGAACGGAATATCGTTCAGGATGCCACCGGCTCCATTCATACCACGTGAGCCCGATCTCCTCATGAGTGCCGCCCGGCTCACGGCGCGCCGCAAGGAGTGATCGCGTCAACCAAAGCACCTTCTCCGCCTGGAGATCGGCGAGGGAAGCCCTAAACTTGCCGTCGTACGGGAAAATGCTTTCGGTATCCAGGACAATGGACCAGTCTCGAACTGCCTCACCGGTAACTAGGGGAACGCGATTGGCGTCGCCAATACCGAATCTCCTCCAGGTTCCCAATGGTGCAAAGTAGCTCTCGTCCGATCCAGTATGCGTTGTGCGCCCGATCAGCTCAACCGCCCCGGAAACGGTTCCACCTGCCGCCTCACCCATAGCATCCATGACATCACGGGCGCCGCCGCCGGCCAAACTCCAAGGAAATGCTGATAGCCGGTCGCGCGGCAGGTCGGAGACGGATACCCAGTCGCTTTCCGAATCTGCTACGCTATATTGAGTAACGATCGCCCGCCAGACCTTCCCGTTTTCCGGAACAGGCGGCTCCTCTGCCTCGCCGCGGATACTCATCACGGTTCGAATAGTGCCCGCTCGATTGTTCTTGCGGTGGCGGCCGACCAAAATGACGGTCGGCGTCCCATGCCCGGGAATATATGCGCCGGAGGTGTCGATGACATGTGTCAGGTCAACCTCATTAGAGAAAAACTGCTGGATAAGAACTCTGCCGAACTCACGTTTCATAAATGAATTCGCCGTGATTTGCCCAACGTGCCCAGACCCGCGACCATCCATCTCAGGTCGCTTCGCCAAACGGAAGAGGCGCTGCGCGAAAGGCACCGACAGTGCATACTGACGATAACACGTTGAATAAAGCTTACGATAAAGCTCACTAAGTCTCTTGTCTTTAGGTACGATGTATGGGGGATTGCCGACCACGACATGGTAGAATCCCTCGCGCAGCAATCCCGGAAAGTTGTCTAGGTCCTCGACGGCGTACCGAAAATCTGCCAACTCATCCACGTCATCGAAGAGGGTGCCTTGGCGATTTTTGATTAAGGAGTCGCCGATAGCAATCTGGATCGGGAAGGCGTATGAGCGGATATGTTGGAAGTCTGCAAAGTGGGCGGCACGCATGGCTTCGATCAGCAGTCGAAAGCGGGCGATGGCGACTGCGAACGGGTTGATGTCCACCCCGTGTACCGACTCTAGGGCCGCCCTGACCATCTCCCAGCGGTCCCGCTCCGGATCCTGCTCCTCCCACTCCTTCATCAGCCGGCGGAAGATCCCGAGCAGGAAGTGCCCCGACCCGCAGGTCGGGTCGATCGCCTTGATCGTTTCGTGGCCGAACTCGTTGATCGCCGGGGTCAGCGTCAGGTCGAGGATGAACTCCTCCACGAACTCCGGCGTCTGCAACAGTGCGTACCGCTTCCGCGCCGCCTCGGAGAGGTCTTGGTAGAGGTCGCCGAGGAACCGGGTGCCCCACTCCGGGTCGGTGAAGTCGTGCACCAGCGTCCCGGCCTGGTCGCGGCGGCGCCAGAACGTGATCAGCGCCTTGGCCGCATCGTGGCTGATCGGGATCCGGTACGCCGGGTTGTGCTCGGGGTCGAACAGCAGCCGCCCGGCCTGCGTGCCGCCGATGTGCTCGAACGATGCCAGCAGCCAGTCCCGGTCGGTCTTCTCCCGATGCTGGCGGAAGTAGTCGTCCTGCGACTCCTCGGCCAACACTGCCCGGTCCTTCTCCGGCCCGGCCAGATAGCAGACGTCGCCGAACAGCCCGTTGTCCTCGCAGAACCGCACGAAAACCGAGCCGAGCACCCAGGCCACCGCCGTCTGGGTCACCCGCTCGTCCCGCCACGCCGGCCAGGTCGCCGCCGTACGCTTCAAGCCGAACGCCCGGTCGTACTCGGGTCGAAGCTTCTCGTAGTGCTCGCCGGAGTCGCCGATCTGCTCGACCAGGTCCTTCTCCAACGCCTTGACCTGGCCCTGTAGGTCCTTCAGCAGCGCCCGACGATCGATCACAGTCCGCCCACCCTCATGCTCCGCAGCACTGAACCGCCCCACCGTACCGGGCTGGCCTCACTGTGTTACGCAGCCTTCCGGCCGCAACCGCTGCACCACCGGTCCAGGGGCTGTCGCCGGATCACAGCTTGGCGGGCGGCGAACAGAAGAGATGCTGTGGCCCGTTCAGCGGATACTTGCCGCGGCCTTGCTCGGCGGGCTTCGGCGCAGCGGCTTCGCTCTGAAGCACGGCGCCGAGACAGAAGACCACTTCCCGCACCGGCTCTGGAAGCTTGACGCTGCTGAGGTAGGGGCGGTCGCCTTCCAGCGGCAAGGGGACCGAGAATTCCTCGGTGACTTCCTCGCCGGGCGGGACGACCACGCCCTCGATGTAGCCGATCGCGTCGGCGTTCACGTTGGGCGGGATGGCGAAGGTGCGCTTGGCCACCTCGACCGTGCCATCCTTCCGGGCGGTCACGTAAACATCGTAGGCACGCGGGGCGTCGCCGCTATCCACTCCGACATAGGCGACGACCGGCTCCGTGCCCTGGTTGCGCAAGGTGTAACGGATGTCGAGGGCCTCTGCCCGAGGTGCGACTTTGGCGTCGAAGTTCACAGTCGGCCTGGCGCCGGTCGGGGTCCACTCCGGCTCGAAATCCTCATACGGATCCGCGCAGCCAGCCAACATGACGACGGTAGACGCCGCCATGCCGACGAGAAGCGTCTTCTTGATCATGAGTAGGACGTCCTCTTCGGCCAGCCAAGTTCGTCGCGGAAGGCATTTTCGGTGTAGCTGTAGGGGTGGTCGGGGTCGATCTGGCCGGGCGTGTTCGGGTCATCGTCTTCGTCGATCGGAAGGCCCACCGCCTCCCGTTCGTCGTTCTCGACTCCGACATCGTCCGGCCCTTCGTGATCGCCGGGAGCGGAAGTGTTGTTTCCGTAGTCGTAGACGTGAGCGAACTCGTGGAACAGGCCCCCGACCGGCGGGCGTTCGTCCGACGACGATAGCCGGTCCGGGCTGTAGGTAACCTTGTAATCCTCGCCCAGAACCCAGTTCGTGGTGTATGAGGCGGCGTTAGCATCGTCTTCGACGATGACGAGCGGGTGGCCCTGGTATGCGATTCCGCCGAGCACCGGCCAGTCGGCGGCGACTGCGGCCGAGTCGTTGTGGATGTTGTCGAGCTCGGCAAGCATCTGCTGCCCGATCGGGGAGGCACGCATCATGTCGAGATCGGCGCGGACGCGCTCCTGAAATTCGGACGAGCCCTTGATCTGGATGTACTCCGCCGCGTTGCTCACCTCGACCCGCACATCCTGTCCCACGCCGGTTGCCTGGTCCTCATCCTGCCGGTAGGCGGTGTCGGTGCCGCCGCCACCCGTGACGGTGTCGCGGCCGTGCCCGGCGTAGAGCACGTCGTCACCGGAGCCGCCGTCGAGCCGGTCGTCGTCCCGGCCGCCAGAAACGATGTCCCGGCCGGCCCCGCCGTGGACGGTGTCCGCGCCGGTCGCCCCTTCGAGATAGTCCTCACCCTCGCCGCCGGCAATGTTGTCGTTTCCAGACAGTCCGTAGACGACATCGTTTCCTCGTCCGCCGGCCAGCAGGTCGTCGCCGCCCTGACCATCGACGTAGTCCCGGCCGGAGCCGGCCGAGGCATAGTCGTTTCCGCCGCCGCCGTAGATCTTGTCGTCCCCGTGCAGGCCGACGATCCGCTCGTTGCCGTCCCCGCCGCGCAGTGTGTCAGTGCCCTCGCCGCCGAGCAGGGTGATGCTCAGGTTTGCACCCTTGGGCACCTCGACCTTGTCGTCGCCGTCCCCGGCGCGGATTGTCACCGGTGTGCCCTCGGGGTAGCGGTACTTGACACCGTTGACCTCGACGATCACCTGTCCGGTGTTCGGGTCACGAGTTACCTTGACGTCGTCGTTCCCCGGCCCTGTGTTGACCACGGCCCGACCGTCGACCATCAGCACCGAGACGCCGGTCGCCTCCGGAGGCAGCGTGAACGGGTCGGTCGCACCGGAGGAGACGCTGTCCCACTGCGTCGAGATGGCGTCCCACTCCGTAGCGGAGAAGCCGCTCAGCTTGCCCTTCAGGGCGTCGTCAAGCTCCTTGCGCAGGTTGCTGGCCCGGACGGTCGCCTCGCTGACCTGGGTGGCCTGCTCGGGCTGGTTCCACCGGAAGACGATCTGGCCACCCGTACGCCAGCTCGGCACGGCGCCCATGATCTGCTCACGCTCGGAGTCGAGGGCGTTCTGGTACCACCGCAGTAGCTCAGCCACACCCTCCAGCGCCAAGGCGAGCCGGTCGGCTTGGCTGCCCATCGTGTCGAGGCTGTCGAACACCTTGGACTGGTGCTGGCCGAACGAGTCGCGAGCCGCTCCCGACCACTGCGAGCCAAGCAGGTTCCGGGTGTCCGCGTCGAGGTCGTCGCCGACCGTCACGCTCGCCTTGCCGAACCGCCGCCACGCCGACGCGGCGCTGTCGATCCGGCCCGGGTTGGCCTGGAGGTCCCAGAGTGCGGCGTCGACCCGGATCTCCCGATCCTCCGGCGGGATACCCATCGACGAGTCCTCTCCTAGATCGGGATGTTGGGATGGTCGCGGCGATGCCGCTCGGCCGCTCGCTCGTCGGCCTCCCGATAGGCGAAGGCGACCTGGAGCAGACTCTCGTTGTCGACCTCCAGCACACCGATGACGCGCTCGACGGCCGTACCCGCGCCGGCAGCCACGGTGTTGAAGGCGTCGGTGAGCTGGCCGGCCGGGCTGACCTGCCCGAAGTCGGCCGGCGAGATCAGGGCGTCGGCGCGCACCGTACGTAGTGCGGATGCGAGTTCAGTGGAGTTGTCCAGATAGGACTGGGCAACCCTGGCGATTTCCACCGGATCGGCGCGAACCTCGTCCCCCATGCCTGTCCACGCTACCGCTGGGCGGCCAGCCCACAGGGTCAGAAGTTCGACTCATCCCTTTCGGACGAAGTTGCTCGGCTCGCTGCCGCAGATGCCGGGCACAGCCCCGGCCACGATCACGTCATGGCGGTACGCAACCAACCGATCACCCGGCTATGGTGTGGCCCATGTCTCTGGACCGGATGGCCCTCGGCAACTACCGGTGCTTCGCCCAACGACAGGACATCGAACTGCGGCCGGTCACCGTGGTCCTCGGCCGAAACAACTCCGGCAAGAGCGCCCTGGTACGCGCCCCGGTCCTGCTCGACTCCGGTATCCATACCGACGCACCGACCCCGCTCGACCTGGATCGCCTCGGCGAAGGGCTGGTGGGCCTTTTCGTCGACCTCATTCACGGCCGCCGGGCCCACGGCGGGATAGACATCGACCTGACTGTGAAACCGGGGCCGCTACGGCTGCGGGCCACGGTGCAGAACATCAACCGTGAGCGCTACGACTCGCAGGTGGTCTCGGAGCTTGAACTGTCGCAGTCAGGGGCACGGCTCGCTCGCTTCGAATGGGAGTTGAATGATCCGGCCGAGCCGCCCCGCTACTCGGTCGAGGTAGCCGACCAAGTGTGGAGGAATCTGGCGATTCCGTTCCACGGGCTGCTACCCGCCGAATCCGCACTCTCCTGGCGGGACACGTCGCTGCCAGGGAAGGTAGCCGACACTCTGCTGGAAACGGTTGACGCCTTCCGCGACTACTTCCCAACCGTCCGCTACTTTGGCCCGTTCCGAGAGCAGCCGCAGCGGCGTTACCTGCTGCCGGCGCGGATGCCGAAGGAACTCGGCAGCACCGGCTTGCACACAGCCGGCATCCTCGCCAGCGACACCGCCGGCCAGCAGGGCGAACTGATGAGGCAGGTCAACAGCGGTCTTGCCGGACTTCTGCCCGGCTGGAAGCTCGACCTGGTCAGCCGGGGCGAGGTCTGGTCGGTGGTGCTGCGCTCGGCCAGCGGCAGCGACTTCGCGATCAACCTTGCCGACGCCGGCACGGGTGTCGCCCAGGCATTGCCGATCTTCGTGCAGCGAGCGATTGACGTCGGCAGTCCACCCGACCACCCCGTGCTGGAGATCATTGAACAGCCGGAGCTGCACCTGCACCCGGCCGCGCACGCTGACCTGGCTGATCTCTACCTGGCGGCGGTCGACGCCACCCTTGTCCGGTTCCTGATCGAGACACACAGCGAGACGTTCCTGCTGCGGCTGAGGCGACGCATCGCCGAAGGGCTCGACCCGGACACCGTGGCCGTCTACTTCGTGGAGCAGACCGAAGGCTCGGCCCAGGCCCGGCGGATCAACATCGACTCTTACGGCAACCTCGACTACTGGCCCACCGGGGTCTTCTCCGAGGACTACGCGGAAACCCGGGCGTTGGTGCGCGCCCAGTGGGAAAAGCGGGACGCCAGTGCGCGTTGAGCTGACCTCGGAGGTCTTCTCCGACATCGACGACACCACCGGACCGTACAGCCCGCAGGATCTCCACCACCTCTACGAACTGCTCCGCTGCTTCGGGGAGGAGCGGCACGAGTGGGTGGCGGACGAGACGGTAGTCGTCGCGGTGCGGGCGTTCCTGCCGAGGCACCTGCCACAGTTCGCCGACACCTATGCCGATCTCGCCGAGGACGCGGTCGTGGCCGTCGACGCCTGGACCGGCACCAGCCAGTCCACCGACGCCGTACGCGTGTCGCGCGCAGACCTTACCGACCATGCCGTTGACCTCTGTCAGCGTGCGGTGGTGGTCGTGGAGAACCAGGAATCCGACGGCTTCTTCCTGGAGGCGGTCGCACACGTGCTCGGCCACGAGCGGATGAACCGGGCGATCGACAAGGACTGGATCGAGATTGCGAACGGCGGGGGTAGCAGCCTCGTCAAGGTGGCCGAGAAGGCGGCCCGTCGGTTCCGTCGGGTGGTCCGGGTGGTCGCCGTACTCGACAGCGACCGGCTGATTCCGCGCCAGCGCACCGGAAGCCACGACAAGGCCGACAGACTCGTCGGCCTGAGGGTCGCGGTACACGTGCTCGCCCGGCGGGAGGCGGAGAACTACGTGCCGTACCGGGTGCTCGCCGGAGTTGGCCGGCCGGCCGACGCCTCCGCGCGGCTGAGGTGGTTCAAGCAACTGACGCCCGAGCAGCGTGGACACTACGACATGAAGCACGGCTTCAGCAAGGTTCACAAGTCGACGACGGCAACGAACGCCTTTCAGGAGTTGTTTCCCGATCTCGACCAGCGGACGCGGTCGGGCCTGCACGACGGCTTCGGCACGGACCTGCTGGAACGGATGCACACCCACCGGGACGGGCTGACCGAGCACGACTTCGCCCAGCTTGGCGCCGACGTCGTGGCCGAGTTGCGCGCGCTGCTCGCGACCATCGCCGGCAGAATCTGACGGTACGACGACCGGATGCCACACCAGCGGGAGCAGGGGGAACGGATGGCCGTGCAGGCCGAGGACTTCACCGTCAGGCCGGAGGTCCTGTTGCTGGAGGAACTGCTGGACGAGGTGCGGGTCGGTCGGCTCCGGGTCCCCCGGTTCCAGCGCCCGTACGTCTGGCGGCCCGACCAGATGCTCGACCTCTACGACAGCATCGAGCGGGGCTTCCCGATCGGGAGCATCCTCGTCTGGGAGACCAGCCTGCCACTGCCCAGCCTCGACCAGGTCGCCGGCATCGAGGTCCCGCCCGCTCCCGAGGGCACCGTCGCCTACCTGCTCGACGGGCACCAGCGGCTCTCCACCCTGTTCGGCACCCTCCTACGCCGTCCTGAGCCGCCCGGCAGCGGCCCGGACCGGCACTGGTGGATCTACCGGACGCTCGGTGCCCCCGATCAGCGGGAAGTGCGGTTCCAGCACTGGGGCAAGAACGCGCCACCGGCAAACCTGCTGCCCATGCAGGCGGTGTTGCGCACTATGGACTTCCTGGCCCATGCCCGGCGCATCGCCCGGGACGCGAGCACCGCCGACGATACCGACGCTCTGGTCGACGAGGCCGAACAGGTCGCCCAGCGGATCAAGGCGTACAAGGTTCCGGTCGTCCGGCTGCAAGGCGGCGACCTGGCGCACGCGGTCGAGGCGTTCTCCCGAGTCAACAGCGGCGGTCGGCAGATCAGTCCGGACCAGATGGTCTCCGCGCTGACCTACCGGGCCGAGTCGGACGAGACGCTCACCGATCGAATCGCCGCGATCCGGGAGAGCATCGCCGACAGCGGGTTCGGGGACATCGTCGCCGAACCGGTGTTCCAGACCATCGTGGCCATCACCGGCGAAGACGACGTGCAGGGCGCCCGCTGGACCGCCCTCGCCGACCGGGTCGGCAACACCCTCGACCGTACGGTCGCACAGGCTGAGATCGCCCTGCACCGCGCGGTACGGTTCCTCCGGTATGAGGTCGGGGTGCCGGTAGCCTGGCTGGTGCCGTACCCGCAGCAGATCATGCTGCTCGCCGTCTTCTTCCACCACCGGCCTGATCCCGAGGGCGCGCAGAGCCGGGAACTGGCCCGCTGGTTCTGGAGTACGTCCTGGGCGACCACCTTTGTCGGCGGCAACGGCTTCCAACTCCGTCGTACCCTGCACCAGATCCGGGCCTTCGCCACTGGCCGGACCGAACTGAGCCTTCAGGGCCAGTACGCCCAACCGCTGCCGGAACGGTTCGACACCGAGGATGGCCGGGTACGCGCGTTCCTGCTCTGGGAACTGGGCCACTTCGGCCAGCGGTACGGGCTGGACGGTGAGCCGATCGAGTTGGTCGAGCTGCTGGCAAGGTCCGGATCGGCCGCGTACCGGCGGGTCGTCACCGGTGTGCGTGAGGCTTCCGCCATCGCCAACCGGATCGTTTTGCCCACCCCGCCGGGCACCTCCGTACGCGACGCCCTGCTCGACCTGCCGCCGAAGCGGCTCCGGTCGGTGGCGGTCAGCCACGCCATCCCGCCGGCCGCGCTGGCCCGGCTGCTCGCCGACGACCGTGACGGCTTCATCCGCGAACGCACCGCCACTCTGGTCGGGCTGGAACAGGAGTTCATCCAGGAGACCGGTGCGGAGCTGGCGTGGGAGTCAGGGCGGGAAAACGGAGCCTGACTATCTACTGAGCTGCTGTCTCGTCGCTCGCGCGCTTGGGCTCCCGGACGTAACTCTGGCAGTCACCTCACGCCTCGTCAGGTCACGACCGCCCTTCGTACGAGGGGATGCCTCAGGGACAGCATCGGTGCGCCGCACCTGTTAGCGTGGTGTAGCTCAATGTAATGAGCGCGGTCGCGGGGGGCTTTGTTGGCGTCAGCAGAGGGCAGGTGCGGCGGCCAGCGACGTCGGCCCGGTGAGGATCGAGACAGGTACCGGCGATGCGTAACGTCATTGACGTACATATGTGGCAACGGACGTGGCATGGCGCAGCATCTACATGCCATCAAGCGCGTCGAACAGGCGGCGTCGCGTGAGATCGAATTCTCCTGCCATGTCGGCAGCAGCGCGGGAGAGGTCGGCAGCCGTCCGGGATACCTCGCCACTGGAGGAGGACGTGCCAAGAAAGCCGTCGACGTCTGCCTCGGAAAGCAGTTGCCCTACCTGAGCGCGCAGGTCCTCGTGTGCCACCTGCAGTGCCTCTATGATCGCGGCGCTCAGCACCGAAGGTGCCTGACGCATCGCCGAAGGCTCAATGACGAGTTCGGTGGGAATTCCGCTGCCGTCGATGGTGACGAGGATCAACCTGTCATCGGAACGGCCGTGCCCGCTGATGCGATCCAGGTCAGCCAGCACCGGCTCGGCCGAGCCCCGTCGCTCGGCATCGTTGTTCATGGTTCGACTCCTCTCGATTGCCATCGATGGGGAACTCTATCGCTACCCTGCTACCGGTAGGAGGGCATGAGATGGAACCCTTGCCCAGCCCAAATTGGTCGGTCAGGACCGACCGGACGGGTAGAGCGTCCCGCCCGACTGTCGGCCGCAGTTTCGAACTGGCGGGCAACGGGCTGCTGGTGATCTCGGCGGTCGCGGCGATTGCCGCCCTGGTTCTGCTTGTCGTGCGGTGGTTGCTCAATGATGATCGCCAGTTCGCCATCGCCCTGTTTCTATGGGCAGGACGGGGAGCTTTGATCGCTGCCTTACTTATGGCGGTCGGGCGGTACCTGCGTCGGGAGGCGAGCATCCTTGCCAACTTCACGCTGGTGCTGGGCACCGACAGGGTGAGTTGGTCCGGTGCTGTCGCCGGGACCGCTGCGTGGGCCGACCTGGCCCACGTGATCGTGACCGCAGGTGCACGCCGTGGTCGACGGCTGATTCTCGTCGAGCCGCCACCCAGTGGCACCGACACGGCCGAGAAGCTTGTCCGGGCGTCACCGATTGTGCACGCTGTTCGTCGCTTGATCAGCCCTTCGCGGTACCTCCTCGACGTTCCTCTCGATCGGCTCGATCAGCCGTCGGAGGCGGTGGTGCGAGCCATACGTGTCGCGTCAGGCGGCCGTTTTCCGGACCTGTATCCAGCAGAGCAGTTTCCGACCAGTGGGGAGGACCAATGACCGACATATCGGCTGACCCGGATCACCTGCGAGGTATCGCCGCCAGATTGGCGGAACTGGCTGAGTACGCCGACGTGCTGACGCGGACCTTGACCGAAGGCGGTGCGGTACCGCACCGGAGTCAGTTCCCTGAGCTCCCGATCGGACAGCGAGCCGCACAGGTCTCGAGCGACGCCAACTCGACGTTCATTGACGGGCTGTCCGTGGTGCGACGAAGTTTATCCCAGTTCAGCGACAACATTTCACTGGCCGCTGCCGGGTATGAACAAGCGGATTCCCGTGGAGCCGAGCGGGTACTCCGGACGCGGCCAGGCGGCATGCATGCCTAACGTGATAGAGAAGTATGGCATCGACATGTCGGATGTCCGGCGGATTGAGGGCTTGTTCGGTCAGAAGCTGCCGGACATTATCGAACCTCTGCGTCTGGCTGACGCTGACGTCGAGGCGCTACGTTTTTCCGCTCAACAGCATGGCGCGGTAGCTGACGAGGCTCTTCGCATGCACGCTGACCTCACACAGGTGCGAAGCAACGTGACCTGGGGTGGTCAAGCCGGCGCCGCGGCGACGGATGCCTTGGACGTTGTGCTGACGGTGCTCAAGTACATCGCCGCAATCATCCTGTTCATCGTCGGGGCGCTGCTTGCCCTGATCGCCTTGCTGCTGTACTCCATCGCCGCGCTCCTCCAATTGATTGGTAAAACGCTAGCGGTAGTGGCTGCCTGCGTTGCGGTCATCGTCATGATCGTGGCAATCATTCGGTCCGGCGGTCGTGGGCAGACGGGCCGACTCACCATGATCTGGGAATCGCTCCGTACCGTATTCAACACGACATACCTCGCCTCGCTCGGGATCACTGGCGCACTCGGCGACGGGCTCGGCTGGGTTTTCGAGCAGGCGGCGAAGGGCGTCATGTGGCTCGGCCTCTACCTAATCGAGGTCGGCGGCAACCTAACGGGGACCTCAGACGAAGAGATGGGACCCCTTCGCGAGGAGCGCAAGAAAATCTTCGACTGATCTGCGACCCACTTTGGTCACCGTGGCGGTCGGCCGTGCCGGTGTTCGTTCGCCACCCACCGAGCTCTGCACCGCAGGCGACTTCACGGCACGAGCGCTGACGTTCGACAGCAAGCTGCCGAGGGCGGATCTGGCTCGTACCGAGCTCAACGTCTACTTGATCTGACCCCGAGCAGCTATCTGCCAGCGGGCCCTACCCAGCCCGTCAACTGACCTGGCCGGCAGCGGTCACTCGGCCGTCCAAGGACGCTAGCCGGCCCGGCTCAGGAACACCTGGGTACGGGACTCGTCCAGGTTGGCCGGCAACCAGTCCGTCACCGTGATCGACCCGTCGGCCGTACCCGCCGGAAAGTGTTGTCGGTGGCGTTCGCCGGCGTCGCTGCTGCCGATGATCCTCCCGGCCGAATCTCGGTAGATCGCGTCGGCCACGGCGGTGACCGGCCCGGGGTATTCGCTCCGCGCCGTGAACGCCACGATCGTGGCCTTCGGCGAGCCGCTCCGGATCGTCCTGACGTTCGTCGCGGTCAGCGGCGACACCCAGCGCCGGGCATCGGCCGGGGGCAGCCAGGCGGCGTCAACCGCGCGGACGGTCATCGTCCGCACCGTCGTGTCGCTGTTGTTGAAGAAGACGGCGATGCCGACGCGTGCGCCGGGAAATATGGCATCGGTGCTGAGGATGTTCTCATCGCTCTTCGCCGCGTACTCGACGATGCCCTTTCCGGCCGGGTCGAGGTAGCGGGCGATGAAGCTCGGGGCGATGGCCACCTGGTCCCTGCTGGTGTTCTCGACGATGATCGCCGCCCGGACCGGCATGTACCGCTCCGGACGACCCGGTCCGCGGCCAGGAGTCAGGGTCTGCGCGACGGACTCGCGGAGCTGGATGAAACCCTGCTCGACGATGCGCAGTTGCCCGCCGTCGGAGGCCTGGGCTTTCCGGGCTGGCGGCGTGGCCGGCGGCACCATGATCGGGGTGGCCGGTGCGGTGCCGGGATCGGGTGTCTCGTCGCCGCCCCACCAGGTGGCGACGAACACGACGAGAAGAAGCACCGCCAGCACCGGGACCAGCGCCATCCCGCCGATCGGGGCACCGGGGACGTGGTGCCGGGAGCCGACGCGCACCTTCGCCGGCTTGGCGTTCGGCGTGCCGGGGCCGCTCTCCATCGTGGCCTCCCCCTCGTCGGACCCGACACATGGTAGGGGAGCGGTCGGGTCCTCGGGGCCCCGAGGACGGGACATCGGGCGGCGGGCGGGTGTCATAGCATCGCGACCGGTGTAGTCGGGTGTCGATGGACTTCCGCAGGTGCCGATCAAGGACGGACCCATTGCAGCAGGAACCGGAATTCCCGGCGACGGTCGAAGCCCGTCCGGCGGGCGACCGCGCGAGGTGGCGGGTCCCGATCCGACGGAAGGTGGCCGGTCTCGTCGGCGCCGCCGTTCTCACGCTCGCGTTGGTGGTGGGCCTGCTGGTCTGGCTGCGGCCGGACGGTCCGGAGGACGTGGCGCGGGCCTACCTCACCGCGATTCTGGACCGCGAGGTCGAGGAGGCACTGCGGATCGCCAAGGCCGAGCGACCGTCCGGCGAGTCCGGGTCGCTCCTGACCGCCATGGCGATCAGCGACGGCTGGGCGATCGGCACGACGACGGCGCAGAACGTCTCCGACGACCGGGCCGAGGTGATGATCAGCCTGACCGACACGGGTGGCGGCCCGGCGGTCGACCCAACGGCCTACCTGGGCACCTTTCAACTCGAGAACTCCGACGACGGCTGGCGGATCACCAACCCGTTCCTCGCGGTCAGCTTCGGGCCCTCACCGCTGTGGTACGTGGAGCTCGGCGGGCTCAGGCTGCCTCGGGAACAGCCGAAGTCACCGGACGACCCCGGCCCGACGTACCTGCTGTTTCCCGGGATCTACCGCAGCTACGCTGCCCACTCCGACCTGGTGACAGTGACCCCGGAGCGAATGCGCCTGGTGCCCGGATCTGACCGCTTCCGGAACAGACCCGAGGTGGTCGTGACGGAGCAGGGCAACCGCGCCTTCCAACAGGCGTCGGACGCCTTCCTGGACGAGTGCCTCGCCGCGCAGGCCAAGCCGGACCAGGGCTGTGTCCTCGACGTGGCGCGTGGCCGCTACGACACCCGGTACGGCTACGTGATGACCTCCGACGTCCGTAGCAGTAGCTGGACGCTCGTCCGTCGCCCGGCGGTGAATCTTCCCGGCCCTCAGGCGTACTCGGCCGACGGTTTGATGGTCTTCGACGGTCAGGTCACGATTCCCGGTGAGCTGCGGCTGACCGCGACCGGTCTGACCCTGGACGGCGGACAGCGGGTCTCCTTCACGATGGCCTGCCTGGTGACGGATCAGTCACTGGTCGCGGGGTTCAGGGCGGACGGCTCGATGTCCGCCACCTGGCTGGCTGCGCCTGAACGGAAGCCCGAGCCGTCCATCGTGAAGCGGATCAGCCTCGACTGCTACTGAGTTCCGAGCATGACGTCTACGGCCTGCGGCTGCGTAGGCCCGCTCCGTACACCAGTCACCGGGACGGGCGGCCGTGCCGGTGCTCGTTCGCCACCCAGGCGTCCGGCAGCGTGACCCACTCGTCCTGGGCCACCGGCACCACCGTGGCGTCGAGTCGGGGAAGCTGTCCCGGATCCTCCATCGGGCAGAGCAGCCACACCGCCCCCGCCCCACCCCGGGCCAGGTCCGCCAACTCCTCCAGCAGTTCCATCGCGCCGTACCGGGCCAGTGGCGCGGCGTCGAAGAGCAGCAGTGGCAGCCGGCGGTCCGGCAGCGCCAGCAGTTCCGGCCGGAGCTGCTGCCAGGTCCGGGCCGCGAACTCGGCGAGCTTCAACGCGTCCCGGGAGTTCGGGTCGGCCGCGTCGGCCGCGAGCACCGTCTGCCAGGTCGGCTTCGGTCGGGCCTCGACCAGGGTACGCAACTTCGCCAGGAACAAACCTGCCACGTTGCACGGACGCGCGTTCAGCCGGTTGACCAGTTCCGCCTGTGCAGGCTCATAGCGGTCGGTGCGCACCGTCAACGCCCGGAACCCGCCCTCCTCGCCGGTACGGCCGAGCTGCTGCTCGGCGCGGAGCGCCGCCGCGAGCTCCGGCGAGGCCGCGTTCCACACCGTCATCCTGCTGTCGGTCGAGCGTCGCTGGTTCGACGACATCCTGGTCGACGATCCTGCCCCCGGGCGGGCGTGGTAGGCCCGGTTCCGGTAGATCAGCGGGAATCCCGCCTCGGCGAGCAGGTGACCCAACCGGGGATGGTCCGGCAGCGGTGGCATCTCCGGGAATCGTGCCCGTACCCGCTCCTGGATGTGCTTCTCGAGCAGCTCGGCACGCCGATCAGCGGTCGACGGCGGCACCAGGCCGGCCTGGGTCAGCCGCAGCGCCCGTACCGGATCGAGGTCCCGGGGATAGATCTCCAGCCGGGGTGACGCCGCCGCGCGCGACGAGGCCACCGCCGCCAACTGCACCATCCGACGGTCGTCGAGCCGGAAGCCGCCGTCGCCGACGGTGCCGGTGACGGTGCCCGTGACGGCGGCCAGTTCACGCAGCACCGTCGCCGGGCTCGGTAGCACCTCCAGTTCGGCGAGCCGGTCCGCCGCCTTGCCGAGCGCATCGGCGAGGTCGAGCAGGGCGGGTGCGGACGGCGTGTCCGGTGACTCGTCGGCCGCCACCTCCAGGGCGATCAGCAGCCGGTCCCGGTTGGGGCTGCCCGGGGCCGGATCGCCGTGCCGGCGTACGGCGAATCTCGGCTCGTCCGACAGCGGATCGATTTCGACCGCGGCCCGGACCACGGCGAGCGCCACCGCCCGGCGTACCGGCTCGGACTGTTCCGCCGATCCGCGCCGCATCAGCAACGCGGTGGCGAGTTCGGTCGCCTCCATGATCCGACCGCTCTCGGCGAGCAGCGCGATCAGCTCGGCCCGGACGCTGGCCAGTACCGGATCGGCGTACCAGCGCTTGCGTTCGGTCATCAGGTACTGCGCCACCCGGCCGGCGGTCACCTCGATCCGCTTCGCCACCTGGGTCTGCAACGGCCAGGGGGGCAGGTCCGACAGGTGACCAGCCTCGTCGGGCAGGCCGAGCAGCAGCCGTACTCCCTCCACCTGCTTCTGGTTCGGATGCTGTGGCACCAGGAAGGCGGTGACCGCGTCGAGCCCGACCCGGGCCAGGTCCGCCGGTGATCTGCCGTCGGAGCCCGACTCCGTCTCCGCCCGTACCGTCTCGGCGGTGATCTCCGCCCTGGCCTCCGTGCGGTTCCGCGACGGCAGCGGCGAGGACTCCGGCTCGCCGAGTCGAGCACGCCACTCCCGCAGCCGCTGCTGCAGCTCGCCCCGGGTCTTGGCACCGAGACCCGGCAGGGTGAACAACTGCTTCGAGCCCAGCCCGAGCAGGTCGCCGACGGTGGTCGCGTCGAGCCGGTGCGCCGCCGACACCGCCCGGGGGGTCAGACCGGACGCCTCGAGTACGGTGGCCCGGGTCGCCCTGGCCGCCGCCTCGTCCCGGTCCGCGACGGTCGTCTCGACCTCGACGTCCGGGTGCTGCGAGCCGGCTGGATGCTCCGAGCCGACCGGTGCGGTGTGGTCGGACTGCCGGAACACCTGCTGCCAGGCGTCCCGCATCTCCTTCAGTGACGCGTGCCGCCGCGCCGCGTCCCGGTGCAGGGCCTTGTGAAAGAAGCCGACCAACGCGTTACGGATCGCCGGGTCGAACGCCTCGACCGCCAGCACCGGCGGCCCCTCGGTGTGCAGGGGATTGGTGAGATCGTCACCCCAGACCGGGATCTCGCCGGACGCCATCTCGTGCAGGGTGACCGCGACCGCGTACCGCTCGGCGTGGTCGTCGTAGATCGGCCGGCTGGTGGTGCCGAGGAACGGGTCGATGTAGCGGGGTGTGCCGGCCTCGATCTCGTCGACTGGCAGCGCGGCCAGCGAGAAGTCGAACAGGACGAGCTGACGGGTACGGTTCGGCCGGATCCGGATCGCGATGTTGTCCGGCTTGATGTCCCGGTGGAAGACCCCCTCGCCCTGGAGATGGTCAACCGCCCCGAACAGGTAGTCCGAGTACGTCTCCAGCTCATCGACGGTGAGCCGGCCGTCCTCGCGAAGCTTGCGGGCGAGCGTCTTGTCCCCGGCGTGCTCCAACACGATCATCCAACGCGGCGGGACCTCGATCGGCTCCTCCCGGGCGAGCCGGATCACCCGGGAGTCCTTGTGCAGGCCGCGCAGCACCTGGGCCTCGTGTGCCAGCCGGGACGCCTTCTCGTCCGAGAGCGCGACCTTCAGCACCTCCAGGGCGCCGGTACGGGTGTTCTGCGCCAGGAAGGCCCGGGAGGTCGAACCGGTGCCGAGCTTCTTCTTGATCTGCCAGTCGGCGACGGTGTCCCCGATCTTCGCCTCGAGGACGTCGATCTCCTCCTCGGCGACGGACGGCGGTGCGGTGAACTCCTCCTCGACCAGTTGGAGCATCTCCAGCAGCTCGGCCACCGAGGCGAGCCGGCGTGCGGGTATCGGGGCGGTCGCCGCCTGCACCAGTTCGTCCATGAACTCCGAGACCGAGTCGACCATCGACGACGGCCGCAGCCCGTCGTCCTTGGCCAGCCGCGCCAGCAGCTCGGCCCGGCTCGCCGCCGGTGGCTGCCCGGAGAGCAGGAGATAGGCGATGGTGCCCAAGCCGAAGACGTCCAGCGCCACCGGGTCCGGTGCCGGCGTGCTCAACTCCGGCGCCAGGTACGCCTCGGCGGAGCGCTCCAGATGCGCGCCCAGCCGGGACGAGGGGGAGATCCGCAGCCCGTCCGCGCTACCGCCGACCGAGTCCGGCCCACGGACCGCCGCCTGCCAGTCACTGATCTGTAGGTGCGGGCGTAGCCAGGCCGCATCCTCGGCCTCGCCACGGTGCAACTGCCCCGGGGTGACCAGCACCCCGCGAGCCGAGAGACTGCGGTGGTAGAGCCGGCGCCCGTGGGCGTAGCCGATCGCCTCCACCAGTTGCCGGACCATGCCGATCCGGGTACCGACGTCGAGCCGGTCGCCGTACTGGGCCATGAAGTGGTCGAGCCGGATCGCCCGGCGATCATGCCGGAAGATCAGTGCCGGTCCGCCCTCGTGCGGCTCCATCGTGTCGACCTGCACGATCCCCGGATGGCTGATTCCGTGCAGGGCGATCATCTCTCGCCGGGCCGCCCGCTCGATGCTGGCCCGCTCCGCCTTCGCCGAGTTCCGCTCCAGCAGGTAGATCCGGACCCGGCGGTGCTCGTGGGCGAACTGGGCGTGCTCGGCGAGATGGTCTTGCCAGGTCGGGCCGACGTCGAACGGCTTGGCGTCGAGCTTCCAGGAGCCGACCTGCTCGTACCGGCGGCTCCGGGCGATGCCCACCTCCTTGAGGAGTTTGGGCAGCGCCTTCGACAGCTCCGGCGTCACCTGTCGGCGCTCGTCACGAGGAAGTGCGCCGAGCAGTTCGGACCAGATCCCCGGCAGCGGTCCGGGAGCCTGGCCGGGCGCCGCCTCCGGCCCGTACACCCAGTGCAGTTGATGCTCGTCGAGTTGCACCTGGAGGCTCGGTACGGAGAGGAACACCGCGCCCTGGATGAACGGGACCTTCGGCCGGAGCCGCTGCTTGGCTGCCTGCCGGTCGAGCAGCGAGCGGAGTCGCTTCGCCTTCAGATCGGCGAGGTGCAGCGGGTTGTCGAAGGTACGGACGGACTGCTGGCCGCCCTGGATCCAGTTCGGCCCGCTGTTCGTAAGCCTGCCGTGCAGGCTCTTGATCTCGACCAGGTAGAGGCCGGCGCGGGTGGCCACCAGCAGGTCGACCTCGTAGACGTGTCCGGTGTCGGCGGTGAAGGTGAAGTTCGACCAGGCCCGGTACGGCTCGGCGTCGGGCAGGTGCCGGCGGATGTGCTCCAACGCCGCCCGCTCGTGGTCGAACTGGGACGGGGTTATCGTCGTCCACCGGCCGTCCTGCATCGGTGCACGCCTCCTGTCACGCCTGCGCTCGCGGACCTGATTCCACCCGGAGCGGCGGTAGGCGTCCCAGCGTAGTGAAGCCGCGCCCACCGCCGCGCCCGGGTCACCGTCGCGTGGCGCTCGGTAGCCGTCCGCCGCCAACCGCTGGCCGCTAACCGTCGGCGCCCGCGCCCGCCTCCGCCAGCCGGGCCAGGTGGTCGTCGGTGAGCGTGATGTCGAGCGCGGGCAGTGCCGCCGCGTACTGCTCGGGGGTGCGGGGGCCGATCAGGGTGACGAGCTCCGGATCGCGCTGGTGCAGCAGCCAGGCCAGCACGAGCTGGTTACCGGTCACCCCCAGCTCGGCGGCGATCTCGGCGACGGCGGCGAACCGGGCGTCCGCGTCCGGTCCCCGGTACGACGCCATCACGTGGTGGTCGCGGCGCTTCGCCAGGTCGTCGTAGCTGCCCTTCAGGATCGGCGAGTACGCGACCAGGGTCAGGTCGTCGTTCGCCCGCAGGTAGTCGAGCTGCTCGTCATCCACGATGGACAGGGTGTCCGCCCCGGGGCGGGGGCGGAGATACGAGTGCTGCTGTTGCAGGGCGACCGGTGCCGGCCAGCCGTACCGGTCGGCGAGCTGGCGGATCCGCTCCAGCCGCCAGGTCCGGACGTTCGACCAGCCGACGTACCGGGTCTTGCCGGCCGCTACCAGGCCGGCGAGCGCCTCCAGGGTCTCCTCCAGCGGCGTGTTCCGGTCGTCGACGTGCACGTAGTACAGGTCGACGTGGTCGGTGCCGAGCCGGCGCAGGCTGTCGTCGAGCGCCTGGCGGAGGGTCTGCGCCCCGGCACCCTCGTACTGCCGGCTGGCCGCCTGCGGGTCGTGCGGGTTGTCCCGGACCGCGTCCACGTCCCGGATCCAGGTGCTGCCCTTGGTGGCCAGGAAGACCTCGTCCCGCCGTCCGCCCCGCGCGAACCAGCGGCCGAGCAGGCTCTCGCTCTCGCCGCCCCGGAACGGCGGGCCGGGCCACCAGGCGTAGCAGTTCGCGGTGTCCAGGAACGTGCCGCCGGCGTCGAGGTAGCGGTCGAGCATCCCGAACGACGACTCGTCGTCGGTCAGCGTGCCCATCAACATGCAGCCGAGCGCGAACTGGCTGACCTGTTCGCCGGTCCGGCCGAGTGGCACCGTCTTCATCGGGTTCCTCCCCGTTGCCCATCCTGATGCGAAACCGCCAATGCTAGGCATCCGGGACGGCGCAAGGTCAACTGGAATTTTCCGGCCCGGCCGACGGGGCCGGAAGGCGGGGCCCGCCGGGCGGCACGCAATCGTCGTACCCGGGGGCTAGCCTGCGGTAATGGGTCGCAGCCAGTCCGTGCCACGGGGAAATGATCCGCGCTTCGGCGCGGACGCCGACGATTCCGGCTGTCCGATCCTGCACGTCGACATGGACGCGTTCTTCGTCGCGGTCGAGGTGCGGCGCCGGCCCGAGCTGCGCGGCCGGCCCGTCGTGGTCGGCGGGACGGGCCCGCGCGGCGTGGTCAGTTCCGCCAGCTACGAGGCCCGGAAGTACGGGGTACGCAGCGCCATGCCGGCGATGCGGGCCCGGGCGCTCTGCCCCTCGGCGGTCTTCCTGCCGCCCGACTTCGCGCAGTACACCGCGGCGTCCCGGGCGGTGATGGAGATCTTCCGTGACGTGACGCCGCTGGTCGAGCCGCTCTCTCTGGACGAGGCGTTCCTGCACGTCGGAGGTGCCCGCCGGCTGATCGGTCGGCCCGCCGAGATCGCCCGGCTGATCCGCGCCCGGGTTGCCGAGCAGGAGCGGCTGACCTGTTCGGTCGGGGTGGCGTCGACCAAGTTCGTGGCGAAGCTCGGCTCGACCCGGGCCAAGCCGGACGGAATGATCGTGGTCCCCGCCGACCAGGTGCTGGAGTTCCTGCATCCGTTGCCGGTCGAGG
Source organism: Plantactinospora solaniradicis (assembly GCF_042658085.1). Lineage (NCBI taxonomy): Bacteria > Bacillati > Actinomycetota > Actinomycetes > Micromonosporales > Micromonosporaceae > Plantactinospora > Plantactinospora solaniradicis. The sequence goes on along the minus strand of NZ_JBHSPR010000032.1, from coordinate 280,701 downwards.
CGTTGTGGGGGGTGGGGGAGCGGGCGGCGGAGAGCCTGCGTCGGCTCGGCCTGACCACCGTCCGGGACATCGCCGAGGCGCCGATCGGGATGCTGCGGGGCAGCCTGGGTGATGCGGCAGCGTCCCACCTGCACGAACTGTCCTGGGGACGGGACCCACGAGGGGTCAGTCCGGAACAGGTGGAGAAGTCGATCGGGGCCGAGGTCACCTTCGACACCGACCTCGCCGATCCGGAGGCGCTCCGCCGGGCCCTGCTCGCGCTCGCCGAGAAGGTGGGCGTACGCCTGCGCGGGGCGGGGCAGGTGGGGCGGACGATCTCCATCAAGGTCCGTTTCGCCGACTTCCGTACGGTGAGTCGCTCTCGCACCCTCGGCGGCCCGACCGACGTCGCGCGTGAGGTTTTTGACACCGCCTGGGCACTGTTCGACGCGCTCGGTCCGGGTGACCGGATCCGGCTCGTCGGGGTCCGGGTCGAGGGGCTCAGCGATGCCGACCGGACGCCGCAGCAGCTCACCCTCGGTGCGCCGGAGCACGGTTGGCGGGACGCGGAGGCCGCGGTGGATGCCGCCGCTGCCCGATTCGGGCGTTCCATGGTGCGTCCAGCGAGTCTGTTGGGACGTGACAACCCGCGGCGGACGGAAAATCCGGCGCGGCCATAGGTCGTCCCGCTTTCCGACCCGCGAGCCCCCTCGTAGACTGGCGGGTAAGCAGCCGGTCGGCTGCCACGGTCTGTCGGTCCGAGCGGACCGACTCAACGTGACCGGGGAGGAGTGCCGTGCCGCTCTCGGAGCACGAGCAGCGGCTGTTCGAGCAGATCGAGCAGTCGCTTGCCGAGGACCCTAAGTTCGCCTCGGCTGTGCGCGCCAGCGACCCGCGTTTCCACGCGCGGCGTCGCCTGCTCGTCGCGATCAGCGTGATCATCGCTGGCCTTGCATTGGTTGTCTACGGCACGGTGAGCAAAACTCCGCTACTTGGAGTAGCGGGCTTCGTGGTGATGCTCGGTGCGGCCGCGTTCGCGATGCTGTCGCAACGTCGGGCGCAGTCACCGGATCTGCACGTGGTCGGCGGCACCACCAGCCGCCGGAGCCGCGGGCGACGCCTGTCGTTGGTCGACCGACTTGAGGAGAGGTGGCGTCAGCGGCCGGAAGGCCACCGCTGATCGAGTCTCCGTCAGTGGGCTGACCCCGCCGACGGTTTTGGCCGGATCGTTTCCGGCGACAAGTGGCAATGCTTCATGCCCGCACTTCCTCCAACCCTGGCTCGTCCGGTCAGCCTGAGCTGACCGGCGGGCCGTTTCGCATCCCGGCGGGCCGTTTCACATCCCGGCCACCCCAGACGCCAGAGATCCCCGTACCGGAGTACGGGGTTCTCTTCTCGTGCAGTGGATGTGCAGTGGATGTCGGGCCGGGCCGGGGCGGGACCTCAGCGGGACGGACGGCTGGCGAGGATCCGGCGCGGGCTCCACCGCAGCATGTAGTCCCGCAGCCGGCCGGTCTGCCCGACGAACCCGGCCGAGAGGTCCATGATCGCCGACCGCCAACGGAACAGCACGGACGGCGGCAGGGTGGCCGCCATGATCCTGGTACGTCGATCGGCACCGGCACTCAGTTCCCGCCGTACCGAGCGGAGGGCGCCATCCAGGGGACCGTGCCGCAACGGCTCCCGGGCGTACCTCGCCCGTTCCTCGGCCCGGCCCAGCAGGCGTACCGCCTCGCCGGCGGTTCCGGCGGACAGTTCCTCCCGTACCAGCCGGTCGGCCGTCGTGCGGGGAGTCTCCGCGGGATCCACCCGGATCCGGAAATCGACAAGGGTGTCGACGAGTTCGTCCCAGGCGGCGTGCGCGTCGGCCCGGGCCCGGGCCAGCTCCGATTCGCTCAGCACCACCCGGGCCACCCCCGGCGTCGCGTCGCCGCCCCCCGCCACGGTGGCCAGGGTGGTGGCCGCCGCGGCGGCCCGAACCTGACGTCTCCGGCGGAGCAGGACCCGTCGGAGGGCGGGCACGGTGAGCAGCAGCGCCAACAGCACCGCCACGCCGACCACGTACATCGGCCAACTCGGACCGCTGTCCTGGATCACGCCCCCGCCGTCGGCGGACGTCCCGTCGAAGGCCTCCTCGGGCCCGGCGGACGCCTCCGGTCCGGCCGACGGATCGGCCGCGGGGCCGGCGCTCGTGTCCGTCGTCGGGGCGGGCAGATCGGGCCGGTCCGGGTCCGGCGCGTAGTCCGAGCGCAACGAGCCGGGGACGTTCGCCGCCGGCGTGGGGTCGAACGGGACCCAGCCGATGTCCGAGAAGTAGACCTCGGTCCAGGCGTGCAGGTTCAAGTTGGTCAGGGTGTACGTGTTCTCCCGCCGGTTGTTGCCGTTGGTGAACCCGAACGCCACCCGGGCGGGAATGCCCGCCTCCCGGACCAGCCAGGTCATCGCGGCGGCGTACTGCTGGCAGAAGCCGGCCTTGTTGGTGAGGAAGTTGACGATGTCCTGCCCGCTGGTGCCACCCTCGGTGCTGAGCTGGTAGGTGAAGCCGTTGTCCCGGGAGAAGTAGTCGTAGATCGCCCGGACCCGTTCGTAGTCGTTCCGCTTGCCCTGGGTGAGCCGCGCGACCAGAGCGTTGACGTCGGCCGACTCCTCGACCCTGGTGTAGAGGGTGCGCAGCGAGTGCCCCTCCTGTAGCGAGGGGGCGGCCGCCAGCGCCTGCGGGCTGTACTCCGACCGTACGTAGTCGAAGGAGTACTTCCGGCCCTTCGACGACGCCCGGTTGGAGTAGACGACCTGCATCGTCGGGTCGTAGCGCCAGTTACCGTCCACGCCCCGGGTCGTCACCGGCTCGGCGTACACCGGTAGGAACGGCATGACGAAGTCGAGCACCTCGACGCTGGCCTGGTGCTCCGTCCGGGTGATGCCCTGGTTCGCCCGGCCCCCGTCGCGGGGGTCGGGCAGCCGAGCCGTCACCAGCTCGCCGTTGGGGGTACGCGGGACGAAGCCCTGGCGCCGAAATTCGTCGGCGACCGCGAACCGTAGATAGAACGGCTCCGGATCGTCGGTCGTCACCCGGACCATGTCGCGGACCTCGGAGCGGTTGAGTTCCCCGCTGAGCTGGGCGAAGAGGTTGATCCGTCCCGGCGAGCCGCCCAGCCCGGCCGGACCGTTGCCGTCGCCGCCACCACCGGCGTTCAGCTGGCTGAGCAGCCCCGAGGTCATCCCCGGCACGGCCAGTGGCAGCAGCACCGCGACCGCGACGCCGATGACCGCCAGGCGGCGACCGGCGGCGGCCAGCGGAGACGGCTCCCACACGTCCACGTCCCGCCCGTCACCGGTGAACCGGCGCCCGAAGTGGCGGACCCGGTCGACGTTGTCCGCGGCCAGCAGCCAGAGGAAGCCGACCGCCCCGATGACGAAGGGCACCGCCGAGACGCTGTCGACGTGCACCGCCACCGGGACCGAGTAGATCGCCAGCATCGGCAGCCCGGCCAGGGCCGGGCGGCGCAACCCGACGGTGAGCAGGTCCACGACGATCGCCACCGCCCCGACCCCGAACGCGGTCAGGAAGAGCAGTGAGTCGAGGTCCTGCACCGGCACCCCGTACGACCGCATGTCCTCGCCGGAGGCGGCGACCAGCGAGCCGAAGTGGGTGAGCGTGCCCGGGGTGGGCAGCAGGCTCAGCAGCTCCTCGCCGCTGGGGAAGATCCAGGTCAGTCCGAACAGCAGCGCGGCGAGCATGCCCAGCCCCTGCGCCCAGACCGGCCCCCGCCACCACCGGACCAGCGTCGCCGTACCGGCGACCAGACCGACCACGACGGCGCACTGCACCAGCCAGGTCCACCGGTCGTAGATCGTGGACAGCGGTGCCGCGGCGAGCAGGGTGGCCGCGGCGGCCACGAACCCCAGATGACGGCGTCCCCTCATGCCTTCTCCCCGTCCCTGCCGATGATCCGACCGCTCCGTCCGGCGTTCCGTGTCATGCCGTACCGACCTGTGGCCCTGATCTGGTCGACTCGCTCGGTCATGCCGTCACCTCGTCCCGTCCCGGCCCGGTCATCGCACTCCGCCGGCCACCGTCTCGGCCGACACGGCCCGCCAGGCGAATCCCTGCGAGCCGCGAGCCGCCTGCGGCCAGAGGGCCGGCAGTTTGCTGCCGTGTTCGACGCCCACCACCCGCCAGCCGCTCTGCATCAGACCCAGGGCGGCCGCACCGTGCGCGTGGTTCGCCTCCGCCCGGGCCGGCGGCGTCAGGTTGAGCCAGGTCGAACTGTCGACCAGGAAGGCGACGCAGGTGGTGCCGTTGCTGCGCAGCCCGGTCAGCAGCTCCGCCTCGGCGGTGGTCAGCGTGCCGAGCAGGGCGATGACGAGTCCACCGTCGGACCGCTGCCGGACCCGTTCGACGAGCGTCGCCACGTCACCCCGCTGGGTCAGCCGGACGTCGGCGAGGTGGTCCAGCAGCAGACCCTCACCACCGGCGTCGTTCGCGTGCGCGTCGATGCCGGAGTCGGTGACCAGCCGGAGCTTGTAGCCAGCCTGCCGCAGATGTACGGCGATACTCGCCGCCGCCGAGACCGCCCATTCGAAGCTCGCGGTCGGGCCCTCGCCCCGGTGCGCGAACGCCCGGGTGTCCAGCACCACCGTCGCCCGGCTCTCCCAGGGCTGCTCCTCCCGGCGCACCATCAGCTCACCCGTGCGTGCGGTGGACTTCCAGTGCACCCGGCGCAGGTCGTCTCCGCGCCGGTACTCCCGGGTGGCGGCGTCGTCCTCGCCGTGCACCGCCACCGAGCGGGCCCGGCTCTCCCCGGTGCCCGCGTACTCGCCGGCGAGCCGGACCGAGGGCAGCGGCGTGACCTGCGGGATGACGGTGAGCGGGTCGACGCTGGGGAAGGCGCGGGTCAGTTCGCAGAGCCCGAACGGGTCGGTCAGCCGGATGACCAGCGGCCCGACCTCGTACCGGCCCCGCACGTCGGCCCGTACGGTGTACGCCACCGAGCTGGCCTGGTGTGCCCCCAGGCGTTCCAGGACCACCCGGGGACGGCTGCCGAGGGCGTACGGCAGCCGGTCCTCCAGCAGTAGTGTCCCGGTCGGCAGCCGGGACATGTTCTGCAGTCGCAGCACCACCCGGGAGCTGGCGCCCACCGGCACCCGGTGCGGTTCCAGTGAGCGGCTGCAGGCGAGCTTGTAGCGGCTGCGACCGACGTACAGGGCGGCCAGCAGCGGAAGCACCCCGAGCAGGATGGCCACCCGGAGCAGATCCTTCTCGCCGAGGATCAGCGCGGAGATCGCTGCCGCCACGGCGGCGGCGAGGAAGGACCGCCCCCGGGTGGTGAGCCCGCGCATCGCCTCGCGCACGGTCATCGCCCCCGAGGCTCGTACTGCGATCGGCCGGTGCCGTCACCGGAACCGGGCGGCCGGGTGTCGTAGGGCGAGCGCTGCCGTTCGTGCGGCAGCGGCAGCCGGTGCACCAGGTCCGACACGATCGCGTCGGTGGTCCGGCGGGCGAGCTGGGCGTCGGCGGTGGAGATGACCCGGTGGGCGAGCACCGGTACGGCGAGCGCCTGCAGATCGTCCGGCAGCACGTAGTCGCGACCCTCCAGCGCGGCGACCGCCCGGGCGGTGCGCAGCAGTTGCAGGGTGGCCCGGGGTGAGGCGCCGAGCCGCAGGTCGGGTGCCTCCCGGGTGGCGGTGACCAGGTCGACGGCGTACTGCTTGACCGCGTCGGCGACGTGCACGTCGCGGACCGTTGCGATCAGTCTCCGTACGGTGACGGCGTCGGAGACCGGACGCAGCTCGTGGATCGGGTCCCGGCCGCCGTGCGCGTCGAGCATGGCCAGTTCGGCGCCGGAGTCCGGGTAGCCCATCGCGATCCGGGCGGTGAACCGGTCGCGCTGCGCCTCGGGCAGCGGGTAGGTGCCCTCCATCTCGATGGGGTTCTGGGTGGCGATGACCATGAACGGCGTCTGTAGTTCGTAGGTGACGCCGTCGACGGTGACCTGCCGCTCCTCCATGCACTCCAGCAACGCCGACTGGGTCTTCGGCGAGGCCCGGTTGATCTCGTCGCCGACGACCAGGTTGGCGAAGACCGCGCCCGGCTTGAACTCGAAGTCGTGCGTCTCCTGGTTGTAGACGCTGACCCCGGTGACGTCGCTGGGCAGCAGGTCGGGGGTGAACTGGATGCGCCGGACCGAGCAGTCGATCGACCGGGCGAGCGCCTTGGCGAGTTTGGTCTTGCCGACTCCGGGAACGTCTTCGATCAGGAGGTGACCCTCGGCGAGCAGGACGGCGAGTGCGAGTCGGACCGTGGCTGTCTTGCCCTCGATGACCTCTTCGATGTTGGCCACGATGGCGTCGCTGGCGGAACGGAACTGTTCATTCGGCAGTGCGCCGCCCAGTTCGTCCCAGGTCTGTTGAGTCACGGGCCTCCTCCTCGTCGTTCACGGCCGCCTGCCTAGTTAAGAGTCGCTGGGGTGGCCGTATGGTTCGCGGGAGAGTACGTCCGTCCGGGACACCCGGATCACCCGCAGGCTTCAGGCTAGCCGTATTCGGCTGTGGAGCCGAGCACACCCGGTAGGAGGCCCGCCCGGATCGCCGGTCGGTATCGGGTGCGACAGGTCGGGCGGCGAAGCGGTAGAGTGGCCTCATGTCCAGGGTCCACCTGCTCCTTAGCGAGCCGTGCTGACGCGATAGACAGCGACAGCGCGGCTACCCCTCCTGTGTGAGGGGCTTTTTTATGCCCGGAGAATGATTCCCGGCCCACGGACGTAAACCCACAGCCGAACCCGGCGCGAGCGAGGAGATGTCATGACCGAGCGTAGCGAGGGCATCAGTCAGCCCAGTCAGCCAGGTCATGGCGACGACGAGCGCAGCGAGGAGATGTCATGACCGAGGCAACCGAGCCGGCGGTGGACATTCCGCCGTTCCGGTACACGGCCGAACTGGCCGGTAAGATCGAGATCCGCTGGCAGGACCGGTGGGCCGAGCGTGGCACCTTCCGGGCACCCAACCCGGTCGGCCCGCTGGCCGATCCCGATCATCCCCGGGCGAACGCCGAGAAGCTGTACGTGCTGGACATGTTCCCGTACCCGTCGGGGGCGGGGCTGCACGTCGGTCACCCCCTGGGCTACATCGGCACCGACTGCTACGCCCGCTACCAGCGGATGGCCGGCCGCAACGTGCTGCACACGATGGGCTTCGACGCGTTCGGGCTGCCCGCCGAGCAGTACGCGGTGCAGACCGGGAAGCACCCCCGGGGCACCACCGAATCGAACATCACGTACTACCGCTCCCAACTGCGCCGGCTGGGGCTGGGCCACGACGACCGGCGCTCGGTGGCGACCATCGACACCGAGTACTACCGCTGGACGCAGTGGATCTTCCTACAGGTCTACAACTCCTGGTACGACGAGGCCGCCGCCAAGGCCCGGCCGGTCGCCGACCTGATCGCCGAGTTCTCCGCAGGGACCCGGAGCACCCCGGACGGCCGCCCCTGGGCCGAACTGTCCGAGGTCGAGCGCCGACGGATCGTCGACGACCACCGGCTGGCGTACGTCTCCGAGGCGCCGGTCAACTGGTGCCCCGGGCTGGGCACGGTGCTGGCCAACGAGGAGGTCACGCCGGACGGCCGGTCGGACCGGGGCAACTTCCCGGTCTTCAAGCGCAACCTGAAGCAGTGGATGATGCGGATCACCGCCTACGGTGACCGGCTGATCGCGGACCTGGACGCGCTGGACTGGCCCGAGCCGATCAAGCTGCAACAGCGGAACTGGATCGGCCGGTCGACGGGCGCGCACATCGACTTCCCGACCACCGCCGAGCCGATCCGGGTCTTCACCACCCGGCCGGACACCGTCTTCGGGGCCACCTACATGGTGCTGGCGCCGGAGCATCCGCTGGTCGAGAGGCTGGCGACGGACTCCTGGCCAGCCGGTACCAAGGAAGCGTGGACCGGCGGGCAGGCGTCACCGCGCGCCGCCGTGGACGCCTACCGGAAGGCGGCCGGCGCCAAGACCGACATCGAGCGACAGGCGGAGAACCGGGAGAAGACGGGCGTCTTCATCGGGGCGTACGCCACCAACCCGGTCACCGGGACGCAGATCCCGATCTTCATCGCCGACTACGTGCTGGCCGGCTACGGCACCGGCGCGATCATGGCGGTACCCGGACAGGACGACCGGGACTGGGAGTTCGCCGAGGTCTTCGACCTGCCGATCGTGCGTACCGTGCAGCCACCGGAGAACTTCGACGGCAAGGCGTACACCGGGGAAGGGCCGGCGATCAACAGTGCGGCGCCGGACGGCCCGGACCTGAACGGGCTGTTCATCGCCGACGCCAAGGCGAAGATCATCGAGTGGCTGGAGGCGAACGGGCACGGCTCCGGTGCGGTCACCTACCGGCTGCGGGACTGGCTGTTCAGCCGGCAGCGCTACTGGGGCGAGCCGTTCCCGATCGTCTACGACGAGGGCGGCAACCCGATCGCGCTGCCCGAGTCGATGCTGCCGGTCGAACTGCCCGAGGTGGACGACTTCGCGCCGCGCACCTTCGACCCGGAGGACGCCAACTCGACCCCGGAGACCCCACTGTCCCGGCGCAAGGACTGGGTCGAGGTCGAACTGGACCTGGGCGACGGGCCTAAGCGGTACACCCGGGAGACCAACGTGATGCCGCAGTGGGCCGGCTCCTGCTGGTACGAGCTGCGCTACCTGGACCCGACCAACTCCGAGCGGTTCGTCGACCCGGAGAACGAGCGGTACTGGATGGGGCCCCGGACCCCCGACGACTGCGGCGGCACCGACCTGTACGTCGGCGGCCAGGAGCACGCCGTACTGCACCTGCTGTACGCCCGGTTCTGGCACAAGGTGCTGTACGACCTGGGCCACGTCTCGTCCTTCGAGCCGTACCGCCGGCTGTACAACCAGGGCATGATCCAGGCGTACGCCTTCAAGGACGCCCGGGGCAGCTGGGTCGAGGCGGCCGAGGTGACGGAGCAGGACGGCGACTACTTCTTCGGCACCGAGCCGGTCAACCGGGTCTACGGCAAGATGGGCAAGTCACTGCGGAACGTCGTGACCCCGGACGAGATGTGTGCGGCGTACGGCGCCGACACGTTCCGGGTCTACGAGATGTCGATGGGACCGCTGGACGTCTCCCGGCCCTGGGAGACCCGTGCGGTGGTCGGGGCGTACCGGTTCCTGCAACGGGTCTGGCGGACGATCGTCGACGAGCAGACCGGCGACCTGCGGGTGACGGACGCCCCGGCCGACGAGCAGACCCGGCGGCTGCTGCACCGGATCATCGACGGTGTCCGGGGCGACCTGGACGGCATCCGGATGAACACCGCGATCGCCAAACTGATCGAGCTGACCAACGGGCTGACCCGGCTGGACGCCACTCCTCGGGAGGTGGCCGAGCCACTGCTGCTGATGCTGTCGCCGTTCGCCCCGCACGTGGCCGAGGAGCTGTGGCAGCGGCTGGGGCATGCCGAGTCGCTGGCGTACGAGCCGTTCCCGGTGGCCGACCCGACGATGCTGGTCGCCGAGACGGTGACGTACCCGGTGCAGGTCAACGGCAAGGTCCGCGGCCGGGTCGAGGTACCGGCGGACGCGGCCGAGTCCGACGTCCGGCAGGCCGCGCTGGCGGCGGTCGCCGATCAGCTGGGCGGCAAGGAGCCCCGCAAGGTGATCGTGGTCTCGGGCCGGATGGTCAGCGTGGTCGCCTGACCCCGCCGGGGCGGACGTATGACGGTAGGGCGGTATGACTGGGAGTCATAAATATGACCACCAGTCATACCGCCCTCCGGCATTACCGCCGGGACCTGCCGCGAGGTCGGGCGTAGCTGGGTCTCACTGCTGTAACAGCCGGAAGGACTGGGCGGCGCTGCCGTTGCAGGCGTACTGCACCAACTGGACGCTGTCGGCGGTGGAGCCGCCCGGCACGTCCAGGCACTTGCCGCTGAGCCGGTTGACCAGCCGGTAGTAGCCGCCGGTCTCCGGTACCGCCTGCCACTGCTGGTTGTTGCTGCCGCCGTAGGCCCAGAGCTGGATCGGCGCGCTGTCGGCGGTGGACACGTTCGTCACGTCGAGGACCTGGGCGCTGTTGCCGCGGTTGTTCACCCGGACGTGGCCACCGCTGGTGGGCTGGAGCTGGTACTGCTGGGCGAGGCTGGCGTTGCAGGCGTACTGCTGGATCGCGGTGCCGTTGGCGGTGCCGGCGGCGCGGGCGTCCACGCACTTGCCGCTGCCCCGGTTGACCAGGCTGTACCAGGCGGTCGGCGAGATCGGATCACCGGTCGGCGGGGGAGTGGTCCCGCCGCCTCCGCCGAGCCAGAGCAACCCGTCGACGAGGAACCGGTTCTGCACCTCGCTGGCGAAGGTGGACGACAGCGGCACGTTGTTGGCGTAGTCCATCGCGTTGTGGCCGAAGTTCGCGTACAGCATCTTGTAGTTGGTGTTCGTCCACATGATCGGGTAGTAGCCGCTGCGCCAGGTCTGGTTCGGGTCGGTGCCGAGCGGGAAGCTGCTGGGGTCGACCGAGGCCAGGATGTCGATGTTCGGGTTGGTCCGCAGGTCGCGGCTCCAGCTGTACCACTCGCTAACCGACGAGGTGAAGGTGGCGGGCAGCCGGACGGTGGACGGGTGGGTGCGGTCCTCGACCCGCAGCACGGCGGTGGTCGGCCCCCAGGTGTTGGACTGGAACGCGCCGGTGCCGAGGAACTGGTTGTGGTACCAGTCCCAGCCGGACGGGTTGGTGGTGAACGCGGAGACGTGGAAGCCGAGCCATCCGCCGCCGCCCCGCATGTACTGCTCGAACGCCGGGCGCTGCGCGACCGGCGGCAGGTCGTCCAGGAACATCACCACCTGGTACTGGGCCAGGTTGGCGGTGTTCAGCCGGCTCCAGTCGGTGGTGGCGGTGTAGGAGAAGTTGTACTCCGCGGCGAGCTGCGGGAACCGCTGGTTGGCTTCCCGGACGAAGCTGATGTGGGCCGCGTCCCAGGTGCCGTTGTAGAAGGCGATCACGTTGAAGGCCGGGGCGGCGGCCCGGAGGTTGCCGTAGGCGGGCTGGGCGAAGACGGTGGCCAGCGCCAGGAACAGCGCGAAGAACTGGGCCAGTCGTCGGGGCAGGCTGGTGCGGGTACGGCCGATCATGCGCGTCCTCTCGCTCGTCGCCGCGCGGTGGGGGTGTGGGGCGGGGCGCGACGATCGATGACACGCTATGACTCAAAGGATCTTGCGTCAATATCCGACTTAACCGAAGTGGGCAAGTTACGAACTTCGGGGCAATATCCCGAGTAACTGTAATGAATGTTTACCAATCGTCACACCAACCTTCCAGAAGCACAACTGGGTCACCGGATTTCGCAGGCGTTCGCCCACTCTTGTCGGACGTACCTGGCACTCTCGGACGCATGTGCGAGCGACCCGCGACGCGTGGCACCCCCCACGGCAGAGATCAGGAAAGTAGGCTGGCGCAATGACCGTGTCAGCCCACGACGTAGCCGCGGCACTCCGCGCCCGGCTTCCCGGTCTACCGACGAAGAAGCTGCACAAACTGCTCTACTACTGCCAAGGGCACCATCTGGCCGCATTCGGCACACCTCTGTTCGGTGAGACGATCTCGGCGTGGGACATGGGGCCGGTCGTCGGCACCCTCTGGAGAGCCGAACGCAGCGGTGACATCCCAGGTCTACAGGAACTCGGTGAAGCCGAACTCAACACCATCGGCTACGTCGTCTCCCGCTATGGCAAGCTCACCGGCACCGACCTGGAACATCTCACCCACTCCGAAACCCCGTGGCAGTACGCCAACACCGCTCGGATGCCGGGCGAGTCAGCCCGGATCGAGTTGGACTGGCTACGGGACTACTTCACCACCACGGGCGCGCTGGACGACGACGATGAGACACCGGTCGACGCCGCCGAGGTGCGGGCGATCCTCAAGGGCGCGGAAGCGCGGCGCAACCCTAACCCGCGACCTGACGACCCGGAGCGGTTGCGCGCCCAGGTCGCGGAGTTGCGGGCGCAACTGGGGCGGAGTGCCTGACGGGCGCGGATTGTGGCAGTTGGCGGACTTCGAAGACCGCTTCGAAGCCTGGGCTGACCGCGACAATCCATCGCCAGACCTGCGGTTCGTTGTCGCCGAGTGGATCCTGACCCGGATGGAGGATCCGTACGAGGGTGCCCAGCGGGAACCCGGATTCCCAGACCTGTGGTCCGTGCGGATCCGAGGCACCGCCGTCGGCCAGCGGGCATCGTTCACGATGGTGCTCTGCTCGTTCTGGATCAACGAAGCCGAGCACAGGGTGACGTGCGACAACTTCGCAACCCTCGGCTACCCCGTCTGAGGGGACCGTCAGAGCAGGAACGCGTACACCTCGTCCGAGGTTGAGCCCGCGCCGCCGCGACGTTGCGGGGCCAGGGTGTTAAAGGGGGGCCCTTCTACAACGGAAAGCGATAAGAAGGGGCCCTTCCTTACAGCAGGTCTTCGACGGTGATGGGGAGATGGCGGATCCGGCGGCCGGTGGCGTGGTACACGGCGTTGGCGATCGCGGCGGAGGTGCCGACGATGCCGATCTCGCCGACTCCCTTGACTCCGAGCGGGTTGACCACCTGGTCCGGGACCTCGATCGTCTCGATGGTGACCTCGGGGGCGTCGGCGTTGACCGGGACCAGGTAGTCGGCGAGGTTCTCGTTGGCGTACCGGCCGGTGTGCGGGTCCATCCGGGTTGCCTCCAGCAGCGCCTGACCCAGCCCCCAGAGCATCCCGCCCATCAGTTGGCTGTGCGCGGTCTTCCGGTTCAGCACCCGGCCCGGCGCGAAGACCCCGACCAACCGGCGTACCTGGATCCGGCCCAGGTCGGCGTCGACCGCGACCTCGGCGAACTGCGCCCCGAAGGTGTGCATGGCGTGGTCGCTGCCCATCGGCAGGACCGGCATCCAGGTGCCGAGCGCCTCGACGTCCGGCATGTGGTTCCGGTCGAGCAACTCGTGGTACGTCTCGCCGACCTCGGGGGAGTCCCGCCGACACATCCGGCCGTCCCGTACCACGACGGTGTCCGGGTCGGCACCGTGCAGCGGCGAGCCCTGGTCGGCCACGGCGTGCCGGATCAGCTGGTCGCGGAGCTGTGTGCAGGACAGGTGTACGGCGGAACTGGTCGCCCCGGCGCCGGCGGAACCGACCGCGGCGGCGATGTTCGGCAGGTCGGTGGTGCCGCCGACGAACCGTACCCGGTGGACGGGCAGGCCGAGGCCGTCCGCGGCGACCTGGGTCATCGCGGTCAGTGCCCCGGTGCCGAACTCGGATATGCCGGCCTCGACGACCGCGCTGCCGTCGCCGTACATCCGGGCCCGGGCCCGTTGCGGGCTGATCGGGGCGGCGACCGGGTACGCGGCCGTGGCCATCCCGGTGCCGATCAGCCACTGCCCGTCGCGCCGCATGCCGGGCTGCGGATCGCGGTCGGACCAGCCGAAGAGTTCGGCGCCGCGCTGGTAACACTCCTTCAGCCCCTTGCTGGACCACGGCTTGCCGGATTCCGGGTCGTTGTCGGCGTGGTTGCGCAGCCGCAGTTCGAGCGGGTCGACCCCGGTGGCGTACGCCAGTTCGTCCATCGCGGACTCCAGGGCGAACATCCCGGTCGCCTCGCCCGGACCCCGGGTGAAGGTCGGGCTGATGATGTTGCCCCGGACCAGCCGGTAGCCGCCGGCGTAGTTCGGGCTGGCGTACGCGATCGCGGCCGACTCCAGGGAGGTCTCGGCCCAGTCGTCGAAGTGCGAGGTCAGCGAGATCTTGTCGTGGGTGAGTGCGGTCAGCCGCCCGTCCCGGCTGGCACCGATCCGGATCCGCTGTTCCTGCTCCTCCCGGTGTCCGCAGGAGTGGAACATCTGGTCGCGGCTGAGCGCCAGCCGTACCGGTCGGCCGACCCGCCGGGCGGCGAGCGCGGCCAGCGTGACGTGCGGCCAGATCAGCGCCTTGGCGCCGAAGCTGCCGCCGACGTAGTGGCTGACCACCCGGACGTTGATCGGCGGCAGGCCGAGCAGTTCGGCGACGCTGAGCTGGGTCGCGGTCGGCCCCTGGGTCGAGTCGTAGACGGTGAGCCGGTCCGTGTCGTCCCAGACCGCAGTGGTCGTCGACGGCTCCAGCGGGTTCTGGTGGTTGACCGCGAACCGGTACGTCAGGTCGAGGTCCGTCTCGGCGTCCCGGAGTCCCGCCTCCGGGTCGCCCCGGGTCGGGTTCCGGCCGGGAACCAGCCCGCCGAAGATCCGCTCCGGCTCGTACGCCCGGTCCCGTCCGGCGTCCAGCAGGGTCTGCGACGGCGTCTCGGCGTAGGTGACCTGGACCAGGGTGGCCGCGTGCTCGGCGCGTTCCAGGGTGTCGGCGACGACGATCGCCACCGGCTGGCCGGCGTAGTGCACCACGTCGTCCTGCATCGGGAAGAAGCTCTGCCCGTGCGCGGTCAGCCCGGCCAGTGACGGGAAGAGCTTCGGTTGCGCCGCGATCCGGTCCAGGTCGAGATGGGTGAGTACGGCGAGCACCCCGTCCGCCACCATCGCCTCGCGACAGTCGATTCCGATGATCCGACCGCTGGGTATCCGGGCACCGTGCAGTACGGCATGGCTCAGGTTCGGCAGGTTGATCTCGGCGGAGTACCGGGCCGCCCCGGTCACCTTGGCCCGCCCGTCCACCCGGTCCAGGGCCGCACCGATCGCCGGGCTCATGATCCGCCTCCGTCCCCGCTGAGCATCCCTTCCGCCTTGCCGTCGTGGATCTGCGGATCGCCGGTGACCATCCGGAGGGCCCGGACGACGGTGCGCCGGGCCAGCTCGATCTTGAAGTCGTTCATGCCGTACCCGACCGCGTCGGCGAGCTCCGCCTCGGCGGCCGACGTGAAGGTCTCCACGGTCGCGGGGGCGCCGGTCAGCACGGACTCGGCCCGGCGGGCCCGCCACGGTTTGGTCGCGACCCCGCCCAGGGCGAGCCGTACGTCGCCGATCCGCCCGTCGTCGAGCGACATGGCGACCGCGGCCGAGGCGAGCGCGAACTCGTACGACTCCCGGTCCCGGACCTTCAGGTACAGCGAGGTACTCGCCATCGGGGTGGGCGGCACCTCGATGGCCACCACCAGCTCGCCGTGCGCGAGCGGGTGCTCCCGGTCGGGCCGGTCGCCGGGGACGAGGTAGAAGTCGTCGATGGCGATCTGGCGGTGGCCACCCGGTCCCTGGGTCAGCACCACGGCGTCGAGCGCCATGAACGCGACCCCGACGTCGGAGGGATGGGTGGCGATGCAGTGCTCGCTGGTCCCGAGCACGGCGTGGCCGCGGTTGACGCCGTGCAGGGCACTGCACCCGGTGCCCGGTTCGCGCTTGTTGCACGGCGCCACCACGTCCCGGAAGTAGCCGCAGCGGACCCGCTGCATCAGGTTGCCGCCGATCGACGCCATGTTGCGCAGTTGTGGGGACGCGCCGAGGAGCAGTGCCTGCGAGATCATCGGGAACCGGCGCCGGATCGGCAGGGCCTGGGCGACGTCGCTCATCCGGGCCAGCGCCCCGATCCGTACGCCGCCGCCGGGCAGTTCCTCGATCTGCCGCAGCGGCAGGTCGTTGATGTCGACCAGTCGCCGGGACCGGGCGACGTGGATGCGTTGCAGGTCGACCTCGGTGGTGCCGCCGGCCAGG
Organism: Plantactinospora solaniradicis; assembly: GCF_042658085.1. Taxonomy (NCBI): domain Bacteria; kingdom Bacillati; phylum Actinomycetota; class Actinomycetes; order Micromonosporales; family Micromonosporaceae; genus Plantactinospora; species Plantactinospora solaniradicis. The sequence goes on along the minus strand of NZ_JBHSPR010000032.1, from coordinate 265,057 downwards.
AAGGCGCTGCCGGGGTCGGCGGCGACCGTGCCGATCGCGGTCGCGACGTCCGCCACCCGCGAGTAGCTAAGGGGCCGCATCGGAGTCCTCCGTCGCGGCGTCGTCGCGGACCTGCCGGATCGCGGCCCGGATGTTGGGGTACGCCGCGCACCGGCAGATGTTGCCGCTCATCCACTCCCGGATCTGCGCGTCGTCGGCGGCGTGACCCTCGGCCAGGAAGGCGACCGCCGACATGATCTGGCCGGGGGTGCAGTAGCCGCACTGGAAGGCGTCCTGGGTCAGGAACGCCTGCTGCATCGGATGCAGGGCGAGCCCGTCGGAGAGCCCCTCGATCGTGGTCACCTCGCGGGTCTCGCAGGTGATAGCCAGCGTCAGGCAGGCGAGCACCCGCCGCTTGTCCACCCAGACCGTGCACGCGCCGCAGGCGCCCTGGTTGCAGCCCTTCTTGGCGCCGGTGAGGTCGAGTCGGTCCCGTAGGGCGTCCAGCAGGCTGACCCGGGGTTCGATCAGCAGGTTCCGGAGCGTGCCGTTGACGGAGAGCCGTACGACCACCGAGTTGGGGCCGCGTACCACCGCGGTGTCGGCGACCTGCACCCCGCCGGCCGCTTCGGCGTACGACTTCACCTGGACACCTCGCTGACCCTCCGGAGTGGACTGCGTGCTCCGCCGAGGCCGTCGGCCATCGGTGGGACCGCTCACCCCGGAGCGGGGGTTGCCGACCCCGGGGTGAGGACTGGCCACCCGTCCGGCGGAGCTGCCGCTTTGTCCGGGCGGTGGTAGTCCCCACTTTATCGCCCATTCCGTTCTTATCGGGCAAATACCCTAAAGTGGACCGCGTGTTGATTCCTCGGCCGGTCGGGACCGCTCCGCCCGCCACCAGCGCGCCCCGAGGGCCAGGGCGGCGACCAGGCCCAGCCCCGCCGGGGCCACGGCCAGCCAGTTCACCTCGTCCGGGGAGACCACCGCCGCGCCCACCGCGGCGTAACCGAACGCGGACGGGGCGGAGGCGAGCAAACTGCCCAGCAGGAACGGCGCCAGCCGGGCCCCGGTGGTGCCGTAGCCGTAACTGACGAGCCCGAAGCCGCCGATCGGAAGCAGCCGGACGCTGATCACCCCGAGCACGCTCTGCCGGGTGAACCAGCGGTCGAGGCGGGCCAGCCGACCCCGGACGCGTTCCGCGACGAACTCCCGACCGAGCAGCCGGCCGACCGCGAAACCGGCGGTCGCGGCCAGCAACGCGGCGGCCAGCGTGTAGCCGGCGCCGAGCAGCGGCCCGAAGATCGCCCCCCAGACCACCGTCACGGCGGTCCGGGGCACCAGCGCCACCATCAGCAGCGCGCCGCCACCGACCGCGGCCACCGGAGCCAGCGCGCCGAGCCGGTCGGCCAGTCCGGGCAGCCGCGCCACGTCGGGACGGGGCACGAGCAACAGAGCCAGCCCGAACAGACCGAGCACCAGGAGCAGTACGGCGAATCGCGCGACCGACCGCTGGCCTAGCAGCCGCCGGACGCGGCCGATCACTGCCGGCTGGCGGCCAGCGCCGCGGTGCGTTCGGCCCGGAGCCGGTCGGACCAGGTCTCGTCCAGCGGCGGCAGCTGGTGTGCCCCGGTGGCCCAGCGCAGTAGCAGATCGGCCAGCGCCGGGTTACGGGCCAGCGCCGGCCCGTGCGAGTAGGTGCCGAGCAGCTTGCCGCGCCAGGCGCCCTCGGTGGCGCCGTCGTTGCCGATCCCGGTGCTCACCCGGGCCAGCGGGGACACCCCGGACCCGAGGTGGGTACGGCCGCCGTGGTTCTCGAACCCGCTCAGCGGCGGCAGCCCGAGCCGTGGGTCGATGGCACCGGCGAGTTCACCGACGGCCCGGGACGGCCCCCGGTCGGAGTGCAGGTCGAGCAGGTCGAGCCCGGCGCACTTGGCGCCCTTGGCGAAGAACGAGCCACCGAGGAGCTGGTAGCCCGCGCAGACCGCGAAGACCACCGAGCCCTGCTGGGCGGCGCGGCGCAGGCCGCCGTCCGCGATCAGCCGCTGCGCGCCCAGGGCCTGTGGGCCGTCCTCGCCGCCGCCCAGCAGGTAGATGTCGGCCGAGACCGGCAACGGCTGGTCGGAGCGGACCTCGATGGTCTCCACCGGCATCCCGCGCAGCTGTGCGCGGCGGGCCAGGATCAGCATGTTTCCCCGGTCGCCGTAGGTGGAGAGCAGGTCCGGGTAGATCCAGACGACGCGCAGACTGCTCTCCCCGCCGGACGACGGGGGCATGGGGTAGGCAGCCTCAGTTGACACGGTCCAACTCCGCTCGGATGTCCTGGAACGCCGTGTAGTTGGCGATCACTTCAAGCCGGCCCGGTGGGACGCTCGCGACCGCGTCGGCGAAGGTCCGCACATGCTGGAACGGTACGTCGTTGACGTCGAGCCGCACCGCCAGGTCGTACGCCCGGTCGCCGGTGATCAGCACCTGACGACCCCGCAGCGGGGCGAAGTCGACGTCGAAGAGCCACGAGGTGTCCAGCCCGTCGGGGTCCCGAGCGTTGATCGAGAGCAGTGTGGGCGCCACGTCGGCCATGTCGAAGGCCTCCAGCCAGCTCGCCGGGTTCTTCGCCAGCAGCAGCCGGACGGTGCGCCCGTCCCGGACCACCTGCGCGTAGCGCCCGGCCACCGAGGCGACGCCGCCGAGCCGGGACACCGCGTCGGTCGGTCGTACGCCGAACTCCGCCGCGACGGCCAGCGCGGTGGCCGCGTTGCCCAGGTTGACCCGGCCCGGCAGTTGCAACACCACCTTGTGCCAGTCGCCGGCCGGGTCGACCACCCCGTCGTCCTCGACCACCCACTGCGGCTCCGGCCGGCGCAGCCAGCAGCCCGTGCACCACCACTGGTCGGACATCCGCTCGATCGGGGAGCCGCACTCCGGGCACACCCACGAGTCGTCATGCCAGCGCTGGCCGGCGCTGAACCAGGTCACCGCGGGAGGTTCCACCTGGTTGCTGCGGATCGCCGGAGGGGTGGCGGCCCAGACCACCATCGGGTCGTCGGCGTTCGCCACCACCCGTACCGTCGGATGCCGGACCAGGGCGGCACGCCAGAGCTGTGCCATCATCGCCACCTCCTTGGCCCGGTCGAGCTGGTCCCGGGAGAGGTTGAGCAGGGCCACCACGTGCGGCTCGGTGGCCTCCAGCACCTGGGCCAGGTAGTGCTCGTCGACCTCCAGCACCGCGTACGGGGTGACACCCGCCTTCGCCAGCGCCGAGGTGTGCCCGGTGGGCATGTTGGCCCCGAACGAGTTGGTTGCCACCCGACCGAGTACGCCGACCGCCGCCGCGGTCAGCCGGGTGGTGGTCGTCTTGCCGTTGGTTCCCGAGACCAGCGCGATGGCGCGGCCGGCGGCTAGATGCGCCAGCAGGTCCGGGTCGATCTTGAGGCCGATCCACCCGCCGATCACTGATCCGTCGCCTCGGCCGGCGGCCCGGGAGAGGGCCGCGGCGGTACGCGATACCGAACTGGCCACCTTCGCCCGAAGGGGCATCTTCCCGTCCGTCACCCGAGCGAGGTTACCGGACGACACCGGGCGGACGACCGCCGCACGATGTACCGGTTTGCCGTAAGACCCGATACGGAGGCCGACCGCCGCCGTCGTATCCCGGGCCGGTGGGTCCGGTTTGCGGTCGATGTTCCGTACCGGCCGCCCATGCCGGAGCCGGACGACGCGGCCCTGGGCGCCCCGTTGCTACCCTCGGCTGCCGATGAGCCCCTCCGCCGCGACAGTCCTCCGCGCCCTCGCCGACCTCGCGCCGGCCGCGTCCGCCCGGGTCCTCGACGTCACCCGCCCCGGGCAGCCACTGTTCTGGCTGCCGGGGAACTTCGAATACTGCGGCTGGTACCCCGAGATGGCCCGGCTGGCCGCCGCCGACCTGCTGCACCGGGACGAGCGGACGGTGCGCCGCGCCTGGGGCGTGGTCGCCGGGGCGGTCGAGGTGGCCGGCGGTGGTACCCGCAAGGTGCGGCTGCCGCTGCTCAGTGAGCCGGTGCGGGTGGAGAACGCGTCGCACGGCTACCGGATCGTCCCGGCGGGTGACCTGGAGATCACGCCGCTGGTCGAGGACCGGGGCCTGGCCGCGCGGCTGGAGGCCGCCCCGGGCCTGGGTTCACCGGAGTGGCTGGCGAGCAGCGGTGCCGAGGACTGGCTGCGTAGCGTCGCCGAGGCGGCCGGCCTGCCGCTGACCGGGGTCGACCGGACCGAGCGGAGTGGTTCGGCTCCGCTGCCCACCAAGGGCCTGGTGCTGTTCGTCGGGGCGGCGCTGTTCGCGTTACGGGACGTCGCCGGTATCGCGCTCGGCGACCGGTTGCGGGCCTGGGCCGGACGGCCAGGATTGGAGTCGACCGCGCTGGCGCAGGTGTACGGCACCCGGGCGCCGGACGACAGCGGCGTCCCCACCGCGCCGGCCGTTTCCGCCGTACCCACCGGGCCCGCCGAGTCGGTCGACTCGCCGCTTCCGCTCAACGAGGCCCAGATCGAGGTGGTACGCCGGGTCCGGCACCAGCCGGTGACCGTGGTCTCCGGACCGCCGGGGAACGGCAAGAGCCACGCCGTGGTCGCGGCGGCGCTGGACGTGGTGGACCGGGGCGGCAGCGTCCTCGTGGTCACCCAGTCCACGCACGCCGCCGACGTGCTCGGCGAACTGCTGGAGCGCTATCCCGGACCGAGGCCGGTGCTGTTCGGCGACGCCGAACGCCGGGCGGCCATCGCCAGCACGCTGGGCCTCGGAGTCGACGACGTGGTGTCGTCCGCGACCCTCGACGCGGACCGGACCGCCGTCGCCGAGGCCGGTGCGGAACTCGACCGGGTCACCGGCCAGCTCACCGAGCTGCTGGAACTCGAACTGCTGGCCGACTCCGTCGAGCGGTGGCAGCCGTTGCTCGGCGGGTTGCGGCTGGACGTACCCGGTGCCTTCGAGCCGGGGGCCGACCTGGTCGCGGCGGCGCGGGCGGCCCGTCGTGCCCGGAACACCGCCGATGCCTGGTGGCGGCGCTGGGCGCCGGGACCACCCGGACGCCGGCTGCGGCGCCGGCTCGGCGCGGCTCCCACGGTGTCGATCGACCGGCTCGACGACGCGATCGCGGCGGCCCGGGCGGAGGTCGCGGCGGCCCGGTTGGCGACGGTCGGCGGCACCGATCCGGGCCCGCTGTGGTCGGCGCTGGACCGGGCGCACCAGGCCCTGTCGGTGGCGCTCGGTACGGCGATGCGGCATCGGAGTCGTAGCGCCAGGCGCTGGGACGACGCCGGTCGCCGCAGCGCCGCCGCGCTGAGCGGTGCGCTCCGGGCGGGCCGCAACCGGCGTCGGGAGCTCCTCGCCGCGCTGCGCGGGGACTCGCTGGTCCGCGCCTTGCCACTGTGGATCGGTACGGTCACCGACGTCGAGGAGCTGCTACCGCCGACCGCCGGGCTCTTCGACCTGGTGATCATGGACGAGGCGTCGCACACCGACCAGATCCGCGCGGCGCCGGCACTGGCCCGGGCCCGCCGGGCGCTGGTGGTGGGCGATCCCCGGCAGTTGCGGTTCGTCTCGTTCGTCGCCGACGTCGACGTAGCGGCGACCCTGGACCGGCACGGCCTCGACGCACGGGTCGACGTACGCCGGGTCAGCGCCTTCGACCTGGCTGCCGGCGCCGCACCGGTCACCTGGCTCGACGAGCACTACCGGTGTGCACCGCACCTGATCGACTTCTCCGCGCACCGCTTCTACGACGACCGCATCGCGGTGGCCACCCGGCATCCGGACAACGAGTCCGCGGACGTGATCGACGTGTTGACGGTCGAGGCGTCGAGCACCGAGGCGGGGGTGAACCCGGCCGAGGTCGAGGCGGCGGTGGCCGAGGTCCGGCGGCTGGCCGAGGCGGGCCGGACCGGCATCGGAGTGATCACTCCGTTTCGGGCCCAGGCCGACGCGCTGGAGTCCGCACTGGTCGCCGCCTTCGCGGTGACCGAGATCGAGCGCCTCGGGTTGCGGGTCGGCACGGTGCACTCCTTCCAGGGCAGCGAGGCGGAGACCGTGGTGGTGTCGCTGGCGGTCACCGATCCCGTACCCGCCGGGCGGATGCGCTTCCTGACCGATCCGAACCTGTTCAACGTGATGGTGACCCGGGCCCGTCGGCGGATGGTCGTGCTGACCTCGCAGTCCGCCCCGAACGGCCTGCTCGGGGACTATCTGCGCTACGCGTCGGCGCCGCCGTCGCCGTGCGGCGAGCCGTTCGCCCTGCCGACCACCCCCGCCACCGGTACGCGCTCGGTTCCGTCGGTCCGCTCCGCAGCCGACTGGACCGCCGAACTGGCGGCCGAACTGGCCAGGGTCGGGCTGGCGGTCCGGCTCCGCTATCCGGTCGGCCGCTGGACGGTGGACCTGTGCGTGGGCGAGGGCGCGCGGGCGATCGGGCTGATCTGCGCGGTGCATCCGGCCGGGGCGGCGGCGCACATCGCCCGGCAGCGGGCGCTGGGCCAGGCCGGTTGGGTCCTGGTGGACGCCTTCGCCAGCCGGTGGGGCGGCGACCCCGTCCGGGCCGCACTGGAGATCGCCGCCCTGGACGTCGCGGCCCGCCGCCCTAATCCGCGCTGAGCCCGTCCGCGCTCCGCCGAGCGCCCGTCCGCGTCCCGCGCTGAGCCCGTCCGCATTTTCCTCCACTTCGCTCCCCGCACCGTCCAATCGGGCCACTGCCGATGGACAGTTGTGCCGGATAAAGCGGGCATTCCCGAATGATTGCCACTGGCCTCGGCGGTGTCGGGTAGCGGACCCTCGCCCGGGGGCCCCATTTCCCTCCACCGACGGCCACCCCTTCTGACGTGCGGTTTCGTCCGAGCGATAGGTGCGCTTTCCGGGCGATTCTGGTTGCGGGTGGAGGGAAGTGGAGTAGAGTGGGGCGCGATGGGGGGCCAGGAGGGCCCGCCGGCCCGGGGGGCAGCGGCGCCGCGAACGTCGCTGGAAGGGCGAGGGGGTTGGGCCGGTGTTTCTCGGCACGCACACCCCGCGCCTGGACGAAAAGGGCCGGCTGATCCTTCCGGCCAAGTTCCGGGACGGGTTGGCGGGAGGTGTCGTGATCACCAAAGGGCAGGAGCGCTGCCTCTACGTCTTCCCGATGCCCGAGTTCCAGCGCATCGCGGGGCAGTTGCGCGAACAGCCGATGACACACAAGGCGGCCCGGGCGTACAGCCGGGTGTTCTTCGCCAGCGCCCATGACGAGATCCCGGACAAGCAGGGCCGGGTCACCATTCCGATCCACCTCCGGGAGTACGCGGCGTTGGACCGGGAGCTGGTGGTGATCGGGGCGAGCACCCGGGTGGAGATCTGGGACAAGCGGGCCTGGGAGACCTACCTCGCGGAGAGCGAAGGAGACTTCGCCGACATCGAGGAGGGGGTGCTGCCGGGCGGACTGTAGGGCGCTGCCTGCCAACGCCCGACGTACTGCGAGATCTCCACCCGCTCGAAGTTCCTGGCGCCTCTTCCCCGGTGCCAGGCGCGATCCCCCGACGTGGTCCGACGGTCGGACCCGGGAGACCAGAGCGGATGGGGATCTGGCGGTACGACGAGCAGTAACGGTAACCGGGGCACGTCCGGACGGAACAGCGGTCAGTGGGGGTCGACATGGGGGAGCTACGCGGTACGCACGTGCCGGTGCTGCTTGAGCGATGTCTCGAGCTGCTCGCCCCCGCGCTGGACCGGGACGACCGGACGACCGTGTACGTCGACGCCACGCTCGGCCTGGCCGGGCACGCCGAGGCGGTGTTGGCCGCGCATCCGCGTACGGTCCTGATCGGACTCGACCGGGACACGGAGGCGCTCGCCCACGCACGGGCCCGCCTCGACCGGTACGCCGACCGGATCCACCTGGTGCACGCGGTCTACGACGAGTTCGCCGAGGTGCTGGACCGGCTCGGCTACGCCCGGGTCGACGGCGTGCTGTTCGACCTCGGTGTCTCCTCGCTCCAACTCGACGCGCCCGACCGCGGGTTCGCCTACGCCCAGGACGCGCCGCTGGACATGCGGATGGACCAGTCGACCGGTACGACCGCCGAAGAGGTGGTCAACACCTACTCACACGGGGAGTTGGCCCGGGTACTGCGGGTCTACGGCGAGGAGCGGTTCGCCGGTCGGATCGCCTCGGCGATCATCCGGGAACGGGAGCGGACCCGGCTCACGTCGTCGGCGCGGCTGGCCGAGCTGGTCCGGGACTCGATACCGGCACCGGCCCGACGTACGGGTGGGCATCCGGCGAAGAGGACGTTTCAGGCTTTGCGGATCGAGGTAAACCGGGAGCTGGCCGCGCTGGAGACGGCGCTGCCGGCCGCCCTGGACGCGCTGTCACTGGGCGGTCGCGCGGTGGTGCTGTCCTACCACTCCCTGGAGGACCGGATCACCAAGCAGGTGCTCACCGGCCGGTCCCGGAGCACGGGGCCGGTCGACCTTCCCGTCGAGCTGCCCGGCACCGGGCCGATGCTGCGGCTGCTCAGCCGGGGGGCCGAGCTGGCGGGCGAGTCGGAGGTCGAGGCCAATCCGCGCGCCGCATCGGTGCGGCTGCGGGCGGCGGAGCGGATCGAGCAGGACGGCACGAACGGTACGGAGACGACGACACGGAAGAGGGCCGCCCGCGAACGGCCCGGCCGAGTCGCCGAGGAAGTGCGCACGTCCGGTGCGGGGGTAGCGGACGGGTCCGAAAAAGCACGACGGGAGATGCCGCGATCGCCAGGGGACGGCGGCGGCACGACAGTACAGGGGGAGGGATGATGAACGCCAACAAGCGCGACCGTCGGGGCCAACCCGACGCGGCGCGCGGCGCTGAGCAGCGCACACCGCGGTCGGGGGGCCGGACCACGGTGGAGCGGGCTCCGCGAGCGGGTAACAGCCGGTCGAACCCGGCATCGGAGACTCGCGTCCGGGGGGCGCGACAGTATCCGACACAGGGCAGCGCCGCACTGCGGGAGCGCGCCTGGGAAGAGCCGAACGAGCCCACGCCGGAACTGCGGGTCTGGGACAGCTCCGAGGAGCGACCCGACCGGTCGCCGGAGTCGGACACGCCCGCGCGGCGTTCCCGGCTCCGGGTGACACCACCGCGTCCGGTCGCCCGGCCCCGGGTCTCCTTCGTGGTCCTGGTCCTGGTGCTGGTGGTCGGCGGGATGCTCGGCATCCTGGTGGTCAACAGCAAGGTCAACGAGAACGCCTTCCGGCTGGAGCGGCTACAGCAGCAGCAGTCCACGTTGGACGTCCAGCAGCAGGAGCTGGAGCAGAAGATCGCCGAGGCGGAGGTGCCGGGCAACCTGGCCGCCCGGGCCCGCAAGCTGGGCCTGGTCGACTCCGGGCCACCCGCCTTCATCCGGCTGCCCGACGGTCGGGTGATCGGAGTACCGCAACCGGCCGGCGGCGAGCCCGCCATCACCAGCCCGCAGGGTGCCGGGGGATAGCAGGATGGCGCCGCGGTCCGAGGAGCCGCGCCGGGACGCTTCGGTGTCCCGGCGCGGCTCGTCACGTACGGGTGCCGGCCGGGAGCCGGACGAACGCGGTGCCGGCCACGGCGGGCGCTCCGGTTCCGGGTCGGGCCTCGGGGGCATCTCCGACGCCCGCGCCTACACCCCGCGCGGTCGAACCGTGCGCGACAACCCCGAACCGACCCGGCGGGTGCCGACGGGCGGCGACGCCGCCAGCCGGTCCCGCCGTACTCCCCGGTCCGGCCGGTCGGCGGACCCGTTCCGACCCGCGTTGCAGGTGCTCGACGGCGGCCGGTCCGGCACCTCGCGGGCCACCCGGCGGGTCGCCGCGACGGGCACCGGACGCACCATTACCCCGCGCCCGGTCCGGGGTGGCGACGTGGCGAAGCCGGTCCGGCGGCGCCCGGCCGACGGCGCCGGTGGCCCGACCCGGACCGCCGCCGCGCCCGCCCGCCGGCTCGGGCGTCGACCCCGCCGGCCACCCCGACTGGCCGACCCGCACCGGCGGCTGCGCCTCGGAACCCTGCTCGCGCTCGCCATGTTCACCACCATCGGCATCCGGCTGGTCGCGCTCCAGGTCGTGGACGCCCCGGAGTACGACGGCGGCGGGCTCAACGACCGCGTCCGGCAGGTCGTCCTGCCGGCTCCCCGGGGCGCCATCTACGACCGGGCCGGAGCACCGCTGGCCCGGAGCGTGGAGGCCCGGTACGTCTACGCCGACCCGCAGCTGATCGAGGATCCCGCCCGTACCGCCGCGACCCTGTCGCCACTGCTCGGCATTCCGGTCTCCGACCTGACCGAGCGGATGAAGAAGCAGAAGCGGCCGGACGGGCGCCCGTCGGAGTTCGAGTACCTCGCCCGCGGGGTCGAGATCGGCACCGCCGAGAAGATCATGGAACTCAACCTGGGCGGCATCGCCACCGGCCGGGACGAACGGCGCGAGGTGCCCGGCGGCGACCTGGCCGCCAACCTGATCGGGTTCACCAGCCAGGACCTGAACGGCCTGGAGGGCATCGAGGCCCGCTACGACGACCTGCTCCGGGGAGTCAACGGCAAGCGGGAGTACGAGGTGGGCAACGGCGAGCTGGCCGCCGAGATCCCGGGCGGCTACAGCCGGGTCACCAAGGCCCAGCCGGGCAGTTCGCTGCACCTGACCATCGACCGGGACCTGCAGTACACGGTGCAGCGGATCCTCACCAACAGAATGCTGGAGGTGAACGGCACCATCGGTGCCGCGGTGGTGCTCGACGTACGCAGCGGGGAGGTGCTCGCCCAGGCCAGCTACCCGACGTACGACGCGGCCGACTGGCGGAAGTACCGCGCCAGCGACCGGGACGACGCCGCCACCAGTTTCGTGGTCGACCCCGGATCGGTGCACAAGGCCCTGGTCTTCGGCGCCGGGCTGGAGGAAGGGGTGATCACCCCGGACACCGCGTGGCCGACCCAGAGCGCCATCTACCGGGGCGGCGTGCGCTTTCCGGACACCCACCCCGTCGGGGGCCGGAAACTGAGCGTGGCGGGCATGCTGGGGTACTCCTCCAACGTCGGCACGATCAGCATCGCGGACAAGCTCGGCGCGCAGAAGCTCTACGAGTACCAGCTCAAGTTCGGGCTGGGCCGGCCCACCGGCGAAGGCGTGCTCGGCGAGGCGTCCGGCCGGGTGCTCAAGCCGTCCGAGTACAGCGGGTCGACGTACGGGTCGGTGCCGATCGGGCACAGCGTCGACGTCACGCCCCTGCAGATGGCCGCCGCCTATGCCGCGATCGCGAACAACGGCACGTGGGTGCAGCCACACCTGGTACGCGAGATCGTCGGCCCGGACGGCAAGCGGAAGTCCGTACCCGCACCGGAGACCCGGCAGGTGATCAGCCCGACCAACGCCGCCGCCCTGCGCCGGTTGATGGAAGCGCCGGTGACCATCGAGCACGGTACCGGCACCCAGGCCGCGATCCCCGGCTACCGGATCGCGGGCAAGACCGGCACCGGCTCGCGGGTGGTGAACGGGAGGTACGCCCCCGGCGAGGTCGCCTCGTTCATCGGGATGGACCAGGCGGACCAGCCGCGCTACGTGATCGCCGTGTTCGCGTACACCCCGGGCGGCGGCGGTGGGGACGTCTCCGCACCGGCGTTCAAGGAGATGATGAACTACGTCCTGCGCCACTATCGGGTGCCGTCGACCGGCAGCGCGCCGCCCAAGTTCGTCGTCTATCCGCGTTGACCAGCCGAAACGGGACATCATCGGTGGGTGCGGGCAAACCACCGGGGCGGCTGTGCGGGGCGGCCCCCCCGACGGGGTAGGGTCTGACGCCGTGCCCGGCAATCCCCGTCCCCGCGCCGTGACGCCGCTCCGGCTCGCCGATCTCGTCGTGCGAGTCGCCGCCGAGTCGCCGTTGGATGCCGCCGACGTGACGATCACCGGGGTGACCCATGCCAGTACCGAGGTCCGCCCCGGTGACCTGTACGCGGCGCTGCCCGGGGCCCGCCGGCACGGCGCCGAATTCGTCGCGGCGGCGGCCGAGGCCGGCGCGGTGGCCGTACTGACCGATCCTGCCGGCGCCCCGGCGGCGGCCCGGGCCGGGCTCCCCGCCCTGGTCGTGCCGGACCCCCGGGCGGTGCTCGGCGAGGTCGCCAGCGCGGTCTACGGCGATCCGACCGCCGCGCTGACCGTCATCGGGATCACCGGCACCGCCGGCAAGACCAGCACCACCTATCTGATCGAGTCGGGGCTGCGCGCCGCCGGCCACGTCACCGGGCTGATCGGCACCGTGGAGTGCCGCCTCGGCGACCTGACCGTGGAGAGCGTCCGGACCACCCCGGAGGCGACCGACCTGCACGCCATGCTCGCGGCGGCCCGGGAACGCGGGGTCACCGCCGTGGCGATGGAGGTCTCCAGTCACGCCCTGGCGATGGGCCGGGTCGGCGGAGTCCGGTTCGCGGTCGGCGGCTACACCAACTTCGGCCACGACCACCTGGACTTCCACGCCGACGTGGCGGACTACTTCGCGGCCAAGGCGCGGCTGTTCGACGGCAGGTGTGCGGCCGAGGTGCTCAACCACGACGACCCGGCGCTGCGGCCACTGGTCAAACCGGGTACGACCACCTATTCCGCCGACGGTGCCCCGGACGCGACCTGGCGGGCCGGCGAGGTCAGCGAGTCCGGCTACACCCAGACCTTCACCGCGTTCGGCCCCGGTGGCTCGCGGGTCCCGGCGGGCGTGGCACTGCCGGGTCGGCACAACGTCGCCAACGCGCTGCTCGCGATCGCCACCCTGGTCGCGGCCGGGGTCGCCCCGACGGTCGCGGCCGACGGCGTCGCCGCCTGCCCGGGAGTGCCCGGCCGGCTGGAGCTGGTCGACGCGCCCGGACCGGTGCGCGGCGTGGTCGACTTCGCGCACACCCCGGACGCGGTCGTCGCCGCCCTCACCGCGCTGCGGAACCTGACCACCTCCGGCAACCGGCTGATCTGCGTGATCGGGTCCGGTGGGGACCGGGACCACGGCAAGCGGTCGCTGATGGGTGCCGCCGCGGCGAACGGTGCCGACCTGGTGGTGGTCACCGACGACAACCCGCGGACCGAGGACCCGGCGGTGATCCGGGCCGAGGTCCGGCGCGGGGCGGAACAGACCGGGACGTCGGCCGGGATCCTGGAGGTGGCCGGTCGCCGCGCCGCGATCGACGAGGCGGTCCGGCTCGCCGAACCCGGTGACGTGGTCGCGGTGCTCGGCAAGGGCCACGAGCGGGGCCAGGAGATCGCCGGTCGGACGTACCCGTTCGACGACCGGGTCGAGTTGGCCGCCGCGCTCGCCGTCCGCTTCGAGAACTCGGAGGTGCGGCGATGATTCCGATGACCGTGGCCGAACTGGCCGCCGCCGTCGACGGCCGGCTGGTCGGGGCCACCCCGGAGGCCCTGGTGACCGGCCCGGTCGAGTTCGACTCCCGCAAGGTGCGTCCCGGTGGGCTGTTCGTGGCGTTTCCGGGGGAGAAGGTGGACGGCCACGACTACGCGGCCGGAGCGGTCTCCGACGGTGGTGCGGTCGCGGTGCTCGGCTCCCGGCAGGTCGACGGCGTGCCGATGGTGCTGGTCGACGACCCGCGCGCCGCGCTGGGCCGGCTGGCCCGGGCGGTGCTGGACCGGCTGCCCGCGCTGACGGTGATCGGGCTGACCGGTTCGTCCGGCAAGACCACCACCAAGGACCTGATCGCCCAGCTCACCGTCCGGCTCGGCGCCACGGTCGCGCCGCCCGGGTCGTTCAACAACGAGCTGGGGCACCCGTACACGGCGTTGCAGGCCGACGCGGACACCCGGTTCCTGGTGCTGGAGAAGGGCGCCCGGGGGCTGGGACACATCCGCTACCTGTGCGAGGTGGCCCCGCCCCGGATCGCCGTGGTGATCAATGTCGGGTCGTCGCACATCGGTGAGTTCGGTTCGGTCGAGGCGATCGCCGAGGCAAAGGGCGAACTGGTCGAGGGACTGCCGCCCGACGGGCTCGCCGTGCTCAACGCCGACGACCCCCGGGTACGCGCCATGGCGGCCCGTACCGCCGCCCGGACCGTACTGGTGGGTGAGGCCCCCGACGCCGAGATCCGGGCCGTGGACGTGACCCTGGACGACCGGGGACGGGCGTCGTACACCCTGGTCACCCCGGCCGGGCAGGCGCCGGTCCGGCTCGGCATCAGCGGGCGGCACCAGGTCGGGAACTCCCTCGCCGCGGCGGCGGTGGCCCTGGAACTCGGCATGCCGCTGGCCGAACTGGCCGAGGCGCTCGGCACGCTGGGCCTGCCCTCGACCCGCCGGATGGACGTCTTCGACCGCACCGACGGGGTGACGGTGATCGACGACTCGTACAACGCCAACCCCGCCTCGACGACCGCCGCGCTGCACGCGCTGGCCGGTATGGGTGCGCGGCGGCGGACGATCGCCGTGCTCGGCTACATGGCCGAACTCGGCGAGTACGAGCGGGACGGACACGTCGAGGTCGGCCAGCTCGCGGCCGAACTGGGCGTCGACCGGTTGTTGGTGGTCGGTGAACTTGCCACGCCGATTCACGACGGGGCGGTGGCAGTGGCGGATTGGGGAGGAGAGTCGGTGCTGGTTACCGATCAGCAGGCGGCAGTTGCCGAGCTGCGGCGCGAGCTGCGGCCGGGCGATGTCGTCCTGGTGAAGGGCTCGCGCTACCGCACCTGGGAGGTGGCTGACGCGCTGCGCGCCGAGGCCGCCCGGTCCGAGGGCGGGTCCCGATGAGCGGGCTGGTCGGGGCGGTTCCGACGGAAGGCGTGCCGGCGTGAGGGCGGTCATCGTCGCCATCTTCGTGGCGTTCCTGATCTCGCTCTTCGCTACGCCAATCGCGATCAAGGTGTTCACCCGGTTGAAGGCCGGTCAGCCGATCCGCGCCGACGGCCCGATCATGCACCAGGGCAAGAAGGGCACTCCGACGATGGGCGGGGTCGTCTTCATCGTCGCGACGGTGATCGCGTACGTGGCCGGGCACCTCGCCCTGACCACCCTGCCCGAGGCGCAGATCGCCCAGGTCACTCCGACCATCACCGCACTGGTGCTGCTGGGCCTGATGGTCTTCTCCGGTGCCGTCGGCTTCATCGACGACTTCCTCAAGGTCCGCAAGCGGAACAGCGCCGGGCTGAACAAGCGGGGCAAGCTGCTCGGGCAGATCCTGGTCGGCGCGGTCTTCGGGGTGGTCGCGCTCTACTTCCCGAGCACCGCGGGCGTGACCGTCGGCAGCACCGCGCTCTCCTTCATCCGGGACATCAACGCCCTGGAGGTGGGCAAGGTCGCCTCGGTCGTCATCTTCATCTTCGTGGTGATGTCGACGACCAACGGGGTGAACCTGACCGACGGGCTGGACGGACTGGCCACCGGTGCCTCGGTGATGGTGCTCGCCTCGTACGCCCTGATCGCGTTCTGGCAGTACCGGCACTGGTGCGCGGACACGGACTACGCCCGGGGCGGGGCCTACTGCTACACGGTGCGGGACCCGTTGGAGATCGCCTTGATAGCCGGGGCGGCGGCCGGGGCCTGTGTCGGCTTCCTCTGGTGGAACACCTCGCCGGCCCGGATCTTCATGGGCGACACCGGAGCGCTCGGCCTGGGCGGGCTGATCGCCGGAATGGCGATGGCCACCCGGACGGTCATCCTGCTGCTGATCCTCGGCGGGCTCTTCGTCATCATCACGATGTCGGTGGTCATCCAGATCATCTCGTTCCGGACCACCGGTAAACGGGTGTTCCGAATGTCGCCGTTGCAGCACCACTTCGAGTTGGCCGGCTGGAGCGAGGTCAACATCGTCGTCCGGTTCTGGATCATCGCCGGAATCGGTGTGGCGATCGCGCTGGGCCTCTTCTACAGCGAGTTCCTCGCCGCGACCACCTGACCCGCCGCCAGCACGTCGGGCGAACGGAATCCGGCCCCGGTACGGACGGTAGGCGTACCAATCCGACACGCCGGCCGGGCGCCTGCACCGAGCCGGCCGGGCCAACGCCCATGATGGGCGGATGGGGGAGGACGAGGGGCTGACGCGGTGACCGAGGACCAGCCACGCCGGCAGACCGGCCCGGCCGCTGCCAGCGGTGTGCGCGCGGGCTCCGGCGGTGCGCGTACGGGAGACGGTGGTGGCCGTCCGGGGGACGGCCCTGGGCGTCCGGCCCCGGGCGGTGCCCGTGCGGCGGACGGCGCGCCTGCGGCGAAACCCCCGGCCGGCGAGGCGGCCCGGGTCGACCTGGCCGGCGGCCTGGCCGCGCTGCGCGGGCTGCTGGCCCGCCCGCTCGCCTCCTACTACCTGCTGATCTCCAGCTCGGGGCTGCTGCTGCTGATCGGCCTGACGATGGTCTTCTCGGCTACCAGCGTCCGGGCGTACGCCACCGACGGCAACGCGTTCGCCATGCTCGCCAAGCAGGCGCTCTTCGCACTCATCGGGCTGGGCGCGTTCTGGATCTGCCAGCGCCTGCCGGCCAGGACGTTCCGGGCGGTCGGGCTGCCGACCCTCGGTGTCGCCGTGGTGCTGCTGGTGCTGCTCGACATCCTGCACCTGTTCGACAAGCTGAACGGCGACGGCGGGGACGCCAGTATCGGGCCGCTCGAGGCCCGGCTGCTGTGGCTGTACATCGGACCGATCCAGGTGCAGCCCTCCGAACTGGCGAAGTTCGGCCTGGTGCTGTGGGGCGCCGACATGATCGCCCGGAAGGGGGCCGCGCTGGGCTGGTGGCGGGAACTCGCCACCCCGCTGTTCCCGGTGGTGGGCCTGTTGTTCCTGCTGGTCGGCTACAACGACCTGGGCACCATGCTCTGCCTGCTCGCCGTGCTGGTCGGCCTGCTCTGGGCGGCCGGCATCCGAAAGCGGATCTTCGGCACCCTGTCGGTCTTCGGGCTGCTCGGCGTCGGGCTGCTGGTCGCCGCCGCCTCGATCGGCGCCGGGTCCAGCGGCGACGGACCGAACTACCGGCTGGCCCGACTCACCACGTTCTTCAACCCGCCACCGCCCGAGGAGTGCGGGCTCAAAGACTGCTACCAGTACTTCCAGGCCCGGTACGCGATCGACAACGGCGGCTGGTTCGGGGTGGGCCTGGGCAAGAGCAGCCTCAAGTGGAACTGGCTGCCCGAGGCGCACAACGACTTCATCTTCGCGATCCTGGCCGAGGAACTGGGCGTGGTCGGCTGCGTGGTGGTGCTGAGCCTGTTCGCCGTGCTGGCGTACACCGGGCTGCGGATCGCCCGCCGGGTGGCCGACCCGTTCCGCCGGCTGGCCGCCACCGCCGCGACGGCCTGGCTGGTCAGCCAGGCCGTGATCAACATTGGTGGCGTCGTCGGCCTGCTGCCGATCACCGGGCTGCCGCTCCCGTTCATCTCCGACGGCGGCAGCGCCCTCGTGGTGACCCTGGCCGCGATCGGCATGCTCGCCTCGTTCGCCCGCGCCGAACCGGACGCCGCCCGAGCCCTGCACGCCCGGCCGGCGCCCCGCTGGGTCCGACTAGTCTGGGCCCCGTTGCCGCCACTTCCCTCGGCGCGCCGCCGGGCGAAGCTACCCGCGCCGGCCCGTCGGGAGCCCGTACCCGGGACCGGGAAGCGGCGGGAAGCCGAGGCCGGGCCGGCGGGTGGCCGGACCAGGAAAGGGCGCGCCGGTACGGCGAGCGAGAGGAGACGCTGATGGGTCCGCTGCGGTCGGTGGTGCTCGCGGGAGGAGGCACGGGAGGCCACATCTACCCGTTGCTGGCCTTCGCCGACTGCCTGCGTCGACACGACCCGGGCGTCCGCATCACCTGCCTCGGTACCCCGAAAGGGCTTGAGAACGAGCTGATTCCGCCACATGGCTACGATCTGCGGCAGATCCCGGCGTATCAACTCCCGCGTTCGGTCAACATGAACCTGATGCGTACTCCGGACCGGATGTGGAAGGCCGCCCGGGCCGCCGGAAGAGTGATCGACGAGGTACAGGCCAACGTGATCATCGGGTTCGGTGGCTACGTCTCGGTGCCCGGCTACCTCGCCGCGTGGCGCCGCGAGCTGCCGATCGTCATCCACGAGGTCAACGTGCCGCCGGGGGTGGCCAACCGGCTCGGCATGAAGTTCACCAAGCACGTGGCGGTCGGCTTCCCGCACCAGCCGGCCCAGGCCGATTCGCTGCGCGACGCCCGGGTGGTCGGCGTACCGCTGCGGCGTGGCATCACCACCCTCGACCGGGCACGGCAGCAGGCCGAGGCGCGCCGGCAGTTCGGGCTCCATCCCGACCTGCCGACCCTGTTCGTGGCCGGTGGCTCGCAGGGGGCCCGTTCGATCAACCTGGCCGTCGCCGAGGGCGCCAAGGCGCTCGCCGCCGCCGGGGTGCAGGTACTGCACGTGATCGGGGCCCGCAACGAGCCCGTGGCGGTGCCGCACGACCTGCCGGTGCCGTACGTGACACTGCCGTACCTCTCGCAGATGGAACTGGGCTACGCCGCCGCCGACCTGATGCTGGGCCGGGGTGGCGCGATGACCTGCGCCGAGGTCGCCGCGATCGGGCTGCCCACCATCTACGTGCCGTACCCGCACAGCAACCAGGAGCAGAAGCGCAACGCCCTGCCGGTGGTCGAGGCGGGCGGCGGCCTCCTGGTGGACGACGCCGAGATGACGGCCGGCTGGGTCGAGCACAACATCATCCCGCTGATCCGCGACCCGGGCCGGCTGGCGGCGATGGGTGCCGCCGCGGCGGCCTACGGCCGGCGGGACGGCGACGAGGCGCTGCTCGACTTCGTCTACGAGGCGGTGGCCCGGTGACCGGGCCGATGGCGGTGGTGGACGGATCCGGTCCGGTGACCGGGTCGGTGGCGGTGGTGAGCCGATCCGGTCCGGTGGCCGGGTCGGTGGCGGTGAACAGGTCCGGCCCGGTGTGCGGGCCGGTGGTCGCGAAGGAGGACAACCCGATGACCGGGCGGCCCGGAAGTGGAAGGCTGGCGCTATGAACACCGCGCAGTTCAGCCCGGTCGGCACGATGGCGGCCGAGGACCTGGGCACGATCCATCTGATCGGGGTCGGCGGGGTCGGCATGAGCGGGCTGGCCCGGCTGCTGCTGACCCGGGGCATCCAGGTCTCCGGCAGCGAGTTGCGGGAGTGGCCGGCGCTGGCCGGACTGCGGGCGCTCGGTGGCACCATCCACATGAGCCACGCGGAGACCAACCTCGACGGCGTCGACACCGTCGTCTACTCGACCGCGATCCCGCAGGACCACCTGGAACTGGTCGAGGCGCGGCAGCGCGGGCTGCGGGTGCTGCACCGGTCGGAGGCGCTGGCCGCCGCCATGACGGGCCGGCGCACCATCGCGGTCGCCGGTACCCACGGCAAGACCACCACCACCTCGATGGTCACGCTGATCATGCAGCACGCCGGTCAGGACCCGTCGTTCGTGATCGGCGGGGAGATCTCGGAGGTCGGGTCCAACGCCCACCACGGCAGCGGCGAGTACTTCATCGCGGAGGCCGACGAGAGTGACCGCTCGTTCCTGCTCTACCGGCCGTACGTCTCGATCATCACCAACATCGACGAGGACCACCTCAACACGTACGGCGACTACGCGGGGCTGGAGCAGGCGTTCGCCGACTTCGCCCGGCTGACCGACCCGGACGGCTTCGTGGTGACCTGCGCGGACGACCCGGGTACCCGGCGGATGGCCGAGGTGCTGCGCGCCGAGGGTCGTACCGTCTACACCTACGGCACGGCGCAGGACGCCGACCTGCGGCTGACCGAACTGGTCTCGTCGGCCGGCGGCGTACGCTATCTCGCCGTCCTGGACGGGGAGTCGCTGGGCGAGATCCGGCTGCCGGTACCCGGGGCACACATCGGGCTGAACAGCGCCTCGGCGGTCCTCACCGCCCGCAAGCTCGGTCTCGGGCTGGACTCCGTGGTCTCGACGCTCGCCTCCTTCCCCGGAGTACGCCGCCGGTTCGAGCGCAAGGGTGTCGTCGCCGGCATCCAGGTGTACGACGAGTACGCCTACCACCCGACGTCGATGACCGCCGCGCTGAAGACGCTGCGCGAGGTGGCCGGCGACGGGCGGGTCGTCGTCGTCTTCCAGCCGTACCGGGTCTATCGCACCCGTGATCTCCAGACCGAGCTGGCCGCCGCGCTGGCCATCGCCGACGAGGCGGTGGTGTTGGAGGTCTTCGGGCCGGGCGAGGTCCGGGCGCCCGGCGAGGGCGGGGCGGCGCTCACCGAGGCGATCGCGCTGCCGGCCGACCGGAAGGTCTTCGTGCCCTCCTGGGAGGACGTGCCGGCCGAGGTGGCCCGGCGGGCCCGGCGCGGGGACGTGGTGGTGACGATGGGGGCACCGCCGATCTCGCTGATGGGTGACGACCTGCTCGACGCGTTGGCCGGTGCCTCCGCCGCGAGCGACCCGGCGCATACCCGGCTGTCGGGTGCCGCCGGCATGGGGCCTGTCGGGCCGGACACCGCGGCCGCCGACGCCGAATGAGCCCCGGCGCGCCTCGCGGCCGGGCCGGCGGCCCGACGCCGGGCGGCCGGTCCGGTGGTCCGGCCCCGGCGGGCCGGGGATCCGGAGGTCGGGGCACCGGGCGGTCCCCCCGGGGCGGTTCCGGTGCGACTCCCCGGACCGGCGCGGCCCGACCCGGTGCGGGACGCGCCGCCGGTCGGGGCTGGCGGCTGGTCCGGGCGGGTAGCGACGCGGTGCCGCCGTCGGTGCGCCGGTTCACGGCCAGGGCCCGGCAGCGGCGGATGCGGGCCGCGCTGCCGTGGACGGTGCTCGCCGGGTTGCTGGTGGTCGTCCTGGTCGGCACCGGCACCGTGTACGGCACCTCGGTGTTCGGCTTCCGTACGCTCCGGATCGTCGGTGCCGCCCTGGTCACCCCGGAGCAGGTACGCGAGGCGGCACGGCTGTCCGACGGCGTTCCACTGGCCCGGATCGACCTGGCTGTCGTCCAGGCCCGGGTGGCCGAGCTGCCCCCGGTGGCCCGGGTGACGGTTTCCCGACAGTGGCCCAGGACGCTCCTGGTCGAGCTGGTCGAACGGACCCCGGTCGCGGTGGTGCCGCAGAACCGGCGGTTCGTCGTGATCGACGGTTCCGGAGTGGTGTTCCAGACCCGGTCCGACCACCCGGCGGGACTGCCGCTGGCCCGGATCGGTACGCCCGGTCCCGACGACGTGGCGACCAGAGGGGCGTTGGAGGTGCTCGCCGCGTTAACCCCGGAGCTGCGAGAACGGCTCACCGAGGTGGTGGTGGAGGGTCCCGCCCGGATCACCGTGAAGCTGCGCGGCGGCCGTACGGTGCTCTGGGGCGACGCCTCGCGCAGCGACACGAAGGCTCAGGTGGCGACGTCGTTGCTGGCCCGCAAGGGCGACACCATCGATGTCCGGACCCCGGACGTGGTGACCATCCGCTGATCCGATCGAGGCTTCCGCCGGGGGTGCTCGTCCGCAACGTTTGTCGGTGGGCGCGCCGACACGCCGTGCGGGTCCTTGGCTCCTGCCTCGCGTCCGCATACCTTGCCCCGAGAGGATCAAATAGTTGACATAACTGTAAGCCTCTAGTAGAGGGTGAGGGTTACCCTTCGCCTCCTCGTACCGAATGGTTGTCGGCCTCGACCCGGCCGGATCGCCGGGCGGGGTGGGCGCCCCGCCGAGATCGAAGGAAAGGACCCCGATGACACCTCCGCACAACTACCTGGCGGTCATCAAGGTCGTCGGCATCGGCGGCGGTGGAGTCAACGCCGTGAACCGGATGATCGAGGTCGGACTCAAGGGTGTCGAGTTCATCGCGATCAACACCGATGCCCAGGCGCTGTTGATGAGTGACGCCGACGTCAAGCTCGACGTGGGTCGGGAACTGACCCGGGGGTTGGGCGCCGGTGCCAATCCCGATGTGGGCAAGAACGCCGCCGAAGACCACCGCGACGAGATCGAGGAGGTGCTCAAGGGCGCCGACATGGTCTTCGTCACCTGTGGTGAGGGCGGCGGTACGGGCACCGGTGGCGCTCCGGTGGTGGCGAACATCGCCCGCAAGCTCGGCGCGCTGACCATCGGCGTGGTGACCCGGCCGTTCTCGTTCGAGGGCAAGCGTCGCCAGGTCCAGGCCGAGGCCGGCATCGACGAGCTGCGCAACCAGTGCGACACCCTGATCGTGATCCCGAACGACCGGCTGCTCGCCCTCGGCGACCGTGGCATCAGCATGATGGACGCGTTCCGGCAGGCGGACCAGGTGCTGCTCTCCGGTGTGCAGGGCATCACCGACCTGATCACCACGCCGGGTCTGATCAACCTGGACTTCGCGGACGTGAAGAGCGTGATGAGCGGCGCGGGCAGCGCGCTGATGGGTATCGGCAGTGCCCGAGGGGACAACCGGGCGGTGGAGGCGGCCGAGGCGGCCATCTCCAGCCCGTTGCTGGAGCAGAGCATGGACGGTGCCCGGGGCGTACTGCTCTCCATCGCCGGCGGTTCCGACCTCGGCCTCTTCGAGATCAACGACGCGGCGCAACTGGTCACCGACGCCGCGCATCCGGACGCGAACATCATCTTCGGCGCGGTGATCGACGACGCGCTCGGCGACGAGGTCCGGGTGACCGTGATCGCCGCTGGCTTCGACGGCGGAACTCCGGCGTACAAGCCGGCCGAGCAGCCCCGCAAGGTCAGCCCGCCGGCGACGCCGCACACCACCGTCCCGGTCTCGCCGCCTCCGGTGTCGGCACCGAGTCAGCCGCCGCGCCGGGTGCTCTTCGACGACGTGGACGTGCCCGACTTCCTCAAGAACGGTTCCTGAACTCCTCAGATGAGCGAAGCACCCCTCCCGGCGCCGGACCAGCGTCGGGCGCAGCTCGCGGCCAACCTGGCCCGGGTCCGGTCCCGGATCGACGCGGCCTGCACCGCGGCCGGCCGGGACCCGGCCGAGGTCACCATGGTCGCGGTGACCAAGACGTATCCGGCCAGCGACGTCTGCCTGCTGGCCGAACTGGGTGTCCTGGACGTGGGCGAGAACCGCGACCAGGAGGCGGCGCCCAAGGCGGCCGAGGTGGCGTCGGCCGGTGGCCGGGTGCGGTGGCATTTCGTCGGACAGTTGCAGCGCAACAAGGCCCGTTCGGTGGTGCGGTACGCCGACCTGGTCCACTCGGTCGACAGCGTACGGCTGGCGGGTGCCCTCGCCGACGCGGCGCAGCGGCACCGCGACCGGTCGCTGGAGGTGTTGGTCCAGGTCAACCTGGACGGTGCCGTCGACCGGGGCGGCGCGCTGCGGGGTGGGAACGATCCGGACCGGGAGATCGACGCGGTGGCCGCCGAGATCGCCGGGCGGGCGGCGTTGCGCCTGGCCGGAGTGATGGCGGTGGCGCCACTGGACTGGGATCCGGAGCGGGCGTTCGCCGGGTTGGCCGAGATCGGCGCCAGGCTGCGGGGCGGGTATCCGGATGCGGTGGTCGTCTCGGCCGGGATGAGCGGTGACCTGGAGGCGGCGGTCGCCTACGGCGCGACACATGTGCGGATCGGTAGCGCGTTGCTCGGAATGCGTAGCACGCTGCGGTAGCCTGACAACCGGACACCAAACTACATCAGTGTTGTTTGAGACGACATCCCCACTGGCGGGGGTCGGGGTGGGGCCGATTGCGGTCGTGCCAGGGGTTGAAGTCTCGGGCCGGTGGGCACTGGCAGTGTTCACGCGCGTGACAGTGGCACGGCACGGGGGGTGTGTGTCGCACGGCGGACGGAGGGGCGCGGGATGGGTGCACTGCGCAAGGCGGGGGTCTGGCTCGGACTGGTCGAGGAGGACGACGAGCGAGCCTACGACGACGGTGGCTACGAGAAAAGTGGCTACCGTGAGCCGCGCTACCGGCAGAGCCGGTACGCCGACGAGTTCGCCGACGAGGACGAGGAGCAGGACGATCCGCCACCGCCGCGGTCCCGGGCCGGCGAGCGGACCCGGCTCTCCGAGCGGTCGTCCGCCCGGGCGACCGAGCACGACCGGTCGGACGGCGATCGGCCGGACCGGAGCGAGCGTGCGGAGCGGACCAGCGTGCGGTCGATCAGTCGGCCGAGCAACGCGGAGCCGTCGGGCGCGTTGACGTACCAGACCCGGGACAATCTCGCCCTGGCGCCGCAGCCGCAGTTGCGGGAGCGCGCGGTGCCGGCGGAGCCCGAGCAGCGCTACCAGATCACCACGTTGCACGTGACCACCTACCGCGAGGGCCGCACTATCGGGGAGCACTTCCGCGACGGTGTACCGGTGATCATCAACCTCACCGAGATGGATGAGGCCGATGCCCGCCGATTGGTGGATTTCGCCGCCGGTTTGGCGTTCGGGCTGCGCGGTACGATCGAGCGCGTGACCAATCGGGTGTTCCTACTCTCACCGGCTAACGTCCAGGTCACCGCGGAGGACAAGGCCAAGATCGCTGAGGGTGGGTTTTTCAGCCTGAGTTAGCCCGAAAGAGGGATCTCGCCTGCCGTGTTTCTGCCCATCCTGTTTCAGGTCCTCTACCTGATCCTCTACGTCTTCCTCCTGGTGCTTTTGGCCCGGTTTGTCCTAAGTGCCGTCCTTCAGTACGGCCGCCGCTGGCAGCCGAGCCGGGGAGCGTCGGCGGGAATGGAGTCGGTGTGGAGCGTCACTGATCCCCCTCTCAAGGCGTTGAGGCGTGTGATCCCTCCATTGCGAATTGGTACCGTGAGCATCGACCTGGCCTCCCTTGTGCTCCTGGTTATCCTGTTCGTGCTGATGGAGTTCGTGTTAAGGCCGTTGATCGTCAGTTGAACAACCTGGTGACCGGCGTGCCACGCGGCCGCAACTGACCCGAGGAGTTTCGATGCCGCTGACCCCGGCCGACGTCCACAACGTCGCCTTCAAGAAGCCGCCGATCGGCAAGCGGGGGTATGACGAGGAGGAAGTCGACGCGTTTCTGGACGAGGTCGAGCGCGAGCTCGCCCGTCTGATCGAGGAGAACAACGAGCTGCGTGCCCAGGTGGAGCGCGGCGGTCGTGGCGGCGCGCCAGCCGGCCCGAGCGCCGACCCACGACTGGCCGCCGAGCTCAACGACGTGAAGGCCCAGCTCGACCGGGTGCAGCGGGACAAGGCCCAGGCCGAGCAGGCCGCCCGGGCGATGCAGGCCGAGCTGGAGCAGGTACGGGCCCAGGGCGGCCCGGCGGTGGGCGGCGACGGGGAGCAGCAGGCTCTCCGGGTGCTGATGATGGCGCAGCGTACGGCCGACGACCACGTCTCCGACGCCCGGCGCGAGGCCGACAAGCTGCTCTCCGACGCGCGGACCAAGGCCGAAGAGGTCACCCGCGAGGCGCGGGCCAAGGCCGACGCGCTGGAGCGGGACGCCCGCCAGCGGCACCAGGAGGCCATGGGTGGCCTGGACGCCAAGCGGACCGCGCTGCAGAAGCACATCGAGGAACTCAAGCAGTTCGAGCGCGAGTACCGGACCCGGCTCAAGGCGTACCTGGAGAGCCAGTTGCGGGATCTCGACGGGCGTGGTCAGGGCCTGGAGGTGGAGATGACGCGGACCGACGGCAATCGGTCCGGCGGCAGCACCCCCGGGCTGGCGACCGCGGGCCTGGCGAACTCGTACGGCGGGGGCAGCCGGTCCGGTGCGCTTGAGACCGGCCGCTGATCCGAGGGCTCGACACCGTACGACAACGACAACTGGAAACGATGCGTCGGGGGTGAGCCGTGATAGTCGGCAGTCTGCTGCTCATCCTCGTCGCCGTCATGCTGCTCGTGCTCGGTCTGGCGAGTGGTTCTAGCGGGCTGCTGATCAGCTCGATCGCGGTCAGCCTGCTGGCCGCCGTCGCGCTGGTGGTGGGTGCCCGGCAGGCTGCCGGGGCCCGGGGCGCGGCCGGCTTCGTCCCCGACGAGCAGTTCGTCGACGACGGGGCGAACGTCGATGACGGCGGCGAGGACGTGGCGCCACCGCGACGGCGCCGGCCACCGACCAGCACCCGGATGGCACCGACCGACCCCCGGCTCGCCGGGACGGGTCGGGGCACCGGCGCCGACCCGTTCGACGACGCCGGGCCGGTGCTGACCGATCCTCTCGACGGTCCGGTCCCCGCCCAGCCCGACCGGTCCGGCGCGGACGCGGACATCGCGGACGCGGACATCGACGACACCGGCTGGCGGCAACCGGCCGGCAGGTCGGAGATGCCCGGTTCCGGGCCGGCGAGTCGAGGCGAGCCGGGCGACGACGCCGTCCCGGCGGACGAGCCGGAGGCGCAGGTGGTCTCCGAGGCCGACGCGGCGATGGTGGCCGGGCTGGTCGACGACGTGTACGTGGTTGACGGAAGGCCGCGCTACCACCTGGCCGACTGCCCGCATTTGCACGACCGGGAGAGCGAGCCGCTACCGGTGGGCGAGGCGGTGGAACTGGGATTCACGCCGTGTGGGCGCTGCGAGCCGGACAGCGCCCTGCTCACCGACGCCCGTCGCGGCTGACGGCGGCGGGAGTGTCGGACGGCGGTGGACGGGTCCGGTCGGTGGCCGGATCCGAGGCGGTGACCGTCGCGGTCCGGGTCAAGCCCGGCTCGTCCCGGGCCCGGGTGGGCGGCCGGTTCGACGGCCCGTACGGCCCGGCGTTGGTGATCGCGGTGCACCAGCCGGCGGTCGACGGTCGGGCCACCGAGGCTGCCCGGCGGGCGCTCGCCGAGGCACTCGGGCTGCGTCCGGCCGCGGTCAGCCTCCGGACCGGTGCGGCGAGCCGCGACAAACTGTTCCAGGTCGACGGCCAGGGCTCGGCGATCGACGTGCGGTTCCGCCACCTGCGGGACGGATCCGCGCGGTGACTGCCGGGGCCCGGCGATCCGCCCACGCTGGCCCCTTTCCGTGCCGGGCGCGGTGGCCGTGACCGACCGGCTCGATATGGCCCTGCTGATCGGCGCCGCGGTGCTGCTGGTCGCCGTCGGGGCCGTCCGGCTGTCGACCCGGCTCGGACTGCCCAGCCTGCTGGTCTATCTCGCGCTCGGGGTGGCCATCGGTGAGTCCGGGTTCGGAATCCGGTTCGACGATGCCGAACTCACCCGCGCCCTCGGCTTCTGCGCGCTGATCGTGATCATTGCCGAGGGTGGGCTGACCTCGCGCTGGAGTGCCCTGCGGCCGGTGCTCGGGATAGCCGCCACGCTGGCCACGGTCGGCGTGGTGGTCAGCATCGCGGTGGTCGGCGTGGTGGTCCACTTCCTGCTCGGGCTGGACTGGCGGCTCGCCCTGCTCTACGGCGCGGTGCTGTCCTCCACGGACGCGGCGGCGGTCTTCGCCACCCTGCGCTGGCTCCGGCTCCCGCCCCGGCTGGTGGCGACGCTGGAGGCCGAGTCCGGGATGAACGACGCCCCGGCGGTGCTGCTGGTCGTCCTGCTCTCCACCTCGGGGCTCGGCGCCCACCCCTGGTGGTACGAGGTGCTGGTGCTCGGCTACGAGTTGTCCCTGGGCACGGTGCTCGGGTTCGGCGTGGGAATGCTCGGGCGATGGACGTTGCGCCGGGCCGCCCTGCCGTCGTCCGGGCTCTATCCGATCGCCGCGGTCGGGCTCACCGTTCTGGCGTACGGCGCCGCCACGGTGCTGCACGCGTCCGGGTTCATCGCCGTCTACGTGGCCGGGGTGGTGCTGGGCAACTCCCGGTTGCCGCACCGCCAGGCGATTCTCGGGTTCGCCGACGGGCTGGCCTGGCTCGCCCAGATCGGCCTGTTCGTGCTGCTCGGCCTGCTCAGCGTGCCGGGTCGACTCGTGGACGCCCTGTTGCCGGCGGTGGTGGCCGGACTGGCGCTGCTCTTCCTGGCCCGGCCGGTGTCGGTGGTGGTCTGTGCCCTCGGGTTCCGGGTCCCGGCCCGGCAGCAGGCGTTCCTGTCCTGGGCGGGGCTGCGCGGGGCCGTGCCGATCGTGCTGGCCACGATCCCGCTCTCGGAGAACCTGCCGGGCGCCGAGCAACTCTTCGACACGGTCTTCGTACTAGTGGTGATCTTCACATTGGTGCAGGCCGGCACCCTCGGTCCGGTGGCCCGCCGGCTGGGGATCACCGCCCCGGCGGAGTTGACGGAGCTGCGGGTGGAGACGGCACCGCTGGAACGGATGCAGGCGGATCTGTTGCAGTTGGAGATCCCGCCCGGTTCCCGGCTGGTCGGCGTACACCTCGACGAGCTGCGGTTGCCGGTCGGCGCCTCGGTGACGTTGGTGTCGCGGGACGGCGTCGGGTTCGTGCCGGGGCCGGACACCCGGTTGAAGGTCGGGGACAGCGTGTTGGTCGTGGCGACCGCGCGGGTCCGGGACGACGTCGAGCGGCGGCTGCGGGCGGTCAGCCGGCGGGGGCGGCTGGCTCGCTGGTTTGGGGAGTCTGGGGACGATCGCGACAAATAATGCTATCGTTCCTTTTGCCCGTTTTGCGGCTTATTACGGGCTGAAATGCGTCACATCGGTGCGGCATGTTGTCGGACGTCTGTACGTTCCGTATTCTTGCCAACCTCCGGAGTGCGCGGCGTCCCGCCGCGCCCGTTTTGCAATTGGGGGAAAGCCGTGGGCGAGCGGGCGAAGGTCGGGGGTGAGATACCCGGAATCTCGGGTTTGTCGCTCAAGGCCGAGCGGGCCCGACCTCCGGTCGGCGCCCCGCGACGGCGGCGTCCCGCGATCCTGAGACCCGGCGACGGCGTCCTCCGCCGTCGGCACCACCCCACCGGTCGCGCCCGCCGAAGCGACCGGACCGAACAGGATCAGTCGATCCGCAGCCGGGGCACCGGAGGATCCTGTCCAGGCACGGCCGATCGCCGCGGAGTCCGCGGCCTAGGGAGCGACGATGGCTAAGCCAGCCGAGACCAGGACCGCCGCCGGCCGTAAGTCGGCATCGAAGGCCGCACCGAAGGCCGCGCCGAGGACCGCCCGCAGTGCCGCGGAGACCGAGAAGATCCGGGCCGCCCTGGCGGCCCGCCGCGACGAACTGCGCGGCGAGTACGATCAGACGTTGAGCGAGATCACCGAGCTGCAGCGCGACCGGTTGACCGACTCGGCCGGGGACGACCAGGCCGACACCGGCACCAAGACGTTCGAGCGGGAGCAGGAGATCTCCCTCGCCAACAGCATCCTGGAGCGCATCACTCAGGTGGAGCGGGCCCTGGAACGGCTTGACGAGGGCAGCTACGGCTGGTGCGAGCGGTGCGGCAATCCGATCCCCGTGGAGCGGCTCGCCGCGTTCCCGTCCGCCACGCTGTGCGTCTCGTGCAAGCAGTTGGAGGAGCGCCGGTGAGCCCAGCCGGGTCGTGAACGGAGAAAGGGACTCCTGCTGAACATCGACGACGAGCGGACGACCGAGGCAGGGCCCACCGGCCCATCCCCGGATCGGCCGACCCCGGGGCGCGCACGGCGGGTCGCCGTGACGGTCCTGCTGGCCACCGCCGTACTGGCCTGGCTCGCCGACCTCGGTACGAAGCACCTGGCCCTGGCAGCACTCTCCGACCGCGAACCGGTGCGCCTGCTCGGCGGCGCCGTCTACCTGACGCTCACCCGCAACAGCGGGGCGGCGTTCAGTCTCGCTTCCGACCACACCTGGGTGTTTCCGCTGGTCACCGCCGTGGTGATCGGTTGGATCGGCTGGATGGCCGCCCGGTTGCGCTCGCTGCCCTGGGCGATCTCACTGGGCCTGGTACTCGGCGGCGCGGTCGGCAACCTGACCGACCGGATCTTCCGGGCTCCCGGGGCGTTCGTCGGGCACGTGGTCGACATGGTCAGCCTGTTCGATCCGTACGGGCAGGTCTGGCCGATCTTCAACCTCGCGGACAGCGCTCTGGTCAGCGGTGTCGTCCTGGCGGTACTGCTGGAACTCACCGGCCGCCAGCGCGACGGCACCCGGCTCCGGTCGCGGCCCAGGGCCGGTGACCCGGCCTCCGGTCGGGACGCCGAGGTCTCCGGTCGGGACGCGCAGGTCCCCGGTCGGGACGGGCGGGTCTCCGGTCGGGACGCCGAGACGGCGGCCGACAGCACGGCCGAGACGGAACGGCAGGGCCGGGCATGACCTCGACCTACGACGCCGGCCATCTCCGGCCCACCGGAGACGTCCGGTCCCTGCCGGTACCGGACGGACTCGACGGCATGCGGCTGGACCAGGCGGTCTCCCGGCTGTTCGGCCTGTCCCGCACCACGGCGGCGACGCTGGTGGAGGCCGGTGACGCGCTGGTCGACGGTGTCGCCCGCCCCAAGTCCGACCGGGTCTCCGCCGGTTCGTGGCTGGAGGTGGTGCTGCCCGCACCGGCCGCGGCGCCGACGGTCATCGCCGAGACGGTGCCGGGGCTGCGGGTCGTGTACTCCGACGACGACATCGTCGTGGTCGACAAGCCGGTCGGGGTGGCCGCCCATCCGAGTCCGGGTTGGTCCGGGCCCACGGTGATCGGCGGGCTGGCCGCGCTCGGACACACGATCGCGACCAGCGGCGCCGCCGAGCGGCAGGGGATCGTGCACCGGCTGGACGTCGGCACCACCGGTGTGATGGTGGTGGCCAAGAGCGAGCAGGCGTACAGCCTGCTCAAGCGGGCCTTCAAGGCCCGTGAGGTGGAGAAGCGCTACCACGCGGTGGTCCAGGGCCACCTCGATCCGCTGCGCGGCACCGTGGACGCCCCGATCGACCGCCACCCGCACCACGACTACCGCTGGGCGGTGGTGGCGGGTGGCAAACCCAGCATCACCCACTACGACACCCTGGAGGCGTTTCCGGCGGCGAGCCTGCTCGACGTACGGCTGGAGACCGGCCGGACCCACCAGATCCGGGTGCACCTCTCCACCCTGCGGCATCCCTGTGTCGGCGATCTGACATACGGGGCCGATCCCACCCTGTCGGCCCGGCTCGGCCTTGCCCGGCAGTGGTTGCACGCCCACGAGTTGGCCTTCGAGCACCCCCGTACGGCCGAGCAGGTTCGGTTCGTCAGCGACTACCCTGACGACCTGGAAGTTGCGCTTCGCATCCTGCGCGACTGACCGACCGCGATCGGTGACCCGACGAGGGGGAGTTTCGCCCGTGCACCCCGGCGACCTGTTGCGACAGCTGGACCGTCAGCTGTTGCCGCCCCTGGCCCGTGGGATGGCCCGGCTGGGGCACGGCCCGCTGCGGCTCCGGCTGCTGACCACCGTCGCGTTGCTCTGCTCAGCGGCCGTACTGGTCACGGCGGTGTGGGCGGCCGATCGGCGGCCAGCCGTCGACCAGACCGTCGGCGAGGTCACCCGGGTCGGGGTGGAGCAGGGCCAGTCCATTCCGGGCTATGTCGAATCCAGCCGGGGGGAGTTGCGGGCCCTGCTCGCCGCCGGGCCGGCCGAGTCGACCCGGCAGACGTACGCCCTGGTGACGATGTCGGCCTACCTGGCGCCGGACCGGTTGACCCCGGTGCTGACCGGGGTCTCGGTCTCCGAGGTCTTCAGCCGGTTGTGGCGGCCGGGTACCCAGACCCAGATCGTGCGTATTCCGGCATTCCGCATTCCCGACGACGTGGTCGCCGGGATGCTCCAGGTCGCCGAGCGCAAGGATCAGGAAGTGCGGGACTACCAGGAGCGGAGCGCCGCCGTGACCGGCGACGGCGTACCGGAGCGGGACCTGCGGCGGTGGTACGAGAGCGGGGCCCGGGTGGCCTCGGACGAGGCGACCGCCTACCGTGCCGGATGCTCCTGCGTCTACGCCGCCGTGGTGCGGGGCGAGCCCGTCGCGCTGGAGCGGATCGCCGCCCGGTCGGAGATCCGCGCGGTCGACCCGGCCCCCGAGGTGCGGCGGTTGGACCGGACGGTCTTCACCCCGCCGCTGCCGGAACAGGTCGACGTGGTCCGCCCGCCGGCCGACGCCAGCATGCCGGCGGGCGACGGTGAGCTGACCGGGCAACCGGCCAGGCCGGGCGGACCGGGTAGGCCGGGTGGCGAGCCGGCCGGGCAGACGACCACGGCTCCGTCGACCGGCGGGGCGAACGATCCGCTCCCCGATCCGCCGGCCACCCCCAGCGCGGGCCCGACCGGGCCCGACGTCCCGGATCCGCTGCCCAGCGACGATCCCGTGCCCGACTCGCCGACGGTCGAGGATCCGGCGCCCGACCGGCCGTCGGACGAGGCACCGTCGGCCGAGGTGCCCTCCACCACGTCCAGGCTGCCCACTGCCACGACGAGCGGAGAACCGTGACGATGGTTACGCCTGAGGGCGCCTGTTCGACGGTGGCCACGCCGACCGTGGTGGGTGCGCTCCCCATGTGGCCCGAATAGGGTTTGCTTCGTAGCCTGTCAGGGCGGGGACCGATGGTGCTGGGAGGGGCGAGCCGTGGACGGCACCGAGACCGGCTGGGGCCGGCCGGCGGAATCAGCGCCGCGCTGGCGGGCGCTGCT
Source organism: Plantactinospora solaniradicis (assembly GCF_042658085.1). Lineage (NCBI taxonomy): Bacteria > Bacillati > Actinomycetota > Actinomycetes > Micromonosporales > Micromonosporaceae > Plantactinospora > Plantactinospora solaniradicis. The sequence continues at coordinate 232,802 of NZ_JBHSPR010000032.1, read as the reverse complement.
CGACCGGGCTCTGCACGGTGGCCGCACCGATGAGCAGCAGGTCCTCGACGAACGAGCAGGTCCGGAGCAGTCGCCGGACCCCGGCCGGGGCGCCGGGCGCGGTGCCGGCACCGGCTACCCCGGTCGGTCCGAGCGCGGCCCGGCCGCCGACCCGGGCCAGCCGTCCGGCTCCGGCTACCCGTCCGGGCCCGGTTACGGCGTAGCTCCCGACCACCGCCCCGACCCCGGATATCCCGGCGAATCCCGCTACGCCGCGCTCGAGAACGGCTACCGGCCGGATCCCGGCTTCGGACTGGACCCCGGACGGGCGCCGTCCGGCGACCCGGGCCCTCCGGCCCGCCCGGCCGACCCCGGCTACGCCCGTCCCGATCCTGGCTACCGCCCGGAACCGGGCTACCGCCCCGATCCCGCCTACCGGCCCGACTCCGGGTACCGGGCGGAGCCGGAGCGGCGACCGGACCCCGGCTACCGGGCCGGCCCCGAACCGCGACCGGACTCCGCGTACCAGCCGGGCCCCGGATACCGCCCCGATCCCGGGTACCGGGCCGAGCCCGGCTATCCCGCCGAACCGGGCTACCCGACCGAATCCCGGTACGCCGCCCTCGGCACCGGCTATCAACCTCCACCGCCGGTCGCCCCGGCCCCGCGCCCGGCCCCGTCCGGTCCGCCCCCGCTGTCCCGCCGCCCGGCCCCGCCGACGATGCCCGCCGTGCCGCAGCCCGCGCTGCCACCGGCCGCGCTGCCACCGGCCGCGCCGGGACGGTCGATCCCGGCTCCCCGGACGTCCCTGGCGCCGCCGGTGACCCCGGCGCCCCCCGCGGGACAGCCGTCGATCCTGGCCCCACCGACGGCGCCGGGCGACGTGCCGGCCCAGTCACCGCCGGCCGGCCCTCCGCCGTCCGACGTCGGCTACGCCCCGGTTCCCCGGCGGGCCAGCGTCGAGCCCGGCTACCTGGCCCGGATCGAGCGGCAGCAACGCCAGTCGAATCCCGAGGTCGAGCGCGCGATGGGCGTGCTGCGTCGGGACCTCGGCACGCCCCGGGTGGTCGCCTTCGCCAACCCGAAGGGCGGCGTACACAAGACCACGGCCACCGTCCTCGCGGCGGCGACCGTGGGCAGCGTGCGCGGCCGGGGAGTGCTCGCCTGGGACGACAACGAGCTGCGCGGCACCCTCGGGCTACGGGCGGGGAGCGCCCGTCACGCGCGTACGATCCGACACCTGGTCGCCGACCTGATCGAGATCGAGGCGCTGCCCAGCACCCGGCTGATCGAGCGGCTCGACGACTACCTGCGGCACGCCTCGGACGGGTCGTACGACGTGCTGGCCGGCGAGGAGAGCCCACGGTTCGCCCAGCGGCTGGACGAGCACACCGTCCGGCGGGTGCTGGAACTGCTCCGCCGCACCCACGACGTCATCTGCGTGGACACCGGCAACAACGTGGAGAGCTCCAACTGGCAGACCGTGCTGCGCGCGGCCGACCAGCTGGTGGTCACCACGGTTCCCCGGGAGGATGCCGCGTTCACCGCGGACTGGATGCTCGACCTGCTGCACGACATCGGCATGGGCGAACTGGCCGACAACGCGGTGACCCTGCTCTCCTGCCCGACGCCGGGTCGCTCGCCGTTGCTCGACGACCTGAAGCGGCACTTCGCCACCCGGACCCGAGCGGTCGCGGTGGTGCCGTACGACCCGGCGCTGGAGACCGGTTCGTCCATCGAGTACGGCCATCTGCAGCAGGAGACCCGGGACGCCTGGCTCCAGGCGGCGTCGATGATGATCGAGCCCTTCGCCCGCTGACCGCCGAGCGGCGGATCGGGTCCGGCAGGGGTCTCGGTCGGCGTGTCGCGGGCGGAGTGTGGGACAGCTCGCGACGGCGGGTGTCGCCCCTAGAGGCCGGGCTCTCCGGGGACTAGGCTCGGGGGCCGGCGGTGGCGCTTCTGCCGGGGGCGGTGCCCTGCCGTAGGGCACGGATCGTGCCGTTCTGGCTGCGTACGCCAGGTGCGGCGGTGGTGCCGTTGGGGGATGCGTCGCTGGGTGACCGGTAGCCGCCGTCGACCGGTGGGTTGGCGGATCGGCCGGCAGCCGCGTGAGGGAAGGGGGCCCTGGGTGTCTGACTCGTTCGTGCACCTGCACGTGCACACCGAGTACTCGATGCTCGACGGGGCGGCCCGACTCAAGGAGTTGTTCGCCGAGACGGATCGGCTCGGCATGCCGGCGCTGGCGATGACCGACCACGGCAACCTGTTCGGGGCGTACGACTTCCACAAGCAGGCGACCGCCGCCGGGGTCAAGCCGATCATCGGCAGTGAGATGTACCTGACCCCCGGAACGGACCGTCGGGACCGGACCCGGGTCCGCTGGGCCGACGGCGGCGAGAACGACGTCTCCGGCGGTGGCGCGTACACCCACATGACCATGCTCGCGGCCGACGCCGACGGGCTGCGCAACCTGTTCCGGATGCAGTCGCGGGCGAGCCTGGAGGGCTACTTCTACAAGCCGCGCGCCGACCGGGAACTGCTGCACGAGTACGGCAAGGGCATCATCGCCACCACCGGCTGCCCGTCCGGCGAGGTGCAGACCTGGCTGCGGATCGGCAACTTCGAGAAGGCGTGCGAGTCGGCGTCCGAGTTCCGGGACATCTTCGGGGCGGACAACTACTACCTGGAGGTCATGGACCACGGTCTCGACATCGAGACCCGGATCCGGCAGGACCTTATCCGGCTGGGCAAGAAGCTCAACCTGAAGCCGGTGGCCACCAACGACCTGCACTACACGTACGAGAAGGACGCGGACGCGCACGAGGTGCTGCTCTGCGTGCAGTCCGGTTCGACGATGGCCGACCCGAAGCGGTTCAGGTTCGACGCCCGCGACTTCTATCTGAAGTCCCCGGCCGAGATGCGCGCGCTCTGGGACGCCGAGGTCCCCGGGGCCTGTGACAGCACCCTGGAGATCGCCGAGAAGATCGGTGACTACTCGGCGCTGTTCGCCTCGCGCAACCTGATGCCGCAGTTCCCGATCCCGGCCGGGGAGACCGAGGAGACGTACCTCCGCAAGGAGGTGCTGCGAGGGCTGGAGCGGCGGTTCCCGGGCGGGGTGCCGGAGGATCGCCGGAAGCAGGCCGAGTACGAGCTCGACGTGATCATCAAGATGGGCTTCCCGGGCTACTTCCTGGTCACCGCCGACCTCATCGCGTACGCCAAGCGGGAGGGGATCCGGGTCGGACCGGGCCGTGGCTCGGCGGCGGGCGCGCTGATCGCGTACGCGCTGGGCATCACCGAACTGGACCCGATGGAGCACGGCCTGCTCTTCGAGCGGTTTCTCAACCCGGACCGCGTCTCGATGCCCGACATCGACATGGACTTCGACGAGCGTAGGCGCGGCGACATGATCCGCTACGCCACCGAGAAGTACGGCGAGGCGCGGGTCGCGCAGATCATCACGTACGGCACGATCAAGGCGAAGGCGGCGATCAAGGACGCGGCCCGGGTCCTCGGGTACCCGTTCGCGATGGGCGACCGGATCACCAAGGCGATGCCCCCGGCGGTGATGGGCAAGGACATCCCGCTCGGCGGCATCTTCGACCCCGGCCACCCGCGCTACCAGGAGGCGGCCGAGTTCCGGCAGCTCTACGACGGCGACGCCGAGGTGGCGAAGATCGTCGACACCGCCAAGGGGCTGGAGGGGCTCAAGCGGCAGTGGGGCGTACACGCGGCCGGCGTCATCCTGTCCCGGGATCCGCTGCTCGACGTGCTGCCGATCCACAAGCGCGAGCAGGACGGCTCGATCATCACCCAGTGGGACATGGGTGCCTGCGAGACCATCGGCCTGCTCAAGATGGACTTCCTGGGCCTGCGCAACCTGACCATCATGGACGACGCCTTGGACGCCATTCGGGACAACCGGGGGATCGACCTGGTCCTGGAGGATCTGCCGCTGGACGACAAGGCGACGTACGCCCTGCTCGGCCGCGGCGACACCCTCGGGGTGTTCCAGTTCGACGGTGGCCCGATGCGGGCGCTGCTCCGCTCGATGGCACCGGACAACTTCGAGGACATCTCCGCCGTCGGCGCGCTCTACCGGCCCGGCCCGATGGGCGCCAACGCGCACAACGAGTACGCCGACCGGAAGAACAACCGCAAGCCGGTGGTGCCGATCCACCCCGAGCTGGCCGAGTCCCTCTCCGAGATCCTGGGCGACACCTACGGGCTGATCGTCTACCAGGAGCAGGTCATGGCGATCGCCCAGAAGGTCGCCGGCTACACCCTCGGCGCCGCGGACCTGCTCCGCCGGGCGATGGGCAAGAAGAAGAAGGAGATCCTCGACAAGGAGTTCAAGCCGTTCGCGGCCGGCATGAAGGCCAACAACTACAGCGATGCGGCGATCAAGACCCTCTGGGACATCCTGGTCCCGTTCTCCGACTACGCCTTCAACAAGGCGCACAGTGCCGCGTACGGGGTGGTCTCCTACTGGACCGCATATCTGAAGGCCAACTACCCGGCCGAGTACATGAGCGCGCTGCTGACCTCGGTCGGCGACGACAAGGACAAGTCGGCGGTCTACCTCGCCGAGTGCCGCCGGATGGGCATCAAGGTGCTGCCACCGGACGTCAACGAGTCCAACGCCCGGTTCGCCGCGGTCGGCGAGGACATCCGGTTCGGGCTCGCCGCCGTCCGCAACGTCGGCACGAACGTGGTCGAGTCGATCCGCCGGTCCCGCAAGGAGAAGGGCCGGTTCACCGACTTCTACGACTACCTGCGCAAGGTCGACGCGGTGGCCTGCAACAAGAAGACGATCGAATCGCTGATCAAGGCCGGTGCCTTCGACTCGCTCGGGCACACCCGCAAGGGGCTGCTCGCCGTACACACCGATGCGATCGACTCGTTCATCGCCCTGAAGCGCAACGAGGCGGTCGGCCAGTACGACCTCTTCGGCGACGCGTTCGGCGGCGGCGGTGACGGCGGTGCCGGCGGTGGGATGGTGGTCACCCCGCCGATCCCGACCGGGGAGTGGGACAAGACCGACCTGCTCACCTTCGAACGGGAGATGCTCGGCCTCTACGTCTCCGACCACCCGCTCTTCGGCGTGGAGCACGTCCTCGCCGCCGCCGCCGACATGTCCATCGCCACCCTCGCCGAGGAGGGCAACGTCTCCGACGGCGCGGTGGTGAACCTGGCCGGCATCCTCTCCGGGGTCCAGCGACGGATCACCAAGCAGGGCCGGGCCTGGGCATCGGCCACCCTGGAGGACCTCGGCGGCGCGGTCGAGGTGCTGTTCTTCCCGAACACCTACGAACTGGTCGGCCAGTACATCGCCGAGGACGCGATCGTCGTCGTCAAGGGCCGGGTCGACCGCCGCGACGACCAGCCCCGGCTGATGGCCATGGACCTCTCCATGCCGGAGATCACCGCGGCCGACGAGGTCAAACCGATCGTTCTCGCCCTGCCGCCGTCCCGCTGCACCCCACCCCTGGTCGAACGCCTCCGCGAGGTCCTGACCAGCCACCCCGGCTCGGCCGAGGTGCACGTCAAACTGATCAACGGCTCCCGCGCCACCCTGCTCCGACTCAGCCCGCTCCGCGTCGCCCCGACGACCGCCCTGATGGCCGACCTCAAGGCGCTGCTCGGCCCCAGCGCCGTCGCCGGCTGAGGTGTAAGGAAGGGCCCCTTCTTATCGCTTTTTGTATAAGAAGGGGCCCTTCCTAACACCCGAGCGGAGGCTGCGGAAAACACTCGCCCGAGCAGTTCTCCGGATCCGGGCCCCGCCCGGTCTGCCCCGCCTGAGAGGATCATCCGGTGAGCCCGGCAACCTCCCATCCCGAAGGCCCGCTGGGCGATGGTGACGACGACCGCCCCGCCGTCCCGTCGACGCCTGCCCCGGCCTTCCCAGCCCCGGCCTTCCCGGCCCCGACGCCCACCGGCGGGCCGCCGGGCGGCGAGGCGGAGCGACGTACCCCGGGCGGGTCCGAGGCGGAGCTACCGACCCCCGCAGGGTCCGAGGCGGAGCGACGTACTCCGGCCGGGTCCGAGGCGGATCTCGACCCGCTGGCGTGGCCCGGACCGGATCCGGTCGGCCGACCGGACTTCGGGCCCGACCTGACCGCAGCCCGGCTCGGCACCGGTCCCGGTGGCCCCGAGACGGGCGGCGGGCTGCTCCGGGGCCTCGCGGTCAGCGCCGTCGCGGTTCTGGCGATGATCCTGCTGGGGATCCCGCTCGGTCTGATCTGGTCGGCCGTCGCACCGGGAGTGCCGGTGGTGCAGACCGAGAACGGTGCGCTGCTGGCCCAGCCACAGCCGGAGGAGTTCATCGCCGCCGATGGCTGGTTCAGCCTGCTCGGGTTCGGCCTGGGGGTGTTGGTCGCCATCGCGGTGTGGCTGCTGCTGCGCCGGTACCGTGGCCCGCTCGGAATCCTGCTGGTCGTGCTCGGCATGATCGGTGCCGCGGTGCTGGCCTGGCAGGTCGGGCGGCACATCGGCCTGGCCGGATACGAGCGGCTGTTGCAGACCGCGCCGCCCGGCGAGACGTTCACGAAACCTCCGGACCTGCACGGCGGGCAGTTCGAGATGGTGCTCGGGTTCATTCCCCGGATCCAGGACCTGCTGGTGCCGGCGTTCGGCGCCGCCGTGATGTACACCCTGCTGGCCGGCTGGTCGCGGTATCCGGGACTGCGGCCCGAGGCCGAGCCCGTCCCGGCCGTGCCCGCTCCGGTCGTGCCCGCTCCGGCCGTGCTCAGTTGGGACTTGCCGGTACCGCCAGCTCCGTCAGCGACACCGGCACCGCCCGCACCTGACGCAGCAGAGCCGCCTCGCGGTTGAGCAGGCGCAGCTCCGCGGTGAGCCGGCCGGCGGTGTCCGGGGTGGCCAGCAGCCGCTGCCGGTCCGTGAGGGTCAGCGCGGCGGTGGCCGCCACCAGGTGCGACAGCACGGTCGGGTCGTCCGGCAACTGCTCCGAGATCTCGTCCCGGTCGTCCCGGACCAGCGTGAGGTAGCGCCGGAAGACCGCCAGCACCCGGGGTGCGAGCAGATCGGCGAGCTGCTCCTGTCCGGTGGGCTCGGGCAGCCACTCCACCTCGGCGGTCAGGTACGGCGTCGACTCCTCGTCGACCTCCGCGATCCGGAACCGTCGGCGGCCCACCGTGACCACGTCCAGCCGGCCGTCGGGCAGTTCGGTGACCTGGCGGAGTTCGGCGGTGCAGCCGACCTCGTGCAGGGTTACCGGTGCGCCGTCCGGCTGCCGACCAGCGGGCTCCGGGTCCGGTCGCCCCGCCGGCCGCTCCTGCCCGGGGTGCCGCTCCTGCTCCGGCCCGTTGGCGACCGGGGCCGAGCCGCCGCTGCGGATCGCCACCACGCCGAACTCCCGGGGCGTGCCGTCGGGCAGGTTGATCAGGTGCTGCATCAGTTCGAGGTAACGGGCCTCGAAGATGTGCAGCGGTAGCACCAGGCCGGGAAAGAGCACCGTCCCGAGCGGAAACACCGGCAGCCGCGCATCCACCGGTCGAGCCTAGCCCGTGCCGGCCAGCCGCGAACGGGCGTGGCTCGGCTCACCGTCCCGCCGGGTGGACGGACGGCGTGGCGATCCGTGGACGGCGAATAGACTCCCAAGGGTGTTGAACCGGATCGACCTGCGCGGAGGTTGGCGCGACCCGCGCGCGCTGCTGCCCCGCGCCCAGCTTGACGTGTCCGTCGCGGTGGACAAGATCCGCCCGATCGTGGAGGCGGTCCGCGAGCATGGGTTCGCGGCGATCCAGGAGGCCACCCATCGCCTCGACGGGCTGCGGCTGGACCGGTTCCGGGTGCCGACCGAGGCGATCACGCGGGCCGAGGCGACGCTCGAGCCGGAGGTCCGGGCGGCGCTGGTCGAGAGCATCGACCGGGCCCGCCGGGTGCACGCCGACCAGCGGCGGGTCGACCTGACCACCGAGGTGGTCCCGGGCGGCACCGTCACCGAGCGGTGGGTTCCGGTCGACCGGGTCGGCCTGTACGTCCCCGGCGGCCTGGCCATGTACCCGTCGACGGTGGTGATGAACGTGGTGCCCGCCCAGGCGGCCGGGGTCCGGTCGCTGGTGGTGGCGAGCCCACCGCAGGCGGAGAACGACGGCCTCCCCGACGCCCGGGTGCTGGCCGCCTGCGCGCTGCTGGGTGTCGACGAGGTCTACGGGGTCGGCGGCGCCCAGGCGGTGGCGATGCTGGCGTACGGCTCGTGGACCGACGCCGCGCAGAGCGTCCACTGCGATCCGGTCGACATGATCACCGGTCCGGGCAACATCTGGGTCACCGCGGCCAAGCGACTGCTGCGCGGCGTGGTCGGCATCGATGCCGAGGCCGGGCCGACCGAGATCGCCGTACTCGCCGACGACACCGCCGATCCGGTGCACGTCGCCGCCGACCTGATCAGCCAGGCGGAGCACGATCCGCTCGCGGCGAGCGTACTGGTCACCCCGTCGGCCGAGCTGGTCGAGGCGGTGGAGCGTGAACTGCACCGGCAGGTCCCGGAGACCAAGCACGCGGACCGGGTCGGAACCGCGCTGACCGGTCCGCAGAGCGGTGCGGTACTGGTCGACGACCTCGAAGCGGGGCTGCGGGTGGTCGACCTGTACGCCGCCGAGCACCTGGAGATCCAGACCCGGAACGCCCGGGAGTGGGCGATGCGGGTCCGTAACGCCGGGGCGATCTTCGTCGGGCCGTACGCGCCGGTGTCGCTGGGTGACTACTGCGCCGGATCCAACCACGTGCTGCCGACCGGCGGCTGCGCCCGGCACTCCTCCGGGCTCTCCGTGCAGTCCTTCCTGCGCGGCATCCACATCGTCGAGTACGACGAGGCGGCGCTCCGGGACACCGCCCGACACGTGGTGGCCCTTGCCACCGTGGAGGACCTGCCGGCGCACGGTCAGGCGGTGCAGGTGAGGTTCGAGTCGTCGGACGGGTTCGAGTCCCCGGGCCGGCCGTCGGTGACCGGGTCCCCGGGCGGGCCGTCGGCGTGACCTCGCTTGACGATCTCCCCATCCGCGACGACCTGCGGGGGCGCAGCCCGTACGGCGCACCGCAGCTCGACGTGCCGGTGCGGCTCAATACCAACGAGAACTCGTATTCGCTGCCGGAACCGGTGGTGGAGGCCATCGGCAAGGCGGTCGCGGCCGAGTTGCGGGACCTCAACCGCTATCCGGACCGGGACGCGGCGGCGCTCCGCGCCGACCTGGCCGACTACCTGGGGCACGGGCTGCGCACCGCCGACGTCTGGGCGGCGAACGGATCCAACGAGATCCAGCAGCAGCTCCTCCAGGTCTTCGGCGGTCCGGGGCGGACCGCGCTCGGCTTCACCCCGGCGTACTCGATGCATCCGCTGCTCGCCACCGCCACCGGTACCGGCTGGCGGGACGGCCACCGGGGGACGGACTTCGGCCTGACCGCGGCCGACGCGGTGGCGCAGGTCCGCCAGCACCGGCCCGACCTGGTCTTCCTGTGTTCGCCGAACAACCCGACCGGCACCGCACTGGATCCGGCGGTCGTCGACGCGGTGCTCGCCGAGGCGCCCGGCATGGTGGTGGTGGACGAGGCGTACGCCGAGTTCGCCCGTGCCGGCACGCCGACCGCGCTCGCCCTGTTGCCCGGCCATCCCCGCCTGGTGGTGACCCGGACCATGAGCAAGGCGTTCGGCTTCGCCGGCGGGCGGCTGGGCTACCTCGCCGCCGACCCGGCGGTGGTCGACGCGGTGCAGCTCGTCCGGCTGCCGTACCACCTCTCGGCGCTCACCCAGGCCGCGGCACGGGCGGCGCTGGCCCACCGGGACGTCCTGCTCGGCACGGTGCAGGCGATCAAGGAGCAGCGGGACCGGATCGTGGCCAGCCTGCGGGCCGGCGGTCGGGCGGTGGCCGACAGCGACGCCAACTTCGTGTTGTTCGAGGTCGGCGGCGACCAGCGGGTGGCCTGGCGGGCGCTGCTCGACCGGGGCGTGCTGGTCCGCGACGTCGGGCTGCCCGGCTGGCTGCGGGTCACCGCCGGCACGCCGCAGGAGACCGATGCCTTCCTCGCCGCCTTAGACTCGTGGGCGACTGGTCCCGGGTCCGACCCGATCGGCACCGGGTCGCCATCGATCGGCACCGGGTCGCCGTCGGCGGGTCCGGGCTCGGCGTCGGCCGGTCCCGGCCCGGCGTCGCCCCATCCGGGTTCGCCGTCGGGCGATCCCGGCCCGGCGTGGGCAGATTCCGAACAGTGAGTCGAGCTACCCGAACAGCGAAAGGTCCTACCGTGAGCAGAACCGCCCGGGTCGAGCGGACCACGGCCGAGACCAAGGTCCTCGTCGAGTTGGAGCTCGACGGCACCGGTCAGGCCGACATCATCACCGGAGTCGGCTTCTACGACCACATGCTCAACCAGATCGCCCGGCACGGCGGTTTCGACCTGACCGTGCACACGGTCGGCGATCTGGAGATCGACGCGCACCACACGATCGAGGACACCTCGCTGGCCCTGGGCGCGGCCTTCGACCAGGCCCTCGGCGACAAGGCGGGCATCCGGCGGTACGGGTCGGCGACCATCCCCATGGACGAGGTGCTGGTCCGGGCCGCCGTCGACCTTTCCGGCCGACCGTACGTGGTGCACGACGAGCCCGCGCTGGCGCCGTACATCGGGCCGGTCTATCCGACCAGCATGACCCGGCACATCTGGGAGTCGTTCGGCCAGGCGGCCCGGATGACCCTGCACGTGTCCGTGCTCCGGGCTGCCCGGCCGGGCGGACACCCGGACGCCCACCACGTGGTGGAGGGGCAGTTCAAGGCGGTGGCCCGGGCGCTGCGCGAGGCCGTGGCGATCGACGCCCGGTCGGCTGGCGCGATCCCGAGCACCAAGGGGCTGCTCTGATGGGCGTGGTACTGCCGGTGGCGCTGTTCGCCCTGGGCGGCGTGCTGATCGGCGGCGCCTGGTCGCTGCACCGCCAGGGTGCGCCCCGGGGCGCGCTCTGGATCGTCGGCGCCCTCGCGGTGCTCGCCACGGCCGGTGGCGTGCTGTGGCTGCTTCCGGAGGCCGGCGGATGACCGGGTCGCCCGTTCCGTCGCCCGCCGACCGGAGTCGGCCGCCCACCGTCGTGGTCCTGGACTACGGCTCGGGCAACCTCCGCTCCGCCGAGCGTGCCGTGGCCCGGGCCGGCGCCGAGGTCACGGTCACCGACGACCTCGCCGCGGCGGCCGCCGCAGACGGGCTGGTGGTACCGGGGGTGGGTGCCTTCGCCGCCTGCATGGCGGGCATCGAGGCCCTCCGGGCCGGTCCGGTGATCGCCGAGCGGGTCGCGGCGGGCCGTCCGGTGCTCGGCATCTGCGTCGGCATGCAGATCCTCTTCGAGTACGGGGAGGAGCACGGCGTCGTCACCAAGGGGCTCGGGCTGCTGCCCGGCGGGGTGACGAGGCTGGCCGCCCGGCGGGTGCCGCACATGGGCTGGAACACCGTCGCGCCGCCGCCCGGAACGCGGCTGTTCGCGGACCTGCCGTCGGGAGCCCGGTTCTACTTCGTGCACTCGTACGCCTCCACCGACACGGCCGTACTGGCCGAGGCCGGTGCGCTGGCGACGACGGCCGAGCACGAGTCGCGGTTCGTCGCGGCGGTCGAGCGGGGGCCGTTGTCGGCCGCCCAGTTCCATCCCGAGAAGTCCGGCGAGACCGGCCGGGTCCTGCTCCGCAACTGGCTGGCCACGTTGTGAGCGCGGGCCGGTCCGGGGCCGTCCGGTGAGCAAGGAACGCGCCCGACGCCGGGCGGTCCGGCTGGCCGAGGCCGAGCGGGAGCGGGCCGCGCGGGCCCGTGCGGTGGTCCGACGCCAGCGGCGGCGTGTTCTGCTGCGTCGGCTCACTCCCCGGCTGCCCGACCGGCGTACCGGGCGGCTCTTCGTCCGGCGCAGCCGGGGCGAGCGGGCCGGAGTGGTCGTACTCTCATTGGCGGCGGTGACGGTCATCTGGCTGCTGGTCGACGACCTGGCCCTGCGCCTCGGGCTGATCGCGCTGCTGCTGCTGGTGCTTCCGGCGGTCGTGGTGATCGCCCTGGGCCGGCGGACCTGACGCCGGAGGCGACGAACCGAAGTGCCGAACGCCGGACCGACCGACCCGAGCACTGGGCCGGCGAGCCTGATCGCCGGACCGGACGACATCCGATCCGACAACCGCGCCAGCCGACCGAGGAGAACACCTTGAGCCTGACCCTGCTTCCCGCCGTCGATGTCGCGGACGGCCAGGCCGTACGCCTGGTCCAGGGCGCTGCCGGCAGTGAGACGAGCTACGGCGACCCGCTGGAGGCGGCGCTGGCCTGGCAGCGCGACGGTGCCGAGTGGATTCACCTGGTCGACCTCGACGCCGCGTTCGGGCGGGGCTCGAACGCGCACCTGCTCGCCGACGTGGTCCGCCGGCTCGACGTCCGGGTGGAGTTGTCCGGTGGCATCCGCGACGACGAGTCACTGTCGGCGGCACTGGGTACCGGGGCGGCGCGGGTCAACATCGGCACCGCCGCGCTGGAGGACCCGCAGTGGTGTGACCGGGTGCTCGGCGAGTACGGCGACCGGGTGGCGATCGGGCTGGACGTGCGGGGCCGCACCCTGTCGGCCCGGGGCTGGACCCGGGACGGCGGTGACCTGTTCGAGGTGTTGGAGCGGTTGGACAAGGCGGGCGCGGCGCGGTACGTGGTGACCGACATCACGAAGGACGGCACGATGCGCGGGCCGAACCTGGACCTGCTGCGGGAGGTATGTGCCCGTACCGACGCCCCGGTGATCGCCTCCGGTGGTGTCTCCACACTGGACGACCTGCGGTCGCTCGCCGCCCTGGAACCGATCGGGGTCGAGGGCGTGATCGCCGGCAAGGCCCTCTACGCCGGGGCGTTCACCGTCGCGCAGGCCCTCGCCGTACTGGCGCAGCCCTGAGGCTCGTCCGGCCGACTGCGAGCCGTCCGGCCGACTGCGAGCCAGATCACAGCTGAGGGCCTGGTCACCTGATCATCCGGATGCCTGGTCGAGGGCGGAGCCGAAGCGTATCTTGGGCCGACCGGCCAGTCGGGCCGGCGGGGTTGCGCCGGCCAGGGTTCCGGCCAGCCTCGGCCCAGTCAGGTCCCGGCCGGCACGCGGCGACCGGTGCCGGAAGGAGACGTGAGCGACGATGCGGGTGCTCTACACCGCTCAGGCCCGTGCCACCGGGGAGGGCCGCGACGGTCACGTCGCCACCCCGGACGGCATCCTCGCGCTCGACCTCGCCGCGCCCAAGGAGATGGGTGGCGAGGGCGGTGCTACCAATCCGGAGCAGCTCTTCGCCGCCGGGTACGCGGCGTGTTTCCACTCGGCGTTGCGGCTGTTGGCCCGGCGAGCCGGGGTCGAGGTCGCCGGATCCAGTGTCACCGCCGAGGTGGGGATCGGCCGCACCGACAGCGGCGGATTCGGCCTGACCGTCGCGCTCACCGTCGACGTGCCCGGGGTCGATCCGGACGTGGTGCGTGAACTGACGGCCAAGGCGCACGAGCTGTGCCCGTACTCCAACGCGGTGCGGGGCAACGTCGAGGTGGCCCTGGCCGTGGCAGGGGACGGACAGGAGTGAACCCGGCTACGTCCCGCCGGCTGGTTTCGTCCTGCGGCCCGTCCGCGACGCTGGTTAGGCTCGGCACATGACGGTGGCGGTACGGGTGATTCCCTGTCTGGACGTGGATGCCGGTCGGGTGGTCAAGGGGGTCAACTTCGTCGACCTGCGGGACGCGGGCGACCCGGTCGAGCTGGCCGCGGCGTACGACGAGGCCGGCGCCGACGAGCTGACCTTCCTCGACGTCACGGCCTCGTCCGACGACCGGGGCACCATGCTGGACGTGGTACGCCGCACCGCCGAGTCGGTGTTCATCCCGCTCACCGTCGGCGGGGGAGTGCGACAGGTCGCCGACGTCGACGTGCTGTTGCGGGCCGGTGCCGACAAGGTGGGAGTGAACACCGCCGCGATCGCCCGGCCGGAGCTGATCGCCGAGATCGCCGAGCGGTTCGGGCGGCAGGTGCTGGTGCTCTCGCTCGACGTGCGGCGGACTCCGGCGGGCACGGCTACGCGCAGCGGGTTCGAGGTGACGACGCACGGTGGCCGGCGTGGCACGGGCATCGACGCGGTCGACTGGGCGGCCAGGGTCGCCGAGCTGGGCGCCGGGGAGATCCTGCTGAACTCGATGGACGCGGACGGCACCAAGGCCGGGTTCGACCTGGAGCTGATCGGGGCGGTGCGGCAGGTTGTCGACGTACCGGTCGTGGCCAGTGGCGGCGCCGGAGCGGTGGCGCACTTCGCACCGGCGGTCACGGCCGGCGCGGACGCGGTCCTCGCGGCCAGTGTCTTCCACTTCGGTGAGCTGAGCGTCGGCGAGGTGAAGGGCGCGCTACAGGCCGCCGGGCATCCGGTCCGCTGACCCGCGTCCGGTCCCGACCGGCCACCGATCCGCGCCGGTCCGGCCCAGGCGGTCAGGTCGAGTGCGGTCAGGTCGAGCGCGGTCAGGTGTCAGTCCAGCTCGGTCAGGAACCGTTCTCCGGCGAGCGGCGTGGCATCGGCAGGGTGAACCGGGCGGCGTACTCCTGGACCGCGGCGGCGTGCTCCTCCTCGCCGAGTACCCAGTCGTGACTTCCTGGGGCGTGCCGGCGGGTCAGCACTCCGTGCACCGTCTCCACGGTAGTGGCGAGGCCGCCGTGCGGCCGGGTCCGCCACAACTGCTCGCCGGCCGTGGTGACCCGGAACCAACCGTCCGAGACCGTGATCAGTCCCGCACCCACCAGGCGGCGTACGGCGGCCTCGATCTCGTGCCTGGCCGGGATGGCCCGGTTGAGATGGTCAGCCGTGGACAGCACGTCGGCCAGCCGGACTCCCTCCGGTCGCCGGGTGCTGCTCGAACGCCGGTGGCGGCCGGCGCCGCCCGCGATGATCAGCGATACGAAGATCCAAGCGTCGGACCACCGCCATCCCTCATCCCCCATGGGGAAATGATGCCGTGCGACGCGGGCCGACGGAACCGTTGTCCACCCGTTCATTCCGGCGGACCTCGGTCAACGGCCCTCCACGTGGGACGATTCGATCCAGATCGACGATCTTTTTCAGCGGGCCGGCGCAGTTCGGGGCTACGGCACGGCCACTTCCGCCGCCCGGCTGTCGGATTCCCGCCGCCGGTCGTCCGACTGTCCGATCCCGGTCTCCGTCGTCGGCCCGACGGTCACGGGACGCGTCGTCGCCACCGGCCCGACGGTCACGGGACGTACGGTGAACATCGGAATGAAGGTGTGCACGAGCGGACCGATGGCGAGCGCGTAGGCCACCGTGCCGATGCCCACCTTTCCGCCGAGCAGGAATCCGATCGCCAGGACGGTCACCTCGACGACCGTCCGGACCAGTCGGATGGACTGGTGCGGCCGGCGGGCGACGTACCCGGTCACCAGGCCGTCGCGCGGTCCGGGGCCGAGCCGGGCACCGATGTACAGGCCGGTCGCCACGCCGTTCAACAGGATGCCGGCGACGACGAAGCCGATCCGGGCGGGCAGGGAGCCGACGGTCGGCAGCACCGCCAGCGCGAGGTCGACCGCCAGGCCGATGACGACGACGTTGCTCAGCGTGCCGAGGCCGGGGCGTTGGCGTAGCGGGATCCACAGCAGCAGGACGAGTGCGCCGACGACGATGGTGACGGTGCCGATCGACGCGCCGGTGAACCTGGACAGCCCCTGGTGGAAGACGTCCCAGGGATCGAGCCCGAGCGTCGATTCGATCATCAACGCCATGCTGACCCCGTAGAGCGCCAGACCGACGTAGAGCTGCCCGAGTCGCCGGGCGAGCCGGTCTCTGCTGTTGCCAATTGTTGCCATGCGTGCCACTCTGAGGGCCAATCCAGGATGTACGAAGGGCCAATCGAGGAGAAGTGGCTGTGACAAACCTCGTTCGGGGTCCACAGTTGGGGCGGATGCTCGGTCAGTGGCATGCCCTTCCGGGCCGGCGACGTAGCCCCGACTACGTCGCGCTGGCCGGGGCGGTACGCGGACTGCTCGCCGACGGGCGACTACCGCTCGGCGTACGCCTGCCCGCCGAGCGGGAACTGGCCGAGGCGCTGCGGGTGAGCCGGACCACGGTCACCGCCGCGTACCGCGGACTGCGCGAGACCGGTCACCTGAAGAGTCGCCGGGGCGCCGGAAGTTGGACGACGTTGCCGGGCGGACACCGGGTGGCCAGTTCCGGGCTGTGGACGCCGCAGGACGATCTGGACATGATCGACCTCGGCTGTGCCGCGCTGGCAGCCCCGGCCGAACTGGGTGCGGCGGCGCGGGCGGCGGCCGAGGACCTGCCGCGCTATCTCGGCGGTGCCGGGTACCACCCGACCGGGATAGTCGAGCTTCGTGCGGCCGTGGCCCGGTCCTACACCGACCGTGGACTGACCACCAGCCCAGAGCAGATCATGGTGACCAACGGGGTACAGCACGCGCTGGACCTGGTGCTCCGGCTCGTCCTGCCGCCCGGTGCCGGCGTACTCGTGGAGTCACCGACCTATCCCAACGCGCTGGCCGCGTTCGCCGCGCGCCGGGCCCGGATCACCACCCACGGCCTGGCCACCGAGGGCACGGGCTGGGACACCGACCTGCTGCTCGGCAGCCTGCGGCAGACGCGTCCCCGGCTGGCGTACCTGATCCCGGAGTTCCAGAATCCCACCGGCCACCTGATGCCCGCCGAGATGCGCGAGCGGGTGGTGGCCACCGCGCACGCCAGTGGCACGGACCTGGTCGTCGACGAGTCCTTCGTGGATCTGGCGTTGGACGGCACCGAGATGCCGCCGCCGACCGCCGTCTTCGACCGGCACTCCCGGGTGGTCACCATCGGCGGAATGAGCAAGCCGTACTGGGGCGGGCTGCGGATCGGCTGGATCCGCGCCTCGGCTCCGCAGGTGCAGCGGCTGGCCGCGGCGCGGGTCGGGGTCGACATGGCCGGTCCGGTGCTGGACCAACTGGTCGCGGTGCGGCTGCTCGCCGACGCCGACACGATCGTGGCGGCCCGGCGCAGGCAGTTGGCCGCGCAGCGGGACGCCCTGCTGGCCGCCCTGCGGGACGAACTTCCCAACTGGCGGGTACGCACCCCGAGCGGCGGGGTCACCCTCTGGGCGGAGCTGGACGGGCCGATCGCCAGCGCGCTCGCCCGGGCGGCGGAGGAGGTCGGAGTACGCTTGGCCCCCGGCCCACGGTTCGGCCTGGACGGCACGCTGGAGCGTTTTCTCCGGCTCCCGTTCACCCTCCCCGCCACCGAACTGACCGAGGCGGTACGCCGGATCGCCGCGGTCCGCTACGACATCGACCGGGCGGAACGCTCGCTCTGGCGCGAGCCGGTGGTCATCGCCTGACCGTGGGCCCGCGCGTCGGGACACCGCGAGCGTCATCGGTGTCCGTGGAAGAGCCATCGGTGTCCCCGGAGGACTGGAGAGTCGAACCCGCATGGGCATGATTGACAAGATCGCCTGGATCCGTCTGGAGAACGGCCGGATTCTGAGTTCGCGATCGCACGGCAAGGACGTCTACTACCTTCCGGGCGGCAAGCGGGAACCGGGCGAGGCCGACGTCGACACGCTGGTACGCGAAATCGAAGAGGAACTGAGCGTCGCCATCGCCGCCGACAGCGCCCGGCACCTCGGCACGTTCCGGGCCCAGGCGCACGGGCATCCGGCCGGGACGATCGTCCGGATGACCTGCTACACGGCGGACTATCACGGCGAATTGCGACCGAGTAACGAGGTCGCCGAGATCGTCTGGTTGACCCACGCCGACCGGCACCGCGTCTCCCCGGTCGACCAGGTCATCTTCGACCATCTCCACGATGCGGGCAGCCTCGGCTGAGGCTGTCGACGGCAGCGACGGCTCGACGGGACTGCCGGCAGTCCCGACATCGACGGCACCGCAGACATCGACGGCGCCGCGGGCACCGACGGGCGCCGCAGACACCGACGGGCGCCGACGGCGCCGTGCCGTGGCCGGCGGTCAGGCCGGGTAGCCGCTTCCGGTGATGAGGGCCAGGTCCGACAGGCGCAGCCGAGCGGCCCGGGGCGCGGCCAGGGCGGCCCAGACGACCTTGCCGTCGGTGCCGCGTAGCACTCCCCAGTTGGCGACGGACCGGGCCACCAGGGCCAGCCCGCGTCCCCGCAGGGCGAGTTCCTGTCGTGCGTCGAGGTCGCCACCGTCCGAATCCTTCTGGTCGAGCGCCGGTACGGCTTGGTGCCGGTCCGCGACCGCGATCCGGAGTTGGTGCCGGTGGTGGCCGATGGTCAAATCGATCTCGGTACCGGCGTGCTCGACCGCGTTCGCCATCAGCTCGGAGACGACGAGCTGGGCGTTGTCGGTCACGCCGTCCAGCCGCCACCGTTCGCAGCACTCGCGGACCAGCCGACGGGCCGTACCGACGGCCGCCGGGGACGGGGTGAACCGGCGGTGGACGCGTCGGCTCGGACCCGGGAGGTGGTAGGGCCGGACTCGACTGAGCGCCTCGGTGAGACGCGGGTAGAGGCGGATCCGGGTGGTCGGCAGCCGGCGGAGCAGGCCGGTGAGGGCCGAGGCCGGGGCGCAGACCAGTACGGTGATGCCGCGCCGGCATGACTGCCCGAGTACCACCAGGGCCGGCAGCAGCGCCGGCACCAGTCCCTCCGGGACGACGACCCGGGTGCAGTCCACCGCCACGTACGGCGGATGGTGCGCCGCGCACCGTTCGAACGCCCGCTGGAGTGCGTACGCCTGTCCTACGCTCCACCGCCCAGCCATGGTGATCACCAAAGCCCCGGTCTCGATGTGAGCTGCCACCGTGGCCGCCATTACCGGAACCCCCTCGCCCGCCCGTCCGCCGCCGCGATCGGCCCTGCTCTCGGCTGGGCATATCGCGCATCTGACCCTGGTCTTACCCCGGCGGTGGTCCGGTGAAGCCGACCAGATGTCACCTTGTCCCGCAGTAGTCGAGCGGCGACGTCGGGTGCCGGCCGCCGGGGACGGTCGTGAGCCCCGGCGGCCGGTCCGATACCCGGTCCGATACTCAGATCTGGGCGAGGGTGCCCTGGTACATCCCGTCGATCTCCGTCGCGAAGCTGGTCTCCACGGCGCGACGCTTGATCTTCATCGACGGCGTCATCTCGCCGTCCTCGACGGTCAGTTCGCGGGACAGGACCCGCACCTTCTTGATCGTCTCCCAGCGGTTCAGCTTGTCGTTCAACTGCTTGACGTAGTCGTCGATCATTGCGCCCACCTCGGCCGAGCCGACGATCTCGGCGTACGGGCGGCCGGCCAGCGGGCCGTTCGCGGCCCAGGTCGCGATCGCGTCCGCGTCGAGGGTGAGCAGCATCGTGCAGTAGTTGCGGGCCTGGCCGATCACCACCACCTGGGAGGTGTACGGGCACAGCGCCTTGAACATGCCCTCGATCCGGGACGGCGAGACGTACTTTCCGCCGGACGTCTTGACCAGGTCCTTCTTCCGGTCCGTGATCTTCAGGAACCCGTCGTCGTCGAGTTCGCCGATGTCGCCGGTCCGGAAGAAGCCGTCCGGGGTGAACGCCTCGGCGGTCTCGGTGGGCAGGTTGTGGTAGCCGCGCATCACCGGTGCGCCCCGGAGCAGGATCTCGCCGTCGGAGTCGATCTTGCACTCCAGGTCACCGAGCGCCTTGCCGACGGTGCCGATCTTGAGCGCGCCGGGCCGGTTGACGAAGTTGCCGGCGCTGGTCTCGGTCAGGCCGTACCCCTCGGAGATGGGCAGGTTGGCCGCGGCGAAGAAGAGGGCGATGTCCTGACTCAGCGGCGCGGAGCCGGAGACGAGGACCCGGATCCGGCCGCCCAGCCGGGCCTGCAACTTGCTGAAGACCAGCTTCTCGGCGAGCCCGTAGCTGATCCGCAGCCCCGCCGAGACGGGCTTGCCGGCCTGCTCCAGCGAGACCTTCCGCTTGCCGGTCCTGACCGCCCAGGCGAAGATCTTGGCCTTGGCGCCGCCTCCGGTCTGGGCCGTGGTCACGGCCCGGTTGTAGACCTTCTCGAAGATCCGGGGCGCGCCGCACATCAGGGTCGGCTTGACCACGCCGAGCAGTTCGACGAGCTTGTCGAGCCGACCGTCGACGTAGGTGGGCATACCCACGTGGATCACGCCACAGAGCAGCGTCTTGCCGAACGAGTGCGACAACGGGAGCCAGAGGTACTGCAGGTCCTCCGCCTTGATCAGGCCCAGTTGCGCCTGGGCCACGCCCTCCCAGCACCAGCCGGCGTGCATCAGTTCGACGCCCTTGGGACGGCCGGTGGTGCCGGAGGTGTAGATCAGCGTCGCCAGGTGATCCGGATCGATGTCGGCGACCAGCCGGTCGATCAGGCCCGGGTCGCTCTCCAGCGCGAGTGCCCCCTGCACCTCGAGGTCGGCGAGGGCGAGCTGCGGAGGCGTGGCTCCCGGATCGGCCGGTCCGTCGATCAGTACGACATGGGTCAGCGCCGGTAGGTCGGCTCCGACGATCTTGGCGGCCTGGGTGGCGTTCTCGGCGATCAGCACCTTGGAGCCGGAGTCCGCGATGATGAAGGCGGTGTCCTCCGGCTCGGTGGTCGGATAGACCGTGGTGGTCGCGCCTCCGGCACACATGATTCCGAGGTCGGAGAGGATCCAGTCGAGCCGGGTGTTGGCCAGGATCGCCACCCGATCCTCGTGGCCGACGCCGAGGCCGTGCAATCCCGCGGCGATCGCCTTGGCCCGCTGGCCGACCTGCGCCCAACTGAGCCAGAGCGGGCCGGAGTCGTCCGGCGCGGGATGGGCGAACGCGTCCCGGTCAGGGGAGGCCGAGACGCGTTTGAGGAACATGTCGGGGATGGATCGGTAGGGCACATCGAGAGCCATGGCGGGGGCAGCCTCCGGATATCGTGGCGTGACGGCGGTCACGTTAACTCGCGGTTACCGCAGAGTATTTGGTCTGACCTCGAATCGGCTAGTCCTGCTCGGCTCGGTTCGGCTACGCCGATCGGACCGCAACGCCGGAGCCGATCGGACCGCAGCGCCGGAGGAGACCGGGGGCGGGTCCGTGGTCGATCCGAGTGGCAAACCCGGAATGACCGGATACGTCTCTAAGCTATCGAGACGTCGGCCCAGGTCGGTACGGGACGTCGCGCTGCCAGACCGAGGGCGAGAGTCCTGGACCGAGGGCCAGAGCCATCGTCAACCACGGAATCGTCAACCACGGATGAGGGTCATCAACCATGGGTCAGAGAGGTCCGGTCATGGGAGGTCCCGGTCGCGGCGACGCGGTACCGGGACATGTCATCCATCTTCCGGTCGCCGTACACACCCTGGATGCCGCCGCCGAACTGGCCGCGTTGCTGGCCGAGTCGCTGGCCTTCCTCCCGGAACTCGACGCGGGTGAGGTCACCGTCTCGGCCGAGGACGCGCAGCACGAGCGGTACCGGGTGTTCTGTGACCGGCTGCTCTTCGGCGACGGCCGGTGCGGCGAGCGCGAGGGACATCCGGGCCCCTGCGTAGCCGGCACTCCGGGGACCGTGACCGGGCCGGAGAGGTCACTCGCGCACGCCGCCCCCGCCGCGTCCGCCGCCTGGGCCGGCGCACCGGTGCCACCCGGAACGTAGCGAGCGGCGCTTCCCCCGGCCGGGCTGGCGCTCGACCCGTCGGTTCGGGTGCTGGACTCCGCGCCGGCCCGGGTCGGCCTCCGAGGCGTCCCGCCGTCGGCTCCGGGCTCAGCTCTTGCAGTCCGGACAGTCGATCAGGGCCTCGACGACGTCGCGCGCGGCGTCCTGCGCCCCCTGACGCGCCACCTCCGGGGTCATCGGCCTCTCCTGCCCTTCACGGCCGTCGAAGCCGGTGTAGGACACCTGGAGGTAGACGTTCCCGACTCGTACCCGGAGATCCGTCCCGCCGTACCTGCGGTCGTCCGAGGTCGTCGTGGTGTACATGGCCACCGCCTCGTCCCCGAGACCACCGGGTTCCTCCAGCTTGCCGAAGACGGTCCGGGTGCCCTGGCCTTCGTCCTCGCCCTTGTCGGCGAGTCCCTGCAACGTCGCGCGTGAGTCCGCGAATACCTTCTTCGCTCTGTCGACGCCCGTGGCGTACCGCTCATGGAGATGGGCGTCCAGGGTGACCCTGAGCGACCTGTCCATGGCGCGTCGTTCGCTCTCGGCGTAGGGCATGATGAAGTGGCAGACGGCGTGGGCCCCGTCCGTCTCGCTCGGTCCGGGCCGGTTCGAGTCCAACATCGACTCTCCGGCCGGCACCGTCGCCGCCAGGGTGGGCTTGGCCAACATTCCGCAGGGCGCCGGGAACTTGCGGTATATCGGCTCGCCGGGAGCGGTGGGACCAGAACCGTCGGGCAGTTCGCCCCCCGAGGAGTTGACGACGTAGTGGTAGCCCACGACGGCGAGCCCCGTCGTCACGACGACCACGACGACCACGACGAGCGCGGCGATGATGAGCCCGGTGTAGGACCGGTGCGGCCGCGGTGGAGGCGGAGCCGGCGTCGCGGATCCGGGTGGGAAGCCGTACGGCTGCCCGGACTGCTGCTCCACTCCGGGCGGCTGACCGTAGCCGGGCTGCTGTCCCGACAGCGGTGCTCCCGGTTGAGGCTGGTACGGCGGTTGGCCGGCGGAGGGCGCCGGACCGTGCCGGGGCGGTCCGACGGGGCCAGGATGCGGTGGGTACGTCAACGGAACTCCTCCGGGCCGCGACGGGCCGGGTACGGTCGCCGGTCAGCGTTATCTCGACGGATGGTGGGGCGGCCCCGGCGGGTACGGCTGTCCCGGACGTTGCGCCGGTCCCGGCGGGTACGGCTGTCCCTGCGGGTACGGCTGCCCCGGCGGTTGTCCCTGCGGGTACGGCTGCCCCGGCGGTTGTGCCTGCGGATACGGCGGCCCCGGCGGTTGTGCCTGTGGATACGGCTGTCCGGGCATCTGCGCCGGACCGGGCACCGGAAATTGGGTGCCGGCTCCGGGCACCGGGAAATGCGTACCGGCGGCCGGTGGCCCGAGCACGGCCCTGGCCCTTCTCCGGTTCCGCCGTACGCTCCAGATCAGCAGTAGCACCGGCACCAGCAGAGCCAGGCCGACGCAGAGTCCTCCGCCGATCTTGAGTAGCAGGACGTTCCGCTTCCGATCCTGTATCGAATCCTGATAAGCGTCGAGGGCCTCGAACGCGGGGTTCGGCGCGTCCGGCGGAACGTCGGCGGCGAGCGCCTTCGCCGGGTCGACGACCCCGTAACCGGTCAGGTCGTCCCGGCCCTTCGGACCGGTGTCCTGGGCCGTCGCGGTGATCCGCTGCACCACCTCCCGCGCCGAGAGGTCGGGAAACTTCGCCCGGACCAGGGCCGCCGTGGCGGCGACCAGCGCGGTGGCGAAGACGGTCCCGTCCCGGGTGCCGACCTCCTGATGGATGTCCCGGACCACCACCCCGGCACCCGGTGCCGCGACGGAGACGTGTGCCTGCCGGTTGGTCTGCAACCAGGGCTGTCCGGCCTTCGTGACCGCGCCGACGGCGAGAACCCCTGGGCAGGCGCCGGGGTACAGCGGGAGGTTGTCCTTGTGTCCCTCGTTGCCGGCGTCCGACACGACGACGACGTCATGCTCGATCGCGTAGTCCACGACTTCGCGGGTGTCCGCTGGACAGAGGTCGTCGGAATAGCCCGAGTACCCCGACAGGGTCACGCTGATGACCTTCGCGCCGTGGTCGACCGCGAACCGGATCGCGTCCTCCACCTGGCTGAGCGCAATAATCGCGACCGGAAGGATCTTTGCCTTCGGCGCGAGTCCCGCGAAGCCTCCCTGCACGCCCCGCGCCGCGATGAGCTGGGCAATCTCGGTGCCCTGCCCGTTCGTGTCGCCGCGCCCGTCGCCGCCGCCGGGCATGAAACTGCCGCCCGGCACGGTCACGTCGTGCATCTCCGGCATGTCGAACACGCCACCCACCCCGCCCACGCCGCTGTCGAGCACCGCGACGACCACCCCCTCACCCTGGGAGTGCGGCCAGACCTCCGTTTCGACCGCCCAGGTCTCGGAGAGATGCCACTGGCGTGGATTCGGGTGTGGTGCGGGCGCGGCGCGGGCGGGAACGGGTAGGACCAGGCCCACCGCCGACGCGGTGGTCACGACGAGTAGCGCGGTGGCGATCCGGCGAAGGGCGGAAACGGCCCCGACCGTCGGGACCGGGCCCACGCGGTCCGGCCGGGCGATGGACCCGCTCGCCGGGTGACATCCTGCGGAGGGCAACAACGCTCCTTGATCGGCGAGGTGGCAGGGATCCGAGGGGCCGCAAGCCCCTGTCGGCGGTGGAGGCGTCCGTCGAGAGTGGGCGTGATGCGCGCCGTCCTGTCGCGGGTGATGCGATCGTCAGTCGGCGGGGCTCCGGGTCCCGGGGCGTCCCGTCGTCGTACGTCGGCACAGTCAAGGACACCCCCGGCGGAGCGACAAGGCGTACGGACGGATCCGGATGTATCCGGATGCCGTCCGACAACGGCACCGCCCGCTGCACAAACGCCAGCGGGCGGTGGAACGACGGGGCTGCCGCCGGAATCAGTCGTCGTCACCATCCTCGTCGTCATCGTCGTCCCGGTCGTCGTGGCCCTTGTCGTCGTCCTTGTCGTCGTCCTTGTCGTCGTCCCGGTCGTCGTCCTTGTCGTCGCGCTCGGTCTTGATGATCTCGCCGGTGGTCGCGTCGACGTCGACCTCGATCTCCCAGCCGTCCTTGACCAGTTCCACGCTCCACACCGTCCGGCCGTGCTCCTGCTCTTGCTCGACCTCGTCGAGCCGGCCGCCGCCCGCGCTGGCCAGCGCGATCTCGACCGCCCGCTGGGAGCCGACCGGTGCGCCGCCGGTCGCGCCCGGCGAACCCGTCGGTGCCGCCGTCGGCGTGCCCCCGGGCGTACCGGTCGGACCGCTCGTCGGCGTCCCGGACGGATCGGTGCCGGGCGTCCCGGTCGGATCGGTGGTGGCGGTAGCGGCGGCGGTGGCCGTGGGCGCCGTCCCGAACCCCTGCCGTTCGCCCTCTGCCGCGCTGGCACCGATCGCGGTACCGACGACGGCGGCAGCGGCCAGCGCGCCACCGATGCTCAGGACCAGCGTCTTGCGCCGCATCACAAATCCTCCTCGAACCTCGAACACTCTGTTCGGCGTTGTTCCGACGAGGTTCGCCGGACGGGGGATAGCGGCGCGCTGCGACAGTGCTAAGCCGAGGTAAAGATCGGCGATCGTCAGGCCGCCCCGCCCGCACGCCTCGGGGCCGGCGCGAGGACCGGTGGTCCGAGCGTGACTGCGACCCGTGCCCCGCCGCCGCTGCCGGCGGAGAGGTCGAGGTGGCCCCCGCTGGCCCGGGCGGCCCGGCGGGCGATGTCGAGGCCGAGACCGGTCGACCCGGCGGCGCTCGCGCCCCGCTCCACCAGCGCCGTCGGGTCGACCAGGGTCGGCGGCAGCCCGGGGCCGGTGTCGGTGACGGTCAGCAGGGCTCCACCGGTGGGCCCGGGGACCAGCGCGACGGTGAAGTCGACCCCGTCCGGTGTGTGTGCGAAGACGTTGCCGAGCAGGGCGTCCAGCACCGCGGCGAGTTCGTCGGCCGGCAGCCGTACCGGCAGGGGGTGGTCGGCCAGGTCGAGGGCGACCTCCCGGCCCGTGTCCTCAGCCAGCACGGACCAGAAGGTGACCCGCTCCCGGACCACCGCCGTGGCGTCACAGACCGGCTCGGCACCTCCCTCCACGCCGCGCCGCCGCGCCTGCCGGATCAGCCCGGTCACCGCCCGCTCCACCGCGTCGACCTGCTCGCCGACCCGGGCGGCCTCGTGCGGGTCGGCCAGCGACTCGGATTCCAGCCGCAGTGCCGTCAGCGGCGTGCGGAGCCGGTGCGAGAGGTTGGCGAGCTGCTCACGCTCCTCCCGGAGCAACTCCTGGATCCGGGTGGCCAGATGGTTGAGGGCGTTCGCCACGGCGCGCAGCTCCGGCGGCCCGGACGGTCGGGCCCGAGCGGTCAGTTCCGCCCGGGCCAGCCGGTGCGAGACCGCCGAGAGTTCGGTGATCGGCGCGATCAGCGTGCGCGCCAGCCGGTCGGCGACGGCGAGACCGAGCAGCAACAGCGCCAGCCCGAGCCCGGCCAGGACCAGCCAGGACCGGTAGACCCCACGGGTCAGTTCGGCCCTGGGTACGAAGGTGCGGATCACCGCCGTACCGTCCGGTCGGCCCCCCACCGCGACGAGGATCTCCCGGCCCTCCAGGCGGGCCACGGTGAGACTCTCACCCCGGGCCGCCAACTCCACCCCGTCGGTACGGGGCGCTTCGGTGCCGAGTGCCGTACCGTCCGGCAGGAAGACGGTGACCGGCCGCTCCGCCGCCGCGCCGACCTGCTGGGCGGCGAGGCGTAGACGGTCCAGATCGGTCGTACCGACCAGCGGGATCAGTCCCTGTAGTTCGGCGGTGGCCGCCACCACGGCCCGGTCGGCGGCGACGCTGCGCAGTAGCACCGCGAGCGGAACCAGGAAGGCGAGCAGCACCAGACAGGTGGTGGCGGCGACGAGCAGGGTCAGCCGGCGCCTCACGATCCGGCCCCGGGTACGTCGAGCCGGACTCCGACCCCGCGAACGGTGTGCAGGTACCGGGGCTGTTGCGCGGTCTCGCCGAGCTTGCGGCGCAACCAGGACAGGTGTACGTCCACAGTCTTGTCCGCGCCGCCGTACGGCAACTGCCACACCTCGGTCAGCAGTTCCCGTTTGCTGACCACCCGACCGGCCCGGCTGGCCAGGTGGTGCAGCAGGTCGAACTCCCGGGGGGTCAGTTCGAGCGGGACGCCGGACAGGCTCGCCTGCCGGGCTCCCGGATCGACCCGCAGCTCGCCGACGGTCAGCGGGGCCGGGCCGCTCGCCGGGCCGACACCGCGCCGCAGCACCGCCCGGATCCGCGCGTCGAGTTGGGCGGCCGTGAACGGCTTCACCACGTAGTCGTCGGCGCCCGCGTCCAGCCCTCGGATGATCTCGCTCTCCTCGTCCCGGGCGGTCGCGATGATCACCGGGGTGGTGTTCACCGCGCGCAGCATCCTGAGCAGCTCCAGACCGTCCAGATCGGGCAGCCCCAGATCGAGTACGACGAGGTCCGGCCGGTCGTCGAGCACCCGCTGCAGCCCGGTCATCGCCGTCTGGACGGCCGCGACGGCGTGCCCCCGCTCGCGAAGTGCGCGCAACAGCGGCGTACGGATGGCCGGGTCGTCCTCGATCAGCAGTAGGCGCGCCACACCAGGCACGGTAACCCGGCGACGGCCGGACAACCCGTAACGGAGCGGCGGGCGTTAACCATCCCTTAGGGTCCACCGGCTCCGTTATTAACGGCCGTGCGGGCATGATCGGACGATGCGTCGACGTACCGGGTTCGCGGTGGCCGGCTGGCTGCTCGCCGCGTTGGCCGCGACCGGCACCGGGCTGGCGGCCGTACAGGTGATCGGGGCAGGGCTCACCGGGCCGGCGGGTGAGGTGCGCAGTCCGGAGGAGGTGGCGCGGGCACTGGCGGCCACGTCCGCGCCGTCCGGCCCGACTTCCGCGTCGTCCTCGGGCACCCCGACGTCGCCGGGGCCCACCACGGGCCTCCCCGGTACGGGTACGCCGGATCCGGGCGGCGGATCCGAGCACGGTCCACGCCAACTGCTCTCCACACCCGGCGGCACGGTGGTGGCCGAGTGCGACGGCCGGGCCGTGTGGCTGGCCTCGTGGACGCCGGCCCAGGGCTACCGGGTCGGCGAGGTCGAGCGGGGGCCGGACGACGACGCCGAGGTGACCTTCCACGGCTCGGGAGAGCGGATCGAGGTGGAGGTGGAGTGTGTGGCCGGACGGCCCGTGCCGACCTGGAAGCGGAACAACGACTAGCGGTACCGGCCCGCTCCGAGGGACCAGTCGTAGCTGCCCCGGATCCAGCAGCGGCGGGCGGTCACGAACCGGACGGTGTCGGCGTCCGCGTCGAGGAGTACCTCGGACTCCAGCCGCAGGTACGTCCGCAGGCCGGCGTTGAACCGGCGGGCGGCGTCGGTGAGCCCACGGCGTTCCGCCCGACCGGTCGCCCGGGCCAGCACCACGATGAGGTTGTGCCCGTCCCGGCCCTGCCGGCGCTCCTTGGCGTAGGAGAAGATGTCGTTGCACCAGCAGACCAGGTCGGCGGCCAGGTCATCCAGG
Source organism: Plantactinospora solaniradicis (assembly GCF_042658085.1). Lineage (NCBI taxonomy): Bacteria > Bacillati > Actinomycetota > Actinomycetes > Micromonosporales > Micromonosporaceae > Plantactinospora > Plantactinospora solaniradicis. The sequence goes on along the minus strand of NZ_JBHSPR010000032.1, from coordinate 204,665 downwards.
GTGGACGCCTCCGAACCGGTCCGGCCGGTGGCGTCGGCTGGGCCGCCGTGGGCCAGGTCGGTCAGGGTGAAACTGGGGCGCACCCCGCCGGTGTGCCGACGCATCTGGACGTACTCGGCGACCGGAGGGGTCCGGTCGCGTTCCCGGTTCGCCGCCTCCCAGAGCAGTGCGAGCAGGTAGTCGCGCATCTCGTCGGCGAACCGGAGCAACAGGCGTGGCGAACCCTGTCCGCGTACCCGCCGGCACAGGTCGTGCAGTCCGGCGCCGGTCGGCCCGGCCACCCCGGCCAACTCCGGTGGCGTCGGTCCGCCGAGCAGGTCGAGCACGTCGAGCAGCCGGCCGACCACCGGCCCGAGCTGGCCGGGATCCTGGCCCAACCCGTCGTCGTCGCAGCTGTCGTCGAAGGTGAAGAGCCAGGTGAACAGGTCCGACAGCAGCCGGAGCTGGTCGGGCCGGGCGTCGGGGCAGGCCCGTCCGGCCAGGTCCGCGGCATTGGCCCGGTCCAGCCGGCGTACGGCGCCGGGGGTCCGGACCAGGCCGAGTTCGGTGGCCCACCGGGTGGACTGCTGGCGTACCTCGCCGACGTGCGCGCTGACCCGTACCGGAAAGGGCGGCCGGGTCAGTGTCGCCACGGCGAAGGTACGCATGCCCCGTCCGTCGTCAGACCCCGAGCTTCGCGTTCCGCAGCCGGCCGGTGAGGGCGGGCGGCCCGACCAGTTGCACCCGGGCGACGCGCTGCCGGCCGAACAGGAACATCATCAACTCGCCGGGCGCGCCGACCAGCCTGACCTGTTCCCCGCCGGCTCCGGCCGAGGTCTCGCCGTGGTCGGGTGCCTGGATGAGCAGGGCGGCAGGGAAGCGGCGCAACGACAACCGGGCCATGGTGGGGATCCGCTTCCACAGCGCCGCCCGGTACCCCTCGGAGAGCTCCCGGGGCTGCCAGCCGGGTTGAGCCCGGCGCAGGTCCTCGTGGTGCACGAAGAACTCGGTCAGATTGGCCAGCTCGTCGACCGGCGGAAGGGTCATCGGGCTCCATCGCGGCGGGCGGCGGAACAGGTCGACCACCGCGGGGTACGGCTTCGCCGCCATCGCACCCAGCACCCGTTCGGTGTGCGTACGCAGGGGGCGGAGCATGATCCCGGCCGCCGCGTCCGGCCGCCGTTCCCGGATCACCAGGTGCGCGGCGAGTTCCCGGGCGGCCCACTCCGGGATGATCGTCGGCGCGTCGGGTCCAAGGGTCAGGAGGAGGTCGGCCAGCGATCGGCGCTCCGAATCCGCGTACCGGGGCATGTCTTGATCGTAAGTGCTGACGCCGCCGGCGGCGTGCCGCGAAACGGAGGAGGTCTGGGCGGCATCGCGCTCGGCAGGCGTACCGGGCCCTGTGACAGCAGACACAATCAGGTCCTGACCGGTACGACCCGCGCCAATCGGTTCGTCATCCCTCGGCCCGATCGGTAAGGATGAGCTTGACGAAGAAGGCTTACGGCGGGGGACAGTGTGGCGGGCAAGACAAGCCGGGACGTGCTCATCAGGGGGATCCGGGTCCTCGGTCACGCCGTTCGCGAGGAGCCCCGGATCTTCGCGGTCGCGGTCGGCGGCAGCGTGCTCTACAGCCTGCTCATCATCGCCAGCGCGTACGTGGTGGGCGCGGTCGTCGGAGACGTCGTCGTGCCGTCGCTGGAGAGCGGCCGGGCCGACACCACGGCGGTCGTGCTGAGCGCCGTCGCGCTGCTGGCGGTCAGCCTCGGTCGGGTACTGGGCATGTTCGGCCGCCGGCTCGGCGCGGGCTTCATGCAGTACCGGCTACAGGCCAGTTACCGGCGCCGGATCACCCGCCGCTACCTGGAGCTGCCGCTGTCCTGGCATCACCGGCACGCCACCGGCACCCTGCTGTCGAACGCGAACTCCGACGTCGAGGCGGCCTGGTTCCCCATCGCGCCACTGCCGTTCGCGGTGGGCACGCTGGTGATGCTGGTCGCGGCGATGGGCTCGCTGCTCGTCACCGACTGGGTGCTCGCCCTGGTCGGGGTCGCGATCTTTCCCGCCCTCTTCGCCCTGAACGTCGTCTACTCCCGACGGATGGCGCCCCGGCAGGCCCGGGCGCAGCAGATGCGCGCACAGGTCAGCGCGATCGCCCACGAGAGCTTCGACGGTGCCCTGGTGGTCAAGACCATGGGCCAGGAGGCCCGGGAGACGACCCGGTTCGCGGCGCAGGCCGGTGAGCTGCGCGACGCGTTGATCTCGGTCGGCCGGCTGCGGGGAGTGTTCGACCCGATGCTGGAGACCCTGCCGAGCCTCGGCACCCTCGCCGTGCTGCTGGTCGGTGCGGTCCGGTTGGGCCAGGGCGCGGTCACCATCACCGAACTCGTCAGCGTGGCATTCCTGTTCACGGTGCTGGCCTTCCCGGTCCGGGCGATCGGCTGGGTGCTCGCCGAGCTGCCGCGCAGCGTCGCCGGCTGGGACCGGTTGCAGGCCGTGCTCACCGCCACCGGCGAGATGCCGTACGGGAGCACGACGCTGGACCGGCGGGACGGCCGTCCTGCCACGCTCGTCTTCGACCGGGTCAGCTTCGGCTACGCCGTGGCGGAGCCGGCTCCGGCGACCGCGCCCGCCGAGCCGGGTCTGTCGACCGAGCCGGAGGCGGCGGCCCGGCCCGTCGGCGTGCCCGCCCCGACCGAGCCCGATCCGTCGGTAGAGCCCGTTCCGTCCGGCGGGCTGGCGTCGCCGGTCGAGCCTCCGTCGGTTGCCGGGGTGCCTGCGCCGGCCGGGACCGAGCCTGCGGAGCCCGAGCCGGCGGAGCCCGTGCCGGTGCTGCACGACGTGTCGTTCACCGTTCCGGCCGGTCGGACGGTGGCGCTGGTCGGCCCGACTGGCTCGGGCAAGTCGACGATCGTCTCCCTGGCGGTGCGGCTGGTCGACCCCGACGCCGGGTCCGTGACGCTGGACGGGGTCGACGTCCGGTCGCTGACCGCCGCCTCGCTCGCCGGCACCAGCGCACTGGTGGCGCAGGTGCCGTTCGTCTTCGACGACACCATCCGGGCCAACATCACCCTCGACCGGGAGGGGATCACCGACGACGACGTGTGGGCGGCCCTGCGGCTGGCCGAGGCCGACGGGTTCGTCGCGGTGCTGCCGGACGGGTTGGACACCCTGGTCGGTGAGCGCGGCGCCGCTCTCTCCGGCGGCCAGCGCCAGCGGCTCACCCTGGCCAGGGCGCTGGCGGGCCGTCCCCGCCTGCTGGTGCTGGACGACGCCACCAGCGCCGTCGACCCGAGGGTGGAGGCGGCGATCCTGGCCGCGCTCCGCGGTGACCGGAACTCGACCGGCGCGACCGATGCGGCTGGTGCGGCGGGTGCGACCGGGGCGGCTGGTGCGGCGGGTGCCAGTACTTTGCCGCCGGGCGCGTCGATCCTGGTGGTGGCGTACCGGCGGGCGACCATCGCGCTTGCCGACGAGGTCGTCTACGTCGAGCACGGCCGGGTGGTCGGCCGGGGCACCCATGCCACGTTGCTGGGCAGCACCCCCGGATACGCCGCCCTGGTCACCGCGTACGAACGGGCCGAGGCGGAACGGGAGCGGGAGCGGGCGTACGAGGAACCGGCGCCCGGAACACCGGCGACCCGGCAGGGCGAAGAGGTGGACGCGTGAGCGGGCGTGACCGGGGGGACGGCATGAGCGAGCGCAACGGGGGGACGGCATGACCACGACCGCGAGCGAGCCGACGTCGGAACGGGCGGAGACCACCTGGCAGACCCTGCGCCGAGGGCTGGCGCTCTCCCCGGAGTTGCGTACCGGGCTGGCCGGCACGCTCGGGCTGGCCCTGGTCGCGATGATCGGGCGGGCGGCCGTACCGGTGGCGATCCAGCAGGGCATCGACCGGGGCCTGCGCGCCCCGGGCGGTCCGGACCTGGGCGTGGTCGGCGTCGTGGTGGCGGCCACCGCCGCCGTCCTGGTGGTGACCACCGTGTGTGGCTACCTGATGATGCGGCGGTTGTTCACGGTCAGCGAGACGGCGCTGGCGGGGGTACGGGTCCGCGCCTTCCGGCACGTGCACGACCTGTCGACGCTGCACCAGCAGGCGGAGCGGCGAGGCTCGCTCGTCTCCCGGGTCACCAGTGACGTGGACCAGATCACCCAGTTCCTCCAGTGGGGCGGGGTGATCCTGTTGATCAACCTCGGCCAGGTGGTGGTCACGACCGTCGTGATGGCGGTCTACTCCTGGCAGTTGACCCTCGTGGTCTTCGCCGCGTTCGTACCCGCCGTGGTGGTGATCCGGATCTTCCAGAAGCGGCTCGCCAGCGCCTACGGCGTGGTCCGGGTACGGCTGGGCGCGATGCTGGCCGCCGTCTCCGAGACCGTGGTCGGCGCGCCGGTGATCCGGGCGTACGGGGTGTCCGGCCGTACCGCCGCCCGGTTGGACGAGACGATCGACGCGCAGCGCCGGGCCCAGCAGAGGGCGATCCGGACCAGCGTGATCAGCTTCTCGACCGGGGAGATCGCCGCCGGGCTCGCGCTCGCCGGTGTGGTGGTGCTCGGCGTCAAGCTCGGCGTCGACGGGACGCTGGGAATCGGTGAGCTCACCGCGTTCCTCTTCCTGGTCACGATGTTCATCCAGCCGGTGCAGATCGCCACCGAGGTGCTGAACGAGGCGCAGAACGCGGTCGCGGGGTGGCGGCGGGTGCTCGACGTACTGGACGTGACGCCGGACGTGGCGGACCCGGGGGAGCGCGGGGTCGACCTACCGGCCGGGCCGATCGACCTGCGCTTCTCCGAGGTCACCTTCTCCTACCCCGGCGGCCCTCCGGTGCTCGTCGACGTCAACGTGGACATCCCGGCCAAGACCCGGGTCGCGGTGGTGGGCGAGACCGGCAGCGGCAAGACCACCTTCGCGAAGCTGCTCACCCGGCTGATGGATCCGTCCGGCGGGGCGGTCCTGCTCTCCGGCGTACCGCTGGACCAGGTGCGGTTCGCCTCGCTCCGCTCCCGGGTGGTGATGGTGCCGCAGGACGGCTTCCTGTTCGACTCGACCGTGGCGGAGAATGTCCGGTTCGGCCGTCCGGAGCTGACCGACGAGGAGTTGGCGGTCGCCTTCGTCGAACTCGGGCTCGGCGACTGGGTGGACGGGCTGCCGGCCGGCCTGGCCACGCCGGTGGGGGAGCGTGGCGAGGCGCTCAGCGTGGGCGAACGGCAGCTGGTCGCGCTCGCCCGGGCGTACGTGGCCGATCCGGACCTGCTGGTGCTGGACGAGGCGACCAGCGCGGTCGACCCGGCGACCGAGGTACGGCTGCAACGCACCCTCGACGCGGTGACCCGGGGCCGGACCACGGTGGCCATCGCACACCGGCTCTCCACGGCACAGGCCGCCGACGAGGTGATCGTGGTGGACCGGGGCCGGATCGTGCAGCGTGGCCCGCACGAGGAACTGGTCAACGATCCGGAGTCGGTCTACGGCCTGCTCTTCGCATCCTGGTTGGAACAGACCCGGTAGGCAGATGGACGAGATCCGGCCAGTAAGTTAGCCTCCCCTTACTAAGGTGAGGCTAACTTGTGCTGGAGGTACCCCGTCATGCAGCCCAGCCCCGCAGAGGTGGCCCGTACGCTGGCCGCCGGCCGGCTCGCCGGCACCGCCCAGGTCGCGTACCGACCCGGGCCGCACCAGGTCCGGCACGCCACCGACCCGTCCGGCCGGGTCCTCATGCTCGTCTCGATCGTCAGCGACCTGGCGGCGGCGCTGCGGCCCGACCCGGGTACCCGGGGCCGGGCGCTGGTGCTCGACGTGCGGGACCTGCCGCCGGCCGCCGGCGCACCCCCGCTCGGGCGGCTCTGGGTCTCCGGCTGGGCGGAGCCGCTGGACGGCCCCGTCGCCCGTCAGGCGGCCGTCGAGTTCGCCGAGGTGGTGCCGACCGGGGACCTGCTCGACGTCGGTCGGCGCTTCACACTGCACCGCTTCGAGCCGGTGGAGGTCAGGCTGGAACGCGGCGGCGCGGTGCTCGACGTCGAACCCGCCGAGTACGCGGCGGCCGAACCCGACCCGCTGCACGCGATCGAGCGGGAACTGCTCGCCGATCTCGCGGACCACCACGGCAGCGAGGTCGCCGCGTTCGTCCGGCGTCAGCTCGGCGGCATCGTACCGGCGGAGGGTCCGGACGAGCCGCCGCCGCAGGTGGTCCGGCTCGACCGGTACGGCCTGGTGGTGGCGCTCGGCCCGCGTGGCGCCCGGTACCGGGCCCGGCTCGCCTTCCCCCGGCCGATGTCCGGCCAGGCGGAACTGGCGGAACTGCTGCATCCGGTGCTCTGTCGGCGCCGACGGCACGCCGACCGGTCCGACCAGGAATGGTCCCCGTCGGTGCTACCCGACCAGGGCCGTCGCCGGGGCTGACGGTTACGCCCGGCCGGTCGTCCTACTGGCCCGTGAGCTGGTCCGAGGCGCCGGCCGGGTCGGTGAGCCCGGTCAGGTCGCCGGCCAGGTAGCGCTGTATGTTCGGCGCGACGGCCGCGACCACGACGTCCGGGGACGCCGAGGCGAGCGGCTCGAGTCGCAGGATGTAGCGCACCAGCACCAGACCGGCCATCTGGGAGGCGACCAGTGACGACCGCAGGGGCGCCTCCGCCGGGTCGATCTCCAGCAGGCCGGTCGCCCGGCGCAGCACCTGGGTGACCAGGAACTCCCGGAACAGCTTGGCGGTCCACTCGTTGTTGACCGCCGAGCGGAACAACGCGGCCCCGGCCGTACCGGCGGGGGAGTCCCAGACCCGCAGGAAGGTCCGCACCAGTCGCTCCCCGATGCCGTCCATGCCGCCGACGGCGATCTGCGGCAGTATCTCCTGGGGATCGAACGGGATGTTGATCGTGGCCACGAAGAGCTGGTCCTTCGTGCCGAAGTAGTGGTGGACCAGCGCGGGGTCGACACCGGCACTCGTCGCGATGGCCCGGATCGAGGCGCCGTCGAAGCCGCGCTCGGCGAACACCTCCCGGGCGGCCGCGAGGATCGCCTCCCGGGTGTCGGGGTTGCCCGGGCGCCGCCCACTCCGTCGTGCCATCGCCGTCCTCGTACTCGTTCCATCCGGTGCCGTCGGGCGCCCGGCCGGTCGTGGCCGGGCGCCCGACGGCACCGGGTCGCGTCACCCGGTACGCCGCCGCAACGTCGCCGCCGCGAGGACCAGGGCGGCGACCACCGCCGACCCGACCACCACCAGGTCGCGCCACATCGTGCCGGTCGACTCTGCGTGCGCGCCAACCTGTTGCAGCGCCTCGACCGCGTACGACAGGGGCAGCACGTCGCTGATCGCCCTCAGCCAGCCCGCCATGTGGTCGCGTTCGACGAACAGACCACAGAGCAGGATCTGCGGCATCACCACAACCGGCATGAACTGTACGGCCTGGAACTCGGTCTGTGCGAAGGCGCTGCAGAACAGACCGAGCGCGACTCCCAGTACGGCGTTGACCACCGCGATCAGCACCACCAGCCCGGCGTTGCCGGCCGTGTTCAGGTCGAACAGCCAGTACGCGACCCCGGCCGCCACGCTGGCCTGCACCGTGGCGGCGAGCCCGAACGCGAGGCCGTACCCGAAAAGCAGGTCGAGCTTGCCCAGCGGGGTGGTGAGCAGCCGTTCCAGGGTGCCGGAGGTGCGTTCCCGGAGCATGGCGATGCTGGTCACGAGAAACATGATGATGAAGGGGAAGACACCCAGCATGACCAGCGCGATCCGGTCGAAGGTGCTGGGCTGACCGGGCGGCACCGGCTGGTCGGCGAACATGAAGTAGAGCAACGTCAGCAGCAGGCTCGGCACCACCATCAGCATCGCGACCGTCCGCCGGTCGTGGCGTAGCTGGCGCAGGATGCGGCCGGTGGTGGCGAACAGGATCCGGAGATTCATCGCGCGACCGTCCCCTCACTCATCCGGGTGGCCTTCGCTTCGTTCGCTTCACTCGCCTTGATCAGGAGCAGGAACGCCTCCTCCAGGTCGTCGGTGCCGGCCGCCGCCCGTACCGCCGTCGGGCTGTCGTCGGCGATCAGCCGGCCCTCCCGGATCAGCAGCAGTCGATCGCACCGGGCCGCCTCGTCCATCACGTGGCTGGAGACCAGCAGCGTCGTGCCCTGGGCGGCCATCGTGTGGAACATGTCCCACAGCTCGGCCCGGAGCACCGGATCCTGGCCGACCGTCGGCTCGTCGAGGATCACCAGCTCGGGGCGGCCGACGAGGGCGCAGGCCAGCGAGGCCCGGCTGCGCTGCCCGCCGGAGAGGGTTCCGACGAGCTGTGTCGCGGCGGAGGCCAGGCCGACGCTGGCCACGGCCGCGTCCGCGTCCGAGGCACCGAGGCCGTAGAGCCGGGCGAAGTAGCGCGCGTTCTCCCGGACCGTGAGGTCGGTGTAGACGCTCGGCGCCTGGGTCAGGTAGCCCAGCCGGTGCCGCAGCTCTGCCGAGCCGGCCGGCTGCCCCAGCACGGTGACCGTGCCGCCGCCGACGATCTGCACCCCGACCACGGCCCGGAGCAGGGTGGTCTTGCCGCTGCCACTCGGCCCGAGCAGGCCGGTCACGCTGCCTCGGGGTACGACGCAGCTGATCCCGTGCAGGACCTGCCGCTTGCCGCGCGTTACGACGAGGTCGCGGACCTCGATCGCGGTTTCCATGGATCCTCCTTCCGGAAACTCATTGTCTGTTGAAATCAACGCTAGTTGAAATCTTGGCCGTGGGCAATCGACCGTCGACTGTCAACTCTCGACCTCCGGCCGTCGACCTCCGGCCACCCGCCATCGGCCATCGGTCGGCCACGGTTCGAGGCCCGCCCGATCGGGTACGGAGCCCGGTTGGCCGAACCGGAGCAGGACCTGGCAATCTCGAATCCCGAGAAGTCGAACCATCAGCGGCGAGACGGACGGCCGGACGGAGCGGAAGTGATGAGGAAGCGCAGCGTCGGTGCGATCGGACCGGAGGTGTCCGCGATCGGCCTCGGTTGTATGGGGATGAGCATGGCCTACGGGGCCGGGGACGACGCCGAGTCGGTCCGGACCCTGAACCGGGCCCTCGACCTGGGCGTGAACCACCTGGACACCGCCGACATGTACGGGCGGGGGCGGAACGAGGAACTGCTCGGCCCGATCGTCCGCAAGCGGCGGGACGAGGTGTTCCTGGCGACGAAGTTCGGCAACAGGTTCACCGGCGACGCCGGCACCACCGCCTCGCCCGGCGCGTACGTCGACAGCAGCGCCCAGTGGGCCCGTGAGGCGTGCGACGCATCGTTGGCCCGGCTCGGGATCGACACCATCGACCTGTACTACCTGCACCGACGCAACCCGGAGACGCCGATCGAGGAGACCGTCGCCGCGATGGCGGAACTGGTCGTGGACGGCAAGGTGCGGTTCATCGGGCTTTCCGAGGTGAGCCCGGCGACCCTGCGGGCGGCGCACGCCGTACATCCGGTGGCGGCGGTGCAGATGGAGTACTCGCTGTTCACCCGGGACGTCGAGGACGAGATGCTGGCGACCTGTCGGGACCTCGGTGTGGCGCTGGTGGCGTACTCGCCGGTGGGCCGGGGGCTGCTCACCGGGACGATCAGCAGCCGGGAGCAACTCGGCGCCGACGACTTCCGGGCCGGGGCGCCCCGGTTCGCCGAGGAGAACCTGGACACCAACCTGGAGCTGGTCGCCCGGGTCCGCGAGGTCGCCACCGAGATCGGCTGTACGCCGGCACAGGCGGCGCTGGCCTGGCTGCTCGCCCAGGGCGAGGACATCCTGCCGATCCCCGGCACGAAGCGGGTGCGGTATCTGGAGGAGAACGCGGCCGCCGACGACCTGCGGCTCACCGGCGAGCAGGTGGCCCGACTCTCGGCGGCCGTACCGCCCGGAGCGGCGGCCGGAGACCGATATCCCGAGCGGTCAATGCGATTTTTGGGCAAGTAACGGGCGAAACGCCCAGTCGAAGCATGATCGGGCGTTGCGTCATGATCGCGCCTGCGGCACGATGGCGCCGTGGGTCACGGTCCGTTACTGCAACTCGGGTTCCTCGACGACTGGACGGACCGGCTGCGCCGGGCGCCGGGCCCGCCCGTCGTCGGCGTACTGCTGCGCGGCAGCCATGCCCGGGGCGCCGCCACGGCGTACAGCGACGTGGACATCGATGTCCTGGTCAGCGGTGGGCCGTACGTCGCGTACCCGGCCTATCTGGCCGAGACGGGTGATCGGCTGACGCACCTCTCGGTCGCCGTCCGGGACGTCCGATCCTGGCTCGCCCGACTCGACCAGCCCGCCGACTGGTCCTTCGGACTGCCGGTTGTCGCGCCCACGCGGTTACTCTGGGCGAGCGACGAGTGGCGCGCGTCGATCGAGCTGACGGAGATCCGGCAACGTCCGAGCGACCCGGATCTGGAGAACGTCGTCGCCACCCTGGGCAAGGTCACCGCGGCGTGCGCGGCCGGAGACGAGTTCGGTGCCCGGTTCGCCGCCGCCGAACTGGCCCGGCGGTGTCCCTCGATCGTCCGGCTGGCGAACCGGGCGGTCACGGTTCCGAGTCGGCGGGCCGCGCTGAGCGCGGCGCTCGACCTGCCGGTCGCGCCCGCCGGCTACCGCGACGACATGGTGAGCTGTCTCGGGCTGCGCACCGACAGCCTGCCGCTACTGCACGCCGCCGCCGGCCGGCTGGTGGCCGGAGCCGTGACGCTGGCCGGGCCGTACGCCGACGAACTGGCGCCGTTGATCGGCCCGGAGCTGACCGCCGCCCTCCGGGACGGCCGGCTGGACCGGTACGTCGCCCAGTTGGCCCGCCCGGGCTGGCCCGGCGCCGGCCAGGAGCCCCTGACGGCCGCTCAGCAGTCCCCGACGGCCGCCCAGGAGGGCTCCACGGCAGTTGGGGAGGGTGTGACGTCGGACTCGACGGAGGGTCGGACGGACCATTCGATCCGGGTCGGGTGGACGGCTCCGGCTCCGCGTGCGAAACAATCGGGAACTATGCCCGTACCCGATCTCTCCCCGGCGGCCCCGATGGCCGTGCCCGAACCGGCGGCGGACGGTCCCGCGCGGCCGTCGGCCCTTGATCCGGCGATCGCGACGCGACTGCGCCGCAACCCCGATGGACTCGTCACGGCGGTGGTCCGGGCGTACGACTCCGGTGAGGTGCTGATGGTCGCCTGGATGGACGACGAGGCGCTGCACCGCACCCTCAGTACCGGCCGGGCCACCTACTGGTCCCGCAGCCGCCGGGAATACTGGGTCAAGGGCGAGACCTCCGGCCACCACCAGTACGTCCGCGCCGTGGCGCTCGACTGCGACGGGGACGCCCTGCTGGTCAGCGTGGACCAGGTGGGCGTGGCGTGTCACACCGGCAGCCCCACCTGCTTCTCGGACGAGTTGCCGGTCACCGGGTCCGTGGACCGACCGGCCGGAACCACATCATGATCGATCCTGGGACGGTGACCGGATGACCACCGGAGCGGTGAGCCCGGACGAGGCGACCTTCCACGAGCTTGCCCGGAGCCGGCGGGTGGTCCCGGTGATCCGGCGGCTGCTCGCCGACGGGGAGACCCCGGTCGGGGTCTACCGGAAGCTGGCCGGCGGGCCGGGCACGTTCCTGCTGGAATCGGCCGAACAGGGTGCTGGGGCGGCCGGTACCGCCTGGTCGCGGTACTCGTTCATCGGGGTGCGCAGCAGCGCCACCCTGGTCGAGCGGGGCGGCGAGGCGCACTGGCTGGGCACGCCGCCGGCCGGGCTGCCGACCGGGGGCGACCCGATGCGGGCGCTGCGGGCGACCGTGGCGGAACTGACCGGCCCGGTCGCGGCCGACGGCCCGGCCGGGTGGGACCCCGGCCAACTTCCGCCGCTGCTCGGCGGGATGGTCGGCTATCTCGGGTACGACGTCGTGCGGCGCTTCGAGCGGCTGCCCTCGCTGACCCAGGACGACCTGCGGCTGCCCGAGCTGGGCATGATGCTCGCCACCGACCTCGTCGTGCTGGACCACTTCGACGGCTCCGCGATCCTGGTGGCGAACGCCGTGCTGCCCGCACCCCGGCAGGACGGCGGCGACGGCCCGGCGGAACGGACCGCCCAGGTGACGGCGGCCTACCACCAGGCGGTCGGCCGGCTGGACGCGATGACCACCGCACTGTCCCGGCCGATCCCGCCGATGATCTCCACCATCGACCGGCCGTCGCCGGGCGAGGTGGTCAGCCGTACCCCCGACGGGGAGTACCCGAAGGCGGTCGAGGCGGCCAAGGAGGCGATCCGGGCCGGGGAATGCTTCCAGATCGTGGTGGCCCAGCGCTTCGAGCGGGAGACCCAGGCCGATCCGCTGGACGTCTACCGGGTGCTCCGGGCCACGAACCCCAGCCCGTACATGTACCTGTTGCGGTTCGACGACTTCGACATCGTCGGATCGTCCCCCGAGGCCCATCTCAAGGTCACCACCGGCGAGGACGGGCAGCGGCAGGCGATGCTGCACCCGATCGCCGGTACCCGGCCCCGGGGCGGCACCCCGGCGGACGACGGCCGGCTCGCCGCCGAGCTGCTCGGCGACCCCAAGGAGCGGGCCGAGCACGTGATGCTGGTCGACCTCGGCCGCAACGACCTGGGCCGGGTGTGCCGGCCGGGCACGGTCGAGGTACCGGAGTTCGCCACCATCGAGCGGTACAGCCACGTCATGCACATCGTCTCCACGGTCGTGGGGACGCTACGCGAGGACCAGAGCGCCTTCGACGCGTTGGCCGCCACCTTCCCCGCCGGAACGCTCTCCGGTGCCCCGAAGGTACGGGCGATGGAGATCATCGAAGAGTTGGAACCGACCCGTCGCGGGCTGTACGGCGGGACGGTCGGCTACTTCGGGTTCGGCGGGGACCTGGATATGGCGATCGCGATCCGGACCGCGCTGATCCGGCGGGGGCGGGCGTACGTGCAGGCCGGTGCCGGCATCGTCGCCGACTCCGACCCGATCGCCGAGGACCAGGAGACGCGGAGCAAGGCGGCTGCCGTACTCGCCGCGATCGCGGCTGCCGAAACCCTGCGGCCGGCTCGGTGAGTGGCACCGCAGGGCCCCCGCCGACCGGTCGACGCGCGCTGGCGTACACCGTGCTGTTCTGCCTGTTCGGAGCCGGCCTGGCGGTCTTCGCGGCGACCCGGACCTGGGCGGTCGAGGTGACCGCCCGACCGGCACCGTTGCCGGCCACCCGGACGGTGCACAGCGGTGCCGACCTGCTGCCCTGGCTGCCGGCTCTCGCCCTGGTCGGACTGGCCGGTGCCGGGGCGGTGCTCGGCACCCGAGGGCTCGGGCGGCGGCTGGTCGGTGGGCTGCTGGTGGCGGTCGGGGTCGGCGTCGCGATCGGCGGGGTGTACGGGGGCTTCGGCATCCACCGGGGCGACATCCGGCTCACCTGGCCGCTGCTCTGTGTGCTCGGCGGCCTGCTGACGATGGTGGCCGGCGGGATCACCACCGCTCGCGGCGCGACCTGGCCGGTGATGGGCGCCCGCTACGAGCGGGCGCCGCGTCGGGGCGAGCCGGAACCGAGCCCGGCGACCGACGGCGGCCGGCTCGACGGCCGACGGACGAGGACGGCGTGGGACGCGCTGGACCGGGGCGAGGACCCGACGGTCAGCTGACGGGCTGCCGGACGGGCCGGGTGCTCCGCCGCGTCCCCTCGACCGCCGGCTCGGCGGTGGAGGCGGTGACGATCGCGGCGGGACGTACCGGCGGCGTGGCGGCGAGCGAGGCCACCAGGGCGCGGATCTCGTCGCGCCGGTGCGCCCGGTCCCGGTCCGCGCAGATCGCCTCCCAGGCGTTGCCCCGGGCGGTCCGGATCCGGGCGTCGCCGATCATCGCCCGCTCCACGCTGTGCACGACGCCGACGGCGACGGACAGTACGGCCCGGGGGATGCTGGTCACGTCGATGGTCGAGCCAGGCTTCACAGCGCTCATGTCTTCCCCGCACGAAGATCGATCCGACTGGTCCGCAGCTTCCCGCGCCCAGTGTGCCCGACATTGATGGTGCCGAGGCGGTGTTTCCGATCGGTCACCCGGGGGTCAACGGTTCCGTTCCCGGGCTTCCCGCTCCTCCCGTGCCACCATCGGCTACTTCCGTTCAAACCTCCGGCGACCGTTCCGACTTCCTTGACGTGGCTCACACTCGCGTCTGGTTACCGCGCGTTCATCCGAAACCGCCCACCTACGGCCTGACATCGAGATCCTGGTGGCGCAGCGTGACATTCCGCTCACAAGGTCGGGCATTATGCCCCAGCCCATTTCGTGAAGCACGCCATACCCCCGACGGCGTCCGCCCCGTGGCGGCGCCTAGCATCGGCCCATGACACCCGGAGAGGGGAGTCCGTTGGTGACTGCTGAGCATTCGCACGCAGAGGGGGACGAAGCCACACCGGCCGCGTCCGCCAACGTGCTCGACGAGATCCTCGCCGGAGTTCGGGAGGACGTCGAGCGTCGACAGCTTCTGGTTCCGCTGGAGCAGATCAAGCAACTCGCGGCGGCGGCGGTGCCGCCCCGGGACGCCTACGCGGCCCTACGCCGGCCGGGCGTCGGGGTGATCGCCGAGGTGAAGCGCTCCTCGCCGTCCAAGGGGCAACTCGCCGAGATCGCCGATCCGGCCGATCTGGCCGGGGACTACGCCGCCGGTGGCGCGCGCTGCATCAGCGTACTGACCGAGGGGCGCTGGTTCGGCGGGTCGCTGGACGACCTGGCGGCGGTCCGTACGGCGGTGGACATTCCCGTACTCCGTAAGGACTTCGTCGTCTCCAGTTATCAGGTGCACGAGGCTCGGGCGCACGGAGCCGACCTCGTGCTGCTGATCGTCGCCGCGCTCGAACAGAACGTGCTGGTCGGCCTGCTCGAACGGATCGAGTCGCTGGGCATGACCGCACTGGTCGAGGTGCACGACGAGGAGGAGGCGGACCGGGCCCTGGAGGCCGGTGCCCGGGTGATCGGGGTGAACGCCCGCAACCTGCGCACCCTGGAGGTCGACCGGTCGGTCTTCGAACGGATCGCACCCGGCCTGCCGAACAGCGTCGTCAAGATCGCCGAGTCCGGGGTACGGGGTCCGCACGACCTGATCCGGTACGCCTCGGCCGGCGCCGACGCCGTACTGGTCGGGGAGGGCCTGGTGACCCAGAAGAGTCCGCGCGAGGCGGTGGCCGAACTGGTCAACGCCGGCAACCACCCCGCCACCCCCCGGCCCGTCCGATGAGCGCGCCCACGGTGCCGGCGAGCGCCGCGTCCTCGCCCGACGAGGCCGGACACTACGGCCGGTACGGCGGACGGTTCGTTCCCGAGGCACTGGTGGCCGCGCTCGACGAACTCGACGTGGCGTACCGGACGGCGTTGACCGACGAGTCGTTCCAGGCCGAGTTCGGCGCGATGCTGCGCGAGTACGCGAACATCCCGTCCCTGCTCTACCGGGCCGAGCGGCTCTCCGCCGAGGTCGGCGCGCGGATCCTGCTCAAGCGGGAGGACCTGAACCACACCGGAGCGCACAAGATCCGCAACGTGCTCGGCCAGGCCCTGCTCACCAAGCGGATGGGCAAGCCCCGGGTGATCGCCGAGACCGGCGCGGGCCAGCACGGGGTGGCGAGCGCGACCGCGGCCGCGTACCTCGATCTGGAGTGCGTGGTCTACATGGGTGAGGTGGACACCCAGCGGCAGGCACTCAACGTGGCCCGGATGCGGATGCTCGGCGCCAGGGTGGTTCCGGTGACGTCCGGTTCGCGCACCCTCAAGGACGCGATGAACGAGGCGATGCGGGACTGGGTCGCCAACGTGGACCGGACCCACTACATCATCGGTAGCACCGCGGGGCCGCACCCCTTCCCCGCGATGGTCCGCGACTTCGTCCGGGGCATCGGGGTCGAGGCGCGTCAGCAGTGTCTGGACCTCAGTGGCTCCCTGCCCGACGCGGTCACCGCCTGCGTCGGCGGCGGCTCCAACGCGCTCGGTATCTTCCACGCGTTCGTGGGTGACGACGACGTCCGGCTGTACGGCTTCGAGGCCGGCGGCGACGGGGTCGAGACCGGGCGGCACGCGGCCAGCATCACCGGCGGCTCGTCCGGGGTGCTGCACGGCGCCCGTACGTACGTGTTGCAGGACGAGGACGGGCAGACCCGGGAGTCGCACTCGATCTCGGCCGGGCTGGACTACCCCGGGGTCGGCCCCGAGCATGCCTGGCTGCACGACATCGGCCGGGCCCGGTACGCGCCGGTCACCGACGCCGAGGCGATGAACGCGTTCCAGTTGCTCTGCCGGACCGAGGGGATCATCCCGGCGATCGAGAGCGCGCACGCGCTGGCCGGGACACTTCAGATCATCCCGGCCCTGACCGCGGAGCTGGGCCGCGAGCCCACCATCGTGGTCAACCTGTCCGGCCGGGGCGACAAGGACGTACACACCGCCGGGGAGTACTTCGGCATCCTCGACGGAGAGCAGGCGTGATGAGCGGCGTGGGTCAGTCCGTCGCGGCGCCCGGGCCGGGTGCGGCAGCCGACCGGAGCATCGCGGTCGCGTTCGAGAAGGCGCGCGCCGAGGGGCGGGCGTTGCTGATCGGCTGCATGCCGGCCGGGTTCCCGAGCGTCGAGGGCAGCATCGCCGCGATGACCGCCATGGTCTCGGCCGGGGTCGACGTGATCGAGGTGGAGATCCCGTACTCCGATCCGGTGATGGACGGGCCGGTCATCCAGCGGGCCAGTGACATCGCGCTCGCCGGGGGCGTACGCACCGCCGACGCGTTGCGGATCATCGAGGCGGTCGCCGCGACCGGGGCACCGGTGGTCACGATGACCTACTGGAACCCGATCGAGCGGTACGGCGTCGACGCCTTCGCCCGCGACCTCGCCGCCGCCGGTGGTACGGGCCTGATCACGCCGGACCTGATCCCGGAGGAGGCGGGCGAGTGGCTCGCCGCCTCCGACGCGTACGGCCTGGACCGGACGTTCCTCGTGGCGCCCTCGTCCACCGACGCGCGGCTCGCGATGACGGTCGGGCACTGCCGGGGCTTCGTCTACGCGACCGCGCTGATGGGGGTCACCGGAGCGCGGGAGCGCACCTCGGACGCGGCACCGGCCCTGGTCTCCCGGGTCCGGGCGGTCACCGGGCTGCCCGTCGGGGTGGGCCTCGGCGTGGGCAACGGTGTGCAGGCGGCCGAGGTCGGCCGGTACGCCGACGGGGTGATCGTCGGCAGCGCGCTGATCCGGTGCCTGCTGGACACGCCCGACGAGGCGACCGGGCTGACCGCGCTGCGTACGCTCAGCGCCGAACTCGCCGAGGGCGTCCGCACCGTCCAGCGCTGAGCCGGCCGACCGGCGGTGCTCCGCGCCGACAGCCCGTCGGTGGGGTCGTCGACCGTGCGTCCGGCCGTGCCGGGGCGCCGAGGCCCCGCGTGGACCTGCGGGATGGCCGGAGAGACCCGACACCGGCCGTTGAACCGGGTGTAACCGCCCAAACCAGGATTCGATCGCTCGCGGTTGCCAACCGGACCGGGGTGCCGCTGGGCCGGGTTCCGACGGTAGCCTGTGCACCCGTGACCCTCGCCTCGCTATCTCCCCAGGCGGCCCTGCCCAGTCCCGCCACTGCCGTATGGCAGGTCGGACCGGTGCCCATCCGGGCCTACGCGCTCTGCATCGTGCTCGGCATCGTGGTCGCCTGCGTGGTGACCGAGCTGCGGATGCGCCGCCGCGGCGTCGCGCCGTGGGCGGTGCTGGACATCGCGGTCTGGGCGGTGCCGTTCGGCATCGTCGGTGCCCGGATCTATCACGTGATCACCTCTCCCGGGGACTACTTCGGCGAGGGTGGCGATCCGATCAAGGCCCTCTACATCTGGGAGGGGGGCCTGGGCATCTGGGGAGCCGTCGCCGGTGGCGCCGTGGGCGCCTGGCTGGCCGCCCGGCAGCTCGGCATCCCGCTGACCGTGGTGGCCGACGCCCTGGCCCCCGGGCTGCCGCTCGCCCAGGCCGTCGGCCGGGTGGGCAACTGGTTCAACAACGAGCTGTTCGGCGGCCCGACCGACCTGCCGTGGGGCCTGGAGATCCACCGGATGGACGGGACCAACCCCGGTCACGCGCTCCGCGACGACAGCGGAAACCCGGTCCTCGAACCGGGGCTCTTCCATCCCACCTTCCTCTACGAGGCGATCTGGAACATCGGGGTCGCCGGCTTCGTCCTGCTCCTCGACCGCCGGCTCAAGCTCGGCCGGGGACGCGCGTTCGCGCTCTACGTCATGGGCTACACCGCCGGACGGTTCTGGATCGAGATGATGCGTACCGACGAGGCGACCGAGATCCTCGGCGCACGGCTCAACGTCTGGACCGCGGTCCTGGTCTTCCTCGGCGCGTTGATCTATTTCGTACGGGTCCGCGGGCCGCAGGAGTACCTGGTGCCGATCGATGGTGCCGTCGTGCCGGTGACGGCGGGCGCTCCCGCCACGAGCGACGTGTCCCAGGTCGACGTGTCGCGTGAGCCGGCCGCCGTCGGCATGCCGACGGCCTACCGGGTGGTTACCGAGGAACAGTTCGGCCGCTACCGGGAGACCGGCGAGTTGCCGCCGGAGGAGCCGACCGAGCGGGCGTCGTCCGACGGTTCCGGCGATCCGGACGACGAGGCAACGTCGGACGAGGACGAGACAACCTCGGACGAGGCAACCTCGGACGACGATGTGGAGACGCCGGCCGCCGTCGCCGGTACCGACAAGCCGGCTCCCGTCGAGGGCGTCGACAAGCCGGCTTCCGTCGGCGGTGTCGACAAGCCGGCTCCCGTCCAGGGTGTCGACAAGGCGGCTTCCGACGACTCGGTCGGCCAGGCAGCCTCCGACGAGAGTACGGTGACGGCAGCCGGCCGCGACGGCGACGGCGAGCCGGCCGACGCCGGGGCCGCGCCGGGGACCGCTGACCGGGATCGTTGAGTAGGGGAGCCGGACCGATGCGTACGGCCGTGGTGGTGGGCGCCGGGATCGGTGGGCTGGCGACCGCCGGTGCACTGGCCCGGTCCGGTTGGCAGGTGACGCTGCTCGAACGCGGCGACCGGGTCCGCGCGGAGCGCACCGCACTGGTGCTCTGGCCCAACGGGGTTCGGGCGCTGCGCGCGCTCGGCCTCGGCGAGGGCCTGGCCGCGATCGCGACCCCGTTGCCCGACGTGGGGGTCCGGCGCCCCGACGGGCACTGGCTGGTGCAGCCCCGGCCGGTGCCGGGGGACCGCGCTCCCGTCGTCGTACACCGGGAGGACCTGCACGATGCGCTGGTCGCCGGGCTCGGCGACCGGGTGGAGATCCGGACCGGGGTCGAGGTGCGGACCGTGCGGGCGACCGACGGCGAACGGCCCACCGTCGGCGACGGGCGGAGCAGCTACGAGGCCGATCTGGTGGTCGCGGCGGACGGCATCGACAGCGCGGTACGTCGACGGCTGGCCCCCGGCGCCACCGTGGTCAGCTCCGGCTGTGCCGCGTGGCGGGCGGTCATCCCGTGGTACCGCGCTCCCCAGCTGCCGGTCGACCGGCCGGTGGACGGGGAGACGCTGGGTGCCGGCTACCGCTTCGTCGCGGCGTCCCTGGGCGACCGTGGCTCGTCCGGTGGCTCCACCCGGGGCGGGATCTACTGGGTGGCGACCGCTGCCGGCGCGTCCCGGCCGGAGCCACCCGCGACCCAGCTCGCCCTGCTCCGGCGCTGGTTCGCCGACTGGCCGGCACCGATCGGTGACCTGCTCGCCGCCACGGAGCCGGAGGACCTGGTCCAGCAGGAGGTACGCGAACTGCGCCCGCTGCCCAAGTCGTACGGCTTCCCAGCCGGTGCGGGCGGGGTGGTACTGCTCGGCGACTCCGCGCACGCGATGCCGCACCATCTTGGTCAGGGCGCATGCCTGGCGCTCGAGGACGCCGCGACGTTGCGTTCGGTGGTCCGTGAGGCGGTTCCCGGCGCACCGCTGCGCGAGGCGGTCGAGTCGTACAGCCGGTTGCGCCGTCCCCGGGCCGTGACGGTGGTCCGGCAGACCCGGCGGATGTCGGCGGTCCTCCAGACCCGGGGTCGGCTGGCGCTCCGAGCCCGCGACGCGGCCCTCGGCACCATCACGCCCCGCCTGATGGGCAGCGCGGCGACGGCGGCCGCCCAGTGGCGGCCACCGGCCTGACCATCCGGCGATCTTCGACTGCCGGGTCGTCCGGAGCCGGTCGATCAGGTGATATCCGAATCGAAGGTGGCCGCTGCCCAAGCGGGTCGCGCCGGACCCTCCGGTTCGCGGGCTAACCGACCGATCGGGGGTATGCCCCCCGCGCCGCCGCGTCGCACACTTGCCGGGAGCGAAGGTGAGGGCTCCCAGTTGCGGCACAGCGTGCCTGGCCAGCAGGCCAAGATGGACCGGACGGGCAGCACCGGAGGCGAGGTTCGGCTGCTCGGAACGGTCCGACTGGTCGGACCGGGCGGACCGGTGGACCTGCCGGACGAGTCGAGCCTGCTGCTCGGGCTGCTCGCGCTCCGGGCCGGTGAACCGGTACCCGACGCGGAGCTACTCGCCGCGGTCGGCACCTCCGCCACCGGCCGGACCCGGGTCGACGGTCCGGTGCCGGCCGAACCCCGGATCCTGGACCGACCGGCCACCCTGCTGGCCGCCGCGCTCGCCGACTGCGGATCGCCGGACGCGCTGGAGATCGGGCCCGGTGGTTACCGGCTGCGCCTGCCGGGCAGCCGGATCGACGCGCACCGGTTCACCCGGCTCGTCACCCGGGCCCGTCGCCGGATGGCGGCCGGTGAACTCTCGGCCGCCGGCCGTCTGTTCAGCGCCGCGCTGGCGACCTGGTCCGATCCCGCCACCACCGGTTCGGGGACCGACGTGGTCCCGGAACCGGCGGCCGGGACCTGCTCCGGGTCGGGGCCACCCGGGGCAGGTCCGGACCTCGTCCCGCCGACCCCGCCCACGTCGTCGGAGACCCCGCCAACGTCGCCGGACCCGACCGGTCAGGTGCTCGCCAAGGCCGGGGGCGAGCCGTTGCGCGGCCACCGGCTGTGTCCGTCGGGGTGGGCCGCCGCCGAGGTGCGCCGGCTGCGGCAGGCCCGGGTCGACGCGTTCGAGGACCGTTGGGAGTGCCTGCTCCGGCTGGCCGTCTCGGCGTACGCCGCCGCCGGTGGCCCCGTCGCCGACCGGTCCGTGGTGGCCGCCGGAGCCGCCAGTACCCGACTGGCGCGTACGGCGGTCGGTGAACTGTCGGCGGCGGTCGCCGGCCGCCCGCTGCGGGCGCGGCTGTGGGAGCTGCTGCTGGTGGCGTCCTTCCTGGCCGACGGGCGACGGGCCGCCGCGCAGGTGCAGCGGCGCGCCCGGGAGGTGTTCGCGGAGCAGTTGGGCGTCGAGCCGGCCGGTCGGATCTGTGCGCTCGCGGAGGCGGCGCAGCGGGGAGAGCTGCCGGAGGACTGGGCGACGGGTCACCGCACCGAACCGGTCCCGGAAGCCGCCACCGGCCGTCCGGCGTCCCGGGCGCGCCCGGCGGCCCGGCTTCCGGTCCCGCTCACCGCGCTGCTCGGCCGGGACGAACTGCTCGACGTCGTCGGGCAGCGACTCGACCAGCACCGGTTGGTCAGCCTGACCGGTACCGGGGGCGCTGGCAAGACGCGGTTGGCGGTGGCCGCGGCGGCACGGGTGACCGATCGGCCCGTCTGGTTCGTCGACCTCACCGCCGTGGAGAGCCCGGTACGGGTACCGCAGGCGGTGGCCGCCGCGCTCGGCGTACCCGATCTGGCGCGGGACGTCGTCGAGGCGCTGGTCGCCGATCTCGGCGCCGTACCGGCCCTGCTGGTCCTGGACAACTGCGAACACCTGGTCACGGGCTGTGCGGAGCTGGTCGGGCGGCTGCTGTCGCACTGTCCGGGACTGCGTGTGCTGGCGACCAGCCGGGTCGCCTTGCGGGTGCCGGGCGAGTCGCGGATCCGGGTGCCGGCGCTGGCCGTACCCGAGCCGGGAAGCGGGCACGACATCGACGCGCTCACCGCACATCCGGCCACCCGGCTCTTCCTCGAACGCGCCCACGAGCTATCTGGTCGGCCGGTCCCCGAGGCCAGCGCCGAAGCGGTCGTACGGCTCTGCGCCGAACTCGACGGACTGCCGCTGGCCATCGAGCTGGCCGCGGCGCGTACGCCACTGCTGAGCGTCAACGAGATCATCGCCCGCCTCCGGGCCGACGTACGGCTGCTGCGGAGCCCGGATCCGAGGGTGTCGGACCGGCACCGCAGCATCGCCGCCGCCGTCGAGTCCAGCCTGGCCCAGTTGGATCCCGACGCCTGCCGGCTGTTCGACCGGCTTTCGATCTGTGCCGGAGGATTCGACGCCGAGCTGGCCGAGGCGGTCGGCGGGGCGCCTGCCCCGGTCGCCCTGGCCGCGCTGGTGGAGGCGTCGTTGGCGGAACCGCTGCCGGGCGAGCCGGCCGGGTCGGCGGGTACGTCCGGTGAGCCGCCCGAGGTGACGCCCGTCCGCTACCGGATGCTGGAGCCGATCCGGCGGCACGCGCTCGCCAGGCTGGTCGCCTCCGGTGCCGAGGTCGCCGCCCGGCAGGATCTCGCGACGTACTGTCTGGGCCTGGCCGAGCGGGCCGATGCCCGGCTGCGTGGCGCGGCCCAGGAGCGGTGGCTGTCCCGGTTGCGGGCCGAGGATTCCAACCTGCGTTCGGCGATGACCTGGCTGGCCGAGGCCGGCGCCGGTGGACCCGCGCACGGCGACCTCCGGCTGGCCACCGCGCTGTCGATGTACTGCCGCCTGGAGGGCCACTACCGGGACGGGCACCGATGGCTGGCGGGGGCGCTGGCGAGGCAACCGGCGGCACCGCCCGCGCTGCGGGCCCGGGCCGGGATCGGCGCGGCAATGCTGGCGATGCTGCGCTGCGACTATCCGGCCGCGATCGAACACGCGGAGCTGGCCCGGGCCGCGTGCCGGGGCACCGGGGACCGCAGAACCGAGGCCCGGGTGGAGCTGATCCTGGGCTCGGTGGCCCGGGAGCAGGCCAGGTACGGCGAGTCCGCCCGCCACCTGGCCACCGCGGGCGCCATCTTCGCCGAGTGCGACGACGAGTGGGGCGAGGCGCAGACCACGGAGCTGCGCGGCTTCACCGCGTGGCTCGCGGGCGATCTGGACCGGGCCGACTCGCGGTTGCGGGCGAGCCTGCGCCGACACGAACGGCTGGGCGACGCCCTGGCGGCGGCCAGCGCGCTGATGAACCTCGGCGCGGTCGCGCTCTACCAGGGCGACATCGACCGGGCCTCGGCACTGCTCGACGTGGCCCTGCGCCGGCACTCGGCGATCGGGTTTCCCGAAGGGGTCGGCTGGGCGCACAACCTACGTGGCCTGGTCGAGCTGCGTGGCGGGCGTACCCGGCAGGCGGCCGGGCATCTGCGGATCAGCCTCGCGGAGCACCGCCGGGTCGGCGACCTGTGGCGGACCGCGAGCGTGCTGGAGGCGTTGGCCGAGGTGGCCCGGCTGGAGGGCGAGCCGATCCGGGGTGCCCGACTGCTCGGCGCCGCCCACCGGATCCGTGCCGAGATCGGTGCGCCGGTGCCGGCCTGCGAACGGCCGGACGCCGAGGCGACCGAGCGGGCCCTGCGCGCCCAGCTCGACGGGCCGGCGCGGCCGAGACGGGCCGGTCGGACCCGGTCGGACGGCCAATCGGGTGCGGCTGGGCGGACCCGCTCGGCCGCCTGGCCCGGCTCGGAGTCGGCCGCCTGGCCCGGCTCGGAGTCGGCCGCCTGGCCCGGCTCGGAGTCGGCCGCCTGGCCTGGCTCGGAGTCGGCCGCCTGGCCTGGCTCGGAGTCGGCCGCCTGGCCCGGCTCGGAATCGGACCGGTGGCGGCTCACCTCGGGATCGGACGGGCCGCTCCCCGGGGCGGGCGGATGGCGGCTGGGCTCGGACGGGGCGACCGAGTCGGTCCTCGCTACCGGCGCATTCGCGCTGGCACACCGGTTCGGCCGGGACACGCCGCTCGACGCCGTACTGGCCGCCCTACCTCCGGAGCGTGGTCCACAGGCCCGTCAAGGATTCCCGGCACCCGACTAGACCCGGCACCCCGGCTGGCGGCCCCCTCCACTCCGGCTGGCCCCGGCACCCCGGCTGGAACAGGCACCCTGGCTGGGCCCGGCACCCTGGCTGGACCGGACCTCAGTGCGCCGGGTCGCCGTTGGCGTCGGCGGTCGTCGGCAGGTTGCCGAGCACCCCGTTGATGATGTGGATCCGGCCGCCGGTGACCTGGTAGTCGGCGCAGACGGTCTCGGTGTGGTCGCCGATCCGGGCCATCGGGTCGGCCCGGGTGATCGTGACCGACGTGCCGTCGAGCGTGCTGACCCTGCCCTTCGTCACCAGGTCGGCCAGCGAGTGCGAGCCGGCGACGAGATGCGCCCGGACCAGCGTACGCAGCTCGTCCTTCCGTTTGATCATCAAGTCGTCGAGGTTGTCCTCGGAGAACTTCTTCGCGAACGCGTCGTCGGTCGGCGCCAGGATGGTCACGCCGTTCGGATCGCGTAGCTCGGCCGACAGGCCCGCCGCCCGTACCGCCGCCTCGAACCGGGTGAGCACCGGGATCCACTGCAACGCCACGTCGCCGGGCTCGCCGGCCAGGGACGCCGGGTTCCCCGGGTCGCTGCCGGACGGCAGGGCGGAGCAGAGCGGTCCGGTCACCGAGGCCGCCGGCTGGGCGGCCGCCCGCGCCGTCGCGCCGCGCTCGGCCGGGTCGGAGTCCGTGCAGCCGACGGTGGCGGCCGCCACCAGCAGCGCGGTGGCGGCGAGGCGGACCGGTCCGCGCCACGACGTCCGGTGGATCCGGGTACGTCCGGCCGCCCGACCGACGCGGCCGGGTACCGGGGACGGGTTCGACGGCTTGGACACGACAACCTCCACGAAGGACTGGCAAGGTGTCGTACCGGCAGGCCGGGCGCTGGGCCCGACCTGCCGGTACGGCGAGGACCGGTGGTGCTCAGGTCACCGCCGGACGCGGCTCACAGCGCCGCGCACTGGCCCGCCCTGGGGCCGTTCACCTGGTTCGGCACACCGAGGTTGGTCGGTGCCGGGCTGTTCAGCGAGCAGCTCAGCGGACCGCTCACGGCGTTACCGGCCAGCAGCGGTACGTCGCTGCCGGTGTTGTTGACCGACAGGGCGACCGGTCCGGAGATCCGGTTGTCGACCAGCGACACCGCGTTGGTGGTGCCGGAGATCTGCACCGGGCCACGCACCGTGCTGTTGGCCAGGAAGAACCCGGCGGCGCCGGTCGCGCTGACCGGACCGCTGATCGTCGTACCGGTGGCGATGAACACCGCGCCCGGCCGGACCGTGACCGGGCCGTTCACCGTGCCACCCGAGATGCAGGTGAAGCCGGAGACGCTCAGCGGCCCGTTGTGCCGGCCCGTGCTGGTCGGGTAGACCCGCTGGCCGTCCACCCACTCCTCGGCGCCCTGGGCGTCCAGCAGCAGCGGGATCAGGCCCCGCTCCGGCTGGGCCAGCGGCACGTAGTACCCGTCGGCGGCCTTGACGACCTTCCAACCGTGCGCGGCGATCCGCTGCGCCACCGTGGCGCCCACTCCGCCGGGACCGTCGGTACGCGCCCCGTTGTACTGCTCCTCGGTGAGCTTGTAGGCACAGGGGGCGTTGTCCAGGATCATCTCGGGCTCGGGCAGGTCGTCGCGCGGTCCGGCCTCACCCGGGTGCGGTGCCGGGTGCAGCGGGATCGGCCGGGAACCCCGGAAGACGAGTCGACCGGTGTTCGAGGCCTGGAACTCGATCGCCTCGCTCCGCGCCTGCTTGATCGCGGGCAGGCTGGCCCGGTGGTAGTCGAGGAACTGGCTGAACGTCCAGAACGCCGAGTACGTCTTGCGGCGCCGGTTGTTAGCGCTGTTGCCCTCGTCGGGCCGGGTCTGGCCACCGGAGCTGCGCAGCTCCAGCAGCGAGTTCACCGTGTTCTTCAGGCCCAGGGTGTTGCGGAGGATCGTCTCCTCGCTCAGCCCCACGCCGCTGCCGCCCTCGCAGCCGTACGGGCAGGCCCACCAGCCGTCCTTGGCGCCCTGCACGTACATGTGACCTTCGATCATGTCCATCGACTCGTCGAAGATCTGCTTCGCCACGTTCTGGTGCCGGGGCGGAAGCATCGGCAGGTCACCGGCGGTGGAGTTGCCGTACTCGTGACCGTCGTAGCCGGCCACCGGGCGGTAGTCGCGCAGCATCCGCACGTACGCCGCCGTCTCCGGCTGGCGGATCAGCGAGTAGTCGCGGTTGAGGTCCTGCCCGGTCGAGTTGCCCCGGGTGTTGGCGGCCCGCCCGTCACCGTTGATCGTCGGAACGATCAGCACGGTGGTGTGCGACAGCAGGTCGACGGTCTTCGCGTCCTTGCCGAAGGCCAGCTTGCGGGCCAGCACCAGGCAGGCCTCGCGGTCACCGGGCTCGTTGCCGTGCACGTTGCAGTTGATCGCCAGCGGCGAGGTCGCCGCGACGGCCTGTGCGGTGGTCGGCGGGGTCGGGTAGCCGAAGACGAGCATGTTGATCGGACGGTTCAGGACGGTGCGGCCGATCTCCACCACCCGGACCCGCTCGCTGAGCCGGTCGACCTCGGCGGTGTACGCGTACTCCTCGACGTCGCTGGTGTACTGCGCCGCCTTCGTGGTCTCCCACTGGGTGCGCAGGCTCTCGCCGGGGACGTTCGGGTCGCCCCAGGGCGACAGCGTGGTGCCGGAAACCGGAGTGGAGTACGGCTGCGCGGTGGTGTCGAACCGGGCGCGTACCCGCCACTGGAACCGGTCGCCCGGGCTGAACCCGGCGTCGGCGAAGGTGGGCGACTCGTTGTTGATCTGCCGGTTCGGGCGCCAGACGCCGACGACCACGGCCGGACCGGTGGCGACGTTCCCGGCGTCCACCGGGGTCCGCTCGATCTGGTAGTCGGTCGCGCCCTCGACCGGCGTCCACGCCAGCGTGGCGTACCCGTCGGCCTGGGTGACGGTGAGCCCGGAGACCTGGTTCGGCTCCGCGACGGCGGTCTGCAACGCTGACGCGGGCTGGCCCAGTGCCGTCGACGGGGCGGTGACCGTGCCGAGGGTGGCGGCGAGCAGTGTCGACAGAACAACTACCGTCGGTCGTCTTATTCTCATGTGAACTCCGAGGGGGGTGGAGTTGTACGGGGACAACACTGCGGGTCATCATGATCCGCCACGTGCGGCGATGCAATGATCTTGAGGATGTCTTGAGGCTCGTCCACCCGTCGGCCGCCCGTTGCCGGCCGACGGTTAAGAAGGGCCCCTTCTTATGCAGAAAGCGATAAGAAGGGGCCCTTCCTTACAGGGCGGCGGGGGCGGGCTCGGCGATGCAGGCGGTACCGATCCGCCGGAACCCGACCCTCAGGTAGACCCGGGCGATCTCCTCGCTGCCGGCGGAGAGGAAGATCAGGTTGGTGCCGTCGTCGAGCAGGCGGCGGGCCAGGGCCGCGGTGACCGCCGCCCCGAGGCCCCGGCGGCGGGCCGACGGGAGCGTGGCGATGCCGGCGATCTCGGCCACGTCGTCGACCCGCAGCGCCATGCCACTGGCCACCGCTCCCTCGCCCGGCATCTCGACCAGTGCGGAGATCCGGCGCCCGGTCGCGGTCCGGGCCCGCTCCTCGTCCAGCGAGTCGACCGGCAGCTCGACCAGGGCGGCGTCCCGGGCGGCCGACCCGGCCGCGCCGATCTCGGTACCCGGTGCCGCGAAGCCGACCGCGGCGACCGCCCGCCGGACCGCGACGTCGGCGGCGAAGCCGGGTGCGGCGGGATCCAGGATCCGCACTGCCGGCCCGCCCAGTTCGGCGGCTGGCGGCAGGGCGGTCGGGTCGAGCACCATCAGCGGCGCTTCGAGCACCGACAGGCCCGCGGACCGGGCAACCGCCAGCAGTTCGGGATTGTTGTCGTGGACCCACTCGAACGCCTCCGGCAGGCCGAGGTCGCGCTGCCGCTGGCGGACGGCGCTGATGTCGGCCGCGGACGGCGGCTCCGTGGCGTCCAGTCGTGGGCGGGCGTAGAATGGCCAGCCAGCTCCGTCGCGGACGAAGAGAACCAGCCCGCCGAAATCCTCCGTGTGTGCCCCGTCACGGGGTACCGCATCGTAAAAGCGTTCCAACCGGTCAAACGGCTCGTCTCGCACAGAAGCCACCGGGGGAGCGTACACGTAGCGGATACCGGGCATGTGATCAATTCCGCTGCCTGTGATCAGTTCGAACTGGTGGACCCCGCCGGCACCTAACGTAGACTCGAGAAACCCAGCAGGGCCGACGTCGTCCCGACCTAATGATTGAACGTGAATGACGACAGGAGCCCCGGTGGCCTTTCCGTACCCCCAGGAACCGCACCTCTCCTCGTCGGCGGGTGCCGACCTCGAGTCGACGGGCGGCGGTCGCGTCCCGGAGTACCCGGCTCGGTTGGCGGGAACGCCGGAGCCGCAGGGGCTCTACGACCCGGGCATGGAGCGGGACGCCTGCGGGGTGGCGTTCGTGGCGGACCTGCACGGTCGCCGCTCGCACGACGTGGTCGCGAAGGGCCTCGCCGCGCTGTGCCGGCTGGACCACCGGGGAGCCCGGGGCGCGGAGCAGAACACCGGCGACGGCGCCGGGATCATGCTCCAGGTGCCGGACGCGTTCCTGCGGGCCGTGGTCGACTTCCCGTTGCCGCCGGCCGGGCAGTACGCCACCGGCCTGGTCTTCCTGCCCACCGACCCGGCTGACGAGGCGCGGGCCCGGACGGTGCTGGAGAAGTACGCCCTGGTCGAGGGCGCGGAGATTCTCGGTTGGCGGGACGTACCGGTCAGGCCGGACGACCTCGGTGAAACCGCACTGGCCGCCCGGCCCCGGATCCGGCAGGTCTTCCTGGCCGCCGACCGGCTGACCGACTCGACGGCCGGTCCGGCCGGCACCGCGCTGACCGGCCTCGACCTGGACCGGGTGGCGTTCTGCGTCCGCAAGCAGGCCGAACGGGAGACCGCCGAGCGGGGGGTGTCGGCGTACTTCCCGTCGCTGTCCAGCCGGACCATGGTCTACAAGGGCATGCTCACCCCGGACCAGCTTCCGGAGTTCTTCCCGGACCTGACCGACCCCCGGATGACCAGCGCGATCGCCCTGGTGCACTCGCGGTTCTCCACCAACACCTTCCCGTCCTGGCCGCTGGCCCACCCGTACCGGTTCATCGCGCACAACGGCGAGATCAACACGATCCGGGGCAACAAGAACTGGATGCAGGCCCGCGAGGCCCTACTGGCCAGCCCCGACATCCCCGGCAACCTGAAGCGGCTCTTCCCGATCTGCACCCCGGCCGCCTCCGACTCGGCCAACTTCGACGAGGTCCTGGAGCTGCTGCACCTCGCCGGGCGCAGCCTGCCGCACGCGGTGCTGATGATGATCCCCGAGGCGTGGGAGAACGACCCGGACATGGCGCAGGCGAAGCGGGCCTTCTACCGCTTCCACGCCAGCCTCATGGAGCCGTGGGACGGGCCGGCGTCGGTCGCCTTCACCGACGGCTCGCTGGTCGGCGCCGTACTCGACCGCAACGGACTGCGGCCGGGCCGCTGGTGGCTCACCGCAGGTGGCCTGGTGGTGCTGGGCAGCGAGGCCGGCGTACTCGACCTCGACCCGGCGAGCGTGGTGGCCAAGGGGCGGCTGCAACCCGGCCGGATGTTCCTGGTCGACACCGCCGCCGGGCGGATCGTCCTCGACGACGAGATCAAGTCCGAGCTGGCCGCCGAGCAGCCGTACGACGACTGGCTGCACGCCGGCCTGATCGACCTGGCCGACCTGCCGCCGCGCCGGCACATCGTCTACACCCACCACTCCGTGCGGCGCCGGCAGCAGACCTTCGGCTACACCGAGGAGGAGCTGAAGATCCTGCTCGGCCCGATGGCCCGGGCCGGCGCCGAACCGGTCGGCTCGATGGGCACCGACACCCCGATCTCGCCGCTGTCCACCCGGCCCCGGCTGCTCTACGACTACTTCCACCAGCTCTTCGCCCAGGTGACCAACCCGCCGCTGGACGCCATCCGGGAAGAGCTGGTGACCAGCCTCCAGGCCACCATCGGGCCGGAGGGAAACCTGCTCGACCCGACCCCGGCGAGCTGCCGGCAGATCGTGCTTCCCTACCCGGTGATCGACAACGACGAGCTGGCCAAGATCCTCTCCGTCGACGAGGACGGCGACCTGCCCGGCTTCAAGGCGGTCCGGGTCTCCGGGCTCTACCGGATCCGGGACGGCGCGGCCGGGATGAAGGCCCGGCTGACCGAGATCTGCCGGCACGTCTCCGAGGCGATCGAGGACGGGGTACGCATCCTGGTCCTGTCCGACCGCGACTCCACCGCCGACCTGGCGCCGATCCCGTCGCTGCTGCTCACCGCCGCCGTGCACCAGCACCTGGTCCGGGAGCAGACCCGGACCCAGGTGGCGCTGATCGTGGAGTCCGGTGACTGCCGCGAGGTGCACCACACGGCCCTGCTGATCGGCTACGGCGCCGCCGCCGTCAACCCGTACCTGGCCTTCGAGTCGGTCGAGGACCTCATCAACACGGGCGCGCTGACCGGGATCGAGCCGGCGAAGGCGGTCCGCAACTACGTCAAGGCGCTCGGCAAGGGCGTACTCAAGATCATGTCGAAGATGGGCATCTCCACCGTCTCCTCGTACTGCGGTGCCCAGGTCTTCGAGGCGGTCGGCCTGGACAACCGGCTGGTGCAGCGCTACTTCGCCGGCACGGCGGGCAAGATCGGCGGCATCGGGCTGGCCGAGATCCACGCCGAGGTCGCCGCCCGGCACACCCGGGCGTACGCCGAGAACACCGGAGCGCTCAACCACCGGCCGCTGGAGGTCGGCGGCGAGTACCAGTGGCGCCGCGAGGGCGAACTGCACCTGTTCAACCCGGAGACGGTCTTCCTGCTCCAGCACGCCACCCGCTCCCGGCAGTACGACGTCTTCCGGGAGTACACCGCCAAGGTCGACGACCTGGCCAAGCAGGCCGGCTCGCTGCGCGGGCTGTTCACCCTCCGCACCGGAGTACGCGAGCCCGTCCCACTCGACGAGGTGGAGCCGGCCAGCGAGATCGTGCGGCGGTTCGCCACCGGCGCCATGTCGTACGGGTCGATCTCGGCCGAGGCGCACGAGACCCTGGCCGTCGCGATGAACCGCCTCGGCGGCAAGTCGAACACCGGCGAGGGCGGCGAGGACGTCGAGCGGCTCTACGACCCGTCCCGACGCTCGGCGGTGAAGCAGGTCGCCAGCGGCCGGTTCGGGGTGACCAGCGAATACCTGGTCAACGCCGACGACATCCAGATCAAGATGGCCCAGGGCGCCAAGCCCGGCGAGGGCGGCCAGCTCCCCGGCAACAAGGTCTGGCCGTGGATCGCCCGGACCCGGCACGCCACCCCGGGAGTCGGACTGATCTCTCCGCCCCCGCACCACGACATCTACTCGATCGAGGACCTGGCGCAGCTCGTCCACGACCTGAAGAGCGTCAACCCGGCGGCCCGGGTGCACGTCAAGCTGGTCAGCGAGATCGGTGTCGGCACCGTCGCGGCCGGGGTCGCCAAGCTCAAGGCCGACGTCATCCTGATCTCCGGACACGACGGCGGCACCGGCGCCTCGCCGCTGAACTCGCTCAAGCACGCCGGCACGCCGTGGGAGCTGGGTCTGGCGGAGGCGCAGCAGACGCTGCTGCTCAACAGGCTCCGCGACCGGGTCACCGTGCAGGTGGACGGCCAGCTCAAGACCGGCCGGGACATCGTGGTCGCGGCGCTGCTCGGCGCCGAGGAGTACGGCTTCGCCACCGCCCCGCTGATCGTCGCCGGCTGCGTCATGATGCGGGTCTGCCACCTGGACACCTGCCCGGTCGGCATCGCCACCCAGAACCCGGTGCTGCGCGAGCGCTTCACCGGACGCCCCGAGTTCGTGGAGAACTTCTTCCTCTTCCTCGCCGAGGAGGTCCGGGGCTACCTCGCCGAGCTGGGCTTCCGCTCGCTCCAGGAGGCGATCGGCGCGACCGAGCTGCTCGACTTCGCCCCCGCCCTGGACCACTGGAAGGCACACGGGCTGGACCTGCGGCCCGTGCTCCACGTGCCGGAGCTGCCGGCCGGTGCCGCCCGCCGGGGCGTACGGGCCCAGGACCACGGGCTGGACCGGTCCCTGGACAACGAACTGCTCGCCCTCGCCGCACCGGTGCTGGCCGGCGACGCGGACTCCGCATCGGGTACCCGGGTCCGGGCCGCGGTGACGGTCCGCAACGAACACCGCAGCGTCGGCGCGATGCTCGGTGGCGTCGTCACCCGGCGTTTCGGCGGGGCCGGCCTGCCGGCCGACACCATCGAGTTCGACCTCACCGGCACCGCCGGCCAGTCCTTCGGCGCCTTCCTGCCCAGCGGCGTGACGCTGCGGCTGGCCGGCGACGCCAACGACTACGTCGGCAAGGGGCTGTCCGGCGGGCGGATCGTGGTCCGCCCCGACCCGGCCGCGCCGTTCGCCGGTGGGCTGGACACCCCAGCCGGACCGAACGGCCGGGCCGAGGACCAGATCATCGCCGGCAACACCATCCTGTACGGGGCCACCGGCGGCGAACTGTTCCTGCGTGGCCGGGTCGGCGAGCGCTTCGCCGTCCGCAACTCCGGCGCGGTGACCGTCGTCGAGGGGGTGGGTGACCACGGCTGCGAGTACATGACCGGCGGCACGGTGGTGGTGCTCGGCGGGACCGGGCGGAACTTCGCCGCCGGCATGTCCGGCGGTACGGCGTTCGTGTGGCAACTCGACCGCCGCCGGGTCAACACCGAACTGGTGGACCTGGCGCCGCTGACCGACGACGAGCGCGTCGGCCTGCACGACCTGGTGCAGCGGCACTTCGCCGAGACCGACTCGTCCGTCGCGGAGGCGCTGCTCAAGCGCTGGCCGGAGGCGGTGGAGGAGTTCACCGCGGTGGTACCCCGCGACTACAAGCGGGTCCGGGAAATCATGCGGATCGCCGAGGCGGAGGGGCGCGACGTCGACGAGGCGGTGATGACCGCCCTGGCGGTGCCGGCCGCACCGCCGGCCGTACCCGTGCAGCCGGCGTCCGTCGCCGCCCCGGTCGCCCCGCCCGCGTCCCCCGCCCGACCGGTCACTCCCG
This sequence comes from Plantactinospora solaniradicis, assembly GCF_042658085.1. Taxonomy (NCBI): domain Bacteria; kingdom Bacillati; phylum Actinomycetota; class Actinomycetes; order Micromonosporales; family Micromonosporaceae; genus Plantactinospora; species Plantactinospora solaniradicis. The sequence continues at coordinate 171,607 of NZ_JBHSPR010000032.1, read as the reverse complement.
GTTCGCGGCCCTCCCAGGAGGTGGCTCGTGCCTGACCCGAACGGTTTCCTCCGCTACGACCGGAAGCTACCGGCCCGCCGCCCGGTGCCGGTACGGATCTCCGACTGGCGCGAGGTGTACCCGTCCGCGGACGAGCCCCTGATCCGTGAGCAGGCCACCCGGTGCATGGACTGCGGCATCCCGTTCTGCCACGACGGCTGCCCGCTCGGCAACCGCATTCCGGACTGGAACGACCTGGTCCGGACCGGCAACTGGGCGACCGCCATCGAGTCGCTGCACGCCACCAACAACTTCCCGGAGTTCACCGGGCGGCTCTGCCCGGCGCCCTGCGAGGCGGCCTGCGTACTGGGCATCGCCGGAGGGGCGCCGGTCACCATCAAGCAGGTCGAGGTCGAGATCGTCAACCGGGCCTTCGACCTGGACCTGGTGACCCCGCAGGAGGTGCCGGCGCCGTCCGGCAAGCGGGTCGCGGTGGTCGGCTCCGGCCCGGCCGGACTCGCCGCCGCGCAGCAGCTCGTCCGGGCCGGTCACGCGGTGACGGTGTACGAGCGGGACGACGCGATCGGCGGCCTGCTCCGGTACGGCATCCCCGACTTCAAGCTGGAGAAGGAACACATCGACCGGCGGCTGGCCCAGCTCACCGCCGAGGGCGTGCAGTTCCGGACCGGCGTGAACGTCGGCGTCGGCGTCACCGCCGAGCAGCTCCGGGCCGAGCACGACGCGGTGCTGCTGGCCTGCGGTGCCCTCGCCGGACGCGACACCCCGCAGACCCCGGGTCGGCCGCTGCGCGGCGTACACCAGGCGATGGAACACCTGGTGGCGTCGAACCGGCTGGTGAACGGTCGGGAGTCGTCGACGCCGATCGACGCCGCCGGCAAGCACGTGGTCATCATCGGCGGCGGCGACACGGCGGCCGACTGCCTGGGCGTGGCGCACCGGCAGGGCGCGGCCGGCGTACACCAGCTCGACCTGTACCCGCGACCGCCGCACGAGCGCGACGAGGAGCGGGACCCGTGGCCGACCTGGCCGTGGATCCTGCGGGAGTACCCGGCGCACGAGGAGGGTGGCGAGCGGGTCTTCGCGGTCGCGGTGCAGGAGTTCGTGGACGACGGCACCGGCCAGGTGCGCGCGGTCCGGATCGCCGAGGTCACCGTCGAGAAGCGGGACGGCCAGCGCTTCCTGACCGTGCTGCCCGGCTCGGAGCGGGAACTGCCGGCCGACCTCGTGCTGCTCGCCATCGGTTTCGAAGGCACCGAGGAGCAGCCGCTGCTCGACCAGCTCGGTGTGGTCCGCAATCGGCGCGGTGCGATCGACTCGGACGCCGAGTGGCAGGCCGGTACGCCGGGCGTCTTCGTCGCCGGAGACATGCACCGGGGCGCCTCGCTGATCGTCTGGGCGATTGCCGAGGGCCGGGCCGCCGCCGCCGCGATCGACCGTTACCTGGGCGGGCCGGGGCAGCTACCGGCCCCGGTGACGCCGTCCGCACAGCCGTTGGCAGTACCGGCACGCTGACCCTGGCGGTACCGGAATGCCGACCGGGCGGCGGCGTGCGGGCCGGGTCGGGTCAGCGGGTCTGGGCCGCCACCCGGAGACCGAGGGCGATCAGCACCGTGCCGCTGAGCGCGTCCAGGCGACGGCGTACCACCGGTCGGCGGAACCAGGCGCCGGCCCGGCCGACCGCCGCCGCGAGCGTGAGGTAGAGGACGATCTCGATGGCGACCTGGAGCAGGGCGAGGAGGGCGGTCGTGGCGAACAGCGGCCGGTCCGCGGGTACGAACTGGGGATAGAACGCGATCATGAACGCGGCGGCCTTGGGGTTCGCCAGCATCACCACCGCGCCCTCGCCGAACGCCTTCCACCAGCCCCTCGTCGATTCGGGCGGAAGCTGCTCGTCGAGGTTCTCCGCCGGCCCGACCCGCCGACTCCGCCACGCGGACCGCAGGGCCTTCCCGCCCAGATACAGCAGGAATCCCGCGCCGACGACGCGAAGGACCAGGAAGGCGACCTCCGAGGCGGCCACCAGGGCGGCCAGCCCGGCGGCGGCGAACAACGCCCAGAGGTAGAGGCCGGCCTCCAGCCCCAGCACTGTCGGCACCGCACCGGAGAACCCCCGGAGCGCGGCACGACGCATGATCAACGCCATCGCGGGCCCCGGCGAGGCCGAGATCAGTACGACGGCAACCGCGAACGCCGGCAGCGAAGCAACAAGATCCACCTCGACAGCATCCCCCTGCCGCCCTGATCCCTCAACACCATTGCGCCCGCCCTAGCTCGCAGCCCGCCGCGAGCTGGGGCCGCGCCGAGGTCCTCGCGCGTCCCCCGTGCGGGCGTCGCTGGCTGGATCACACGTCGGTGTTGAGCCCGGGGGTGGCTATCGCTATCTCGCCGTCGTACTCCGCACCGGCCCTTGCCCTGGCCAGTTCGACGTCGGAACCGGGCCATAGGTGCGTGAGCAGGAGGCGTCCCACGGCGGCTTGCCGGGCTTGCCGGCCGGCCTGGTCGGCGCTTGTCAGGTGTTCCCGTGAGTCGGCCGGAACCTCGTCCGCATGGGTGGCCTCGGCCAGGAACAGGTCGGCGCCCCGCGCCAGTTCCACCACCTCGGGGCTGGGGCCGGTATCACCGGTGTAGGCCAGGATCCGGCCGCCCTGCTCGAGCCGAAGGCCGGCGTTGGGCGTGAAGTGCGGCAGCATGCGGGTCCACGCAAAGAAGGGGCCGATGTCGAAGTGGTCGCCGGCGTTGAACTCGCGCAGATCGTAGGCGCTGTCGAGCGTTTGCGGCCGGTCGAGCGCGAGGACGGCGTCCAGGGCGCCCGGAAGGGCGTACACAGGCAGCGGTGCCGAGGGATCGTCCCGCATGGCTCTGGCGCGCAGCAGGGGATTGAGGTCCGCGCAGTGGTCGGGATGCCCGTGCGTGACGAACACGGCGTCGACCTCGTCGGGTGTCATGAGATCGAGCAGTCGAGGCATCGTCGCGTAACCCGGATCCACCAGAAGCCTGAACCCGTCGTGCTCGATGACGTAACCGCTGCATGCCTGGTTCGCGGTCGGCCAGCCGCCGCAGCCACCGAGCACCGTTAGTCGCATCCACCGAACCTAGTGCGGTGTCCACTAACGTTCACCGGGTTTCCGGTGGTGTTGTGGATCCTCGCCTGTTGGGCGAGCGACTCCCCACCGGGTGGTGGGGCGGGCCACCGCTGGCCAACCGACCCTCGCGTCGCCCTGGTGCAGGGTGGGCGGCGGGGGTCACGTCGGGACCGACCGGCGCCGGGTAGGTGCCGGCCGGCTCGACGGTGCGTAACCACTCCCGGCAGCACCACAGCCGCCGCGTCTGGTGGGGTGGTGGGTCCGCCGCCCGCCGTGCGGGTGGCGATGATGGCCGCCGCGACCAGGTCGCGGTGCCCAGAACATGAACAGTGTGGGCAGGTGAAGACCCGTCCGGATGGTTTCCGGACCGGCCGGGCGCAGGTCGGGCAGGTCGAGGACGTGCCCCGTTCGTTCACCAACTCGACCGTGATGCCGGCCAGCGCGGCCTTGTCCCGCAGGAGGTGGATGAGGCGGCCGATCTGCCACTGCCGCAGCCGCAGGTTGTGCCGCCGCCCCGCCGGGAGGTCGAGAACACCACGCGGGTCACCGACCCGCAGACGACCGATCCGTTGTTCGACGGCCCAGCCGATCACGGTCTTCGCCGCCTCGTGCTGCGCCTGCCGCACCCGACGCCGATGCCGGACCTCAACCAGCCGGGCCTGACGCCGGTACAGCCGCCACCGCCGCGAACCCCGCTCACCCCGACCCGGCGCCCGGTCGGCTACCGCCCGGCGACGCCGCTTCGTGTCGGCCAGGTGCATTCGGTGTTCGGCGCGGATCGCCCGCCCGGACACCAGCAACGCCTGCCGATCCGGGCCGGCGACCGCGTACGGATGGATCATCCCCAGATCAACCCCCGCCGTCCGCGACGGATCCGGACCAACACCGGCCGGATAGGACGCGACAGGGACCTCAGCGGTCACGTCGAGATACAGCCGGCCCGCCTCGAACAGGAGGGTGACGGACCTGACCTGGTCGACCGGGTAGGGCAGGTCCCGACCCAACCGCAGCCACAACGGCGCCGATCCTTTCGCGGTCGGGATCCGGATCCGGCGGCCCTCGATGGTGAAGGTGCCGTGATACCAACGGACCGGCATCAGGAACCGGCGACGTCTCGGGAACCGGGCCGAGGGGTCGCCGTCTTTGCGGCGTTTCGCCGCCGCAAACCACGCGTCGGAGAACCGCCGCAACACCGACCGGCGGAGGCAGGCACACCCAGGCTGTCCAACATCTGGATGATCGCCCCGGCAGCCACACCCTCCGGGAGGTAGCCGAGGGGACGGCGCCGCACCGCACGTACGCGGATCCCGTTTCCTCCACCAGTTCTCACCGGGCCGTAAGCGTGAACCAGGGCGGCCCGTTCGCCACGGCGGCGGACCTGGCCGGTACCGGCTCCGGTGCGTCCCCGGGTCCGGTCGGCCCGCCGAGTGGGACGAGCGTCACCCCGACGCCGCGTAACGCCGTCGCCGACTGGTCAGGGGGCTTAAATAGGCGTCATGCGCAACGCCTCCTCCGCCGAACTACGGGTCGGCATCCTCGGATACGGCATCGGCGGGCAGCGCTTCCACGCCCCACTGGTGGATGCCACTTCCGGCCTCTCGGTCGCGATGATCGTCACCGGCAACCCGGAACGTGCCCAGCGGGCCCGAGCCGGGTACCCGCAGGCGGAGGTCGTACCCACCGCCGACGAGCTGTTCGACCGAGTCGACTCGCTCGACCTGGTGGTGGTCAGCACCCCGAACCGGACCCACGTGCCGCTCGCGCTGCGGGCCATCGAGGCGGGTACGCCGGTGGTGGTGGACAAGCCGTTCGCGCCCACCTCAGCCGAGGCCGAGCAGGTGGTCCGGGCGGCCGAGCAGGCGGGCGTGGGGCTGACCGTGTTCCAGAACCGCCGGCTCGACTCGGACTTCCTGACCGTGCGCAAGGTGCTCACCTCCGGCCGGCTGGGCAGCGTGTTCCGGTTCGAGTCCCGGTACGACCGCTGGGTGCCGAAGCCGAAGGAGAACTGGCGCGAGTTCGGTGACCCCGCCGAGGCCGGCGGCCTGCTGTACGACCTCGGCGCGCACATCGTCGACCAGGCCCTGCAGTTGTTCGGCCCGGTGACCGAGGTCTACGCGGAGCTGGATCGGCGACGTGCCGCAGTGGCGGTCGACGACGACAGTTTCGTCGCACTGCGGCACGCCGGTGGGGTGCGCTCGCACCTGTGGGCCTCGGCCCTGGCCGGCACCCGTAACCCGCGCTTCCGGGTTCTCGGCGACCGTGCCACGTTCACCAAGTACGGGCTCGACGTCCAGGAGCCCCAGGTGATCGCCGGAATGCGTCCCGGCGCCCCGGGCTGGGGAGTCGAGCCGGAGTCCGACGCCGGCCTACTGGGCGTCAACGACGAGCTGGAGCGGATCCCCACCGAACGGGGCCGCTACGAGCGGTTCTACGCCGAGGTACGCGACGCGCTGCGTGGCGAGGGCGATTTCCCGGTCGATCCGGCCAGCGCCGTACAGACGCTACGGGTCATCGAGGCGGCCCGTACCGCGGCCGCCGAACGCCGGGTCGTCACCTTGACCGCCTGAAACCGCAGCCCCTCGTACGCCGTCCTAGTCGCGGGTGAGTCCTGGCGGGAGGGCGTCCTCGTCGGGTCCGACCGGACGGGCGTTGACCAGCGGATTGCGGTGCAGGGCGGCGATCAGGGCAGCGGGGCCGCCGATGTCGGTCCAGGTGTCGTCCCAGAGGGCGGAGACGAGCCAGGAGCGATCCGCGGGGAAGATCAGATCGGGCAACGATCCATCGCCCCGCATGTGACCGGTCCGCCAGCTGAGGGCCTGCTCGGGTCCGGCTTCGACCAGCAGGTAGGGCCAGTCCCAGTAGAGGGACAGCTTCGGCGCGGCGGGGAAGACGACGTCGTGGGCGCCGGTGTCGAGATAGCCCAGCCACCAGGGCTGGTCCGGGGTGTGCGCGGCGAGTTCGTCGACCACGGCGCGTTCATGGACCTCGAAACTCACGGCGTCGGGCGGGTGGAAGGTGGCGTAGGCGTCGAAGACCGGCGGGATCGCCGTCGTGACCGACCGGCCGTGCGAGGTCTGGCCGGCGATCCAGGCGACGTCGCTGGCCGTGCCGATCCGCCAGCTTCGCCCGTCCCTGGTGACGTCCATGAAGCCCATCAAAGCACCCGCGTGGCGCACCGTCGGCCCTCGGCGCGTCGGGGCGTCGGCGGGCTCCACCCGTACGCTGGCCGGGAGGCTGTGGACCGGCGCGGCGGGAGGTTCTGGTGCGGATCGGGCTGCTCGGGCCGCTGGTCGTCGTCGGTGACGACGGCCGGACCGTCGACGTCAAGGGCGACCGGCTGCGCCGGCTGCTGATCCGGCTCGCCCTGGACGCCGGCCACCTGGTGAGCGCCGACGCCCTGATCGACGCCGTTTGGGGCGAGACCCGCTCGGCGGGTGCGGCGAACGCGTTGCAGACCCTGGTGTTCCGGTTGCGCCGGGTGCTACCGGAGCCGGCCCGACTCGGCGGCCGGTCCGGGGCCTATCGGCTCGATCTCGCGCCGGAGCAGCTCGACTCGGTCGAGTTCGAGCGGCTGACGGCGGCCGGCGGCGAGGCTGTCGCCGCCGGCGAGCCGGCGGTGGCGGCGAAGCTGCTGGACGAGGCCCTCGCGCTGTGGCGGGGACCGGCCTTCGCCGACGTGGCCGACGCCGACTTCGTCCAGGCTCCGGCGGCCCGACTCGCCGACCTGCGGCTGACCGCCGTCGAGGACCGGATAGAGGCGGATCTCCAGCGTGGCGGCGGTGCCGGCGCGGCCGCCCGGTGCGCCGAGCTGACCGCCGCGCATCCGCTGCGCGAGCGCCCGTACGGGCTGCTGATGCGGGCGCTGCGCGACGCGGGGCGACCGGGCGAGGCGCTGCGGGCGTACCAGGATCTGCGCCGGACCCTCGCCGAGGAGTTGGGCGTCGACCCGTCCGCCGAACTGGCGGCGCTGCACACCACGATCCTGCGCGCCGAAAGCGGTCCGCGCGGAAACCTGCGTGCGCCGCTGACCAGCTTCGTCGGCCGGGACGCGGACGTCGCCCGGCTGACCGGGCTGATCGAGGGGAATCGGCTGGTCACGCTGGTCGGGCCGGGCGGGGTCGGCAAGACCCGGCTGGCCACCGAGACCGCCCGGGCCAACGCCGGCCTGGCCCCCGACGGTGGGTGGCTGGTCGAGCTGGCTCCGGTACGCCAACCCGAGGAGGTGCCCCGGGCGTTGGCCGAGGCGCTGCGGTTGCGCATCACGTCGGTTCCCGGGGCCGGCGGTGACCTGTTGGGGCGCCTGCTGGAGGCGTTGGCGGACAAACGGATGCTGCTGGTGCTGGACAACTGCGAGCATCTCGTCGACGAGTGCGCCCGGATCGCCGACGCGCTGCTCGGCGGGTGTCCGGAGTTGCGGATCCTCGCCACCAGCCGGGAGCCGCTGGCCATCACCGGTGAGACGCTGTGCCCGGTCGCACCGCTGGGTACGCCGCCCGGCGCCGTCGAGCCCGCCCGCGCCCTGGACTTCCCGGCCGTACGCCTCTTCGCCGACCGGGCCGCCGCCGTACGGCCCGAGTTCGCGGTCACCCCGGCCACCGTGCCGGACGTGGTACGGATCTGCCGCCGGCTGGACGGGCTGCCGCTCGCGATCGAGCTGGCCACCGCGCGGCTGCGTACCCTGCCGGTGGACCAGATCGCGGCCCGGCTCGGCGACCGGTTCCGCCTGCTCACCGGGGGCAGTCGGGTCGCGCTGCCCCGGCACCGCACCCTGCGGGCGGTGGTCGAGTGGAGCTGGGGCCTGCTCGGCCGGGACGAGCAGCGGCTGGCCCGGTGGTTCTCGGTCTTCCTCGACGGCGCCACGATCGACACCGTCGAGGCGGTCTGCGCGGACACTCGCGTCGAGGCGGTCTGTGTGGACACTCGCGTCGAGGCGGTCCGCGCGGACACTCCGGCGGTGCTGGAGACCCTTGGCGGGCTCGTCGACAAGTCGCTGGTGACCTTCGTCGACGGTCGGTACCGGATGTTGGAGACCATCCGCGACTATGCCACCGAGCGGCTCGCCGACGCCGGCGAGGCCGACCGGGCCCGGACGGCGCACGCGGCGTACTTCCTTCGGCTCGCCGAGGTCGCGGACCCGGCGCTGCGCGGACCCGACCAGGTGTACTGGCTGGACCGGTTGGGCGCCGAGCGGGAGAATCTCACCGCCGCGCTCCGCTGGGCGGTCGACTCCGCCGACGCGTCGACGGCGGTACGGCTGGCCGCCGCGCTGTGCCGGTTCTGGTCGCTGCGCAGCGCGCACGACGAGGCGGCCACCTGGTTGGCGCAGTGTCTCGCCGTGCCGGGGACGACACCGTCCCGGCCCCGCGCCGTAGCGCTGGCGTACCACGCGCTGTTCCAGATCACGCCCGGCGACCTGACCGGCAGCCGGGCGGCGTTGACCGAGGCGGAGGCGCTGGACGGGCTCGCCGACCCGTTCGTGGCGCTGGCCGGGGCACTGTCGGCCGTGTACGTCGACGACGACCGGCTGGCCTGGTCCCGGCTGCCGCCGCTGCTGGAGCATTCCGACCCGTGGGCCCGGGCGATCGGGCTCGCGCTGCGCGGTTCGCTGCGGACGAAGCGCACCGGCACCAGCACCGGCACCGGCACCGACATCGACGCTGCGGAGCAGGACTACGCGGCTGCGCTGGCCGGGTTCCGCGAGATCGGCGACAGGTGGGGGATCGGCATCGCGGTCGCCGGGCTGGCCGACAGCAGCGCGCTGCGGGGCGACAACACCGCCGCGATCGGCTACCTGGAGGAGGCGCTGCGGCTCGCCACCGAGTTGGGTGCGCGGGACGACACCACCCACATGTCCTTCCGGCTGAGCCTGCTGCGCTGCCGGGCCGGCGACCTGGCCGGGGCGCGCGCCGACCTCGACCGGGCGGCCCACGAGGCGCACCTGGCGGGCTTTCCCGCCCGACAGGCACTGCTCGGCCTCGGCGAGGGGGAGCTGGCCCGACGCGGCGGTGACCTGGCCACGGCCGAGCGGGCGTACCGGGCTGCCGTCGAGGCGCTGACCGGCGGCGACCGCCCGGTGGTGCGGGCGGAGCTGCACGCGCCGGGGCTGCTCGGGCTGGCGCTGACCGCGACCGCCCGAGGGAACCTGGTCGCGGCCCGGGAACACGTCCGTGAACTGCTGGCGGTGGTGACACCCGGCCGGCACCGGCCCAGCCTGGCCAGTGCCGGCGAGGCGTTGGCGGCGATCGCGCTCGCCGGAGGCGATCCGGCCACGGCGGCGTACCTGCTCGGACTGGCCGAGGCGATCCGGGGCGTACCGGCGCTGGGAGACCCCGACGTCGCCGCCACGGTGGAGTCGGCCCGCGCCGCCCTCGGGCAGGGGTATCAGGCGGCCCACGCCGCGGGTGTGCGGGAACCGTTCGAGAAGGCGATCATGGTGCTGACGGAACGGATCGGGGCCCGGTCCTCACACCCGGCAGACGACCTCGCCGTGCAGGACGACGAACCACCCGGCTGCGGTGTCGGCCCACTCCCGCCAGCCCTGTGAGATGCGGCGTAGGTCGTCCTCGGTGGCCATCCGGGATGTCACCAACTGTCGGGCCAGGTCCGAGCGCAGGATCCGCTCCGCCCACATCCCACCCCACCACTGCCGGTCCGCCGAAGTGGCGAAGCACCAGGCACTCGCCGTCGCCGTCACGTCGGTGAACCCGGCGGCGTGGGCCCAGGACAGCAACCGCCGTCCGGCGTCCGGCTCGCCGCCGTTGGCCCTGGCGGCCCGCCGGTACAGGGTGAGCCATTCGTCCAGCTCGGGCACCTGCGGAAACCAGGTGAACCCCGCATAGTCGCTGTCGCGGACGGCGATCACACCGCCGGGCCGGCAGACCCGGCCCATCTCCCGCAGCGCCTGCACCGGATCGGCCACGTGCTGGACGACCTGGTGGGCATGGACCAGGTCGAACGTGTCATCGGGCAGGTCGAGTGCGTGGACGTCGGCGACCGCGAAGTCGATGTTCGCCTGACCGCGCGCGGCGGCCTCGGTCCGGGCCAGTTGCAGCGCGTCGTCCGTGATCTCCGTGGCGGTGACCCGTCCGGGGGCCACCCGGTTGGCCAGGTCGACCGTGATCGTGCCCGGCCCGCACCCGACGTCGAGCAGCGACATGCCCGGCGTGAGGTACGGCAACAGATAGCCGGCCGAGTTCTCGGCGGTACGCCAGCGGTGCGCCCGCAGCACGGATTCGTGATGCCCGTGGGTGTACACGTTCCGGGTGCCCGCCATCCCGTTCCTTCCGTCGGTCGCGTCCGGTGGCCAGCGTAGCCTCGTCCGCCCACTATCTGGAAAGATCATCCCGACATGTGAGAGAACACCGCCCGGGTCGACGACGCGATCACGATTCCGGGCGAGCGGGTGGCCCGGTCCGAGCGGTAGGGCCAGCGGGTGCTGGAACCGGCTATTCGGCTCTCTCTGCCAGACCCCAGCTGCGTTCGATCGCGGCGACCCGGCGTTTGTTGACCGCGATGACGCCGTTGAGCTGCCTCTCCAACCGCGCCCACAGGGGATCGTCGGTACTGCGCAGCAGCGGACGGCAGGGGCCCCGGAGCGCGTCGGCGTAGGCGTCCAGCACCGCTTGGTCATTGCCGTAGAGCTGGTTGTCGCTGAACCGGGGCCGCTCGCCGGTCACCAGTTTGACCGCCTGGAAGGCGTCGAACCACTGGATCCGCCGACCCGCGCCGTACTCGTCCTTGCGGGGTGGAAAGCCGCCCTCGGGCAGTACGCAGAGATCCACCGTGAACGGATCGCGGTTCATCGTCAGTACCCGGACACCGGTGGTGGTGTTCCAGTAGAAGACCTCGAGTCCCTGCGGGATGAACCGGCCGCGTTTCCGGCAGTCGTGCTCGCCGACCAGGAAGTCGAAGGTGGCTTCGCACCGGGCGCGCAGGTCCCGCTTCCAGGGGTGAACCGTCACCACCCCATGGTCGGCGACGGCCACCACCCGCACCACCCGGAAGGGGGGAGGCGGGTGGTGGCCGGGCCGTCAGGTGCTGCGCCGGTACCTCCACACTGCGAGCGGCCCGAAGACCAGCACGATGCCCGCGATCCAGGCCAGCGTCGGCCAGAGCGGACCGGCCACCGGACCGCCGATCATCAGCCCCCGGGCGGTATCCGCGAGCTGGGACACCGGATTGACCTCCACCCACCCCCGCAACCAGCCGGGCAGCGTTCCGGCCGGTACGAAGATGTTGCTGGCGAAGGTGAGCGGAAACGCGACCAGGAACACCGTGCCCTGTACGCCCTGCGGCGACCGGACCAGCAGCCCGAGGTACGCCCAGATCCAGCCGAGCGCGAACGAGAACAGCATGATCAGCCCACATCCGGCGAGTACCGCGAGCACCCCGGTCCGGAACCGGAACCCGAGGATCACGCCGTACAGGATCACCACGGCCAGCGCGACGAGCTGGCGTACCACGTCGCCGAGGATCAGCCCGGTCAACGGACTGGAGCGGGCGATCGGCAGGCTGCGGAACCGGTCGAAGATTCCTCGGCTGATGTCGGTGGCGAGGTTGACCCCGGTGCCCATGCTGGCCAGTACGATCGCCTGCGCCATGATGCCGGGCAGCACGAACCGCAGGTAGTCCTGGCGATCGCCGCCGTCGGTCGCGCCACCGCTGATCGCGCCCCCGAAGAGCAGCACGAACATCGTGACGAAGAGGATCGGCGACAGCGTGACGTCGATCAGTTGCTGCGGATCGCGGCGGATCTTGAGTATCGCCCGCCAGGCGAGGGTGCCGGCGTGCCGCAGCGTACGGGCCGGACGGCGGCGTCGGACGGGTGAGCCGGACGACGTGGGCAGCACGGGTGCGACGGCGGCCATCAGGACTCCTCCCCGGTACCGTGCCCGGTCAGCGCCAGGAAGACCTCGTCCAGGCTGGCCAGCCGCAGAGCCAGCTCGGTCACCGGGATCCCGCCGTCGTGCAGCGCGCGTACCACCGTCGGCAGCGCGTCGGCGTCCGGCACCGGCACGGAGATCAGCCCGGGATCGTCCGGATGTGGCACCGGGGCCACGCCGACGCTCGCCTCGACGAGCGCGGCGACCGCCGGCAGGTCCGTCGGTTCGGTGGCCCGAATGTCCAGCGTCCGCCCGCCGACCTTCGCCTTCAGCTCGGCCGGGCTGCCGGCGGCGACGACCTTCCCCCGGTCGAGCACCACGATCTCGTCGGCGAGCCGGTCCGCCTCGTCCAGGTACTGCGTGGTGAGCAGGACGGTCGTCCCGTCCGCGACCATGGCCCGGACCAACTGCCAGACCTCACCCCGGCTGCGCGGGTCCAGCCCGGTGGTCGGCTCGTCGAGGAACAGCACCTCCGGCCGGTTGACCAGACTGGCCGCCAGGTCGAGTCGGCGGCGCATACCCCCCGAGTACGTCTTCGCGACCCGACCGGCCACGTCGGCGAGCCCGAACCGGCCCAGCAGATCGTCGGCGCGGCGCCTGGCGTCGGCCCGACTGAAATCCAGCAGCCGGGCGATCAGCATCAGGTTCTCGACCCCGGTCAGGTCCTGGTCGACCGCCGCGTACTGGCCGGTCAGCCCGATCAGCGCCCGTACCTGGTCGGCGGAGCGGACCACGTCGTGACCCGCCACCTCGACCCGTCCGGCGTCCGGCTGCAGCAGGGTGGCGAAGACCCGTACCGCCGTGGTCTTGCCGGCACCGTTCGGGCCGAGCAGCCCGAGCACGGTGCCGGGCCGGACCACCAGGTCCACCCCGTCCAGTGCGGTCGTCCTGCCGAACCGTTTGACCAGGCCCTCGGCCCGGATGCCGTGGCGTACGCCCATCCCGTGTCTCCGTTCGCTTCTGCACTTCCTCGAACGGAGCGTCGCCGGAACCGCGCACACGGCACGCACACGGCACGCACACCCTCGTCGACCGGCCTCCCGCCGGCCCCCTGCCAACCCTGCCGGCCCCCGCCGCCGGCTCACCGTCAGGCGGCGAACACGACCTGTAGTTCGTGGCGTCGGCGCGCGGCGAGGTCGGTCAGCACCGCGGGCGCCTCGTCGAGCGGAACCACCGCCGAGACGAGGTGTTTGCGCAGCGCGTCGCCGTACTCCCTGAGCAGGGCGATCGTCTCGGCCGACAGGCGGTCGCGGTCCCAGGTCGGGGCCAGCCCCCGGGGCACCCGGCCGATCTGCGCGCAGCGCAGCGACAGCCCGTTGTGGTGGAACTCCGTACCGAACCGGACCGCGTCCGCGCCGCCCTGATAGAAGGCGAGGTCGATCACGGTGCCCTGCGGTCGGAGCAGTCGCAGTGCCAGATGCAGTGCCGACGCCTGCCCCCGGCACTGGAAGACCACGTCGGCGCCCCGGTCGCCGGCCGCATGCCGCCACCGGGTCTTCAGCACCACCGCCGGATCTCCGTCCGTCGGATCGAGGGTCTCCAGCCCGAGCGCCTCGGCGACCGCCCGCCGCTGCGGCGTCGGATCGAGTACGACCACCGAGGCGGCGCCGGCCCGCCGGGCGAAGAGGGCGGTGAGCAGCGCCACCACCCCCGCCCCGGTCACCGCCACCCGTCGTCCCCGGACCCCGTCGGCGAGGTCCCGTGCTGCGCTGCCGTACAGGTCGGCGGCGGCGTGCAGCAGCCCGTTGGCGCAGATCGGGCCCATGTGCGCCACGTAGATGCCGAGCATCGGGTCGAGATCGGGCGGCAACGGCACCACCCGGTCGACCAGCGGATCGCCCCGGTACGCCGTCCGGTGCCCGTACGTCATCGCCACCACCGTGCCCTCGGCGACCGCCGGGGTACGACTCTCGGTGACCCGACCCACCTCCATGTACCCGAGCCGGTCCACCGGGTACGGCGTGTCCGGTTCACCCTCCACGAATAGTCCCAGCGTGGCGTCCCAGCCGGCCGACAGGTACGGGTTGGTGCCCTTGACGTAGCTCAGCTCGGTGCCGGCGGAAACCCCGGTGAACAGCGTCTCCACCCGGAAGGTGCCGTCACGGGGCGGCGACGCCTCCGCCGCCCGCAACACCACCTCGCCCGGCCCGGTCACCACCACGTTCAGGTCGTCAGACACCGGCCCGCTCCAGCTGCGCCGTGACGCCCGTCGTCGTCCCGTCGACCGGCGAACTCCCATTCGTCCCGGCCGACTCCCCGGCCGGTACCCGCACCGCCCGCCCCGTCGCGGCCGACTCGGCGACGGCCAGCGCCAGCAGATGGGTTCGGTACGCCTCGGCGTACGGCACCCGGATGTCGTCGCCGACGCCCCGGACCGCGTCGACGAAGGCACGGTCGACGGCCACCCGGGCCGCCTCCGGATCGCCGGGGATCTGCCGTTCGCCGTCGCCGTCCCGGACCAGGAGCCCGGTCTCGCCGACGGCGATCGCCAGGCCGTCGGCGTACACCTCCAGGCCGGCCCGGTGCTTCCAACCGAGCGCGCAGGTGGCGGTGAGCGTGCCCACCGCGCCGGACGCGAACCGCAGGGTGGCGGCGGTCGCGCCGTCGACGTCGGCGCCGTCGACCGGCGGCGGCCTGCCGTCACCGGCGGCCCAGACCTCGTCGACCTCGCCGGCGAGGTACCGGGCGAGGTCGAGCACGTGGGCGGCCTGCTCCACCACCGGGCCGCCGGAGCTGTCCCGGCGGGGCCACCAGCCGACCGGCGGCACTTTGTCCAGCCAGGCGCCGCTGACCAGCCGGATCTCCCGGCCGGCCAGGATCCGCCGGGCCTCGTCGACCACCGCCAGGTAGCGCCAGTGGTGCCCGACCGCGGTCAGCACCCGCCGCCGCCCGGGAGTCGATTCCGATTCCGACCCGCGCTTCCGCTCCGGCTCCAGCAGCCGGGCGATCCGCAGCGCGGTATCCCGGTCCACCGCGATCGGCTTCTCCACGAACAGCGGCAGCCCGGCCCCCAGCACCGCCTCCTCGGCGGCGCCGTGCGCGAAGGGCGGCACGCAGACGTAGACTGCGTCCAGGTCCGCCGAGAGCAGGGCTGCGACGTCCGGAAAGCTCCGCGCCCCATACGACTCGGCCAGCCGCGCGGCCGGCTCTGCCGCGACGTCAGTGACTCCGACAATCCGGGTGTCGGCAAACCCTGCCAGCACGCGGGCGTGTCGCTGCGCCACATTGCCGGCCCCGACCAGCCCGACCCGGCACACCTTCATCCCCGACCTCCTGTTGCGAAAAAACGCGAACCCAACTCCTTTCCGTATTCCGTGGCGGGGAAACGTGATTCGGCGGCGGGGAACGTGCGGCCGGTGTGGCGAAACGCAACGTTCATCCCCGCGCCGCGTGGACGGCGCAGTCCAGAGATCAAGCTGTTATCCCCGAAGCGGGGTTCGGCGCACCCGCTCGGGGTATCAGATCGGCCCGGCGTATTGGATCGCACAACAGGGGGGTGTGCCCATGCGGCATTCGAAAGCGACCGTCTCACCCGTAGTAGAGGCATGGACGACGTACCGTACCGGCAACGCGGCACAGTGGACGACCCGACGACTGGTGAAGGCCAAGGGGGAGACCACGGTAAGCGTCGTGATCCCGGCCCGGAACGAGGAGGCGACCGTTGGTGCGATCGTCGACACCCTGCGTCGCCATCTGATCGAGAAGGCGCCGCTGATCGACGAACTGATCGTGGTCGACTCCCGGTCCACCGACGCGACGGCGGTGGTGGCCGCCGCCGCCGGGGCCCGGGTGGTGGCGCAGGACGAGATGACCCGGGGCCTGCCCCGGCTGGAAGGCAAGGGCGACGCGCTCTGGGCCGGCCTGGCCGCCGCCTCCGGTGACGTGATCGCGTTCGTCGACGCCGACCTGCGCCGATTCTCGCCCCGGTTCGTCACCGGCCTGGTCGGACCGCTGCTCACCGATCCCACCGTGGCGTTCGTCAAGGGCTTCTACCACCGGCCCCTCGTCGGCGCCACCGGACTGGAACCCGACGGGGGCGGCCGGGTCACCGAACTGATGGCCCGACCGCTGCTCAACATGTTCTGGCCGGAGCTGGCCGGCTTCGTCCAGCCGCTCGCCGGCGAGTACGCCGCCCGCCGCGACGTCCTCGAACAGATCCCGTTCGTCTCCGGGTACGGCGTCGAGATCGCCATGCTGATCGACCTGCTGGACCTGGTCGGACTGGACGCACTGGCCCAGGTCGACCTCGGTGAGCGGTTCCACCGGCACCAGGACACCGAGGCGCTGGGCCGGATGTCGGCGCAGATCCTCTACACCGCCTGGTCCCGGCTGCACCGCCGGGGCCTGGTGGCCGAGCCGGTGCCACCCACCGCGGCGCTGACCCAGTTCCGGCGGGGCGGCAACCAGGCGCTTCCCCACCTGGACCGGGAGATCGAGGTCACCGACGTGTCCGTCGCCGAGCGGCCGCCACTGGCGACGGTGGCCCGGCAGATGCGCGCCGCCCGGAGCCGGGTCCGCCGGCTGGCGGTGACCGGAGCATGAGCCTCACCGTCCTGATCAATGCGGGGCCGTGGCTGCCGGTGCCGCCGAACGGATACGGCGGGATCGAGAACATCATCGCCGCCCTCGTACCCGAGTTGCGTCGACTCGACGTCCGGGTCGTACTCGCCACCGTCGGCAGCAGCGAACTGGCGGTCGACGAGCAACTCTCGGTATTTCCCGACGGCCAGTTCGAGAGCCTGCAACGGCCGTACAACCAGAGCTGCGGGGTGGTGCAGGCCCACCTGCACGCCGTCGTACGGGCGCTGCGGGAACGGGACGACATCGACCTCGTACACGATCATGTCGAGGCAGCCGGCCTGGCCACCCTCGCCGCGCTCGGCCCGGACGCTCCGCCGGCCCTGCACACCCTGCACTGGGACCTGGCCAAACACCCCGAGCTGTACGGCAGCTTCGACGGCGGCAACCGGGTACGGGTCAACGGCGTCTCGGCGTCACAGCTCGCCCGCGCCCCCGAGGCACTTCGCGATCACTCGGTCGGGCACGTCCACCTGGCCACCCCGCTGGCGACGGACGCGGACCGGCGCCGCCCCGCCGACAAGGCCGGACACGTCGTCGTACTCGGCCGGATCAACGCCGGGAAGGGGCAGGACCTGGCCGCCCGGCTGGCCCACCAGGCCGGTTTCGACCTCGTCCTCGCCGGGCCGGTCGGCCCGTACCGGCAACCCGCCGACCTGGCCGCCGCCTCCGGTGACCCGGTCGCGGCCGCCAACCCCGACGTCCAGTTCTGGCGGGAACACGTCGCCCCGCACGTCGACGGGGTACGGGTGCGCTGGATCGGCACCGTCGCCGGCCGGGAGCGCGACGACCTGGTCGCGTCCGCCCGCGCGTCGCTGTTCCCGCTCCGCTGGGCCGAGCCCGGCGGCACCGCCGTCGTCGAGTCCCTAGCCCTCGGCACCCCCGTGGTCGGCCTGGCCAAAGGCTGCCTCCCAGAACTGATCGACCACGACAACACCGGCCTGCTCACCGACAACGAAGAAGAACTCCCCGACCTGATCCTCACCACCCCCACCCGCATCGACCCCCACGACTGCCTCACCGCAGCCGCCCACCGCTTCACCCCCGCCGTCATGGCCCGCGCCTACCTCGACCTCTACGAACGCGTACGCAAGCTTGCGGTGTAAGGAAGGGCCCCTTGTTATCGCTTTCTGTAGAAGAAGGGCCCCTTCTTAACACCTCAGCCGGGGGCGCGCCGGCTCGCCGAGATGCTTGTGGTCGGCTGTGTCGGTTAGTGTTCCGGTGACTACGCGGCCCCTTCCCGGAGAGCGGGGAGCGGGTGGGGGCCCGTGGCCGGTGACCACACAGGCCGAGGCGGGTTGGGGGCAGGCAGGGTGGGACTGGCAGCCACTTTCGGGCGGGCGGTCGCCGCCCACCGGCAGGCCCGGGCGCACCTCGACGCGGCCCGGCACGGGCTGGCCGAGATCCAGGCCCCGGCCGACTCCGGCGAGGCCGCCGACATCGTGGCCCGGCTGCGCCGGATCGGCGAGGCGGTCAGCGCCGAACCCGAACCGGCCCGGTTCTTCGCCGGCCCGCTGCCGGTCCGGCTCGGCGTGGCGACCACCGTGGACGGCGAGTTCCCGGCCGTCGTACCGCTTTCCGGCGGCACCCACCTGGCGATCGACACGGACGCCCGGGACCGGCGGGTCGCCGCGCTGCTGCGTACCCTGGTGGTGCGGTTGCTCGCCGCCGCGCCGGCCGGTTCGGTCCGGGTGTCGGCACTGGACGCCGCCGCGCTCGGCGCCACCTTCCTGCCGCTGCGCGCGCTGGTCGACGCCGGTGCGCTGCCGCCGCCGGCCACCACCGAGGCCGAGATCGCCGCCCGGCTCGACGAGGCCGAACGGCACGCCCGCGCCGCCCAGCAGGCCACCACCGGTACGCCGGAACTGCTGCTCCTGGTCGCCGCCTCGTTGCCCGAGGGCCGGGACCTCGCCCGGCTCGCCGCGCTGACCCACGCCGGGCCGACCGCCGGGGTGTGCGTGATCGTCGCCGGCTATCCACCCCGGTTCGTCGGGCTCACCCCGCCGCCGCTGGGTGGCACCACCGCGGTCCGACTGGACCACCAGGGGTACGCCTGGATCGGCGACCCGCCCGGCCACCCGTTCAGCTCCGACGGCTCGGGCCTGGCCGCTCCCGTACGCCTGGACGGTGAACCGCCGGCCGGCGGGGTCGCGGCGCTGGCCGACCGGCTCGGCGAGGTGTACCGGCGTGAGTCGACTCTCGACTTCACCGACCTGCTGCCGGCCCGACCCTGGGCGGAGTCGTCCGGCAACGGCCTGCGTGCGGTGATCGGCCGAGCGGGTCGGGAGCCGGTGATCTGCGCCTTCGACGACCAGACCCCGCACTGGCTGGTCGGCGGCCGGACCGGCGCCGGCAAGACCGTCTTCCTGCTCGACGTCCTCTACGGACTCGCCGCCCGGTACTCCCCGGACGAACTCTCGCTCTACCTGCTCGACTTCAAGGAGGGTGTCAGCTTCACCGAGTTCGTGCCGACCGGCCGCGACCCGTCGTGGATCCCGCACGCCCGCGCCGTCGGGATCGAATCCGACCGGGAGTACGGCGTCGCGGTGCTCCGGGAACTGCGCCGGGAGTTGAACCGGCGCGCCTCGGCGCTGAAGCGGCACGGCGTGACGAAGCTGTCCGACCTGCCCCGGGACAAGCCGGTACCCCGGATCGTCGCGGTGATCGACGAGTTCCACGTCCTCTTCGCCGGCAACGACGCGGTGGCCAGGGAAGCGGTCAGCCTGCTGGAGGAACTGGCCCGCAAGGGCCGGTCGTACGGCATCCACCTGGTGCTGGCCAGCCAGAGCATGACCGGGATCGAGGCGCTGTACGGCAAGACGGACTCGATCTTCGGGCAGTTCCCGCTCCGGGTCGCCCTGCCTGGCGGCGGGGGAGTGCTGGACGCGCTCAACGACGCGGCCGGGGCGCTGCCGATCGGCTCGGCGATCATCAACCCGGCCGCCGGGCTGGCCGCCGCGAACAGCGTGGTCCGGTTCCCGGACGCGCACGCCAGCGCCGCCGAGGTCGCCCGGCTCCGGCACGAGCTGTGGCAGGCCCGGAAACCGGGCTCGCGTCCACCGGCGGTGTTCAAGGGGTACGAGTCGGCGCACGTCGAGGACGATCCGACGTACCGGGGACTGGTCCCCGGGGGACGGCGCCCGCTCGCTCTGGTCGGCCGGACCGTCGACGTCGACCTGACCTCGGCACTGTTCCCACTGGACGCCACCCCCGGGCGGCACCTGGCGGTCGTCGGCACCTCGCCGGTCGGGGCGAGCGTGCTGCACGCCGCCACCATCAGCCTGGCCCGGCAGCACCCGCCCGGCAGCGCTCGGTTCCTGATCGCCCCGCTGGTCGCGGTCGCGGACGAGATCGCCGAGGCGACGATGGCGGAGTTGGCCGAGGCGGGGCACCCGGTCAGCCGGCTGGACGCCCCCGGGCTCCGCGACGAGCTGCGCAAACTCTCCGGACAGCCGGCCGACGGACCGGGCCGGACCTTCCTCGTCGGGTACGGCATGGACGGTGCCAGCGGCATCCTCAGCGCCCGCGACGAACACTTCAAGTCCGGGCTGGACGACCTACAGGCGGTGCTCCGGCAGGGCCCCGCGTACGGGGTGCACCTGCTCGGCTGGTGGCGGGGACTGCGCCGGCTCTCCGACGACATCGGCGGGTCCAGCAACCGGGACGACGTCGCCTGCCTGGTCGCCCTGAACGTGCCCGGTGGCGAGCTGGGGATGTACCTCGGAGTGAACGATCTCGCGTACACCCCGAGGGCGAACCGGGCGTTGCTGGTGGACCGGCACGACCAGCGGACCCGGCTGATCGTGCCGTTCGTCCGGCCCGGCTACGAAGAGGACGACGAGGGGCACTGAGGTGGCGAGTTTCTCCGAGTACGCGGCCCTGGCCCGGCACCTGCACGACCTGCGCCGGACCGGCGAGCGGACCGCCGCCCAGGTCGCCGAGCACCGGGGCAGTACGGGTGCCGCCGTCGACCGTCTCGACCAGCGGCTCGCCGTGCAACAGCAGCGGTTGACGGCGCTCGGCCAGATGATCGGCAAACCGGTGCCGGTGGGGCCGTCGGCGCCCCTGGTCGGTGAGGCGTTGCCGCCCGAGCCGCCCCGGTACGCCCCGCCCACCTCCGGTGGCCACCCCACCGTCCCGGCCCAGTACGCCGGTCCGGACCAACTCGACCGTCCGATTCCGTTCGACCGCTCCAACGAGTTCGGGTCGCCGACCCAGTCCGGCCAGTCGACTCAGTCTGGCCAGTCGAGCCAGTTCGGCCAGTCGACTCAGTCGAGCCAGTCGAGCCAGTTCGGCCCGCCGACGCCGTTCGGCCCGCCGGTCCAGTACGGGGGGCGTGGCCAGTCGACCGGGGCGGAGGCGGGGAGTGGGGAGTTGCCGGCCGGGCAGGCGTACCCGGAACTGCCGGCTGGTCAGGGGCGGCGGGCCCTGCCGGCCAGCCCGGCGGCCGGACAGGTACCCGGTCCGCGGCTACCGTTCGACCGGGTGCCGGGCGGTCCGGGCCAGGTGACCGGTGCGGCGATGCCGCCCGCCCGGCCGGCCGATCCGCGTCGCGAGCTGGAGTTGGCCCGACAGGCCGCCGACGGCGCCGACGTCATGATCGTGCAGGCGGAGACGATGGCGCAGCAGGCTCCGCTGCTCCCCTCCATGTCGCCGCTGGCGCGGGCGATGACCGTCTACTTCGGCTGTGCCGGCGTCCTCGCGGTCATCATCTGGATCCTGCTCACCGTCTCCGAGGTGCAGACGCTCAACGGCGGCGACCGGAACGCCATCGCCGTCTTCTCGTGGAGCTGTGCCGGCCTGCCGACGATGCTGTTCTTCGTCGGGTACTTCGTGCTCAGCGTCTGGGGCAAGCCCCGGATCATCGTCGGCCGTCCGGCCCGGTACGCCCGGCTCGGGTTCCTGATCTGCTTCCTCGCCTCGCCGATCGCCTTCTTCGCGTACTACCTGGTCCTGATGTGATGCCGAGCGGCGTCGGACCCGGCGCCGTCCGACGGAACGAGCTGTTCGACAAGTCCCGAGGCGCCCGCAGGAGCTGTCCCGCCGCTACTCGTGGGTCGTCCGGGGCGAGGGGTCTGCCGCCTGGGCCTGCCGTGCGGCGATGTCGACGAACTCGTGGACCAGAGGTGACCGGTTGTCCTCGGCCCAGGCCAGGCAGATCTGGTTGGGCCGGAGGTCGTCGACGGGCACGTGGACCACGTCGGGGCGGCTGTAGTACCTCGCGGTCGACAGGGGCAGGACCGCCACCCCGCCGTACGCCGCGACGTGTTCCAGCTTCTCCTCGACCGAGTTGAGTACTGGCCGGGGGCGGGGATCGGGGTCGACCGGGCGATTCGGCAGGTCCCGCCACTCCGGCACCGCGTCCGGGTCCTGGAGCAGACGTTCCTCGACCAGATCGGCGAGGTCGATCGACTCCTCGCCGGCCAGACGGTGGTCGCTGGGCAGAACCACGACCCGGGGTTCGGCGAACAGTGGGCGTAGGCGCAGGCGGCGCTGGTCGACCGGGAGCCGTACGTAGCTGACGTCGGCACGCCCGTCGTGCACGACCTCGGCCTGGTCGTTCCAGGAGGTGCGGACGACGCTGACGGACAGGTCGGGGTGCCGCTGGGCGATGGCGCGCGCCTCGACGGTGACGATGATGCCGGGCATGAAGGCGATGGTGAACGTCGGCCTGCCGTGCGCGGCCCGTTGTACCCGCCGACGTAGTGCCTCGGCCGAGGCGAGCAGCGGGTGGGCGTCGGCCAACAGTTGGCGGCCGGCCTCGGTCAGCACGGTGGAGCGGCGGTCCCGGACGAAGAGCTCGGCCCGGAGTTCGTGCTCGAAGGCCCGGATCTGGCGCGACAGGACCGGCTGGGCAATGTGCAACCGCGCGGCGGCCCGGCCGAAGTGCAACTCCTCGGCGACCGCCACGAAGTAGCGGAGCTTACGCAGATCGACGTCCATCCGGTTCCCCGTCCCGGCCCGTCCGAGTCTCGCTCCCGGCCGTTCCACGATACCCGTCGGGTATGACTGGGACGATACCCAACGGGTATTACAGGAGGTGGAAGAGGTCTTGGACGCGGGTGTCGTGACCGGCGCAGGGTGGAAACCGTCTCCACCACACCCCACACGATCCGGAAGGAAGATCATGGCCCTTACCGACCAGCGCGTCGTCGTACTCGGCGGAACCTCTGGGATCGGGCTCGCCACCGCCACCCTGGCTGCCCGCGAAGGCGCCCAGGTCGTGGTCGCCTCCAGCAGCCAGCGCAGTGTGGATCGCGCCCTGTCGACCCTGCCGAGGGGCACCCTGGGGTACGTCGCAGACCTCACCGACCCAGGCGACGTGTCCCGGCTGTTCGAGGGTCTCGGCCCGTTCGACCACCTCGTCTATACCGCCGGTGAGCCGCTCGCACTGATGTCCGTAGACGCCCTCGACCTCGCCGCCGCCCGCGTCGCGTTCGAACTGCGCTACTTCGGCTCCCTATCGGCGGTCAACGCGGCAGTCCCTTACCTGCGGCCGGGTGGATCGATCACCCTCACCACCGGCACCGCCAACTACCGGCCGAGCGCGGGCTGGTCGGTGGCGGCCAGCATCACCGGGGCGATCGACGCGCTGGTCCGCGCACTCGCCGTCGAACTCGCCCCGGTCCGGGTCAACGCCGTCTCTGCCGGCGTGATCCGCTCGCCGCTCTGGGACTCGTTGCCGGACGAGACCCGCGAGCAGATGTACGCCCAGCTCAGCGAGTCGCTTCCGCTCGGTCGGGTAGGCGAGCCCGAGGAGGTCGCCGAGGCATTCGTCTACCTGCTGCGGGCGAGCTACGCCACCGGAACGGTGGTAACCGTCGACGGTGGCACCCTGATCGCCTGACTCCGTCGAGCCCGCCCCGGCGCGCGACCGGAACGCCCGAGCGCGGCGGGGAGCGGCTGTCAAACCCACCGGCTGGGTGATTCGTCCTGGATACCCTGGTTTGAGCGCCGAGGATCCACCGCTTCCTGACTGCCGAACGATGGCCGAGGAGATACTATGAGCAGCGACGACTCGTACGAGCGCGGGTTGCTGGCAACCGAACGCCTGCTCGGGCAGCGCCTCGACATCCCGATGGGGGCCGGGGAACCGGACTCGGGGCGAGACTTCCGGAAGCTGGCAATCGCGCACACCTTTGGTGATTCGTGGGTGCGAACAGGGCTCGACGAGCGGGGCCGGGGGCTGGTGTCGGTGGCGATCGCGGCCACCCTCGGCACCCTCGGCCCGCTGCGGGGACAGCTACGGATCGCGCTCAACTCGGGGGTGTCGCCGGACGAGATCGTCGAACTCTTCATCCACCTACAGGCGTACGCCGGAGCGGCGCGGGCTTTCGAGGGTTACCAGGTGGCCATGGAGGTGTTCGCCGAGCGGGCCGAGCGTGGGTGAGCGCTACCGCCGATCCGGCCCGTCCGGCGAAGGTCGCGAGTGTCCGCGTGAACCACACGGAATCGTCGAGCCACGGACCGGCGGGCGACAGCACCGGCTTCCAGGATCATTGCGTCAGGAGTTCCTGGACTTCTCGATGAACGGTCACGGGGCTCCGGTTGGTGAAGCTCGGCGACGGTGAGGTAGCAGCGGTGGACGTGACACCCTCCAGGCGTCCCCCCGGGCTGGGGCGCCGCATCCGATGCACGCTCGGTCTGCACCAGCATCGCTTCCTGTCGGCCGACGAGGTCGCCGACCCGGCGGAGCCGTGCCGGGTCGAGTGGCGGTGCGTCTACTGCGACCGGCTGAGGAGCTATGGCCCGAACCACGATTACGCCCGCGAAACCACCGGGGACCATCCCTGCCGGCGGATACGGACCTGCGTACGGTGCGGGCATGAGAAAACGGAGGTCGAGCATCGGACGCGCCGGGTATTCGTTCAGGATCTGCCCTCCGGCGAGCGCTCGACGGATGTGACCTACTGGCCTGAGAAGCTTAACTGTGACTATGTGGATCTCTGCCAGGACTGTGGTGACACGAGCTGGGTGAGGACCGAACACAACTGGGACAACCCGCGCTGGGGCGACGTCTGTGGCCGGTGCGGGGAGAAATGGGTCGGCGACGAGGCGTAGCATTTCAGGACTTCGGTTGCTGGCCGCTGGGCGCAAGCAGTGGGCTCGCCGGGGCTGTCGACGGACTCCCGAGGCGGCCTACCAGGTTCGTCCAGTTGGCAGCTCGGCCAGTCCGGGCGCGGACAGGTGCAGCACCTCGTACTGCTCGGTGGCCTGCTCGTCGTGCGGAACGGTGTCCTGCCACAGGACGAATCTCAGCAGCTGCCAATGCTGAGGGTCGAGGGCGAGCGCGGCGGTGTGCACGCCGTCCCGCCGGGCCAGCAATGCGAGCGCGGCGGTCTCCTGCTCGATCCGGGCGGTCAGCCCCAGCCCGTTGGCCTCGACGTCGGGGTCGACCGGCAACGGAGTCAGCCGGCGCGACGCCGCCCTCGGGACGGACTCACGGCTCGGCCCGGCGACACTCGCGATCCCGGTCCAGTGCTGCACGGTGGGGCGGCCGAAGTCGCGGATGATGCCCTGGAAGCCGCTTCCACCGGCCAGGAACTGGGCCATCGCGCCCACGTCGTTCCACAGGTAGAACGGTGCGTACTGGTTGACCGGCGAACCGTCCCGGCCGCGTTCGCGGACCAGGTACGCCTTCAGCCCCAGCCCGGCGCGGTCGTCGAGAAGGTGCCCGAAGTCGGCGACGCGCTTGCGGATGATCCGCATGTCGTAGTCGGCGGGCAGGGTGATCTCGTACTGCTTGGCGTA
Source organism: Plantactinospora solaniradicis (assembly GCF_042658085.1). NCBI lineage: Bacteria > Bacillati > Actinomycetota > Actinomycetes > Micromonosporales > Micromonosporaceae > Plantactinospora > Plantactinospora solaniradicis. Next base: position 146,313 of record NZ_JBHSPR010000032.1, on the reverse strand, counting down.
CATGGAGCGGCGACCTCCGGTCGGCGTGGGCGGATGGCGGTGGGGGCGGATGGCGGTGGGGGCGGATGGCGGCGTGGGCAGATCGAGGCGGCTGCCGTCGAAGGCCGGACAGCGGGGTCAGAGGTTACGCGCGGGGTTGCCCGTCCACATGCCGAACGAGATCCCCGTCGGGTCCTGGGCGGTGCCGAACCAGCGGTCGTCGCCGCCGAGCGCGGTGCGGGCGCGTTCGACCCGACCGCCGTGCGCCTCGACCTGCGTCAAGGTCGTTTCCAGGTCGTCTACCTCGACGTACACCCGGGTACCGGCGTGCGGCGGCATGCCGTTGGCAGCACGTTGCAAGCCGCCGAGTGTCTCGCCGTCGCTACTGATGAGCCAGTAGTCGGCACCCAGTTCGGTGTCGGCGAACGCGGCACGGAACGTCCAGCCCCACAGGCGGCCGTGAAAGGCCTGGAACGTGTCAGGGTCGGGGGTCTCGATCTCCCACCAGACGATGCGTGACATGCATTCTTCTTACACCTTCCGCCAGAGGGGAGGACCACCTGCGGATCAGTCGCCCGACGGTTCCGGGGCGGGTACGTCCGGGGCGTAGAACGCCGTCGTGTTCGCGACCATCGTGGCCACCGCGTCCGGGGACTCGCCTCCGGCCACCGACGCCGCGCCCCAGGAGTTGCTGCTGAGCGTCGCGAACTCCCGGGCCTCCTTGGACTGCTCCCAGGCGCTGGGGTCGTCGATGCCGCCGCCGGCCAGGTGCAGGCCGAGGCCGAGCAGGGCCAGGTCCCAGCCGACGCCGACGGCGCCGGGGCCGTACTGGGCCCACCGCTCGGGATCGTCGATCGCGATGTGTTCGAGTTCGAAGACGGTGGACTTGTCGTCGTCGGGCCCGGTGCCGGGCGACAGCCGGACCTCCACCTCGCTGAATCCGCCCTCGACGGGCGGGCCGAACACCCAGGTCAGCCGGAGTCGGCGGGGTGGCTCGCAGGCGATGATCTCGCCGCCGGCGTTGCCCTCGACCTGGTACCTGCCGCCGAGCCGGAAGTCGCCGCTGACCGGCAGGAACCAGCGGGGCAGCCGCTCGGGGCTGGTGACGGCGTCCCAGACGTCCTCGACGGAGGTGTCGTAGGTCCGTCGCAACAGGACGGTCCGGGCCTCGCCGGCCGGGGTGTCGGCTCGGCCGACCACCCGGTGGGTCGCATTGATCTCGTCGACGATGTCCACCATCGCTCCTTCATCCTGTGGATTTCATCCCGGTCTTTCCCGGCAGAACGGGTGGCAGCGTATCAGGATCGGCTTATATAAGCTAACTGCGGGCGTTCCTCGGAGTGGCCGAACCCCGACAACCCCCACCGTCGGCTCTCCGGCCGACCCGGGGTCGCCTTTCCGACCGCGCCGAGGCCGGATCGAGGATCGCGCGTCCTCGGCGCCGACGATACGTTCGCCGCACCGAGCGGCCGACGCGGAACCAGCCGACGCGGAAACCAGCCCGACGACCATCGCCCGCTGCCGGCCGCACCTGTCGTCCAGGGAGTCGCCATGGCCGCACAGAGCAGCCTTCCCACCGCCGTACGGAATGCCGTCCGGCGGCTCCGTCCGATTCTCGGGGACCGGCTCGTGACGACCTCGGATCCGGGGTACGAGTCGACGCGTCGGCTCTGGAACGCCGCCGTCACCACCCGACCGGCGCTGATCGCCCGCTGCCTCGACACCGACGACGTGCGCGCGGTCGTCCGTACCGCCCGGGACTGCGGGGTGCCGCTCTCGGTCCGGGCCGGTGGACACGACTGGGCCGGTCGGGCGTTGCGCCCCGGTGGACTGGTGCTCGACATGACCGGGATGAACCAGGTGAGCATCGCCCGGGACAGCGCGACCGCGATCGTGGCCGGCGGGGCTACCGCCGCAGACCTGCTGGCCGCCGCCCAGCCGTACGGGCTGGTGACCGCAACCGGCGTGGTCCGGGCGGTCGGGATGGCCGGGCTCAGCCTCGCCGGCGGGTACGGCCCGCTCTGCGGCCGCTACGGGCTCGCCCTGGACAACCTGCTCGGTGCCGAGCTGGTACTCGCCGACGGGACGCAGGTCACGGCGAGCCTCGACGACGACGCGAATCTCTACTGGGCGCTGCGCGGCGGCGGCGGCAACTTCGGCGTCGTCACCAGCCTGCGGTACCGGCTGCACCCGTTGCGCACCGTGCTGGCCGGGATGATCCTGTTCCCGGTCGAGCAGGCCCGGAACGTGCTGGCCAGCTACCGGAACTTCCTGCCCGACTGCCCCGACGAGTTGACCGTGATGGCCGGCTTCCTGCCCGGCCCGCAGAGGCAGCCGATGGTGTTCCTCGCGCCGACCTGGAGTGGTCGGGACCTCGGCGCGGGGGAGCGGGCGGTTGCCCGGCTGGCGGCGTTCGGGCGGCCGATCACGGCCCAGGTCGGCCCGATGACGTACGGCGACGCGCTCGGGATGTTCGACGGCGGGATGCTGCCCGGTAACCACTATCTGCTGCGTACCCGGTGGTTGGCGGAGTTGTCCGGCCCGGCGGTCGAGGTGTTGCTCGACGCGGCGACGAGCGCCAGTTCGCCGTTCTCGGCGCTGGCCGTACACCATTTCCACGGTGCGGCGAGCCGGATCGGCCGGACCGAGACCGCGTTCGGGCTGCGCGACGACCACCTGCTGGTGGAGGTCATCGCGGTCTGGCCGCCGGGCGAGCCGGTGGCGGCGCACCGGCACTGGGCGGACCGCTGCTCGGCCCGGCTGGCCCCGCTCGCGCTGCCCGGCGGGTACCCGAACCTGCTCGCGCCGGACGAGCACGAGCGGGTCCGGCTCGCCTATGGACCGAACTATCCCCGGGTGCTGGCCGCGAAGCGCCGGTACGACCCGGACAACCTCTTCGGCTCCGCCGTGCCGACGCTGCCCCGGATCACCGGACCCCGAGCGAGAACTCGGTCGATCGGCTGACGCCCCGGTAGCTCACCGTGACGGTGACGGTCGCGACGCCGGGCGAGCCGGTGCGGATGACTCCGGCCGGGTCCACCGACACCACACCGGGCCGGTTGCTGTGGTACCGGACGGTAGTGCCGGTCGGCAGCGGGGTGCTGGCGCCCTCGGCGCGGTAGCCGTACCGGGTGTCGTCGCTCATCGCAATCGTGAGCCTCGGCGACACGACCGTGTTCGGGGAGACCAGCGTCGGCGCGGTCGCGGTGACGACCGACAGCTCCGGCCGCAGGCTGCCGCCGACGAGGACCCGAGCCTGCTGCCGGGGGTTGGCGTCCGTGCTGGACCTGCCGACCTGGATCAGGTACGAGCCCCGGTCGACGACGTACCGGCCGAGTTGGTTGTCGAAGAAGGCCAGGTCGGGGATGTCGACGGTGAAACTGACCCGCTTCGTCTGCTTCGGCCGCAGCGAGATCTTCTGGAAGCCGTTCAACCGCTTGGCGGGGCGTTGCCGGGCGGCCGGCGCGGTGGGCGTACCCGCGTAGAGCTGGACCACCTCGGACCCGGCCACCGACCCGGTGTTGGTGACGTCGACGCTGACCCGGACGCTGCCGTTGGCGTCGACCGTCCGCCGGTCGACCGCCAGCCGGGAGTACGCGAAGCCGGTGTAGCCGAGCCCGTGCCCGAACGGGTACGAGACGTCCCCGTCGAAGTACATGTACGTCCGCCCGGGGCTGGTTCCGTCGCCCCGGATGCCGTAGTCGTCGATCGGCGGGAGCTGGCTGGCGTTCCGGTACCAGGTGAACGGCAGCCGCCCGCTGGGATTACGCGTCCCGAGCAGCACGTCGGCCAGCGCCTCGCCCTTGCGCTGCCCGTTGTACGAACTCCAGAGCAGCGCCGGCACCGCCGCCTCGAAGTCGGCGACGTCGACCTGTCCGGCGGTCTCCAGGTAGACGACGGTGTTCGGGTTCCGGGCCGCCACCTGGCTGATCAGGGACGCCTGTGCGCCGGGCAGGGCCAGCGAGCGGCGGTCCACGTCCTCGCGGGAGTGCCGGTCGTCGGTGCCGGCGTACACGATGACCGCGTCGTAGGAGGCGGCGGCGGCCACCGACGCCGGGTCGACCTCGGCCAGGGTGCCCGGGGTGACGCCGGGCAGGTGGTCGACGACGGCACCGGGGTTGATCGCCTGGATCGCCGCCCGGACCCCGGCGTAGCCGTTGACCTCGTTGGCCTGGCCGGCGCTGGCCTGAATGCTGGAGTAGCCGCCGAGGTACATGGACGGCGGGTTGGCGTAGTGCCCGATCACCGCGACCCGGTACGGCCCGGAGGCCGGAACCCGCAGCGGCAGCAGTGCGTTCCGGCCACCCTGCCTGCTCCGGCTGGCCTCGTTCTTCAACAGCACGATGCTCTCGGCGCCGACCTCGCGGGCCAGGGCGAGCCGATCCGCGGTCTGCGTCACCGCACCGTTGGCGTCCGAGTTCGTCCAACTGCCGGGCGCGACCCGGCTCCGGGCCGCCGTCACCCACGGCACGTTCTCGGCGGGGTCGAACTCGCCGAGCCGGATCCGCGTGGTCAGCAGCCGGACGAGTGCGGCGTCGACGTGCTCCTCGGTGTACCTGCCGTTCGGGGTCATGATGCCCCGCGCGACCGCCTCGGGGATCGTGTTGGCGTAGCTCCACTGGTCGTGGTAGCCCTGCTGGCAGTTCAGGTCCTCACCGGCGGCGTTGGCCCACGCGTGCCGTTCGACGTGGTCCAGCGGCTCCGGTTCACCCGGCGGCTGCCAGTGGTGGCCGTGCTGGATCTCGCGGATCGAGTCGCAGTCCGAGGTGAAGAAGCCGCCGAAGCCGAACGTCTGCCGGGCGAGTTCGTCCATCAGGTAGCCGCTGGCCGAGGTCGGCACCCCGTTGACCCGGTTGTACGAGGTCATGATGGAGGCCGGTGAGCTGCGCTCGATCACCTCGCGGAACTGCGCGGTGTAGTACTCGCGCAGGGTCCGGTCGTCCATGTTCGCCGATCCGGTGAGCCGGTCGAACTCGCTGTTGTTCGCGGCGTAGTGCTTGAGCGTGGTGCTGGTCTTCAGGTAGCCGCCGCCCTGCGGCAGCAGCCGTCCGGCCCGGTCCTTGCCCTCCATCCCGTTCACGAACTCTGCCGCGAGTGCGGCGGTGAGCAGCGGGTCCTCGCTGAACGCCTCGTCGCCCCGACCCCAGCGGGGATCACGGGCGAGGTTGATGGTGGGGGAGTAGAAGTTCAGGTCGAGCCGGTTGTCCCGGACGACCTCCCGGGCCTCGTCGGAGATCAGCGTCGCCTCCCGGTAGACCAGATCGGGATTCCAGGTGGCGCCGAGCGAGAGGTCGACCGGATAGGAGGTGGTGTTGATCAGGATGGGCGGGTTGGCGTTGTTCAGGGTGCCCTCCCGGGCGACTCCGTGCGCGGCCTCGTTCCACCAGCCGTACGCCGAGATGCCCAGTCGGGGCAGGGCCGCCGACTGGCTGCTGACCATCTGCGCGGCCTTCTCCTCCAGGGTCATCCGGGAGACCAGGTCGATCGCCCGTTCCCGGGCCGGGTACGCCCGGTTGGAGTAGATCGGCGGAACGGCGCCGTCGCCGCTGGTCCCGGTCGGCGCAGCCACCGGCTCCGCTGCACAACCGCTGCCGCTGACCAGTACGACGGCCACCACCGCCGCCGCCCAGGCACGCGCTCGCATCCGGTCATCCCCCTCCGCCGGCCCGCTGGACCCCGGGGCGAACGTATGACTTGTATCGATGACGGTCAAGATACTTGTGGACAGAGATCCGGCCACCGCCAGTCGCGTCGGTGTCGTCCCGGTGGATGGGCCGAGGGCCTTCTTCGATGGAGCGGGCCTGGGGCGGCGGAGAGAGCCGGCCTCTCCGCCGTCGTCCAGGTGGGCGCTGTCAGGGGCAGTTGATCGGTGGGTGGGGCACCTGCCGCACCTGGTAGGACGGCTGGCCGCTCGTGGCGACGACCGAACCGTCCACGGTCACCTCTCCGGCGGGAAGCGACACCGACCCGGTGGGAAAGGTCTCGGAGACCTTCATACCGGGCGGCACATCGCGGAACTCCTTCTTACCCCAAGGAGTGGTGATGCGGACACCGGCTGCCAGTAACTCCCGGTTCGTCACTTCGACCGCCACGGAGCCACCGGACGGAAGGCACACCGTCCGCGCCCGGGTCGACAGGTCCACTTTGTTACCGCCGGGAGGCATGAGTCGCAGGGAGTGGAACAGAGTCGGATCCTTCGTCTCGGCGACACCCTTGCCCCAACTGCTCCAGCCGCGGCGGCCCGACCCGTCGTTCTCGTTGATCGCGATCGTGGCGGCCATGATGCGATTGGCCGGGTCGACCCCGAGCGCCGCCCACGTCGCTGCCAACTCGTAGGTCGTCGTCTTCGTCTTCTCGTCCCGCCTCACCACGGTCGTGATGCCATCCGTCCCGCCGCTCACCGGTAGCCACCGGGTGAGGTCGACCGGTCCCACGTCGGTCAGGGCGCTGCCGACCTCCCCTACGGGGCGGCCATTTTCGCCCGGCCAGCCGGGCGAGGCCCCGAGCTGGAGGCTGTCACCCTGCCAGATGGCCGCACCCCTGGCCGGCTGCGCCTGGACGTCGTCGATGATCTGCGTCGTGAGGTAGAGCCGGCTGTCGTCGTGTGTGATCCACAGACTTCCGCTGAGGTCCTGCGGGCCCTTCCAGCCGGTGATCACCTGCTCGTCCTTCCCCAGCGTCTGTGCCGGGAGCTTCTTGACGGCACGATCCACCACGCCGTCTACCTGCACCGTCTGGTACGGGACGTCCACCGCCACCGAACTCGCAGCCACAACGATGCCGCTCACGGTGTCGGTCGCGGCTCCGGAGACGGTCGCCGACCACGCACCGAAGGTGGTGAGCGGAACATCCTGTACGGCCGTGGCTCCGGCGGCCACCTGCGCATCGGCGAGCACCGTTCCCTCCGAACCGCCGAAGGCCCAGGTGACGCCGTCGAGGCGTACCGCATGCGTGTTGCGGTTGAGAACCTTGAGCCGTAGCACGTCCGCGCCGGCAGCGCTCAGCGCATGCTCACCCGTCAGCTGCAATGCGGGAACGACCTGCGCGGCAGCGGTGAGGACGCCGATCGCGTGACCTCCCTCCCGCACGACCGCGGTCCAGGTGCGCTGCCCGACCTGAGCGGGCGCGAGCGCCGCAGCGACGTCCTGGGTGGCCCCGGCGGGCACGGTCGCCTGCGTGGTCAGCCCATCGGAGACGAGCGAGAGGGTGCGGGCCGACGTCCCCGAGTTGGCGATACGCCAGGTGGTATCCGGCGCGCTCCCACCGACGGCACCCGTCACGGCCAGCGAGAACGGCGAGGCGGTCGCAATCCTGCCCAGCGCGCCCTGCAGATAGACCGGCTCCGTACCCACCGCGACGTGCACCCGTCCGTCGGCGTCGGGCTGAAGGACGGTCGTACCGCCGTAGAGGTTGGTGACCGTTACCGAGCCGGTCGCCTGGACGCTCCACGTCTGTGGCGTCAGTGCCCACAGCGCCTGCATGCGCGTGTCAGCGGATTCGCCCGTACGTGGGCCGAACTCGACTCCGTAGCGCCCGGTGCCGAGCGACAGGACCGTGCGGACGGGGCGCTCCGCCGTCTGACGCGTGAGTATGCCCTCTGCGGTGAACGCGGGCTTCGGGACGTACGCGCCACGAGCGTCGCCCTCATTGCGGATCATCCCGAAGTTGTGCTCGGCATCGGCCGGGTTCGTGCCGTCGTCCTTGAAGTCGTAGACGGTGAATCGCCCGATTCCGTCGCCGAGGCTCAGCAGTTGTGCGCGCGCGAGGTTGCGTGCCTGTACGCCAGGCGCCACGCCAGGCGGGTTCTGCGTCGTGTACCAGCCGTGCTCGGTGAACCAGATCGGCAGGTCGGGGTGCCCCGCCGCGGCGAACTTCTGCCGCAGAATCGCCACGTGGGTCTCGAACGACTCGGGCTCGGCCGTGAAGTTGTACGGATGAGTCGAGAACGCGTCGATGTGGTCGAGGCCGCCGGCGGAGATGAAGCCGTCGAGCCAGCCCTGCCAGTCGTTCATCGGCGCGAGGGCGGGCCCGACCAGCGTCGCGTCCGGATGTGTCGCCTTGACTCTCGCGGCCGTCGCGGCGAGCAGCGCGACATAGGTCTGCGGCGTCGCCCCTGCGGGACCGTTCACGTCGCGGATGTTCCACTCGTTCCACACCTCGTACGTCGCGTGTGCGGTGCCGAAGTGATCGACGGACGCCTGGGCGTACCCGGCGAAACCGGCTCGCCCCGCATCGGTCGCGGGCGCTTCTCCCTCGTGGTAGAGCGCGTTGCCGTAGTCGAGCACATGCAGGAAGTCCACGTCGTTCGCGCGCAGCGCCGCCGTGGCGGTCTCGACGCGGGTGGGGAAGGCGTACGTGCCTTTGACCCGTTCGACTTCCGCCCAGTACGCCTCGTCGCGAGCGAAGCCGAGACCGGCCTTCCCGAGCAAGGGTACGGAGGCGGTCGGCCACTGCTGACCGTAGTGCGTCGCGGCACCGATGCGTCGTTCACGGAAAGTAGTCGCGGGCAACACCGAGATGTCCGTGCCGCCGTTGACGGTGGTGCCATCGGGCTGGACGGCGGCAATGTCAACCGTGTACCAGCCGGTCCCCAGCGCACCGAGGGAGATGGTGTTTCCGAGCTGCGCAGGAGTGCCGGAGCCCGCGGCGACGACGCCCCCGTACGCGTCCCGCGCCGACCAGCTGAGCGACGTGGCGGCCGTGTCGACGCCGAACGACACGGTGTCGCCGGTGGTGAAGGCGTTACCGAGCGTCGTCGGCTTGATGGCGAGCGGGGGCGGCGGTCCCTGGACGACGACATCGTCGACGTCGAGCGTCACGGCTGGGCCGGGAGAGATGCGGAACGCGTCGATCAGCAGCGAGATCCGTGTCAGCGGCCCGTGCCACGCGCCGTCATTGGCGCCGCCCCAGTGAACGTACTGGACTCCGCCCGCGAAGGTGGTGATCGACAGCCTCTGCCATTGCGTGCCGGGCGAGAGCGCGAGGGTCTGCTGGTGCGCCTGCCCGGTGCTGTCGACGAGGCGCAGGACCAGGCCGGTCAGCTGGGCGCTGCGTACCGAGAGGTCGAGTCTTCGCAGGTCGAGCGAGGGGACGCCGCGCGCCATCTCGACCGTTCCGCTCGGCGCACTCGCCTGGACGCGGGCGGCTGCGGTGCCGCCTGCGGGCGCGTTGGTGGTGGTCGTGAGCGTCGCGGTGGCGCCGCCCGTCGTCACCGGCGACCACGGATCGGTGCCGCGTTCGAAGTCGCCGATTACGACGGGCCCGGTGCTGGCGGCGGCGGGCTGTGGGACGGACAGCAGCGCCATGGCGGCAGCGACGGAAGCCAGCAGTGCGAGCGCTCGGCGGGAGAGCGCCCTTTCGGAAGGCGGAGAGATTGTCCTGGGCATGAGCACTCCTCGATGGGGCGTCGGACGACCGCGATCGGGGGGACGGGGAGGCTTTGCGGTGCGAAACCGGTTTCGCAGTTCGCCAATTTTCGCCGGGTGGTCAAACTCTGTCAATGCCCCCGCGCCGGTATGCTTTCGGCATGCCGTCGAACCGCAGCGTCCGGTTGAGCGACATCGCGGCGATCGCCGGGGTGTCGATCTCCACCGCGTCCAAGGCCCTGAACGGGGGCGATCGGATCTCGGCGGAGACCCGGGCGCGCGTGCGCGAGGTCGCGGAGCGGCTCGACTTCCAGCCGAACGCGCTCGCGCGATCCTTCGCGCTCGGGCGCAGCCGGACCATCGGGATCCTGACCTACCGTGCGACCAGTACCTTCGCCGGTCCGGTCCTCATCGGCGCGGTGCTGCAGCTCGGTGAGCTGCAGCAGGCGTCTCTCGTGTTCGACGAGGACCTGCTCGTGCCGCGCCAGATGACCAAGAGCATCCGGGCGCTCCAGGCGCGCCGCATCGACGGCCTTCTCGTCGTCGGGGACGGTCACGAACGCGTGTCGCACTCGGTGACGCACCACTTCGGCGTGCCCGTGACGTATGCGTTCGCGGCGTCGGACCACCCCGAGGATGTCGTCTACCTGCCCGACAACGAGGGTGCGGGGCGCCTCGCGACACGGCATCTGGTGGAGGTCGGGGCTACCCGTATCGCCCACATCACGGGCAGTCGGGACAGCATCGCCGCCCGCCTGCGTGAGCGTGGGATGCGTGCGGAACTGGAGGCTGCCGGGCTCAAGCAGGCCGGCGAGACCCGGCACGGGTCCTGGTCCCACGACTGGGGCGCCGCAGCGATGTCCGAGATGCTTGATTCCGGTGTCGAGATCGACGCCGTCTTCTGCGGCAACGACCACATCGGCCTGGGTGTGCTCGAGGTCTGCGCCGTGCGCGGCCTCCGGGTGCCCGGGGACATCGCCGTCGTCGGCGTCGACAACTGGGAAGGCGTCGTCCTGGATCAGGGCATCCGCCGGCTCACCACCGTCGACCTGGAGCTGCAGCGGCTCGGCCGACTCGCCGCCGCCGATGTCCTCGCTCCCGAGCGGGCGCCCGGCGAGCACCTCGTGGCGCCGACCCTGGTGCTCGGTCCTTCCTCCTGACGGCACAGCCGCACCGCACGGCGTTCCGGACCGCACGGCAGTCCTGATAGGACTGCCGTGCCTCGGCGTGCGCCGGAGCGGGCCGTCGGCATCCGACTGTTGACATCCTCTGGGGCGTGTGCTTCTCTGCTGCGAAAGCAGTTTCGCAACATCGTTTCCTGACAGTGAGGATCACCGGCGTGCCTGAGCTCATCCGACCCACCCGAGTGTTGGTCACCGGTGCCGACGGGACCGTTGGCCGGCCGACGGTCGAGGCGCTCGTCGACGACGGCATCGCCGTCACCGCACTGTCCCGTACCTGGTCCGCGCCGACTCCGGCGGACCGGGTCTTTACCGGCGACGCCGCCGATGAAGTCCTGGTACGGGACGCGCTGTCGGACGTGGACGCGGTCGTTCATCTGGCGGCGACGGCGCATCCCGACCTCGACACGCCGCGGGCCGTGTTCGTCGGGAACACCTCCGCGACATTCACGGTTCTTGCCTGCGCGGGGGAGGCGGGTATCCGCCGGGCGGTCATCGCCAGCTCGATCAACGCCTTCGGGATACCGATGAATCGGCACGACGTGATGCCGGCGTACTACCCGCTGGACGAGGCGTCGCCCGTGGCGCACGACGACGCGTACTCGCTGTCGAAGTGGGTCGACGAGCGGATCGGTGCGTTCGCCTGCAGCCGCTGGGACATGACCGTCGTCGCGCTGCGCTTCCCGCTCGTCCGCGAGCTCGCCGCGTTGCGGGACACGGTGCGGCGCATGATCGCGATACCCGGGGAACAGGCACGCCTCGCGCGTGAGGGGTGGGCGTACCTGGAGATGGCGGATGCCGTCGACGCGATCCTGCGCGGCCTCACCCAGCCGATCTCCGGGATGCACACGCTCCTGGTGGCCGCGGCGGACACCATCCTGAACCAGTCCACCGAGGATCTTCTCGACCGCTACGCGGCCCACGTCGAACGCCGGCAACGCTTCGACGGGCGCCGAGCACCGATCGACACGTCCGCCGCGCGCCACGTACTCGGCTGGGCTCCCGTGGTCTCGCTCGCCGAGGGCGAGGCATCCATCATCATGGAGGCAACCGCATGAGTGCGCAGGACGCGGCGTCCCCCTTCGCCCAGCCCTGGGAGGCACCCGACGACGTGCGCATCACCCGGGTCCGGGCGATCGCGACCGCACCGGAGGGCATTCCGCTGCTGGTCGTCAAGGTCGAGACGAGCGACGACGGCCTGTACGGGTTGGGCTGCGCGACCTTCACCCAGCGCTGGCGGGCGGTCGCGACCTATCTGGAGGAGCACCTCGCCCGGCTGGTCGTCGGCCGCTACCCGGGTGACATCGAGGACCTCGTACGCCTCGCCCGGTTCTCGTCCTACTGGCGCGAGGGCCCGGTCGGCAACAACGCGATCTCCGGGCTCGACCAGGCGTTGTGGGACATCGCGGGAAAGCGGGCCGGGCGGCCGGTGCACGAGCTTCTCGGTGGCAAGGTACGCGGGGCGGCCGACACCTACCTGCACGCCGCTGGCGCGACCGTCGAGGAAACGCTCGACCAGGCGGAACGTCTCCGGGATGAGGGGCTACGGCACATCCGGCTCCAGACGGGCCAGCCGGGTGCCGGTCACTACGGCGCCCCGGCGGTGCCGCACACCGCAACCACCGACCATCAGTATCCGGGCGGCTGGGATGTCGAGGAGTACCTCCGGCGTACCCCCGAGCTCTTCGCGGCGGCCCGAGCCCGGCTCGGCCCCGACATCGCCCTGCTGCACGACGTGCACTCGCGACTCTCCCCGAAGCAGGCCGTCGTGCTCGCCCGCTCGCTCGAGCCGTACCGCCTGTACTTTCTGGAAGACGTCGTCGCGCCCGAGCACTGGGACCGCCTGCCCGAGGTACGGGCGGCCTCACCCGTGCCCCTCGCGGTGGGCGAGCTGACCACCTCGCTGACGGACGCGGCGCGCCTCGTGCTCGGCGGAGGCGTGGACTTCATCCGCTCCCACATCTCCGGCATCGGTGGCCTCACCGCGGCCCGCAAGATCGCCGCCGCCGCGGAGTTGGTGGGCGTACGCACGGCGTGGCACGCCCCGGGCGACACGTCGCCCATCGGTGCGGCAGCGAACGTCGCGCTGGACATGACCAGCCCGGCCTTCGGCATCCAGGAAGGCCACGTGTACACCCCCGCCGTGCACGAGGTCTTCCCCGGGACGCTGCGCATCGAGCGCGGCTGGCTGCGCCCCAACGAGGCACCGGGCTGGGGGATCGACCTCGACGAGGCCGCCGCCGCCCGGTTCCCCGCCGGACTCTCCGGGCACGACGCGTGGGCTGCGCGGGTCCGGGGCCGGGACGGAGGACTCGTCGCTCCCTGACCGGCAGTACCACCCACACCGAGTGATCCACCACCAACACTGTCCGAGGAGTGTCATGAAAAGCACAAGAACCCGGCTTCTCGCGCTGGCCCTGGCCGTCGCGGCGCTCGCTTCCGTCCCTGGATGCGGCGGGTCGAACAGCGAGTCGTCCGGACCCGTGTCGATAACCGTCGCGGGCATGCCCACGAATCGGCATCCGGAGGAACTCAACAACTTCAACCGAAACATCTCCGACTTCACCAAGGCGAACCCCGACATCAAGGTCGTCGGCGACGAGGCCACCTTCGATGTGCGGACGTTCCAGGCCCTGCTGGCGGGCGGCAAGCTGCCGACCGTCTCCCTCGTCCCCTTCACCGAGATGCGGGGCCTCATCGACCGTAAGCAGATCGCCGACATCACGGGCGCAATCGGCGCAAACTCCGTGGTCAGCCGGATCAACCCGTCGATCCTGAAGGTGACCAAGGATGCGAGCGACCACATCTACGGGGTGCCGATCCAGGCGTACAGCATGGGTCTGTTCTACAACCGGGACCTGTTCAAGAAGGCGGGCCTCGACCCCGACAAACCCCCGACCACGTGGGACGAGGTACGCACAGCCGCGAAGACGATCCAGGCGGCCACCGGCGTACAGGGCTTCGCGAGCATGACGAAGGACAACACCGGTGGCTGGGTGCTCACCGCGATGAGCTACGCCAACGGCAGCACGATCGCGTCGGCGGACGGCAAGCACGCGACCGTCGACAACAACGCCACCCGCAGTGTTCTGGAGTTCTACCGTTCGCTGCGGTGGGAGGACAACACGTTCGGCTCGAACTTCCTGACCGGCTACAACGACACCACGAAGGCGTTCGCGGGTGGCAAGATCGGCATGTTCGTGCAGGGCGCGGACGCGTACAAGGTGGTCGTGTCGAACATGGGCATGAAGCCCGACGACTTCGGCCTCGCGCCGCTGCCGCAAGGGGCCCAGGGGCTGGGTACGCTCGGCGGCGGTACGGTCGCGATCGTCAATCCGCGCGCCTCGGCTGCCGAGACCAGGGCGGCGATCAAGTGGTTGGAGTTCGTCTACTTCCGCAAGTACGACAGCGAGGCGGAGGCCGTAACGGACGCGAAGGCCAAGGCCGCTGACAAGCAACCGGTGGGTGACCCGGCGCTGCCTCTCCTCGACCAGGCGACGACCGACCGGTACCTCGGCTGGGTCAAGGACTACGTCAACGTGCCGCGGCAGAACTACGCCGCGTACTTCGCCACGGCGCAGACGCTGGCCCTGGTTCCGGAGCCGCCGGTAAAGGCGCAGGAGACGTACGGGACACTCGACACCGTGGTCCAGGCGGTTCTGACCCGCCAAGGCGCCGACATCGACGCGCTGCTGAAGGACGCCCAGCGCAAGGTCCAGGCGATCATCGACGCTGGTTGATCATCGCCCGACCGTCCCTGTCGCGGCGCGGTTCCCGCGGCGCGACAGAGATCCGCCCGTGAACAGACGAGGTGATTCCCCTGAGCGCCCCTGCCCGGTCCAGGCCGGCGTACCGCATGCACGAAGTCGTGCCGAGCCGTCGTTCCCGCGGCCTCGTCAGCTGGGTACGCCGGGGCGGACTGTCCACGCTCGTGTTCTTCCTGCCCCTGCTGCTGTCGTTCGGGTTGTTCTCGTGGTGGCCGATCCTCCGGTCGCTGCCGCTCAGCTTCCAGCGCACCAATTTCCTGACCACCGAGTGGGTCGGCCTCGACAACTTCGCCCGAGTCCTGGCCGACCCGCTGCTCCTGACGGCCGCGCTCAACACGCTGTGGTTCGCGGTGCTGGCACTCGTGATCGGTTTCCCCGTGCCGGTGATCCTGGCGGTCTTCATCGCGGAGTTGCGTCGCACCCGGGGACTGGCCTCGGCGCTCGTGTACCTGCCCGTGATCTTCCCGCCCGTGGTCGCCGTCCTGTTGTGGAAGGCGTTCTTCGACCCGAGCCCGACCGGCGTGCTCAACACCATCCTCGGGTGGGTCGGGCTGGGCCCGTTGTCGTGGCTCAACGACGGAGACCTCGCCATGCCCTCGATCGTGCTGCAGGCCACCTGGGCGTCGTTCGGCACTGCGACCATCATCTATCTCGCCACCCTGATGGGCGTACGGACCGAGCTGTACGACGCCGCGGAAACAGACGGGGCGAGTGCGTTCCGGCGGTTCTGGCACGTCACTCTGCCGCAGATGCGCAGCGTGCTGCTCGTGATGCTGCTACTGCAGTTGATCGGCACCTTCCAGGTCTTCACCGAGCCTTACATCATGACCAATGGCGGTCCCGAGAACCGCACGGTCACGATTCTCATGCTGATCTACCGGTACGCGTTCGTCTCCGGGGACTACGGGCGCGCGACGGCCTTGAGCCTACTGCTGGCGATCGCCCTGTCGGGCCTTTCCTGGATCTACCTCTGGGCGACCAAGCACTGGAGCACGTCGTGACCGCCGACGCTGAACGCAGCATCCTGTCCCGTCTCGACCGGCGCCGACCCGGCGTACGGATCGCCCTCGTCGCCGTCCGAGTGCTGGTGTTCGCCGCTCTCGCCATCCTGTGTGTGGGACCGTTGTTCTGGCTGTTCAAGGCCGCGACATCGACCACGACCGAGACGCTCTCCGCGCCGTTCTCGCTCTGGCCGAGCGGGATCCACTGGAACACCTTCGCCGAGGTGTGGACGAAGGTCGACTTCGCGCGCTACTTCGTCAACACGCTCTGGCTCATGGCGGGGACGCTGTTCTTCGGGCTTCTCGTCGCGACGACCGGCGGCTATGGGCTCGCCATCCTGAAGCCGAGGTACGCGAAGGCCGTGTTCGCAGCGATCCTCGCGACGCTGTTCATCCCCGGCGTCATCTCGCTCGTCTCGCTCTACCTGACCGTGATGGATCTGCCGCTCGTGCACGTCAACCTGATCGGAACCCTGTGGGCGGTGTGGCTGCCCGCCTCGGCCAACGCGGTCAACGTGCTGCTCATGCAACGGTTCTTCGCGGCCATTCCGGCCGAACTGTTCGAGGCGGCCCGAATCGACGGCGCGGGTCCCTTCCGGGTCTTCGTCTCGCTCGTGCTGCCGATGTCACGGCCGATCCTGGGCGTGGTGAGCCTGCTGACGCTCGTCGGGGCGTACAAGGAGTTTCTGTGGCCGCTGCTGGTGCTGCCGAGTCCGGAGGACCAACCGATCTCGGTCGCCCTGCCGCGGCTGGAAACCGCTGGCGACTTCGCGCAGTTCATGGGTGCTCTGTTCATCTCCGTGATCATCCCGGTGGGGCTCTTCCTCGTGTTCCAGCGGCAGTTCCTGAGGGCGGCCGGCAACTCGGGAGCGCTGAAGGGGTGAGCGTGGACCTCGACAATCCGGTCCGCGTCGGAACGGACCGCCTCGGCGCGGAGGCACTCGCCGACCCGCGGGGGCAGGGGGCGCATTGGGACGGTCACGACGGTGCAGCCGCGGGTCAGTGGCCGCTCCGGGCGTCGATCCTCGTGGATCGGCTGGGCCGGTGAGCGCATCGGTTCGCTACGGCGTCAATTACCTGCCCAGCCGCGACTGGTGGTACGCGTGGGTCGACTGGGAGGAGGCGGACCTCGCGCGTGACCTCGACGTCATCGCCGGACTCGGCTTCGACCACATACGCATCCAATGCTTGTGGCCGTTGTTCCAACCGAACCCGGCGTACGTCTCCCCGGCCATGCTCAACCGGCTCGTACGCCTGCTCGACCTCGCCGAAGCGCGCAACCTGGCGGTCTGTCCGACCGTGCTCGACGGCTGGCTGAGCGGCTTCGACTTCCGTCCCGCCTGGTTGCGGGATGCCAATCCCTTCACCGATCCAGACGCGGTGGAAGCCGCCGCGATGTTGGTGACCGCAGTCGCCGGAGCCGTCGCGGCGCATCCGGCCCTGTGGTGCGTTGACGTCGCCAACGAGCCGAACGTCCTCATGCGACGGTCCCGGCTCGGATCAGGCGCCTGCGACGACTGGGCGCGCCGCATGGTCACAGCGGCGCGCGCCGGGGCTCCGGGCGTACCGGTGACCGTCGGTATCGACCACGAGCCCTGGATGACCGGCGACTGCCCACTCACGGCGGAGACGGTTGTCGACATCTCGGACCTGGTCGCCATCCACGCCTGGCCGTACTTCACCGGGGCCCTGGCGCGGTTCGGTGACCAGGAGCGCGGCGCGTGGGCGATCCCGGACTACCTGGCCCAGATCGCGTTGGCGATTCTCGGCGGACGGCGGAAGCCGTTGTGGGTACAGGAGGTCGGCGTGTCCGACCTCTGGCTCGAGCGGGCGACGGTGCCGGATTTCGCCGAACGGATGCTGCGGCGGATCGCCGCGATCCCGGAGGTCACCGCCGTGACGTGGTGGGCGTCGCATGACATCGATCGCCGGTTCCGCGGCTTCGACGAACTCGAGTACGGGCTCGGTCTCATCGATGCGGAGAACACCGTGAAGCCGGTCGGGGCGCGGGTCCGCGACGTGATCGCTGAGCTGCGGGCTCACCCCACGCCACCCGAGCTTGCCGGACCTGGCATTTCGATGCCGGTGGGAACTGTTCCGGACCTGGAGTTCGCGTCGGAATGGTTCGCCCGGATGGGAATCGATGCCGGCCCACGCATCGAACGGGAGGGCCGCCGATGAGTGCGGGTGGCCCCCGACCACCGGCCGACCGGCCGAAGAACCGAGGTGCGAAAGGGAACGACTGCGTGAGTACGCAACTGCGGACGGATGTTCTGGTGGTCGGCGGAGGAGTCGGCGGCGTCGCCGCCGCGCTGGCCACCGCCAAGCTCGGCCGCCAAGTGATACTCGCCGAGGCCACCGAGTGGCTCGGCGGCCAGTTCACCAGCCAGGCGGTGCCACCGGACGAGAACGCCTGGATCGAGACCCAGTTGACCGCCGTCAGTTACGCCGACTTCCGACAGCGCATCCGCCGTCACTACCGCGACAACTACCCACTGACGCCGCGGGCCGCCGCCGATCCGCTGCTCAACCCGGGCCTGGGCCACGTCAGTCGGTTGTGCCATGAACCCCGCTCCGCCCTCGCCGTCATCGATCAGATGCTGGCACCGTGGCAGTCCGCCGGTCGCGTGACGGTCCTGCTGCGGCACGAACCGGTCGCGGTCGACACCACCGGGGAGCAGATCACCGCGGTCACTCTGCGCCGCCCCGACGGCAGCGACGTCACCGTCACCGCCGACTACATCCTCGACGCCACCGAACTCGGCGACCTGCTGCCGTTGGCCGGGGTCGAGCACGTCATCGGCGCCGAAGGCCAGGACGCCACCGACGAACCTCACGCGCTGCCGGTTGCTGACCCGCTCAACCAGCAGGCGATCTCGTGGTGCTTCGCCCTGGAGCACCGGCCCGGCGAGGACCACACCATCGACCGCCCGGCAGGCTACGACTTCTGGCGTACCACGGTCGCCCCGTTTTGGCCCGGCCCGCAGCTGTCCTGGATCGACGTCGAACCGGTCACCCTCAGCACGCGCAATCGGCCCATCTTTCGCGGCGACCCCGGCAGTGGGCCCGCCGACGACCTGTGGCATTACCGGCGCATCCTGGCCGCCCGCCAGTTCACCGGTACCGCCTTCGCCGACGTCACCATGGTCAACTGGCCGCAGATCGACTACTGGCAGACCCCGCTGCTCGGTGTCGACGACGCCACCCGGGCCACCGCGCTCGACGGCGCCCGCGACCTGTCGCTGTCGTTCCTGTACTGGATGCAGACCGAGGCGCCGCACCCGGTCGGCGACGGCGCCGGATACCCCGGGCTACGGCTCCGGGGCGACATCACCGGAACCGCCGACGGACTCGCCATCGCCCCCTACATTCGCGAATCACGCCGCATCCAGGCCGAGTTCACCGTCCTGGAACAGCACGTCGGCGTCGATGCCCGCCCACCCGGGGCCGGCAGCCAGATCTTCGCCGACAGCGTCGGCATCGGCCACTACCGCATCGACCTGCACCCCAGCACCGCCGGGCGCACCTACGTCGACATCGAGTCGTACCCGTTCCAGATCCCGCTCGGCGCCCTCATCCCGATCCGGGTCGACAACCTGCTCGCCGCCGGCAAGAACATCGGTACCACCCACATCACCAACGGCTGCTACCGGCTGCACCCGGTCGAGTGGAGCATCGGCGAGGCCGCCGGCGCGATGGCGGCGTACTGCCTCGACCGAGGTGTACCACCCCGCAAGGTCCGTACCGACCACACCCACCTGGCCGACTACCAGCGGCTGCTCACCGACACCCTCGGCGTCACCCTCGGCTGGCCGGACGAGATCCGCAGACACCGAGCACCGTGAGTCTGCCCGGAAGAGCGATCCTCTTCGACCTGGACACCGCGGCGCGCTCGCCCCGTCTTCCAGCCGCGGCGACGACGGACCGCACCGGGAGGGAGGATCCGAGGACCTATGTGGCGGTCCAGGCGATGACCTGACCGCGCTCGACGAGTCGGGATTGGAGTCGGGCAACGTCGATGTCCTGCACGTCGGTGTGTTCGCGCAGGGACTGCACCGCGGCAACTGCCGCGGACTCGGCCAGGACGCAGAACACGGGCTCCATCCGGGTTGCCGCGTAGCCGATGTGAGTGGCGGACAGGCAGACCGGGACCAGCAGGTTTCCGCAGTCGGACTGCTTCGGGGTGACAGCCCGATAGGGAATCGGATACGGCTCGCCGGTGCCCATGTGGCCGCCGAGAAACATGTCGCCCTCAGTCGCCACACCGAGCTTCCCGGTCTCCGGATCACGGTACGGAATCCGCCGTACCGGGTAGACGTCCACGCCGAACAGCGCGAGGCCGATGCTGTCGCTGGGATCGGTCTGGTTGGCAACGTCCGCGTAGGTGACGGTGTAGATCCCGGCGAGCCGCCGCGACACCCGTACGTAGAGCTGCGGTGGCCAGCCGTCGGTGTCCGGGAAGACGCTCGCGTCCAGGCCGTAGGTCGCTGTCTCCGCCCGGAACTCCTCAGGTACGGCGGGATCGGTCGACAGGAAGTGGTGGATACCGCGGAGATAGTCGATGTGGTGGCGCCACAGTCGCGAACGGTCGTTCCAGTCGCCATCCTGGTAACGGCGGCTCACTCCGACGGGAGCGTTGGTGATCAGCGACGCGCGCTGGTAGTTGTACTCACCCGAGTTGAGCCAACCGGGGAAGATGCCGCGCAGCGCTTCGACGTCGGATCCCAGATGTCGGACGTAACGCCGTACCAGTTCGAAGTCGTCGGGAGCATAGTCCTCGGGCGGAGTGAGCTCGGCCCGACGTGCCGGGTCGGCCGTGACGTAGAAGCGGAAGTTGTACGCCTGCGTGTAGTCGTCGGCCGCGCCGATGGGCAGACCGTGATCCGGTTCTACCAGTGCCAGCAGTCCGCTCGTGCTGTCGCCCGGTACGACGTACGGGTCGATAGGCGTGCGGTTCGTGACCGGGCGAACGCCGGCGATCTGCTCGCCGAAGGCGTCTCGTGACTCGCGTCCGGTACGGTAGGGGACCTTGGCCAGTGCCATCAGGTCGCCCTCGTACGAAGCGTCGATGAAGACCGCCGCCTGCACGACGATGTCGGGAACCGACTCCGAAGCAGGCAACGGAACAGCCCACCGGTCCGGCTGCGAGGTCTCCAGCTGGACGGCGGTGATGCGGTTGCCTTCTCGGCTCACCGAACGGACGCGGCGCTCGAAGATCACCTCGACGCCGGCACTCTTGATCCACTCGTGGAGAGCCAGCATGACGTTGCGGGGGTTGTCCCCGAAGCCGAAGACCACGTCGCTGGTCAGGCCGCCCGCGATCGCGGGAATCGGGCAGTCCTGCCGGGGCTTGATACCCGAGCTCAGCATGCCGCCAAGCCAGCGGCTCGGCTCGATGAGGATCACGGACGCGCCCTCCTGATGCGCCGTCATCGCGGCGATGCAACCCGCGGGCGTTCCTCCGTAGACACAGACATCGGCTGTAGTCGTCATAACCATGCACTCTGCCGCTGCGGGAATCCCCTTGGGCATAGCAATTCCGGCTGTCCGCATATACTTTCTTGGCCATGGTGACGCTGGACGGCTACCTGCTCGCCCCGTCCCGGGACCAGTTCAGCCTCAGTTTCGACAGGTACGACGACTGGTGCCTGCTGCTGCCGAGGACCGGATCCTTCACCTTCGAGGTCTCCGGCGGACCGCGAGGGGTGTCGAAGCACGGCGACATCGTCGTCTGCCCGCCGGGCGGCACGCTCTGGCGCCGGATGCAGACTCCGACATCCTTCTTCCACGCGCGCTTCAGCACAGAACTGGAGCCGCCGATCGGCCGTACGCGCCTACCGGACGTCGACCGGTTCCGCGCCGACCTAGCGATGCTCGAAGCCGCCGAAGCCCACCCCGGCCTGGTGGCCGCTCACGTTGTCACCGACCTCATCCTGATGATGCTCCGCGCCCACCGCGGCGCGCCCGGAGACGAGCTGGTGCGGCAAGCGACAGCGTTGATCCTGGACCACTTCGCCTCTGCGGACCTTTCGCTCGGTGGTCTGGCCGCCACACTCGGCATCAGTCCAACGCAGCTCTCACGACGATTCCGAGCCGTCCGGGGCGTTACGCCGGTCGCATACCTCCGCGGGGTCCGGCTGCAGAAGGCACGGGAGCTGCTGACCGAGACCGACGACACACTGCGGGCGATCGCCGAGCGCTGCGGGTACCGGAGCGCGTTCTACTTCAGCCGGGTCTTCAGCAACCACACCGGCCAGTCACCATCGCAGTACCGGCACGACAGCCGCGTCTGAGTGACGAGGGACGCCGCAGCCGACGCCCCGCGCGACGAAGTCCCTCGGCCCGGAGGCCGGTCACCTGTTCCGGCGGCTCCCGCTCGACCCGGTCGGGTCGGTTCGATCGGGAGCGGCAAGCCGTGGCGCGGACGCCGACCCGGATCAGTTCCTCGTCGTCGGTGTCGGCCGGTCCGTGGCAGAGGTAGTACGCCAACTCGCCCGGCTTGCCCTCCCGCCAGCGCTTACTGGGTCAGCTCGGCCACCTGGTCGGCGGTGAGCCGGCCCCGGGACTCGTCCGGTTCGGCCGCCGCGACGGTGCCGCGCGCGGCCCGGGCGCCGGCCGCCGGAGCCGGCGGGTCCGCCGGCCGGCGCCAGTGCCAGTCGGTGACCTCCTGGTACGCGGCCACCACCGACAACAGCCGGTCTTCGGCGTACGGCAGGCCGCCGAGGATCGTGCCGATCGGTACGCCAGCGCTACTGAACCCGATCGGGAAGGCGATCTCCGGCAGGCCGAGGATGTCGAACGGCACCGGACTCGTCTGCACCACCACGTCGCAGGCGTCGAAGAGTTGGTCGAGCACCCGTTCCAGGAACAGCAGCTTGGCCCGCTGCCCGGTGATGAACTCGTTGCCGCCGAGCAGCGCGCCCTGCAACCAGCTCGTCACCGCGACCCCGAAACCGCGCAGGTCGGTACGGAGGTATGGCATGAACGGCTCGCTGCGTTCCGGCAGCCGGATGTTGTTGAAGGTGTTGCCGCCGAGCAGGTCCCACTCGTCCGGCAGCGGTACGTCGACCAGCGTGGCGCCGGAGATCGCGGCCAACTCGGCGAGGAACGCCTGCCGGGCCAGCGCGGTCGCCGAGGTGCCGGTGGCGTACCCGGGCAGTACGCCGATCCGGGTCTTCCAGCGCAGCTTGACCCGCCTGCCGGCGTACACCGGGGTGGCCGCCTCGATCAGCCGGGGTACCGCGGGTAGGCCCTGGCTGCGCGGGTCGGCAGGGTCCTCGCCGGCCATCGCGGTCAGCATGATCGCGGCGTCCTTGGCGTCGCGGGCCAGCGGTCCGGGATGGTCCCTGGTGTAGCTGAGCGGGATGATCCCGTTCAACGAGACCCGGCCCATGGTCGGCTTGATCCCGGTCAGGTTCTGCGCGTTGGACGGCGCGGTGATCGAGCCGCCGGTCTGGGTGCCGGTGCCGGCGGTGGCCATCCGGCCGGCGACCGCGGTGGCGGTGCCGGTCGACGAGCCGCCCGGATCGGTGTCGGGGTTGGTCGGCGTCCAGGCGTTGACCGTGGTGATCACGCCGGCCGGGGTGGTGGCCCGGGTGGTCGCCAGCGGGCCCATCTGGGTCTTGCCGAGCACGATCGCACCGCTGGCCTTGAGCCGGGCCACCGCCGTGGCGTCGAACGGCGGCACGAAGTCCTGGAACAGGTACGAGTTCGCGGTGGTCGGCACGCCCGCCGTGTAGTAGTTGTCCTTGATCGCGAGCGGGATGCCGTGCAGCGCGCCGGTGTGCGACCGGCGGGTGGCGGCCCGGGCCGTGGCGAGCGCCGCGTCGGCGAGCACGAGGTTGAACGCCTGGTACGTGCCGTCGTGGCTGCCGATCCGGGCCAGGTATGCCTCGACAAGCTGTTCCGGGCTGAGCTTGCCGGCGCGGATCAGCCAGGCGGCCTCGGCGATGGTCAGCTCGCTCGGGTCGGCCAGCGCCTCGGGACGGGGCCGACGGTACGCGTCGGGCCGGTCCAGCGCCGGGTTCGGCTTCCCGGCGTTGCCGTGTCCGCCCGGGGTGAGGGTGGCGGGCCCGTGCGCGGTGGCCGTGCCCGGAAGTGCGATGGCGGTGCCGACGGTGCCGGCGGCGGCGAGCGCGGCGGCGCGGGCCAGGAACGCCCGCCGGTCGACCGTCCGGTCCACGGGTTCGAAGGAGTCCACGGGTTCGAGGGTGGAGGTCACGACTGCCGCCATTCCGTGCTGATCGAGGGATAGAGCATCGGCGCCGCCTGCTGGGAGAGCGCCTTCGCCACCTCCGGGTCGGTCCCGGCGGGGGCGGGCATCTGGTACGCGGCCAGCGCGCCCACGGTGCCCCGGACGAAGGAGCGCAGCGAGGCGAGAACGGAGTCCTGGCCGGGCGATCCGGTCTCCGGGTCGGTGGCGGTACCGGGCGGGAGCTGATCGAGGTCGATGCCCAGGCTGGCGAGTCGGGCCCGGATCATGACGTTGAGTTCGGCGTCGGTGGGCGGGGTGGGTGCCATGGCTCTCCTCGGACGTTGGGGGTGCCGGGGTGACGACGTGTCGACCAGGGGCGCTGTCTTGATCAACATCGTTGACCACCGACTGTGGGTCCGGACGGTATCGGCGCGATAACGGCAAGATCACGTCGCGGTGAACCGTGCGGCGGCGGCGTACACTTTTGCTCGGGCGTCGTTGCCGTCCGTGTGCGACCCGGAGCAGATCAGGCCGGGAACACGCGGCAGGGGCGGCGGGGGTAGGCTCGGCGCCGCGCGGTCGCTGATGCCCGCCGACAACGTCCCGGTGTGACGTACCCGCCGGTCACCTTCCCGCCGCGAGACGTTGGTCAACCGTTTGGCTTCCGAGGGTCTGGCGGGCCGATCCGAGAGAGAGACTAGCCTGATGGCCGTGACACGCCGCGCGAAGATCGTCTGCACCCTTGGCCCCGCGACCTCCTCACCGGAGCGCATTCGTGGGCTCGTCGAGGCGGGCATGGACGTAGCCAGGCTCAACTTCAGCCACGGCAGCCACGCTGACCACGAGCAGGTGTACCACCTGGTCCGCGAGGCTGCCCGGACCACCGGCAACGCGGTGGCGATCCTGGCCGACCTACAGGGCCCCAAGATCCGGCTGGGTCGGTTCGCGGACGGTCCGCACGAGTGGCGTACCGGCGACTCCGTGGTGATCACCGGGGACGACATCATCGGCACCCGGGACCGGGTCTCCTGCACCTACCAGAAGCTGCCGGCCGAGGTGAAGCCCGGTGACCGGCTGCTCATCGACGACGGTCGGGTCGCGGTCGAGGTCAGCGACGTGCAGGGCAACGACATCCGGGTGCTGGTCACCGAGGGCGGCCCGGTCTCCAACAACAAGGGCGTGTCGCTGCCCAACGTCGCGGTCAGCGTGCCGGCCATGTCTGACAAGGACGCCGCCGACCTGCGCTTCGCGCTCGGCCTCGGCGTCGACATGGTGGCGCTGTCGTTCGTCCGCTCGCCCGACGACATCAAGCTGGCGCACGGGATCATGCAGGAGGTCGGCGTGCACCGGCCGGTGATGGCGAAGGTGGAGAAGCCGGAGGCGGTGACCCACCTGGAGGCGATCGTCGACGCCTTCGACGGCATCATGGTGGCCCGGGGCGACCTCGGTGTCGAGCTTCCGCTCGACGAGGTGCCGCTGGTGCAGAAGCGTGCCGTGCAGCTCTGCCGGGAAAACGCCAAGCCGGTCATCGTGGCCACCCAGATGCTGGACTCGATGATCGAGAACTCCCGGCCGACCCGCGCGGAGGCGTCCGACGTCGCCAACGCGGTGCTCGACGGCGCCGACGCGGTGATGCTCTCCGGCGAGACCAGCGTCGGCAAGTACCCGGTGCTCACGGTGAGCACCATGGCCAAGATCGTGACGACCACCGAGTCCGGGTCGATCGGCGTGCCGCGGTTGCAGCACGACCCGCGTACCCACGGTGGCGCGCTGACCGTCGCCGCCTCCCAGATCGCCAAGGCCATCGGCGCGAAGGCCCTGGTGGCGTTCTCGCAGACCGGTGACACGGTCCGGCGGCTGTCCCGGCTGCACTGCGACCTGCCGCTGCTGGCCTTCACCCCGGTACCCGAGGTCCGGGACCAGCTTGCCCTCTCCTGGGGCGTCGAGACCTTCCTGATGCCGTTCGTCCAGCACACCGACGACATGTTCCGGCAGGTCGACCAGGCGCTGGTCGGGCTCAACCACGCCAACCCGGGCGACTACGTGGTGATCGTCGCCGGTACCCCGTCCGGCACCCCCGGCTCCACCAACACCCTCCGGGTGCACCAGCTCGGCACGCTGGTCGACGCGACGTCGGCGGCCCGGGCCCGGCAGTGAGTTCCGGGAGTGGACCCGAGCTGATCGTCGGACAGGCCGCGGTCGACCAGTTGCTCGACGTCCTCGACCTGCGGCAGCTCGACGAGATGACGTTCCGGGGCACCAGCCCACCGGTCGGCCCCCAGCGGGTCTACGGCGGTCAGGTCGCCGGTCAGGCCCTGGTCGCCGCCGGCCGGACCGTGGACCCGTCCCGGGTCGTGCACTCCCTGCACGGCTACTTCGTCCGCCCCGGCGACCCGGCCGAGCCGATCGAGTACCAGGTGGAGAACATCCGGGACGGACGCTCCTTCTCGGTACGCCGCTCCGTCGCGCTCCAGCACGGGAAGACGATCTTCTTCATGTCCGCCTCGTTCCACCGCCAGGAGGAGGGGCTCGACCACCACGCCCCGACCCCGGTCGACGTGCCACCGCCGGACGAGGTGCCGACGATGGCCGACCGGCTGGCCCGGTACCCGGAACGGCTGGGCATCTGGGGGACGATCCCGCGCCCGATCGACGTCCGGTACGTCGGCGAACCGGGCTGGGTCGCTCCCGGCGACCGGCCGGTCGATCCGCACCAACGGGTCTGGATGAGGATCGACGGCAAGCTGCCGGACGACCCGCTGCTGCACGCGTGCGCGCTCACCTTCGCCTCCGACATGACGCTGCTCGACTCGGTCCTCTCGGTGCACGGCGAGGTGTGGGGACCGGGCGGCATGGTGGGGGCGAGTCTCGACCACGCCCTGTGGTTCCACCGCCCGTTCCGGGCCGACGAGTGGTTCCTCTACGACTGCTGGAGCCCGTCGGCCTCCGGGGGTCGGGGGCTGGCCACCGGTCGGATGTTCACCGTCGACGGCCGGCAGATCGCCAGCGCTGTACAGGAGGGTCTGCTCCGCCGCGTCGGCGGTTGACCCGGGTGGCCTTCGGCGGTTGACCGGGCGGGCTTTAACCCATCGGGCTGCGGGGGCGGCTCGGGGGTCCGGCGGGGGGCAGACCCGATGACCGGACTAACCTTGCCGGCATGCGTCTCTCCGCCCGGGTCGACTATGCGCTGCGTGCCGTCGCTGAACTCGCCGCACGCGCCGAGGAAGGCGCGTCGGGCCCGCGTCCCGCCGTCGGCTCCGGAACCGGGGGCCGAGCCCGACCCGGTGCCGGTGGCCCGCCGGGCGAAGCGGCCCGGACCGGGACGCCGCCCCAGCGGCCGACGCCGGTCACCGCCGACCAGATCGCCCGGACCCAGGAGATTCCGCCGAAGTTCCTGGAGAGCATCCTGTTGCAGTTGCGCCGGGGCGGCATCGTGCACGCCCAGCGGGGCCCGGAGGGCGGATACTGGCTGGCCCGCGCGGCGGCGGAGATCTCGCTGGCCGAGGTGATCCGGGTGATCGACGGCCCGTTGGCCAACGTCCGGGGCCAGCGCCCGGAGGATCTCGGCTACCAGGGCGCGGCGCGGGCGCTCCAGGAGGTTTGGATCGCCCTGCGGGCCAGCGAGCGGGAGATCCTCGACTCGGTCACGATCGCCGACGTGGCGGGCGGCAAACTGCCCGACCGGGTCCGCGAGTTGGCGGCCGATCCGAACGCCTGGATCTGACGACGAACGGGTCGGCAGCGAGGTCAGCCCGCCGCGCCGTCAGATCGGACGGGCCCGACGGTCGGCACCGGGCGACGCGCCACGACCGATCCGGTCAGCCCGAACGCGTACACCGTGCAGGCGGTGAGCGCCGACGGCAACAGCGCGACCGCGTCGGAGAGCTGTAGGTAGGTGTTGTCGACCAGTCCCGGGTCGATGCCGCTGATCGCGCTCAGGTACCAGTACGGTGCGGACCCGCGCGGGGCCCGGACGGCGTCGATGGAACTCCAGACGTACCCGATGGTGCTCAGGGTGAGCAGTACCAGTCCGCCGACGACACCGGTGAGCCAGGCCCTGGCGACCCGACCGCGCTCCACGGCGGTCCGGAGCAGTCGGCAGGTCACGGCGGTTCCGGCGGACCAGCACAGGACGGCCAGTGTGGACGAGCCCGGCGTCTCGCCGAGCACCACGCCCACCCCGGGCAGGGCCGCGATGGCGAGCAGCCCGACGGCGAGCGCGGTGGGTGCCAGTGCCCACGCGGCGGGGACTGCGCCGGTACGGCCCAGCCGGCGCCCGAGCCACCAGGCGAGCAACCCGACGGGCAGCAGCGACAGGCTGTGGATCATCGACGCGGTCCGTTCCACGTCGATGCCGAGGGCCACCATCAGGTTCAAGACCGGTCCGGTGGCCACCATCAGCACCAGCAGCGCGATCGTGAGGCCCAGCGGGATCAGCAGCAGCCTGGCCAGGGCGAGCACGCCGGTACGGGCCCGAGCCATGCTCAACGCCTGCGCGCCACGGACGACCCGGTCCCAGAGGGCGCACCAGGTCACGTCGGCGAGGTCGCGTACCGGGGTGGGGGAGTGGGTCAGCAGGTCGGCGATCTCCGGGCCGTAACGCTCCCGGATCGGGCGGGGATAGAGCGCCAGCACGGTGTCGACCAACCGCGCCAGGACGGTGTGGACCAGCCGCACCGGTGCACCGTCGCCGGAACGTCGGCGTGGCATCAGGCCACCGCCAGCCGGCGGAGGCCGGTGCTGACGACGGTACGCATCCGCTCCAGTTCCGTACCGAGGGCGGCCCGTCCGGCGTCGGTCAGCCGGTACGGGCGGCGCCGATCCTGCTCGGCCAGCGCCTCGATGTAACCGTGTTCCTCCAGGCGTCGGATCGCGCCGTAGAGCGTTCCCGGGCCGGGCCGCTGACCGGTCAGGCCGGCGATGTCGTCCTGCATCGCGTACCCGTGTCGCGGGCCGGCGGCCAGGCTGATCAGGACGAGCAGCGCGGGTTCGGAGAACCTGCCCAGGTCGGATAGTCCGGACACGACGCCACCTCCCAACTACTACGTCCGGCGTAGCATCGCACCACGTAGCAGTCCCGGTCAACCGATCTCGGCCCGATAATGGGGTTGAGTCTCCAGCTACTGGAAGGTCGATGCTCGTTCCGTGAACGACCGCACGGAGCTGTTCACCATCGGACAGCTCGCCCAACGCACCGGCCTGTCGGTCCGGACCATCCGGTTCTGGTCGGACATCGGCGTCATCCCGCCGACCGCCCGCTCGGCGGGCGGATACCGGCTCTACGACGCCGAGGCGCTGGCCCGGCTAGACCTGGTGCGGACGCTGCGCGAACTCGGGCTGGACCTCAGCACCGTCGGACGGATCCTGGCCCGGCAGAGCACGGTGGCCGACGTCGCGCGGGCCCACGCCCAAGCGCTGGACACCGAGATCCGCACGCTCCAGTTGCGCCGCGCGGTGCTGCGGTCGATCGCCCGCCGGAACAGTACGACCGAGGAGATGAGTGTGATGAACAGACTGGCCAGACTCTCCGCCGAGGAGCGGCAGCGGATGATCGACGACTTCGTCGACCGTACGTTCGAGGGCCTCGACCCGAAAGCCACCGGGGCGCAGATCGCCCAGGGGATGCGGCAGATGCCGGCCGAGCTGCCCGACGATCCCACACCCGAGCAGGTGGACGCCTGGCTCGAACTGGCCGAACTCGTCAGCGACGCCAGCTTCAGCCAGCGGGTCCGGGAGATGGCGATGGCCGGCGCGCAGGGCGGAGGCCCGGCCGGGCCGCCCCGCTACGACTCCGCCGAGGTGATCGAGCATGCCGGGCGCGCGGTGGATGCCGCTGTGGCTCCCGACTCGGCACAGGGCCGGGCCGTCCTGGACCGGCTCGTGGATCCGGAGGTGCCCGCCGACGAGCGGATCCGGATCGCCGACGAGTTGGAGACGTTCACCGACCGCCGGGTCGAGCGGTACTGGCAGCTCATCGGGGTGCTGAACGACCGCCCGTCGTTTCCGCCCAGGGTGCCGATCTTCGAGTGGTTCATCGCCGCGCTCCGGGTGCCCCGCTGAGCCGGTCCTCCCGCGCCGGGCGGCGGCATCCGATGCCGCCGCCCGGCGACGATCTCAGGACCGCCGGACCGGCAGTGCCGTGGCGGCCTCGGTGATCAGCCGCCAGGCCTCGGCCACGTGTTCCTCCCGGGTGTACGGCGAACCGACCGCCAGCCGCAGCGTGTGCCGCTCGTCGACCCGGGTGTGCGTCAGGTAGACCCGGCCGGTGCCGTTGACCCGGTCGAGCAGTTCGGCGTTCGCCCGGTCCACGTCGGCGTCCCTGCCGCTGACGTCGGCGTCCCTGCCGTCCGGGTCACCGGTGTCGCCGGTGCCGGTACCGGCGCGCAGCCGGAAGCAGACCAGCGAGAACGGGTGCGGTGCCACCACCTCGAAGCGCTCGTCGGCCCGGACCCACCCGGCGAACCGGTCGGCCAGCGCCACCCCCGTGCGGACGTGCGCCCGCAGCCCCTCGGCGCCGTACCAGCGCAGCACGAACCAGAGTTTCAGGGACCGGAACCGCCGGCCCAGCGGCACCTGCCAGTCGCGGTAGTCGATCACCGCGCCGGACTCGGTCGCCGCGTTGCGCAGGTACTCCGGCAGGATGCTCAGCGCCTCGATCAGTTCGGCCCGGTCGGCCACCCAGAACGCGTCGCAGTCGAACCCGGTGAGCAGCCACTTGTGCGGATCGAAGCAGTACGAGTCGGCGTAGGACAGTCCGGCGTGCGTGTAGCGCAGCTCGGGACAGATCGCGGCGGACCCGGCGTACGCGGCGTCGACGTGCAGCCAGACGCCGTACTCCTGGCAGATCTCGCCGATCGCGGGCACCGGGTCGACCGCGGTGGTCGACGTCGTGCCGATGGTCGCGACCACCGCCGTCGGGACCAGCCCGGCGGCCCGGTCGGCCCCGATGGCCGCCCGCAGTGCCGCCGGGTCCATCGCCAGCGTGCCGGGATCGACCTCGACGGTCCGGACGGCCTCGTCGCCGAGCCCGGCGATCCGGGCCGCCTTCTCGATCGAGGAGTGCCCCTGGGTGGAGGTGTAGATCCGGTGCCGCCGCTCGACGCCGTGCTCGCGCCACCGTCCGCCGCCGGCCCGGTGCAGCGCGACCAGCACCGCGACCAGGGTGGCCGAGGAGGCCGAGTCCTGGATGACGCCGCCTCCGCGACCGGTGGACCGGAACCGGTCCGGCAGGTCGAGCAGTTCGGCCAGCCAGTCCAGCATCACCGTCTCCACCTCGGTACAGGCCGGTCCGGTGGACCACAGCATCCCCTGCACGCCGAGGCCGGCGCTGACCAGGTCGCCGAGCACGCTCGGCCCGGAGGTGTTGGCCGGGAAGTACCCGAAGTACCCGGGGTGCTGCCAGTGGGTGACGCCGGGAGCGACCACCGTCTCCAGGTCGGCGAGGATCCGGTCGAACTCCTCGCCCCGCTCGGGCGGGCGGGCCGGCAGCCGGGCGGCGACCGAACCGGGCGGGTCGGTCGGAAGGACCGGCCGCTGGTCGAGGCTGGACCAGTAGTCGGCGATCCAGTCGACGACCGCGTGCCCGTGCCGACGGAACTCGTCCGGGGTCATATGGTTGGCCATGACCCGAGTCGATCAGGCCACCGGCTCTGGATCAAGAAGCGGTCGGTCAGCGCCGGGCCGGCGTCACCCCGGCGGGCGCGGGGCGGGGGCCGGGGTCGGACGTCGGCGCCGGGGCGGTGCTGGCCCGGACGGTCAGCCGGGGATCGAGCAGGGTCCCCTCCGGGACCGGCTCGCCCTCCAGCTTGCGCATCAGCAGCGACACCGCCTGCCGGCCCACCTCCTCGGCCGGAATCAGCACCGAGGTCAGGGCGGGACGGGCCCGCTCGGCGACCTCGTCCGGACAGATCGCCACCACCGACACGTCGTCCGGAACCCGTCGGCCGAGCACGGGCAGCGCGGCCAGCACCTGGCCGACCGCCGCCTCGTTGTGCACCACCAGCGCGGACAGGTCCGGCTGCCGGTCCAGCAGCCCTGCCAGCTCCCGGCGGACCGCGTCGAAGTTCTCCTCGCAGGGCTGGGCGATCGCCGCGATGCCGTGCCGCGCGGCGGCCTCGGCGAACCCGGCCCTGGTGCGGTGGGCGAAACCGGTGTCCCGGTCGTAGACCACCGCCGGCGCGCCGAGCAGCGCGATCCGGCGGTGACCGAGCCCGGCCAGGTGCTCGACGCAGGCCTGCCCGGCCCGGTAGAAGTCCAGGTCCACACAGGTCAGCCCGGCAGGATCGGCCGGAAAGCCGATCAGCACACTGGGCCGTTCCAGGTCGCGGAGCAGCGGTACGCGGGCGTCGTGCATCTCGACGTCCATCAGCACGATCCCGTCCACCATCGCGCTGGCGGCGATCCGGCGCAGCCCGGCCGGTCCCTCGTCGGCGGTCATCAGCAGTACGTCGTGGTCGAACTGCCGCGCCGTGGTCACCACCGAGGTGGCGAACTGCATGAGGACCGGCAGGTGCATCCCGGAGCGCAGCGGCAGCACCAGCGCGATCACGTTGGCCCGCTTGCTGGCCAGGGCCCGGGCTCCGGCGTTGGGGTGATAGCCGAGGGTACGCACGCTGGCCAGCACCCGTTCCCGGGTCGACGCCGAGATCGCGCGTTTGCCGCTGAGCACGTACGACACGGTGCTGACCGCGACCCCGGCGTGCCGGGCCACGTCGGCGATGGTGACCATGTCCGGCCGTTTGGCGGGTGTTCCGGCGGGCTGCCGGGGCACGGGTCGCGAGGTGGGGCGCGACGATTCGGACACTAGGCGCCCCCACTTCCAGTCGCGGCACGGTCGCCGTCCGTACCGTCTTCGAAGGCCAGCCAACTCACGGTAGCCCCCGGCGCGTCGAACAGCAGATACAGGTCGCGTACCCCGGTCGCCTCGCCACGCCAGTGACCGGACACCTCGCGGGCCGGCTGCCGGTCCGTCGCCCCGACAACCGCCGGCACCATGCCGGGATCGGCGCCGGTGCCCAGCCGTGGCCCGGTGCCGGCGGCCGGTCCCGGTTCGGCGGCCGGTCCCGGATCGTGGTCGTCGCCGGCCGGGATGGGAACGGTGCCGGCCACCGGTCCCCAGACCGGATCGTCCAACCGCAGCACGAGTTCGGCGCCGTCGCGCACCGGTCGGCGCCCACCGACCCGGGCGGCCACGCCGTGCACCCCGGCACCGAAGTCCACTCGCGAGAACCGGATCCAGCCGCCGGCCTCCCGGGCCACCACGGCGGCACCGTCCGGGCCGTCCGGCAGGGGCTCGGTGCCGGCGTACTCGTCGTGGTCGATCGCCCACAGTGGACCGGCCAGCGGTTCGCGGGGCCGGACCGGTTCGCCGTGCACCGTCAGGGCGGCGCTCAGCACGAGGTCGGCGCTGGACCGGCCGACCGCGACGGTGTGCCGGGCGTCCTCGACCACGTACCGTCCCCGGATCACGTCCCAGTGCGCCAGGTCGGCGGCGCGCAGCCGGAACCGTACCGTGGTCTGCTCGCCCGGGGTTAGGCTCAGCTTGGCGAAGTCGCGGAGTTGGCGCAGGGGCTGCTTGACCCGGGAACGCCGCTGCCGGGTGTAGAGCTGCACCACCTCGTCGCCCGGTCGCGTGCCGACGTTGCTCACTCGCACGCTGACCTCGATCTCTCCGTCCGCGTCCACCTCGTCCGCGCTCACCCGCAGGTCAGAGTAGGCGAAGTCGGCGTAACTCAGCCCGTGGCCGAACGGGTAGAGCGGGGTGCCCCGATGGTAGAGATACGTGGTGTCGGTGGCTATCACGTCATAGTCGAACAGGTCGGGTAGCTCGGCCGCATCGTGGTACCAGGTCTGGGTCAACCGGCCACCGGGATCGGCGTCCCCGCAGAGCACGGCGGCCAGCGCGGTGCCGTACTCCTGGCCACCGTGCGCCGACCAGAGCACCGCCGGCAGGTGCTCGTCGGCCCAGCCCAGCCCGTACGGGTAGCTGCTGGTGACCACCAGCACCGTACGCGGGTTGGCCGCGTACACCGCCCGGAGCAGCGCCTCCTGTCCGGTCGGCAGCGCCAGGTCGGCCCGGTCCTCGGTCTCCCGGCCGCAGACCATCGGATGGTTGCCGAGGACGACCACCGCGACGTCGGCCTCGCGGGCCAGTGCCGCCGCCCCGGCCGCCCCGTCGTGCAGGAGTTCGACCACGAACCCGGTGCCCTGGTCGAGGTCGACGGCGTCGGCCCGCAGCACGCCGTCCGGGCCGGCGGTGACGTACCGGTTGCTGGCCAGGTGGTGCAGTACGTGGTCGCCGGTCGGCCGACCGACGAGTCGGAAGGTCTCCCGGACCACCCAGCCACCGGGGCCGGGCCGGTCGTTGACCAGCGTGCCCTCTTCGTCGGCGCCGACGTGCCGGCCGTTGGACACCGCCCGGAGCGCGACGATGTCCTGGCCCCAGTCGAAGACCTCGAACACGCCGTCGGCCGGGAACCGGTGGTCGGCGGCACTCCGGTTGCCGGCCGGTGGGCGGGTACCGGCCGGCAACCGGGTGTCCGGTGCGGCGGGGGCGAGGGTCAACGGGGCACCGTCCGGGCGGCGGGCGGCCCGGACGTAGCCTTCGGCGGTACGCAGCGCGATCCGGTCCGCGCCGGTGTGGTGCACGACGGCCGGGGCACCGAGTCGGGTGGCCAGGCCGGCGCGGGCGGTGACCGCGTACGGCAGTGTTCCGCTGTACCAGTCCTCGTAGAGGGTGTCGGCGAGCGGACCGAGTACGGCCAGCCGGCGCAGGCGTTCCGGGGCGAGCGGAAGGAGCGGCCCGGCGCCGGGTACGGCGGCGTTGCGGAGCAGCACGATCGACTGTCGGGCGGCCTCCTGGGCCAGTTCCTGGTGGGCGGGGCAGTTGATCACGTCGGCGGTGATCGCCGTGTAGGGGTTGCGTTCCGGCGGGTCGAAGTCGCCGAGCCGGAACCGGATGCTGAGGATGCGGGTGACGGCGGTGTCCAGGTCGGACTCGTCGAGCAGGCCCCGCCGCAGCGCCTCGCCGACCCGTTCGACCGTCGGCCCGGAGTCCTCGCCGTCCTCGGTGAAGCTGTCGATCCCGGCGCGTAGCGCCGCCGCGTACCCGCTCGGGTGGTCGGGGTGGTATCCCTGGGCTCCGGCGATGTTGGAGACCGCACCGGCGTCGCCGACCACCATGATCTCGTCGCTCGTCCACCGCCGCAGCGCGGTGCCGATCAGCGGGCTCAGGTGCGCCGGCCGACCGTTGACCAGGTTGTACGACGCCATCACCGCCACCGCGGCACCGCTGGAGATGGGTGCCCGGAAGGCCGGCAGTTCGTACTCGTGCAGCACCCGGGGCGGCAGGTTGCTGGAGGTCGTACACCGGTCGGTCTCGTTGTTGTAGCCGAGGAAGTGCTTGAGCGTCGGCGCGGTCTTCAGGTACTCGGGGTGGTCGCCGCGCAGCCCCTGGGCGTACGCGGTGCCGAGCCGCCCGGTCAGCCAGGGGTCCTCGGCGTAGCCCTCCTCGTTGCGTCCCCATCGGGGATCGCGGAGCGGATTGACCACCGGGGCCCAGACGTTCAGGCCCACCCGGGTCGGGTCCTTGTGGTGCAGGCCCCGGACCTCGTCGCCGACCGCGGACCCGACGGCCCGGACCAGGTCGGGGTTCCAGGTGCTGCCGAGCCCCAGCGCCTGGGGAAAGACGGTGGCCGGGCCGAGCCAGGCCAGCCCGTGCAGCGCCTCGGTGCCGGTACGGAAGGCGGGCAGCCCGAGTCGGGGTATCGGCGCCTGGTGCTGGTGCAGTAGTGCGATCTTCTCGGCGAGGGTGAGCCGGCCCAGCAGATCGGCGACCCGTACGTCGAGCGGGCGGTCGGGGTCGCGGAACGTCCTGTCGCTCATGGTCGATCACCTTCCATGATCTTCGACTAGCGCCCCGGGGTGGTGGATCGCGGTGACGGCGGCGGGTCGTCGAAGCGCTTCGAATGCTGCGGTGGCGGAGTAGCAAAGCGGCCAGGTCGCCAGCCCGGGAAGCTCGAAGCGCTTCGACGACCGTGGAAAAGAGACTCCACCGTGGAAAACGGTTTCCCGTCTGTTACGGAGGAGCATTTCGAGGCTTCCACCAGCCGCCGTACCGGTCAAGGGTTTGCGTCGAACGGATTGGCGGCGGTCGGTTTCCGGGGCCGACCCGGATGGGCGGAACGTGGCGGAAACGCGGTCAGCGGCGTCCCGCCGGTAGCCGCCGTGAGCTGGGCGGTGGCGGCTCCGTCACCGGTTCGACGGGCTCGGAACCGGTGCCCTCGGCCCCTGCGGCGGCGCTGTCGGGTCCGGTCGCCTCGGCAGTGGGCGAGCCGGCGACGGCGCCGCTGCCACCGGCCTCGACGGTGTCGGAGCCGGCGGGTTCCGGAGCGCCGGGACCGCGGCCCGACGCGCCCGGCGGGTTGGTGGACCGGGTGGGCGCCTTCC
This sequence comes from Plantactinospora solaniradicis, assembly GCF_042658085.1. NCBI lineage: Bacteria > Bacillati > Actinomycetota > Actinomycetes > Micromonosporales > Micromonosporaceae > Plantactinospora > Plantactinospora solaniradicis. Next base: position 110,379 of record NZ_JBHSPR010000032.1, on the reverse strand, counting down.
GGGCGACGCTCGCGGCGGGGCCGGGGTCCCGGCCGGTGGTCCGACCCGGATCGCGACTCGGCAGCCGGCCCGCGTCGATCGTCTCCAGGGTCCGGGCCGCGCCGCCCGCCGCCGCCGCGCCGGTGCCGAGGGCGGAGGCGAGCAGCCGGGTGCCCCCGGCATCCGGCGCCAGCGTGCGGGCGGTCAGCTCGGTCTCGGCCGCGGGCAGCAGCCAGGGTGCCAGGGTCGCGAAGTATCCGCCCAGCAGCACGACCTCGGGGTTGACCAGGTTGGCCAGCAGGGACACGCCGTGCCCGAGGTGCCGGCCGGTCTCGGCGAGTGCGTCCAGTGTGGATCGATCGCCCCGACGTGCCTTCGCCCGGATCCGGTCGACCTCGGGCGCGAAGTCGGTGACCGGCCCGTCCTCCGCCGCGTCCGGCAGCGCCCGCCGGATCAGCGCCGGGATGCCGGCCATCGCCTCCAGACAGCCGCGCCGGCCACAGGGGCAGAGCGGGCCGTCCGGATCGATCGTCACATGGCCCAGTTCGCCGGCGAAGCCGCGCCCGCCGCGCAGCAACCGGCCGTCGGTCACCACGCCCGCACCGAGGCCCGCGCCGCCGGTCAGGTGGACCAGGTTGGCGGTGCCGGCGTACGGGCCGTGCCGGTATTCGGCCAGGGCCGCGAGGTTGGCGTCGTTGTCCACCACCACCTCGAAGGCGGGTTCGCGCAGGGCCCGTCGCAGGTCGGCGCCGAGCGGGAGGTCCCGCCAGCCGAGCGTGGTGGCCAGCCGGACGGCGCCGGAACCGTCCACCAGTCCGGGCACCGCGACGGTGAGACCGAGCACCTGGCGGTGCTGGCCGGCGACCCGGTTGACGGCCCGTCCGGCGAGCGCGGCGATCGCACTGACCGCCCGGCCGGGGGAGGCGGTCGAGCCGTCGAAGGCCCGTCGCCAGGAGAGCAGTTCGGTGCCGGCGAGGTCGACGGCGACCACGGTCAGCTCGTCGATGCTCACCTCGATGCCGATCGCCGCGTAGGGGGCCCCGTCGAGCACCAGCATGGTGGCGGGCCGCCCGATCCGGTTCTCCGCCAGCCCGGTCTCCCGGACCAGGCGGCGCTCGATCAGTTCCGCGACCAGGCTGGAGACGGTCGCCTTGTTCAACCCGGTCGAGGCGGCGATGTCCGCCCGTGAGCAGGGCGCGTGTACGCGTACGAAGCGCAGCACGACGGCGAGATTCGTGGCCCGTACGTCGGCGAGATCGGCCGGCTGTGGCCCGGTCTGCGTCGTGATCAAGATCAGCCCCGCTCCCCGCGTATCGGTCTCCGGGTCGGTGCGCTCCGGTCGCCGACGGTGCGCCCCATCATGCCGTACCTCCGCCCGCCGGGGCCATCGCCGCCCGCCGCGCCATGGTTCCGGTGTCTTGTGGCACCGGTCACCGTCGATTACGTTTGTTTAGTCACCCGACGAACTAACTCTACCCCATACCCACCCAGCAACCGAACGAGTTCGCACCCCGCGTGGCTCGCGGGGGTCACCGCCGTTCGGCGATAACGAAGGGAGCGCCCCGTGGAACCATCCGGCCCGGGCGGCGCCACCAACCGTAGAAACTTCCTCAGCCTGGTGGGCCTCGGTGCCGCGGCGACCGCGGGCGGCGGCCTGCTCGCCGGCTGCGGCGGCGAGGTGGCCCCCACCAGCAAGGCGCAGGACCTGGACAAGCTCGCCGGTCTGCTGCCCAACCACAAGGAACTGTCACTGGGCATTCCGAAGCCGAGCATCACCGGGATCCGGCCGGTTCCCGACGGCTACACGGAGTTCCCGGCCAGCCTGGTGGACGCCATCGCCGACAAGCCCGCGACCAGCGGGCAGAAGATCACCGCGATGACCCCGGCCTGGGGCCCGGCGCCACCCGGCGTGGGACAGAGCGCCTATCTGGCGGCGGTGAACGCGGAGCTGGGCGCCGAGGTCAACTTCAGCGTCCAGGACGGACTCCTCTACGCCGACAAGCTCAACGCGATGCTCGGGGCGCGGGACGTGCCGGACCTGCTCTGCGTGCCCGAGTGGGAGGTGTCGAAGCTACCGCGCTTCTCCGACGCGGTCGCCGTACTCTTCGAGGACCTCACCGACTACCTGAAGGGCGACGCGGTCGACGCGTACCCGATGCTGGCCACCTTCCCGGCCGGGGCCTGGCGGAACTCGTTCTGGAACGAGCGGCTGATGGCCGTCCCCAACCCGACCGACGGCCCCTTCCCGTGGGCGCTCCTCTACCGCAAGGACCTGCTCGACGCCGCCGGCCTGAGCTACCCGAAGACGATCGACGAGCTCTTCGAGGTCGGCAAGGCGGTGACCAACCCCAGCAAGGGGGTCTGGGCGTTCAACGAGATCTTCGCGGTGGTCCAGATGCTCTACAAAACGCCGGGTACCGACGACGGCTGGCGACTCAAGCCGGACGGCACCCCGGAGTTCAAGTACGAGACGCCGGAGTACCGGCAGGCCGTCGAGTTCATGGTGAAGGTCTTCCAGGCCGGCCTGGTCCATCCGGATCTGGTGGCGACCAAGGGCGCCGACGCCAAGCAGTTGATGGCGGGCGGCAAGATCGTCTTCATGCAGGACGGCCCCGGCGCGTGGCAGGGCATGCAGGCCGAGCACCAGAAGACCACCCCCGGCTTCAACGTCCAGGCGGTGCCGATCTTCTCGGCGACCGGTGGTGACCCGCTGGTCTGGGGCGACGACGACCCGATCTCGTTCACCTTCATCAAGAAGGGGCTGGGCAAGGCGCGGGTCGAGGAACTGCTGCGGGTGATCAACTGGTGCTCCGCGCCGTTCGGAACGAAGGAGTTCGACCTGCGCGAGTACGGGGTGGAGGGCAAGCACCACACCCGGACGGCGACCGGCCCGGTCAAGACCGACCTGGGCTTCAAGGAAATCGCCAACCAGTACTTCTTCATCAGCGGACGCAATCCGGTCATCCAGCCGTTCCCGCAGACGCCGAACTTCGTCCGGGACGCGCTCACCTACTCCAACGACATGGTGAAGTACCTGGAGAAGGACCCGTGGGCGGGTCTCAAGCTGGAGATGCCGGCCCGGTTCAAGGCCAGCCTGAACCCGACCGACGAGAAGGTCATCGACGTGATGCGGGGCCGTCGCCCGTTGACCGATCTCGACACGATCATCCAGGAGTGGCGCAGCGGCGGTGGTGACGAGGCCCGCGACTTCCGCGCCAAGGCGCTGGCCGACGCCGGACGATGAGCACTCGCGAGGCGGCCCGGGCGGGTGGCACCGGTGACGACCGGCACCGCCCGCCCGGCTCATCCGGGCCAGCCGCAACGGGCGTCGGTGTCGGCGCCGGCGCTCCGCCGAGTCCGGCCACCGGTCCGGGCCCCACCAGCGACCGGGCACAAATGCCGGTCCGGCACGGACGGGGCCGGGGCCGGCGCGCCAAGCGGGCACCGTTGCGGGCCCGGCTGCGCCGGGACTGGCCGTTGCTGCTGATGGTGGCCCCGGCCGCCCTGTTGCTGCTGGTCTTCCACTACCTTCCGACCCTGGGCAACGTGGTCGCGTTCCAGGACTACAACCCGTACGCCGGGGACACGCCGCTGGCGGCCTTCACGTCCAGCCCGTGGATCGGGTTCGGCCAGTTCGAGGCGCTGTTCGGTGATCCGGCGTTCTGGGACGCGCTGCGGAACACCCTGGCGATCACCGCGTTCCAGCTCGTCTTCTACTTCCCGCTGCCGGTCGTGCTGGCGATCATGCTGCACAACATCCTCTCGTCGAGGCTGCGTGGCTTCGTGCAGACCGTCGTCTACCTGCCGCACTTCTTCAGCTGGGTGCTGGTGGTGACGTTCTTCGTGCAGATGTTCGGCGGGGCGGGGCTGCTCGCCCAGGAGATGCGCGACGTCGGGCTCGAACCGTGGAACATCATGTCCAATCCGGACACCTTCATCCTGCTGGTCACCGCCGAGACGGTATGGAAGGACGTGGGTTGGGGCACGATCGTCTTCCTCGCCGCGCTCTCCATGATCGATCAGCATCTCTACGAGGCGTCGGCGGTGGACGGGGCGGGCCGCTGGCGGCGACTGTGGCACGTGACCCTGCCGGGGCTGCGGCCGGTGATCGTGCTGCTGTTGATCCTGCGGCTGGGTGACGCGCTCTCGGTCGGCTTCGAGCAGTTCATGCTGCAACGGGACGCCGTGGGGCGGCAGGCCGCCGAGGTGCTGGACACCTTCGTCTACTTCAACTCCATCACGACCGGAAACTACGGGTACGGGGCGGCGGCCGGCCTGTTCAAGGCCGTGGTCGGATTGGTGCTGATCCTGGCCGCCAACCGGTTCGCACACGCCCTCGGCGAGCGGGGGGTGTATTCGCGATCATGAGTGTCATCGATCCTGCGCGGAAGGTGGCTCCGGACCTGCGTCGACGGCGTACCAGTCGACCGGCCTGGGAGGAGAAGCCGAGCGCGGCCGGTCAGGTCACCCGGGGAACCGTCCTCACCGGAGTGGTCCTGGCGGTGCTGATCCCGCTCTGGGTGGTCCTGGTGACCAGCCTGTCGTCCCGGGAGACCATCAACGAGGCCGGTGGCCTGGTCCTGGTGCCGAGAGAGATCGACTTCTCGGCGTACGTGACGATCTTCTCCGGCGGCCTGGTCGCCCGGGCGCTCTGGATCAGCACCCTCGTCACGGTGCTGGGTACGGCGGTGAGCCTGACCATGACCGTGCTGGCCGCGTACGGGCTGTCCCGGCCCGGCTCGGTGGCGCACCGGGGTCTGCTCTTCTACTTCCTGCTGACCTTCCTGATCTATCCCGGCATGGTGCCCAGCTATCTCGTGGTCACCGGGCTCGGGCTGAAGAACAGCATCTGGGCACTGATCATGCCGACCGCGATCAGCGTCTTCAACCTGGTGGTGATCCGGGCCTTCTTCCAGAACATTCCGGCGGAGCTGCTGGACAGTGCCCGGATCGACGGTGCCGGCGAGTTCCGGATCCTGGCCCGGATCGTGCTGCCGCTGTCCCGCGCGGTGATCGCCGTGGTCGGCCTGTTCTACGCGGTCGGCTACTGGAACGTCTGGTTCAACGCCCTGCTGTACATGGACGACAACTCGAAGTTCCCGATCCAGCGGATCTTGCAGAGTTTCATCCTCGCCGGCCAGTCCCCGAACACCTCGGGGATGGCGGTGGGGGTCTCGATGCCCCCGACCCTGGCGATCAAGATGGCCGTCGTGATCGTCACGGTGTCGCCGATCGTCCTGGTCTACCCGTTCGTGCAACGACACTTCGTCAAGGGCGTCATCATCGGCGCCGTGAAGGGCTGACAGCGGTTAGGAGGGGGCCCTTTATATGCAGAAAGCGATAACAGGGGGCCCTTCCTTACAGATGTGACTGCTGGTAGATGATCCGTTACGGATCGGATTGCTATGCTGGTCGGTATGACCGCTATGGCGCCGACCCGGACCGGGCCGGATCTGTCGTTCCTGCTGGACCACGGCAGTCACGTGCTGCGGACCCGGATGGCGGCGGCGTTGGCCGAGATCGGGCTGACGGCGCGGATGCACTGTGTGCTGGTGCATGCCCTGGAGGAGGAGCGGACCCAGGCGCAGCTCGCCGAGATCGGGGACATGGACAAGACCACGATGGTGGTCACCGTGGACGCGTTGGAGGCGGCCGGGCTGGCCGAGCGGCGGCCGTCCGGGCGGGATCGGCGGGCCCGGATCATCGCCGTCACCGAGCGGGGTGCCCGGGTGGCGGCGCAGAGTCAGGCGATCGTGGACCGGGTGCACGAGGAGGCGTTGGCGACGATGTCCCCGGACGAGCGGGTCGTCTTCCTGCGGGTGATGGAACGCCTGGTGACCGGGCATCTCGCGGCGCCGGTCGAGACGCCTGCCCCGGTACGCCGGGCCCGGCAGCGGGAGAGCTAGATCGCAGACAGATAGTCTGCATCAAAACTATTTGGTACGGTCCTTCTGTCAGTCCGCTCGACAGGAGGACAGAATGTCCGTTACCTCCGCTTCTTCGGCACCCCGCTCCCGGTGGGTCGCCCTCGGGGTGATCGCCTCGGCGATGTTGATGACCATCCTCGACGGCAGCATCGTGACCGTGGCGATGCCGGCAATCCAGCGCGACCTGGGCTTCTCCTCCGTCGGCCTCAGCTGGGTCGTGAACGCCTACCTGATCGCCTTCGGCAGCCTGCTGCTGCTGGCCGGACGCCTCGGCGACCTGCTCGGCCGCAAGCGGCTGTTCCTGGCCGGCACGGCCCTGTTCACCGCCGCCTCACTCCTGGCAGGCGTGGCCGGTTCCCCGGCGGTACTGATCATCGCCCGCTTCCTCCAGGGCGTCGGCAGCGCGGCGGCCACCGCCGTCAGCCTGGGCATCCTGGTGACGCTCTTCGTCGAGCCCCGGGAGCGGGGGACGGCGATCGCTGTCTTCAGCTTCACCGGCGCCGCCGGCGCGACCCTCGGATCGGTGCTCGGCGGCGTGCTCACCGACGCGTTCAGCTGGCACTGGATCTTCTTCATCAACCTGCCGATCGGGCTGGCGGCACTCGCGGTCGCCCGTCCCGTGCTGCCGAGGGACCGGGGGCTCGGCCTCGCGGCCGGTGCCGACGTACTCGGCGCGCTGCTGGTCACCGCCGGGCTGATGCTGGGCATCTACACCGTCGTCAACGTCGAGACGCGCGGCGCGACCTCGGCCGCCACCCTGGGGCTCGGCGCGCTCGCCGTGATCCTGCTCGTCGCGTTCGTCGTCCGACAGGCCACCGCGGCGAGCCCACTCCTGCCGCTACGGATCTTCCGGTCCCGCAGCGTCGCCGGGGCCAACCTGGTGCAGATCCTGATGGTCGCGGCCTGCTTCGCGTTCCAGATCCTGGTCGCGCTCTACCTGCAGAAGGTGCTCGACTACGGCGCCGCCCGGACCGGCCTGGCGATGCTGCCCGCGGCCGTGGTGATCGGCGCGGTGTCGCTCGGCGTCTCCGCCCGGCTCAACGCGCGGTTCGGCGAGCGCACCGTCCTGCTGGTCGGGCTCGTGCTGCTGGCCGGGGTGTTCGGGCTGCTGGCGCGGATCCCGGTGGAGGCGAACTACCTGACGGACCTGCTGCCGGTCATGCTGCTCACCGCCGGCTTCGGCCTCGCCCTCCCGGCGTTGACCAGTCTCGGGATGTCCGGCGCCCGCGAGGACGACGCCGGGCTCGCCTCCGGGGTGTTCAACACGACCCAGCAGATCGGGATGGCCCTCGGCGTCGCGGTGCTCGCCACGCTCGCGGCGTCCCGGACCGGGGACCTGCTCGCGGCCGGCGGGACCGAGGCGGCGGCGCTGACCGGCGGCTACCGGTTGGCCTTCACGGTCGCCATCGGGCTGGTCGTCGCCGCCTTCGTCGTCGCGCTCACCGTGCTGCGGCAGCCCCGTCGCTGGCCCGACGCCGGACCGGCGGAGCGTGATCCGATCGCCGTCGCGGCAACTCCGGCCGCCTGACCAGGTGGAGGTACGCCGAGACCGGCGCGACCTTGAAGGGGGACGGGGCGCCCCCCACCTGGGCACCCCGCCCCGACCTTCAACCCCGCACGGTGGGTAGTCCATCCAGGAGCACCGGCACCGCTTCGGCGCCGCCGAGCAGCAGCCGAACCGGAAGCCGGGCTCCGTCCACCCGGGCGAGGGCGATTCCACTTATCGACAGCGGCCCGTCGGCCTCGACCCGGAACTCGTTCCCGGACCGGCTGGCCCGGATCGTCGTGTCGCCGTCGACGTCGTGCACCACCGTGCTGGCATCGGTCGCGCCCCAGCTCAGCACGGTGACGTCGGAGAAGGGCGCGTCGCCGACCCGGTCGGCCGGCGGCAGCACCGGGATCAGCGCGCCGAACCGGACGAAGAGCGGGACCTGGCGCAGCGGCCGGCGTACCAGCAGGTGCCGGCCGCCCGGGTGTACCTCGCCGGTCCAGAAGTCCACCCAGTCGCCGGCCGGAAGGTACACGTGCCGGCGCCCCTCCGGGTTCGTCATCGGGGCGACCAGCAGGTCCGGCCCGAGGCGGTACTCCAACTCGGCCGTCCAGGCGGCCGGGTCGTCGGGGGAGTCGACCAGCAGGGCCCGCATCATCGGTGCACCGGTCCGGGCCGCCACCACGGCGGCCGAGTAGAGGTACGCCATCAGCCGGTACCGCAGCCGGAGCGCGTCGACCGCGTCCCGCTCGGCGCCGGCGGGGAAGTCCCAGGGCAGCCGGCTGGTGGTGCCGTGGAACCGGATCAGCGGGGACAGTGCGCCGAACTGGGCCCAGCGTACGTAGAGATCCGGTGATGGAGTGCCGTGGAACCCGCCGGTGTCGTGGCTCCAGAACGGCACCCCGGAGAGTCCGTGGCTGAGCCCGCCGCGCAGTGTGCTGGCCATCGCCGGGTACGTCGCGTTGACGTCCCCGCTCCACTGCGCCGAGTGCCGCTGCCCACCCAGGTACGACGACCGGGCCCACACCGTGCCGTGCCCGGCGACCTGCTGGGTGGTCGCCGATACGACGTCGTTGAAGAGCAGCGCGTAGACGTTGTGCAACTCGACGCCGGTCATCCCGTTGTACGCCACGGAGTCGGCCGGTACGCCCTCGGCGAAGTCGGTCTTGAAGACGCTGACACCCTGCTCCAGCAGCGGACGGAGCAGGCTGGCGAACCAGTCGGCCGCCGCCGGATTGGTGAAGTCGACGATCCCGCCGGCCGGATGGCTGCCGTGCCAGGTGTCGGCGACGTAGACCGAGCCGTCCGGCCGACGCAGGAAGTAGCCGGCCTCCGCCGCGTCGGCGAACAGCGGGCTGCCGGTCATCACGTACGGGTTCATCCAGAGGCTGACCTTGAAGCCCTGTTCGGCCAGGGTGGCCAGCATGCCGGTCGGGTCGGGGAACTGTTCGGCGTCCCAGCGCAGGTCCGACCAGGCCCCGGCGACCTGCCAGTAGCAGTCCAGGTGCAGCACGTCGCAGGGGATGCCACGGTCCCGGATCTGTCGGGCCCGCTCCAGCACCCGCTGCTGGCTGTCCCGGAAGAAGCCGGACGAGATCCAGGTGCCGAAGGCCCACTTCGGCGGCAGCGCCGGCCGGCTGGTCAGCCGGTCGTACCGGCCCAGGATCTCCGGCGGGGTCGGGCCGGCGAGTACGTAGTAGTCGATCAGGTCGTCCGGTACCAGGATCTGTACGCAGCTGTGCGTGGACTGGCAGATGTCGAACTCGACCGGCATGCCGCTGTCGACCAGCACTCCGTAGCCCCGGCTGGACAGGTAGAGCGGGATGTTCTTGTGCGAGCGGTCGGACTCGCTGCCGAAGGCGTCGAAGTTCCACATCAGCGCCCGCTGGCCGCGCTTGTCGAGCGGGGTGAACTTCTCGCCGAGGCCGACGAACCGCTCGTCGCCGGGGGCGACGAAACTCTCGTGGTAGGCGGCCACCGTGCCGTCGACCAGCGAGCGGCCGAACGGCAGCGTCCGGAGCCGTCCGCTGATGTCCTGCTCGCCGCGGCTCTGGCTGACCAGTTCAGCCCCGGAGGGGTCGACGAAGCGCAGGTGCCAGGGGTCGAGGCGCAGTTCCGCGACGACGGCGCCGGCGTCGATGCGTACCCGGTCGGTCTCCACCCGTACCTCGGCCTGGTACGGCTGGGGGTGCACCAGGGGCAGGGCGCGGGTGGTTCGGCCCCGGGCCATCGGGTCCTCGCTGAGGCGTACCCGGATCACGCCCTCCGCGGCGGCGGTGATCCGGACCGCGAGCGAGCCGCCGTCCGAGGTGCCCGCCTTGAGCGTCACGCCCTGGCCGTCCGCGCTGAGTACCTCGGCCCGGGTCAGCGCGGAGAGTCCGTGCTCGCCCGGCGCCCGGACCGGTAGCTCGGGCGGGTCGGCGACGAACGTCTCGTGCGGGACCAGGGGCGGTCGGTACGGCATTCGGTCTCCTCGGCTCCCGGGTGCGGACCGGCGCGGCTGTCGGCGGCGGTGACCGTGACACCCGGCGGGCTCTTATTAGTTTCTTTGGTGACCCAACAAACTGTCAACGTCGTGAGCGGAGTCGATGTGATCGCCGCGTTGACAGTCGTTGGGTCCTGGGTCGAGACGATTCCGTTGACAGGGAGATCCGACCCGCCCTACTTTGGCTGGAGTTCCAACAAAGGCCAGCGATTCCGGGGCGACCGAGGGGGGACCGGGAGCGACCGAGAGCGGGGCGCGGTGGGAAGCGGCGGGGCGCGGCGGAAGGGGCGTGGCGGGTGCGTTGGCCCAAGGGACTGGCCGGGCTCTGCTACGGCGGGGACTACAACCCGGAGCAGTGGCCGCCGGAACTCTGGCCCGCCGACGTCGAGCTGATGCGCCGGGCCCGGGTCAACCTGGTCACCGTCGGGGTCTTCGCCTGGTCGCGGCTGGAACCGCAGCTGGGCCGGTACGACTTCGAGTGGCTGGACCGGGTGCTGGACCTGTTGCACTCCGGTGGCATCCGGGTGGCGCTGGCGACGCCCACCGCGTCCCCGCCGCCGTGGTTCTCGCTGCGGCACCCGGAGGGGCTGCCGGTCACCGCCGACGGGGTCCGGCTCAGTCACGGCAGCCGGGACACCTACTGCGTCAGCGCCCCGGCGTACCGGGCGGCGGCCCGTAAGATCGCGTCCGCACTGGCCGGTCGGTACCGCGACCATCCGGCGCTCGCGCTCTGGCACGTGCACAACGAGTACGGCACGACGTGTCACTGTGAACACGTCGCCGCCGCGTTCCGGAGCTGGCTGCGGGCGCGCTACATCGATCTGGACCGGCTGAACGAGGCGTGGACCGGCAGCTTCTGGAGCCAGTTCTACTCGGAGTGGGAGCAGATCCGGCCGCCCCGGGCCACCCAGTACCTCGGCAATCCCAGCCAACTGCTGGACTTCCGCCGGTTCGTCTCCGACGAACTCCTCGGGGCGTACGTCGAGCAGCGCGACCTGCTCCGCGCGGTCACCCCGGACGTGCCGGTGACCACCAACTACGTACTCGGCGGATGGGTTCCGGTGGACCACACCCGGTGGTCGACCGAGGTGGACCTGGTGGCGGTCGACCACTACCCGGCCGAGGCCGGACCGGGCGCGGAGGAGCAGACCGCGTTCGCCGCCGACCTGGCCCGGTCGTGGGGCCGGCGGGCCACCGGCGGACCGGCCTGGCTGTTGATGGAGAGCGCGCCGAACCTGGTCCTCACGCCCGGCCGGATGCACGCCAAGGAGCCGGGCCGGATGATCCGGCACAGCCTGGCCCACGTCGCGCGGGGCTCCCGGGGGGCGATGTTCTTCCAGTGGCGGGCCTCGCGCGGCGGCGCGGAACTCTTCCACTCCGCGCTGCTGCCGCACGCCGGCCCGCAGACCCGGGCGTTCACCGAGGCGGTGGCGCTCGGCGCGACCCTCGAACGGCTGGCCGAGGCGGACAGCGGAGTGGTCCAGGCGCAGGTGGCGATCGCCTGGGACGCGGCCTGCTGGTGGGCGATGCAGGCCACGGCACTGCCGTCGGAGCAGCTCGACTACCTGGCCGAGGTGTCGGCGGCGCACCGGTGCCTGTGGCGGGCCGGCTACGGCGTCGACGTCGTCGCCCCCGGTGACGATCTTTCCGGGTACGCCCTGCTGGTGCTGCCGGCGCTCTACCTGGTCTCGGACGCGTACGCCGGGCAGGTGCGCGACTACGTGGCGGCCGGTGGTCACCTGGTGGTCGGCTACTTCAGCGGGATCGCCGACGAACACGCCCGGGTACGCCCGGGCGGCTATCCCGGTGCCTTCCGCGACCTGCTCGGGATCCGGGTCGAGGAGTTCCACCCGCTCGACGCCGCGCAGCGGCTGCCACTGTCCGACGGCACCACGACTGGCCGGCTCTGGTCCGAGACGGTCCGGCTGACCGGCGCCGAGCCCGTGCTGACGTACGTCGGCGGGGTGCTGGACGGGCAGCCGGCGGTGACCCGGCACCGGTACGGCGACGGAGTGGCCTGGTACGTCTCGACCCGGCCGGGCGACGCCGGGTACCGCGAACTGCTGGCCGGTGCCGCCGGGGCGGCCGGTGTCGCACCGACCTGCCCGGCGGCGCCGGACGGGGTGGAGGCGGTTCGGCGGCGTGCCGCCGGGGAGAGCTGGTTGTTCCTGTTGAACCACACCGACGCCGCGGTGACCGTGCCGGCGTCCGGAGTGGACCTGTTGACCGGGGTACGGGGTGAGTCCGTGGTGCTGCCGGCCGGCGGCTGTGCCGTGCTTCGGGAGACGTGAGGGCCGCCGGTCCTCCGGCTCAGCACGGCGCAGCGTGCCGCCCTCGATCGACTCCACGGCACTCTGTCGCCGGCTGATCCGGTGGCTCTCGTCAGGTGGCGTAATGGCGGGCGAGAGCGGTGAAGGCCTTCTTCGGTTCCCAACCCATGTCCGGATAGGTCTCGCCGTGGCCGTGCTCCAGCACCTTCACGAGTCCGTAGGAGGCGATGTCGAGGTCGTCGCGGGAATCGCCCGTGTCGCGGTGCGGCAGGTTGTAGGCGGCGAAGGTGCACCAGAAGGCAGTGTCGACGCCTTCGGCGGTGAAGATGTCCAGGAGTTCCTCCAGGTAGGCGGCCTGCTCCTCCTCGTCGCGCAGGTAGTCGCCGGTCAACCGGACGGCTCCGGCGCCGTCCCACTCGACGATGAACATCCCTCGTGCGCCCAGGTCGGCCGCGCCGCGGTGGGTGGTGCAGCCGAATTCGGTGATCGCCACGGGTTTGCCGTGGGCGAGCAGGGCACGGATGCCGTCGAGGTACTGGTCGGCGATCTCGACGGACTTGTAGGCGTCGGCCGAGACGAAGTCGAATGGTGTCCAGTCGACGGTTTCGGATGGCAGCGAGGCGTACGTGACCTTGCCGCCGAACCGTTCCCGGACGACGGACACGGCCTCGCGGAGGAACGCGTTGAGCGCGGCGGGCGCCTGGACCATCGCCTCCCGTGCGCGTGCCGGGTCGGTGGTGATCAGGGCGATCCGGTCGGCGAGGGTGTCGCCGGGCAGGAAGCCCTTGGCAACAAGGGTCAGTTCCGCGCCGGTGACCATGACGACGTCGGCTCCCGTGCGGCGTAGCCGTTCGGCCCGCTCGGCGCAGTCGGCGAGCAGGGCGAGCAGTTGCCCGGTGTCGAGGTCGTTCGGGAACGGGGAGAACCAGACTTCCAGGCCGGCGTCGGCGGCGTGTTGGGCGGCGATCTCCAGCCGCTCTGGGTCGCCTCCTGTGACGCGCACCGTCGTGCAGTGCAGATCCTCGCGGATCACGCGCATCTCGCGCTTGACGACGTCGGGCTCGAAGGGTTCGTGGGTGCTCGATCCGCCCACGAGGAAGCCGGTGTCGTAGGTGATGCCCTTGCCTCGCATGTATCGCTCCCGATGGTCCCGCGCGGGTGTACCGCGCAGCCGCATTTAGGGTACCGACCGTACCCTATGTCGAGGTGGAAGCGCGAGTGTGGGGATGTTCTGGGGTACCATCAGTACCCTCAAGGAGGCGCCCATGGCTGCGGACGTTTCACCACAGTCCCCGCCGCCCGCGACGCGGCGGCGTGGAACCGAGCTGGAGCAGGCGATCCTGCGTGCGGCGGCGGACGAACTCGTCGACTCCGGATACCGCGACCTGACCATGGACGCGGTCGCGCGGCGGGCCGGCACCAACAAGAACGCGATCTACCGCCGTTGGCCGAGCCGTGCGGCCCTCAGCGTCGCCGCCTACCGGCAACTCGTCGACTCCGACGTGCGGCCGTCGGACACCGGCGAGCTGCGCGGCGATGTGCTGGACCTGCTGCGCCGGTTGAACAGCGACGCGGCCTCGCCGCGCGGCAAGATCCTGCACAGCCTGCTGGCGAGCGTCGCCGACGATCCCGCGCTCCTGGCCGCCTTGCACGAGCAGACCGCCGACGCCAACGTGGGTACCTGGCTGGCCATCCTGGGACGGGCCGTCGCACGCGGCGAGGCTCACCCCGAGGCACTGCACCCGCGAGTCGCCACCGTAGCCATCAACCTGCTCCGCAACGAATACCTCACCCGAGGCATCAGGAGCGTGCCGGACGCCACCATCGTCGAGATCGTCGACGAGGTGTACCTGCCGCTGGTGAAACGACGCGGGCTGCCCCTGACCTGAGGCACGGTCAACTGGCCGCAGGCGCGGTCGACTGCCGCCCGGAGAGCCGAACCGAACCGCTCCGGCCCGATCGGGCAAGAACGGGTGACAGGTTCCTACACCTCGCGGGGAGAGCCAATGACAGACCCACCACGCGTCGGGGCGGTCGGCGAACGGACTGCGGCGTGGCCGCCCGGTCGACGGTGACGGCCGGCACCGCGCAGGTCGCAGCGGTGACCAGCACGGCCGGCGACCACGAGCTGATCCGCTCCTCCTGGACCGAGCCGGAACGCTTCGCCGGGATCTTCGACCGGCACGCCGAGGCGATCCACCGGTATCTGGCGCGTCGGATCGGCCGTTCACTCGCCGACGACCTCGCGGCCGAGACGTTTCTGGTGGCGTTCCGGAACCGGGGACGGTATGACGTCTCGCTGCCCGACGCCCGCCCCTGGCTCTACGGGATCGCCGCCAACCTGCTGCGCCGGGAGCAGCGCACCGAGGTACGCCAGTACCGGGCGCTGGCCCGTACCGGGGTCGACCCGGTGTTGGACGGCGACACCGACCGGGTGCTGTCCCGGATCGACGCCGAGGACCACGTCCGCAAGCTCGCGGCCGTCCTCGCCCGACTGTCGGTACGGGAGCGGGAGGTACTGACCCTCGTCGGCCAGGCGCAGTTGAGCTATCCGGAGGTCGCGCGGGCCCTCGACATCCCGGTCGGGACGGTCCGGTCCCGCCTGCACAGCGCCCGCCGCCGCATCCGCGAGGCGCTTCGCGACCACCCCGAGTTGGACCTGCTGAAGAGGATCGACGATGAATGACCTTGACCTGATGACGGAGTTCCGGGCCGAACTGGCGCCGGCCCACCCCGAGGCGATGGCCAGGGCCAGGGCCCGGCTGCTCACCGAGGCCGCTCCGCCGGTGCCGGCTCTGGTCAGCCGTACCCGGCGGGCATGGCCGGCGGCCGGCTGGAGTTGGCAGCTGGTGCCGGCCGGCGGTCTGGTGCTCGCCCTGGCGGTCGGACTGGTGGCCGTCGGGCACGGCATCGCGGGATCGGACGTCGTGGGATCGGACGTCGCGGGATCGGACGTCGCCGGTCCGCCGGTGTCGACGCTCGACGCCGGCACGGTGCTGCGGCTGGCGGCCGCGCAGGCCCGGCAGACGCCGGCCGTCACCCCCCGATCCGATCAGTTCGTGTACGTCGAGTCCGTCGTCGCGTTCCACGGATACGACGCCGACGGCAGGTACATTCCGCCCGTTCGCAAGCACCGGCAATCATGGACCTCGGTGGACGGTACCCGGGACGGCTGGCTCGACGAGAAGGCCTACGACCCGGGGCACCAGGGCCGGCCGGACCTGCACCTTCCATTGGAGGCGTCCTGTCGCGAGTCGGGGCCTGGCTGCGTGCCGGCGTACCTGGACAACCTTCCGACCGACCGGGACGGGATGCGGGCGTACCTGGCGGCGAACGGTCCGGACGACAGCCCGCTCGACCCGTGGATGTTCCGGCGGGTCGGCGACCTCATCCAGGAGGGGTACGTTCCCCCGCGGTCGCTGGCCGCGCTCTTCGAGGCGACCGCGACCATTCCTGGTGTTGTCGTGCTGCCGAACGCGGTGGATCCGGCCGGTCGGCGTGGCGTCGCCGTCGCGATGACGGCCGACGGTTTCCGAACGGAGTTGATCTTCGATGCGAAGACCCACGAGTATCTCGGCGCCCGGGAAGTGAAAGTGAGTTCCCGGGAACCGACGCCGGCCACGTCCGGGCAGCACCTGTGGCCGCCGCCCGGCCCGAGGCCCGAGGTGAACGAGGTGGTGGGCGAGGTCGCCCGGACCAGGATCGCCATCGTCGACCGGGCCCGCCAACTCCCGTGACCCTGCGGCGGGACGCGCCCGGCGCCCCCGAGCCGATGTCATCGGCCACGGCACCGAGCCGGGCGTAGGCTGACGCGCGTGGATCAAGAAGACCGCATTGCCCTGTTCCTCGACTACGAGAACCTCGCGTTGGGGGCGCGCGACCACCTCGGCGGAATGGGCTTCGACTTCCGCCCGATCGCCGACGCCCTCGCCGAGCGGGGGCGGGTGATCGCGCGGCGGGCGTACGCCGACTGGTCGTACTTTGACGAGGACCGGCGGATGCTCACCCGGTCCCACGTGGAACTCATCGAGATACCTCAGCGGATGGGTGCCTCGCGCAAGAACGCCGCCGACATCAAGATGGCGGTCGACGCCGTGGAACTCGCCTTCGAACGCGGTTACATCTCGACGTTCGTGATCTGCACCGGTGACAGTGACTTCACGCCACTGGTCCACAAGCTTCGCGAACTCAACAAGCGGGTCATCGGGGTCGGCGTCGAGAACTCGACCTCGGCGCTGCTCCCGCCCGCGTGCGACGAGTTCCTGTACTACGACCGCCTCGAGGGCGTCGACGTCCCCTCCGCACGGGGTCGGCGGGGCCGTCCGGCCCGACCGACGGGCCCGGAGCCGCAGCAGGTGGAGCAGGAGCCGGAGCCGTTGCCGGCGGTCGAGGAACCCGTGCGCGACGTCGATACGCTCGCCGTCCTCGTGGCCCAGACCGTGGCTGGCCTCCAGGGCAGTTCCGGCGGTGCGGTGACCGCCTCGACGCTGAAGCGGACCCTGCTGCGGAAGGACCCGACGTTCAGCGAGTCCAACTACGGATTCCGCGCCTTCGGCGAGCTTCTGCGGTACCTCGCCGAGCACAACGTGATCGAGCTGACCGAGGGACCGGCCAAGGGCGATCCCGAGGTGTCACTGCCCGAGCACGGTGATCGGGAGGTGGCGTTCGGACTCCTTCGCTCCGTGGTGGTGGACCTGGCCGGCAAGGAGGGTGCGGTGGCGCTGTCCGGCCTCAAGAACCAGCTTCGGCGGGCCCGGCCCGACTTCAGCGAGAAGAAGCTCGGCTACCGCACCTTCCTCCAGTTCTGCAAGGCCGCCGCGACCAGCGGCGCGGTCCAACTGCGCTGGAGCCCCGAATCCGACGACTACCTGCTCACCCCGAATTCCTCGTGACCGCCCGATGTCCGGTCGGCGGCGGGCCGCAGTCAGGGCGTCCCACGTCGTGCCGACCGGCGGGCGGCTGGCGATAGGGTCTGGGCCCATGCGGACAAAGCAGGAGTTGGGCGAGGCCATCCGGCAGCAACGCCGGGCGGCGCTCGTCGTCAACGCCCGCTCTCGCCGGGGCCGCCGGCTCTACACCGGCGTCCGGTCACGGCTGGCGGCGGCCGGCTTCACCCTGCTCGGGGCGTATCCGGTCGATCGGCCGGGAGAACTCGAAGTGAGCCTGGCGGTCGCCGCCGAGTTGGGACCGGACCTGCTCGTCGTCGGTGGCGGGGACGGCACGATCGGCGCCGCCGCGCGGCTGCTCGCCCATCGCGACATCGCGCTCGGCCTGTTGCCGCTGGGCACCACCAACAACTTCGCCCGGACCGTCGGCGTTCCGCTCGACATCGACGCGGCCATCGCCACCCTCGCCGACGGCAAGGTGATCGACGTCGACCTCGGGATCGCCGGTGGGATGCCGTTCGCCAACCACGTCGGCATCGGCCTGTCGGCCGAGGTGATGCTGGTGGCGCCGCCGCGACTCAAGCGGGTCACCGGCCGGCTCGCGTACCCGGTCACCGCCCTGGCGCTGCTGCCCCGGCACCGCCCGGTGCGCATGACGGTGCGGGCCGACGGGCAGACGCGGGAGTTCCTGACCCATCAGCTGTACGTCGCCAACGGCGGCTTCCACGCCGGTCGACCGATCACGGCGGACGCGAACGCCGACGACCGGCTGCTGGTGGCGTACCCGGTGGGCGGCCCGGCGCGCCGGGACCTGCTGCGCGACACGGCCCGGAACGCGGCGACCGGCCACCGCCGCACCCTCGGCGACGAGCCGTTCCTCGCCACCGGGGAGCTCTGGGTGGAGACCGACCGGCCGGCACCGGTCGAGGTCGACGGTGAGGTGTGCGGACAGACCCCGGTCCAGATCGGGCTCGACGCGAATGCGTTGCGGGTGATGGCCCCGGTCGACACCCCGGACCGCTGACCCGGGCGATCCAGCCGGTGCCCGGCCCGAACGCCGCCGGTACGAGGGTCCCCGAGGCCGCCGGGACAGGCGTTGCCGAGGGTGGACGCGTCACGGAACAGTAGCGGTACGCGGCCGCCCGAGCCATGACGACGCTCTCCGGCACGCGGGCGAGGGCCGAGAGCACGATCACCGGCGCGCTCCTGCCGGGTGATCAGGCGTCGGCCGCGGCGGCGACCCAGTACGTCTGCTTGTGTCCGCGAGCCTCCATCGTGGCGGCCAGGGCGTCTGCGTCGGCGCGACGCTCGTGCCGAGCGACCTCGAACTGGTTGCCGTTGTCGTCCTGACGCCAGACGATCCACAAAGCTCGCCGCTGACGACCCGCGCTCCGGCTGCCGTCATCGCGTGCCTCGCCGGCTGATGACTCCGTCGACATCGTTCCATCATCCCGGCTGGCGCGTGGGTAAACTCGTCCGCAGCGTCGCGGTGTACCCGGCACGAAGACCACCGAGGGCATGGAGGCGCGGTACAGCAAGGGTTTTCATGGTGTCAACCACCGGATCGGACGACCGGATTCTGGCGTTCGGCAATCAGTTGATCGAGATCCACATCTGGCTCCGCGAGGAGTTCGCCCGGCTCCGCGAGGATGTCGACTCCCATCTTGACGGCGGGACGCTGGGCGGTCGGGCCATTTCGGCAGCGGCGTTGCCCGTGCACTGCCTGGCCTTCTGTTCGGCATTGACCCGACATCACACCGGCGAGGACGGCGGGGCGTTCCCCGCCCTGGCGGAACAGTTTCCGCCGTTGCGCCCCGTGCTGGCGGAGTTGGAGCGCGATCACCAGATCCTGGCCGAGATCCTGGGTAACCTGACCGACCTGCTCAACGGCCTCGGTCCGGAACCGGATCCGGATCGGGCGATGCGGGTACGCGCCGAGTTGGAGGGCCTGGAGGCCGTATTGGAGACGCATTTTCGGTACGAGGAGAAGAAGATCGCCGACGCCCTCAACGCGCTGGCCGGTCCGGGCCGGACCACGGCGGACCTGCTGGGCCTACCGCACCCG